>DAIPYJ010000144.1:0-1898 GCA_036782775.1 Candidatus Dormiibacterota bacterium | reverse complement strand
AGGCCGGTGTTGCGCCGACCACTTGAATCCGCCCCCCACAAGTGGGGAGAGGGAGACCCTGCAGAGGCGGAGGGAATTGTGCTCCGCTCGCGCTCGATCAAGGTGCGGCGCAGGATCTTGCCCGCTGGGCTCTTCGGGATTTCGGTCACGACCTCCAGCTGCCGGATTTTCTTGAAGGGCGCGACCTGGCCGTTCACGAATTCCATGATTTCCTCGGGCGTGGCTGAGCCCTTCAGCACGACGAAGGCCTTGGGCACCTCGCCCGCTTCTTCGTCCGGCTGCGGAATCACGGCCGCGTCGGCAACCGCGGGATGTTTGAGCAGCAGGGCCTCGAGCTCCGCGGGGGCGACCTGAAAGCCCTTGTACTTGATCAGCTCCTTGACCCGATCGACGATATACAGGTAGCCGTCGGCATCGACCATGCCGATGTCGCCGGTGTGCAGCCAGCCGTCGGAGCCGAGCATCGCCGCGGTCGCTTCCGGCTGGTTGAGGTAACCCTTCATGATCTGCGGCCCCCGCACCCAGACCTCGCCTTGCTCGTTGGCCTCGAGCTCGGCGCCGCTCGCGGGATCGACGAGTTTGCACTCGGTGTTCGGAAGCAGCAGGCCGGCCGACCCGAACCGGTGCATGTTGTCGTCGAGTGGCGTGGTCGAGATCACCGGGCTGGTCTCGGTCAATCCGTATCCCTGGGCGACGAAGGTGTTGAGCCGCTCGCCGCAGGCCTGCTCGAGGTTCTCACCAAGCGGCGCCGCGCCCGAGTTGATCGAGCGTAACGACTTCAGGTCGAACTTCCCAACCAGCGGGTGCTTGGCCAGCGCCAGCACGATCGGCGGCACCAGGTAGGCGCGCGTGATCGCATGCTGCTGCATCAACTGAAGGAACTGCTCGAAGTCGAAGCGCGGCATGGTGACGATCGTGTCGCCGCGATGGAGGCTGATGTTCAACAGCACTGTCAAGCCATAGATGTGATAGAAGGGCAGGCACGCGATCACGTGCTCGACCTGGTCGGGGAAGACCGACTCGCTCTGAATGATGTTGGCGACCAGGTTGCGGTGGGTGAGCATCACGCCCTTGGGGAGACCGGTGGTCCCGCTCGAGTAAGGGAGGACGACCACGTCCTGGCTGGGATCGATGGCGACGTCTGGCACGCGATCGCCCGATTGGAGCAGGCTGCCGAAGCTGCTGGCGCCGGGTGCCTCGCCAAAAACGAAGACCTCCTTGACCGACGATTCGCGGGAGGCTTCCAGCGCCTTGTCGAGCAGCGGCGCCACCGTGATCAACAGGCTCGCGCCGGCGTCGGTGAGCTGGTTGCGCAGCTCGTGCGCCATGTAGAGCGGATTGACTGTGGTCGTAATGCCACCGACCATCGCGACCGCGTGGAGGACCGCCGCGTACTCCGGCAGGTTCGGACTGTAGATGGCGAGCACGTCGCCTTTGCCAAAGCCTCGATCGGTGAGCCCGGCGGCGATTCGCCGAACCATGCCAGCGAGCGCGGCATAGGTCAGGGTTCGCCCGCTCGGCCCGTCGATCAGCGCCGGCCGGTCGCCAT
The DNA here is from genome assembly GCA_036782775.1 of Candidatus Dormiibacterota bacterium. Lineage (GTDB taxonomy): Bacteria > Chloroflexota > Dormibacteria > CF-121 > CF-121 > CF-13. The sequence continues at coordinate 349 of DAIPYJ010000144.1, read as the reverse complement.
AGTCAGCGGCCCTGCCCATGACGAATGCGGCCAGGCCAATTTCGGGGATCTCCACCTCTGGAAACCGGCTGTGGAAGATCATGCCCACGACCCGATCCGGGCGTTGCGCTCGAGCAGGTTGCGGGCGATCGAGCGGCGCTGGATCTCGTCGGTCCCTTCGTAAATGCGGTAAACGCGCACGTCACGCAGGACGCGCTCGATCGGCATCTCCTTGGTATAGCCGGTTCCGCCATGGATCTGCATCACCCGATCGGCGACGCGCCAGATCATCTGGGCACCGGCCAGCTTGGCCATCGAGATCGCGTGGCGGGCGTCGCCTCCACCCCCTCCCCGACCCTCCCCCTGAAAG
>DAIPYJ010000143.1:1707-2821 GCA_036782775.1 Candidatus Dormiibacterota bacterium | reverse complement strand
CTTGTGCGCCCCTCTTTGCTTCGCCGCTCGACATACGCCTTGGTTCGCGGGTCGGTGGGCTTGGCACGGTTTGACGGACATCCACCAAGTGGGGCGACGCCCCGGAAAGGATGTCCAAAATGGAGACTGTGGCGAAGAAGAAGCCTCGTCCCCGTCGTTCGTTCACCCTGGAGTTCAAGGCTGACATCGTGGAGCGATGCCTGGCTGGCGATCGCACGGTCGCCCAGGTGTGCCGGGACTTCAATCTGACCGAGACGGCGGTGCGACGGTGGGTGGAGCAGGCCCGGATTGATTCGGGCGAGCGGCCCGGGCCGACCAGCGCCGAGCGCGAGGAGATTCGTGAGTTGCGCCAGGAGAACCGCCGTTTGCAGGCGGATGTGGATCTGCTCAAGCGAGCAATGGCTTTCTTCGCGAAGGAGACCCGGTGAGGCTCGATCCTTTCATCGAGGTGGAGGAAGCCGCAGGTCGCAGCGTCAAACACTGCTGCGACATGTTCGAGGTCTCCCGTGCCGCCTACTACCAGCGTAAGAAGCAGATCCCCTCGGCTCGCGACGTCTCTGACACTGAGCTGGTGGAGAAGATCCGCGAGGTTCACGGCGACTCCGACGGCACCTACGGGTCGCCCCGGGTGCACAAGGAACTGCTGGCTCGGGGTGTCGCCTGCGGGAGGCGAAGGGTGCGCCGTTTGATGGTCGCCGAGGGCCTGGAGGGACGCTGCAAGAAGCGGTGGCGAAAGACCACCATCCAAGACCCGGCCACTGAGGCTGAGGCTTTGGATCTGATTCAGCGTCACTTCGGCCCGTCGGAGATACTCGACGCCCGCTACGTCGGTGACATCACCTATGTCGCCACGTGGGAGGGCTGGGCCTACCTGGCCACGGTGATCGACCTGGCCAGCCGGCGAGTGGTGGGCTGGGCGCTGGGCGACCACATGCGCACCGAGCTGATCTCCGACGCCTTGATGATGGCTTTCGGGAACCGACGGCCAGCGGACGGCGCCATTTTTCACTCGGACCGCGGCTGCCAGTACACCAGCCGGGATTTCCGCCAGCTCGCCCAAGATCATGGCATCGTGCTGTCGTTGGGCCGCAAAGGAACCTGCTGGGACAACGCT
>DAIPYJ010000143.1:0-1697 GCA_036782775.1 Candidatus Dormiibacterota bacterium | reverse complement strand
GTCGCCGAGAGCTTTTTCGCGTCGATCAAGCGAGAGCTCATCGACCGTCGTCCCTGGCCCACCATCGCCGGCCTTCGCCGGGCGGTATTCGACTGGATCGAAGGCTGGTACAACACCCGCCGGCTTCACAGCAGTCTGGGCTATCTCAGCCCAGCCCACTACGAAGCTCGCATCCACCAAAATCTCAGCAACCAAGCGGCATAATCGACTCAACCAACCTGTCCGTCAAAGCGCGCCAACCCCAATGCCTCGTCCGTTTCCTCCTGAGTTTCGGGTATCCCCCAATTCCGTGGAGGCATCACCTATGAGGAGATGCCGTGGCAGAGATGCGCAGGAAGTTCGATAAGGAGTTCCGCGAGGGGGCGGTACGTATCGTCCGGGAGACCAATAAGCCGATCGCCCAGGTAGCACGTGACTTGGGGATCAACGAGGGCACGTTGGGAAACTGGATAAATCGTGACCGCATCGAACGGGGCGAGAAGGAAGGCCTGACCGTCGACGAGCGCGCTCGTCTGCACGAGCTCGAGCGTGAGGTCGCCGAGCTGCGCATGGAGCGTGATGTCCTCAAGCGATCCGTGGTCCTTTGGGTCAAGGAGGCGACGCGATGAGCCTGGCGTCGTTCATCGCCTCTCAGAGGGCCGACCACCAGGTGCCCCATGCAGTCAGCTGCAGGGCGCTTGAGGTGAGCGAGTCGTGGTTCTACAAATGGCACGACCGCCCTCCGACGCCCCGCCAGCGTCGCCGGGCCGAGCTCGACGTTGCGGTGAGGGCGTCATCCGATGACTCGGGCGGCACGCCTGGCACCTACGGATCGCCCCGAGTGTGGGAGGACCTGGTCGAGGCTGGCTGGAAGGTGTCGAAGAACACGGTGGCCGACTCGATGGCCCGCCAGGGACTTCAGGGCCGTTCACCCAAACGCAAGCGGCGATCGCTGACCCGCCCGGACAAGCGGGAGCTGGCCATCGTCGACTTGATCAAACGGGAGTTCAATGCCACCGAGGTCGACACCAAATGGTGCGGCGACCTCACCGAGATCCCCACCGAGGAAGGCAAGCTGTATTTGGCCACCGTCGAGGACCTGGCCAGCCGACGCCTGCCGGGCTTCGCCCTCGGCGAGCACCACGATGCCCCGCTCGCGCGAGCGGCGCTTTGCATGGCCGCCGCCACCAGAGGCGGGGACGTGAGAGGCGTCATCTTCCATTCCGATAAGGGCTCGGAGTACACCGCGGAGTTGTTCGCCAATACCTGTGCGGCGCTGGGGGTGACGCAGTCGATGAGCCGGGTAGGGTCGGCGCTCGACAACGCGGCGGCCGAGAGCTTCAACTCGACCCTCGAACACGAGCTGCTCTCCCGCCGGCGCTTCGCCACCAAGGAACAGGCGCGTCGGGAGATAGCCGCCTTCGTCGATGCGTACAACCACCGGCGTCGTCACAGCTCCTGCCAGATGATGTCGCCGGTCGCCTACGAGCAGTTGCTGACGCACAGAGCCCATGGGGAGCGAGCCGCGTGAAAAACCAGCCTCTCAGATCGCCCAGGCGCCCCGATCAGGTTCTGGGTGGTATCAAGGGTGCGGCCGATTCGCACCCCTTCACTAATCAGCCGGCCTCCACGGTTCCGGGGGAAGCCCACCGATTGCCCTCCCGGACCCTCTGTTGCCGTGGCGACTCGCCTCTTGGCGTCGACAACCATTGCTCTGT
>DAIPYJ010000142.1:0-2841 GCA_036782775.1 Candidatus Dormiibacterota bacterium | reverse complement strand
TCGATGACGACCTGGATGTGCTCATCCAGATCGACGCCCAGCTGCTCGGCACCGGCAAAGATCTGCTCGCGATGGACGCCGCGGGCGAAGGCTTTGTCCTTGAACTTCTTCTTGACCGCCGGGACCTCCACGTCGGCGACCGCCTTGGTCGGCCGAACCAGGGCGACCGCAGCGACAAAACCGACCAGCTCGTCGACGGCGTAAAGCACCTTTTGCATCGGCGTCGTCCGGGGCGCGTTGGCGTAGTCGGCGTGGGAGAGCACGGCATACCAGATCTCCTCCGGCCAGCCACGCTCCTTGAGGATCTCGGCGCCTTTGACGGCGTGCTCGCCCACCTCGGGGAACCGCTCGTAGTCGTAGTCATGGAGCAGCCCGGCGATCCCCCAGACATCCGGGTTGCCGTCGTAGCGCGGGGCATAGGCGCGCATCGCCGCTTCCACGCCGAGGCCGTGCTTGATCAACTGCGGGTTTTTGGTGAACTCGTTTAGGATCGCCCAGGCGTCGTCCCGACTGCTCAGCATGGGCGTCGAGTCTAGCACCGGAAGATCGGCTATTAGGCCATTGACGGAAGGCGGGGAAGCACCTAGCGTGGGGACAGGAGGTTTTGACGCATGGTCCGCCATCTCCACCACTGGCTCGACCTGGTGGAAGCGGTGTTGATCATCGGGGTCTTACTCGTAGTTGCCTGGTTTACCTGGCAAGCCTTTACCCAGGCGTACACCCCGGTGTTCAACATCCTTAATAAGTTCTAGGCAACTGCGGGCTACTCGCCGACCAGCCCGTCCGTCTGCTCGCGCAGGATGTCGCAGTGGCCTGCGTGGCGAGCGGTTTCTTCGAGCATGTGCATCATGACCCAGCGCAAGGTCATTGGGTCGCGCCGATTCCGACTGACCGCGTCCAGGCTCAGCGCGTCGATCACCTGATTGGACTCGGCGATGGCGTCGCGGTAGAAGCCAATGATGCCCTCAACGGTCTCATCGCTCCCGATACGCATGTCGGCATCAGGGTCTTCCTCAGTCCAGGGAATCGGTAAGTCGCGACCCATCATCCCGCGCTGGAACCAGCCTCGCTCGACGTAGGCAAGGTGCTTGACGATGCCGAGAAGGTTGGTCGGCGTGGAGACGAGCTGGCGGCTCGCCTCTTCTTTGCTCAAGCCGCTGACCTTCCGGATCACGGTGTCGCGGTACCAGTCGAGGAAGGCTTTGAGCATGGCCTTTTCCGGTAGATGCGGGTCGATGTTGTTATCTCGGCCGGGAGCTGCAGGTTGCGCCATCAAACGGATCTTTGCACAGCGGTCGCGTTCGGTTGCGTTCCTATAATCGACCGCGGGGGTGTAGCTCAGTGGTAGAGCACCTGCCTTTTAAGCAGGGTGTCGAGAGTTCGATCCTCTCCGCCCCTATTTCAAGATGTATTGACTCGGCTGATACGTCCCATTCGGCGTTCGGCTGATGTCTCCGACACCCAGCGATCTGTCCCAGCTACTTCCGGTCTAGTCCCGCCGAATTAACAGCACGAGCAGGACGCCACCCACGACAAGGACGACCAGAGTAACGACGAGAACGAGCAGAGCAAAACCAAAATGGACCGACGTCATTTAAGGAAGCCGAGCAAATCCTAACTTCTCTGGTTTTCGGGCCCCACCTCCTCTCTTGAAAACGCCCGACCTCCGCCAGTGGCCCCGGGCTACGATGCTTTAGGCGTGGCTAAGGAAGGCGACCAACTCGAACTCGGGCTCGATACGTTTGGTGACGTCACGGTCGATGCGGACGGCTCCCTGGTACCGCAAACGCGGGTCATCCGCGAGGTCGTCGAGGAGGCCGTCCTGGCCGACCGGCTCGGGATCGACTTCTTTGCCGTGGGCGAGCATCATCGGGCCGACCTGGCGATCTCCGCGCCGGAGGTCGTGCTCGCTGCCATCGCGGCGCGCACCAACCGCATTCATCTCGGCTCAGCAGTCACCATCCTCAGTACCGACGATCCCATCCGCGTTTACGAGCGGTTCGCTACGCTCGATGCCCTTTCCACCGGGCGTGCCGAGATCATCCTCGGTCGTGGCTCCTTCACCGAGTCCTTCCCGCTCTTCGGATACCAACTCGAGGACTACGACCTCCTCTTCGAAGAAAAGCTCCAGCTCTTCGCCGAGCTACTCAAGGAGGGACCGGTGACCTGGTCCGGGCAGACCCGACCGCCGCTGACCGGCCAACGCGTTTACCCGACGACCGAATCCGGCTTCGTGAAAACGTGGGTCGGGGTCGGCGGCACACCGCAGTCGGTGATTCGAGCAGCTCGTTACGGGTTTCCGCTCGTTGTCGCCATCATCGGCGGACAGCCGATGCGATTTGCTCCACTCATCGAGCTCTACCATCGGGCGCTCCGAGAATTCGGACAAGCTCAGCAGGCGGTCGCGGCGCATTCGCCGGGGCACGTCGCCGACACGGACGAGCAGGCTCGGGAAGAACTCTGGCCGCATTACCAGGCCTTCTACACCCGGATCGGGCAGGAGCGCGGCTGGGCGCCAACGACGCGAGGTCAGTTCGAGGCCGCCGCCGAACCCGATGGCGCACTCTTCGTTGGATCCCCGAAGACGGTTGCCCAAAAGATCGTGTCTGTAACTCGAGGCCTGGGCCTGAGCCGCTTCGACCTCAAATACAGTATGGGAACGCTGCCCCACTCGAAATTGATGCGAAGCATCGAGCTTTACGGGACGGTCGTTGCATCTGAGGTTCGCAATGCGCTCGCCAGCGTGGTCGACGCAGCGCCAGCTGGATAGAGTTCCGCGGTGGGAAGGACACGTCGTGTTGCCGAGCGCATGATCCTCGAGCGAGCCGACCGCGCCCGGCG
>DAIPYJ010000141.1:0-2880 GCA_036782775.1 Candidatus Dormiibacterota bacterium | reverse complement strand
AGGGTTATCGCTCGCCTTGAGCGGTGCGTCTTCGGCTGGCGGAAGACGACGCCAGCGCCGGTTTGACGCTGCGCTGTTTGCTGAATGCTCAACTGGCCAGCCGAGAGGTTGAGGTCCTGCCAGCGCATTCCGAGAAGCTCGCCCACACGTAGGCCGCCAAAGAGAGCAGTGACAATCGGTGCCTCGAGCTCGGATCCGCGCAGGGCCTGCAGTAATGCCGAGGCCTGCGCGACATCGAGCACCCTCATTTCACGCTGCTCGGCTCTCGGCGGCTTGATCGCGTGGGCAGGGTTGCTCTGCAGTAGCTGCCAGCGGACCGCCTGTTCGAGCGCGTCGTGGAACACTCGATGATGGTGAAGACAGGTCCTGGACGACAGGCCCGACTCGCGCCATGCCGCCTCTGCTTGAGCGATGTGCTTAGGTCGCAGCTCGGTCAAGCGAAGAGCGCCGAGCGCTGGCTGCAAGTGCAGGCGAACGATCGATTCGTACCGTTCGAAAGTCTGAGGCGCGACGGTATGGCGGGCGTGGTCTCGAAGCCACCGCTGCAGATACTCGCCCACGGTCTCCTTGGAAGGCTCCGAGGAGACCCCCATGGCCAGCGCGTGAAGCAACCGAGTACGCTCTCGATCGGCGTCTCGCCGCGCCCCATAAACGGTATGGAGGTCGCGTAGGCGCCGGCCCGTGACCGGGTCTCGGCCACGCTCAATCGCAATCTCCCAGGCCTCTTTACCGGTCTGGTCACCTTTCCGCTTCAACCGACCGCGTCGCCGAATCGTCCCGCGCATTGCTTCCCTCCAGCCGTTATTTGCGGTCACCGGCGGCGTCTGCGCTGCTTGTAACACGCCGCCGCCCAAAAAGAAAAGTGGCACGCCACATCCTGAACGTTCAGGCTTTTACGTGCACGTTTTTTCTTGGAGGTAGAAGCATGTCGCAGCAGGAACTGCTCGTCACCCTTGAAGGCGCCGGCGAGCGGCTCGCACTGAGCCGATCAGCGATTTATCGGCTGATCAAGAAGGGCGCCATTCCAAGCGTCAAAGTCGGGGGATCGAGGCGCGTTCGAGTTCGCGATCTCGAGGTCTTTGCTGAGCGCCTGGCGAACGGCGAGGAGTCCGACGACGACGCCCGCTGACGAGAGTCGGCGAAGTCCCCGTAAGCGGGCCCTGCCGCGGCCGGCGGCCGATAAGGAGGTGCTCACGGTCGAGGAGACCGCGGCACTTCTCTCGATCTCGCGGGGCCTTTGCTATGAATCGATCCGGCTGGGCCGGATCCCTGCACTTCATCTTGGTCGGGTGATAAGGGTGCCTCGGGCAGCATTGGCGGCGATGCTCGGTGGCGTCGGCTCTTCATCGAAGGATCCCCGAGCGTAGCCCGGTGTCACAGGAGCTAAAGGCTCGGCTCGAAGCCGAGCTCAAGGAGCGTGGATGGACAGCTGCTGAAGCTGGGCGCCAGCTTGGAGTCGATCGCAAAACAATCATTGCACTGATCGAGCGTCCCGAACGTGCCTACGCTGTGAGGACCGTCCGGCGCCTGGAGGCCGGCCTCGGTATCAAGCCGGGAACGCTGCTCGCGATCGCCGGCGAGAGCCGATCAGACGCCATGCTGCGAACCAAGCGGCAAAAGGATCCAGACTTCGACACACACGAGGCGGAGCGGATCCACGCCGCGCGGCGCCAGCATCCCGAATGGACGCGTAAGGTCGTCTCGAGCCGGGGTTATCGGGAGAGCCGGCATCGATCAGCAGTTGCGGCGGGGATGGCGAATCGAGATGCGCACACCCCCGCCGACTTAGCCCCGGATGCGAAACGGCCGTATTTCGTCGGTCTGGGCAATAGGCGCTGGGACCGCGAGGTAAGTCGGCGCGGTGGCCGCGCCGCGGCGAAGAGGGCGTTCCTGGAGATACGACGACCTGGTGGCAATCCAGGGCCACGGCAACCCGCCTTCGCGGCGGTGCTCCGCGATCGAATGCTGAATCCTCAAACCCGACTCCTCAGCGAGATCGGAAAGCTCTGGAAAACAGAGGTCAAGAAGGCCGACTTAATAGCGGGCAGGAATCCCTATGGATCGCTGCGACGCCTGATGCATGGAAAGACCTCGCCGGCCCCCAAGGGGGGGCGTCCCAGACGCGAATCGTTGCCGGCCGATGCCAACGACCTCCTTGCGCTGGTTGCTACAGTTCAATCCTCGGTTGATCGCCGGGGACAGACGTTGGCGACAATCGGCAGGGCACAGGGCTGGGCCTGCTATCTGGACCGGCACGGCAACGAGAGGTGCCCGCTCGCTGGGATGGTGCGCCGATTGGGCCACGCTCTCGATCGGGTTGAGGCAGGGAGTCCACTGGGGATCGCCTGGCATTACTCAAAAAACCCCTCCAGCGCTACTCAGAAAACCCCAGACGCCCTTTCCTGAGTGACGAGCATCAGATATCGATGAGTTGGCACAGGCACCACAGGAGGCTCGCTGGCGTCGCCAAAGAGGTGGGCGAGTGAACGACAAGCCCGACATCTGGTTCGCCGGTGGGGTGCATTGGTACTTGCACCCACGGTTCGTCGACGTACAGCGACCGGCAGCCTACGGCCTGTACTGGGCGATGGTCGCGTGGTCACGAGACAACCTCACGGATGGCCGTGTGCCCGCCGCTGTCGTTACCTCCATCCTCGCACCTGCAGTCAAGGCTGACGGTGTTAAAGACCCGAAGGAACTCGTCCGCGTCGGCCTCCTCGGCGAGAGGGACGGAGTGTACGAGATTCACAACTACGGTGCCTGGAACGATTCAGCCGAGAAAGCCAGTCGCCGAAAAAGTGCTGCCCGAAATGCGGCCCGCCTGCGATGGGGATCCGAAGCGCAATCCGAACCGCATGCGAATGGCATCGATGCCGCAGT
>DAIPYJ010000140.1:999-2997 GCA_036782775.1 Candidatus Dormiibacterota bacterium | reverse complement strand
AGGTCAGGTTGCGCAGGAACGTGTCCAGGACCAGCTTGCCGCCGTGGAGGGCACCGCCCGCGGTCAGCAACCCAGCCTCCCCAATCGACAGCGCGCCGGTCTTGAGGCCCGGAATCTTGTTCAGCGTGTTGACGAGGACGAGAGCGTCTTTCCCGGTCATCTGAGCGAAGGGCTTGCTCAGCAGCGCGCGCGCCGACTCGCCGCCTACCTCCTCGGCCAGCGCATCTTCGACGGCTTTGACTGAGGCGCCCATACCCTGCAGAAGCACGATCACCGTGAGGTTCGCGGCAGTGTCCTGGCCGAACCTCTGCAGGTCCTTCGCGAATCCGAACGGGTTCAGTCCCGACTTCGCGAGGTCGTGCAGGAAGGTGAAGAGAATCGCTTCGGATGTGACACGCACCGCGGCAACGCTCGCGCGGGCCCACCAAGGCGCCTTGCCGGCGATCGCTATCAGTGACGCGATCCTGCCCGCGGCCAGCGCCGGCAGTATCACCGTCGCGATGAACTCGATGGCGCTCTGGATGTTGAAGATCTGGTCGAACCAGTGCGGAGTGCCCATCTGGTCGCCGATCGTCGCCGGGTTGTAGACGACATTCGCCGGGATGGCGTAGTGGCCGTCGACTATCCATCCCTTCTGCGTCAGGATGTTCACGGCCTGCTGGGCCGCCTGGTTTGTCTTGGCTTCCAGCATGAGCTTGTCGATGGGCAGGTTGCCGGCCAGGTTCAGAGCTTCAGACAGGTCCTGCTCTGAGCCGACCTGCTGGAGGATCGAGTAGGTACAGACATTGCGCCAATACCAGACGACGCCACGCTGCAGGATCGGGGTCGCGAAGTACTTGTCAAGGGCCTGGATGCCGCGTGTGACGTCCTGGCGGCTCAGGCTGCCAATGGTCCGCATGAGCCACTGCGGATCATTGAAATGCGCTGACATCTCGTTGACCACCTGCGGCAGCTCAGCCGCCCTGAACTGCGCGACGGCGCTCGCTATCTGCTCGTCGCTGGTTCCCCCTGGGAACAGCCAGCGCAGCTCCTCCCAAGGCGCCTGTGAGTTGAAGTAGGCCACCTCGGCGTTCTTGATCGCCAAGTACTGATCGAGCATCGCCGGGTTGCCGGTCGCGATCAGCAGCTGGACACGCTCGCCCTCCAGGAAGTTGATCGCGTACTGCACCGCCTGCGCTTGCGGGCTGTCGGCCGGCAGCGTCGCTAGGAGCTGTCGCAATCCGCCGGAGCGGAAGTTCGTCGACCTGTCGGCGCCAACATACATCTCACCGGTTCCGTTTGACAGATGAGGCTCCGGCGTGCGACCGGTTCCGGACGGGTAAGTGCCATTCAGCAGGTCGAAGATCGTGTCGAGCCGCTGATTGATGGCCTGCCGGTCCGTTGGTTGCGCAAAGGTCAGCAGGATTTGCGCCGTGGTGATGAGCACCTGGAGGTGGACCTGGTTCTCGGGTGTGACCGCGCCCGGCGTAGCCATGGCTTGAGTCCACTTCAGGACCTGCTCGTCGGCCGCGAGCCACTTGGCCTGCAGAGCGGCCGAAGCTTGCGCCGGAGTCAGACCCATCAGGTCGAGGGCCAGCTGCATCGCGATCGCTTGTGCCAGGGCCGCGGCCGCGGCCTCGCGGGCGGCCGAAGCCGCAGCGAGATCGCCGGTCAGTTTGGCGATCGCTTCCTCGTGAGGTTTGTTGAGGGTCTGCGCGTCGATCCCGCCGCCGACGCCGGGTTGGTAGCCCTTCGCAACTTCGGCCTGGAGCGCATTCCGGGCTGCCACTTCGGCGGCTGTGGCGGCCTCGAGCCGCTGGCGAGCGGCGTCCACAGCCACCTGGGCGGCGGGCGACAGCGCGCTACGGAGTTCGCTCGCGAGCGTCGTCAGCACCTGCTGGGCCTGGCTCTTCTCCTCCCCGTCGGGCAGGGCCGCGACGAGGGTGGTGATCATGCTCAGCAACGTCGTCGCCTCGGCGATCTGGTTCGGCATCATCAACGCCGCCCGCGAAATCGTGA
>DAIPYJ010000140.1:0-989 GCA_036782775.1 Candidatus Dormiibacterota bacterium | reverse complement strand
TCGACGCGAGCGGCGAGGCCTCCGGCGAGAGCTACCGAGTCAGCCATCTCGGTCGAGCTTGTCGCGCAACATTTCCAGGCTTTCGCCGTAGGCGAGGATCTGGCCGCGCTCGGAGTCGTCGGCTTCGGCCAACAGCTCGTTCAGACGGGTCCGGACAACCTCGACTGCGGCGCGATCGATATCGGCGGACTCGCCCGGGACTGCGTCGGCGAAAACGGAGCTGACGAGCTCTCGAGCGAGCGCGACGCGCGGCGAGTCGACGGCGTTACTCGGCGGGAATTCTTCGCTCAAGGCGCGTGTCCTTGCCGCCACTCAGGGCGGACGGCCGACAATGCCGCACGGCCGAGTGCGACCAGTCCGTGGTCGGGTGCTCGCCCCCCATCCTTCCTTCCCCTGTTGCGGACCCAGGCTGAGTCCGGCGCAAGGTTACAACCCCATCGCTAGCTTGGCGCGCCCGATTTCCGGGACTTGACGAAGCCAAAAAAGACGCGCCATCTCGACCGTCTCGGTCTACCCTTTGCGCCGCCCTTTCAGGGGCGAAAGGAGGGTCGATGGTCCTGCGTCGCATCAGCGCAGGCTGTGGCGTGCTGCTGGCCGCCCTGCTCGGCGCGTCATACGTCCTGGCTGGCCCGATGCCCCGTGCCGGAACCGCACCTGCCGCCCTGCTGGCATTCATCAATGCCAACTCGTCGACCCAGGAGTGGTCCTGGTTCCTGGCCAGCGGGCCGGCGCTCTTGGTTGGACCATGGTTTCTCGGGGTCCTCACAGCGCATCTCTGGCAGGTCAATCCCGCTGAACGCCATCTGACAGCGGCCGGCTTCTCGACCGCGCTGACGGCGGCGGGGCTTTTCGGAGCAGCCAGCGTGACCTGGGGCTTGTTCGTATACCTCGGCACCCAGATCACGGAGCCCTCATTGCTGCTTATGCTTGCGGAAGCGCGGCACTTCGCCGAGGGGGCCATCGGCTTCCCGGTGGCGGTGAAGGCTGCG
>DAIPYJ010000139.1:0-3133 GCA_036782775.1 Candidatus Dormiibacterota bacterium | reverse complement strand
GTGCTCGAGTCTATGGACAACGGCAAATCCATCCGCGAGTCCCGCGACATCGACATCCCGCTCGTCGCCCGCCACTTCTACCACCACGCCGGCTGGGCGCAGCTCCTCGGCAACCTCACCGAGTCAGGCTTTGCAGGCGAGGAGTTCCGCAACTACACGCCCGTCGGTGTCGTCGGCCAGATCATCCCGTGGAACTTCCCGCTCCTGATGTTCGCCTGGAAGGTCGCGCCCGCGCTTGCCGCCGGCAACACCGTGGTCATCAAGCCCGCCGAGTTCACCCCCCTCACCGCCATCGCCATGGCCGAGATCGCCGCCGAGATCGGCCTCCCCGAAGGCGTCCTCAACGTGATCCAGGGCGACGGCAGCACCGGCAAACTCCTCGTCGACCACCCCGACATCGACAAGATCGCCTTTACCGGTTCCACCGAGGTCGGGCGCATCATCCGCAAGGCCACGGCAACCTCCCACAAGAAGCTCTCCCTCGAGCTCGGCGGCAAATCTCCCTTCATCGTCTTCGACGACGCCGACCTCGACTCCGCCGTCGAGGGCCTGGTCGACGGTATCTGGTTCAACCAGGGCCAGGTCTGCTGCGCCGGCTCGCGTCTCCTCGTGCAGGAGCGCGTCGCCGAACGCCTCTACGAGAAGATCCGCGCCCGCATGGAAACGTTGAGGGTAGGTTCACCCTTAGATAAGGCCATCGACATCGGCGCTATCGTCGACCAGGTGCAGTACGACCGCATCACCAAGCTCGTCGCCATGGGCATTGCCGAAGGCGCTACCTGCTGGCAGCCCGAGATCCCCATGCCGAAGAACGGCCTCTTCCTCAAGCCCACCCTCCTCACCGACGTCCACCCCACCTCCACCGTCGCCCAGCAGGAGATCTTCGGCCCCGTGCTCGCCTCCATGACCTTCCGCACGCCCGCCGAAGCCGTCGAGCTCGCCAACAACACCCCGTACGGCCTCGCCGCCTGCGTCTGGTCCGAAAACATCAACGTGGCGCTGGATGTCGCCGCGCAGGTAAAAGCGGGCGTGGTCTGGATCAACTCGACGAACCTCTTCGACGCGGCGTGTGGCTTCGGCGGATATCGCGAATCTGGTTACGGTCGCGAAGGCGGCAAGGAGGGCATGTACGAGTACCTTGTCCCGGGGTGGACGAAAACGTTGTCCGTTCTCAGTTCTCCGTTGTCCGTGAGAACTGACCTAACGGAGAACGGACAACGGAACACGGAGAACGTTTCCATCGACCGCACGGTGAAGCAGTACATCGGCGGCAAGCAGGCGCGGCCGGACTCCGGCTACAGCTTCCCGGTCTACGGTCGCGATGGCAAGCTCGTCGGCGAGGCCCCGCTCGGCAACCGCAAGGACATCCGCAACGCGGTCGAGGCAGCGCGGCCTGCCGGCAACAAGTGGGCCAAGGCGCCCGCGCACGGCCGAGCGCAGGTGCTTTACTACATCGCCGAAAACCTGATTCAGCGTCGCGCGGACATCGTTGCCAAACTCGCCGAGTTCGTCGGCATCCCGCAAGCGGAGGCCGAGTTCGACTCCTCCGTCCAGCGTGCGTTCACCTACGCGGCCTGGGCTGACAAGTTCGAAGGCTCGATTCATAACCCGCCGTTCCGCATGGTCACGCTGGCCATGAAGGAGTCCATCGGCACCGTCGGGATCCTTGCGCCGGACGACGCTCCGCTGCTCGGGCTCCTTTCTCTGATCCTGCCGGCGATTGCGATGGGCAACGCTGTTGTGGCGGTTCCCAGCGAGCGCAGCGCCACCGTCATCGGCGACCTGTACCAGGTCTTCGACACCAGCGACCTGCCCGGAGGCGTCGTGAACCTGGTGGCTGGCCGACCCATGGAACTCGGAAAGACTCTATCGGAACACGATGATGTCGACGCGATCTGGAGCTTCCGCGACGAAGCCGCTGCCGGCTTGGTGAAGCTGGGTTCCGTTGGTAACCTGAAACAGGTGTGGACCAATGAGGGTCGCTCCATCGACTGGTTCGATTCCCGGCAATCCGAGGGCTTCTGGTATCTCCATCACGCCACACAGGTAAAGAACATCTGGGTGCCGTACGGCGAGTAGCGAGCAACTCTCATACCAAAGAGATACAACGGTCGCGGGATCGGTATCACTGAAAATTTGAGAGGAAACACGACTGACGGTGTTAGGTTCCCTAGTAGGCCATCCTAAAGAACCATTGGGACCTTGTATGGGGAAGTCTGTTCACCGCCGACGGATGCGCGGCCCGCTGATTCAAGCCGCGCTGCTTGCGTGTTTCATCATCGCGCTGGTCGCCCAGCTGGCAACCTGGCGCAGCGACTGGCTCCTCCACGCGTTCGGCGACTCCTCGGTCACCGTGATGAATTGGGTGCGGGTGGCGGCCGACGGCCTGACCATGCTTGCCTGCGCCTGCGCCTGCTTCGTTCTGGGCCGGCTGGTCTGGCTGATGCGCCGGCAGGCGGCCTTCCGAACAGCAGCCGTCGGTCTGATGCTGGTGCTCGGCATGGCCGGGGCGAAGCGATTGCTGGATCTGCTGGGCTATAGCGTCGGCGGGCCAGGCGAACCGCGCGCGATTCTTGGGCTCAGCTCGCTGGTGCTCGCGGGCGGCGTTGTGCTGCTGCTCCCGATGCTCTATCAGGTGAAAGCGTTTGGCGAGGCTGCCGAACTGGCGCACGAGCGATTCGTCTCCGCTGCCGAGACGGGTCGCCAAGCGTTCTTCATCCTCGAAAGCGACCGCAGCCCGTTCAACAAAACCGGCGACTTCCGCTTCAGTTTCGTGAACGCCAACGCTGAAAAGCTGCTGCTGCATCGCAGCCGCGACCTCATTGGCATGCCTTTCAGCCACGCGCTGCCCACGCTGCCGGAGAGCAGCCTGGATGAGCGGCTGCACCAGGTTGAGCGTACCGGGCTGCCGTATTCAGGCGAGATTCGCTATCGCAGCGACTCAGGCGACGACTTGTGGTTCGAGATCCAGGCAGTCAAGATGCAGAACGGCGTCGCTGTCACGCTGCACGACCTCTCGGCGGAACGCTCGGGCCAGCGGCAGGTTGAGCAGATGCATCGCTTCTCCCAATCGCTGATCCATGACGCCCCTTTTGCCATCCTGACCACCGATACTGCCGGCAAGATTACGGCG
>DAIPYJ010000138.1:0-3223 GCA_036782775.1 Candidatus Dormiibacterota bacterium | reverse complement strand
CCGTTGCTATCCAGAACGTTCGCCGCTGGGACCGAGTGAAAGAGCAGCTTCAGGCGACCTCCTCGATGAATACGCGCCTGATGGGCCGCGAGCGCTACATCAATCAGTTGCTGTTCCGGATACAGCAGCTCGAGCAAGAGCTCGGCCGCTTCAAGGCGGCTTAGTCGCGCTCCGCGCGCTGGGGGAGCCTCGCGCTGAGTGGTCGCTCGCGCGCTTAACCGAAAACATATTTTCATTCGCTTTGAATTGTTGACAGACAGCTGTCGTAATCGGGGCGCACGATGGCAGCATGGCTGCCGTCGCGATGCGGAAGCGAGCAACAGTAGACGATGTAGCGAGCGCTGCCGAAGCTGTTCGGGCGGCTAATAGCCGGATGCGAGACGTCATCGCCAGGGCGGAAGGAACCGTTCTCGGCGAAGCGCTGATTCAGATCCGCGAGGCCGGCATCGATCCGCTCGAAGCCACCTTTGCCGAGGGCCTTCGTCGGTTTGACGAGTCGGGCGAGTACGCCGAGGATGGCGCCCTCAATGCCGTGGCCTGGCTGCGTTGGAAGTGCAAGCTGTCGGCGGGCGCCGCGGCCGAACGTTTGACCGTCGCAAGGCACGTCGACCAGCTGCCGAAGACGGAACAAGCTTTCGCGCGCGGCGAGCTCAGCTACCAGCATGTCGCCGTCATGGCGAGAACTGCCGAGCATGTCGGGGTGGAGAGCGTTCGCAAGGCCGAAGGATCACTGCTAAAGGCCGCGGAGACTCGGGACCCGGGACAGCTGGTCGCCGTGGCCAAGGATTTCGAGCATCGCGTCGACCCGGGAGCCGCGCTTGCCGAAGCGAACCGTGCCTACGAGCGGCGCTACCTACACCTCGGGGAACCAGTCGATGGCCTGGTGCGGCTCGATGGCCTGCTCGATACCGAGGGCGGCGCCATCATTCGCCGGGCACTGAATGTCGGGATGCTGCCAGACAAAGAGGACACCCGCACCGCTGGTCAGCGACGCGCCGACCGCCTGGTCGAGATCTGCTCCGCTAAGACGGGTTTGAAAACAGCGGACGGATCGACCTCGCGTCCGCATCTGGTGATCAGGACCACGGTCGAGACCCTCACCAGGACCGCAGGCTCACCGGCCGGAGAGATCGAAGACGGCGGAACGATTCCCGCTGAGACTGTCCGCCGCCTGGGTTGCGACGCCAGGATCAGCCGGATCGCGGCCCGCGGCGAGCTCGAGGGTGAAATCGGCCGGGCGAGCCGGACGATCTCCCCAGCGAGGCGCCGCGCGCTCGAGGCGCGCGACAAGCACTGCGTCTTTGGCGGTTGTGACAAGCCGCCGATCTGGTGTGACGGGCACCACCTCAAGTTCTGGGCAGACGGCGGGCCGACCACGCTCAATAACCTGGCGTTGCTATGCCGGCAGCATCACCGGAAAGTTCACGAAGAGGGCTTCAGCCTGCAGCGCGTCGACGGCCGGTTCGTCGTGCGATCGCCCGACACACGGTGTCGGAGTAGTTGACCGCTAGCCGGGAATGCGCCGGGGGACGGTAGGCTCGACTTAGCCCGTCATGCGCCGGCGGCGACGGCCGGCGAGGTTCAACCGCCCGAGGATGAAGGCGTCGAGCACACGGTGGGAGGCGATGACGCCATCGCCGACCCGACGGGAGCCCTTGCGGCGGTCAGCCTTGAGGTCGATCAAATATTTCTCCTGCTGCGCCCAGACGAGCTCGATCAGCCGACTGAAGCTGATACCTGGCTCGACGGCGATGCCTTCTTTTTCGATCCGTTCCCTGACCGGGACGGGCAGCTCCTTGGCTTCCGCGAGGTTCAACCGCTCGAGCGCCTCCAAGAGATCGTCCAGACGACGAAGGTGGTAGCGACGCTCGGCTTCGTTGTTGTAGGCCTGAGGTGTGGCGTCCAAACGGTCCTCCTGCATGTGCTCTAAACCCGTATAACTCCGGATCCGGCGATAACTTCGACCCCGTGCTGCTCGATCGTGTCGAGTATTCGATTCATGCCGATTGAGTCGCTTGGCATATGCCCGGTGATAACCAGGTTGGCGTTCTCGCGCTGATCCTGCTCCAGCTCCCGCAGATCGCGGTCGTCGATGTGCATCGCCAGGATGGTGTCAATGCCGTGCTCATAATACGTGCGATAGATCGGCGCGCCACCATTGGTTCCGGCGGCCATCTGCACCACCCACTTGCCAACCGGGTTCGAGGGCTTCCCCAGCCACTGTTCGGGCTGGACCAGCGAGAGCTCCATCTCCGGGATGGTCTTGAGCTCTTCGATCAAGGCGCCAACCGTGGCCGCCCGGCCGTCCACGACGCGCCTAACAAAGTCAATGAAATATTGCCGGCCGATGATGTCGGCGGGTAGATGCACGTTCATCAGCGGCATGCCAAGCTTTCGGGCGGCATCGACGACGCGGTCGTAGTTGGCCGGGTGGACTCCGTGCTCGACCGGCCGCTGCCTCGCCCGCATCGCCGCGGTTGCGACGTCGGGTGGAATTCCTGCGTCAGTCATCTGTTCGACATGGCGTTCGATCATGGCGGGAAACCGAAGTCGGGCCCGCGATCCGACCGGATGGTGGGCGATCACGCCGTCGGCGCCGAGCTCCCGGGCCAGGAACAGCTCACCGAGATCGACGTCGATGCCGGCCAGGACCCGGTGGACGTCGCCATCCAGATAGACCTCGGAATCCACCGGCGTTTCGGCGCAACCGGCGAGCTGATTGGCGACCGCCATAACCTCGCTCAATCGCACGCGGGCATTATCCAAGATCAATATCTACAATCGCCACAGTTGGCAGAACAGGATTCCGGACCAGCCAAAAACGAGGCTGCGAGAGCACAATCGACTCCGCAGAAACGCGATGGGGGCGGCGCCGACCGCCGGGGAGAAGGCGGCTTCGCGCCCAGCTTTAAAGAAGCCGTTGGCCGCTGGCGCCGGCGGCACCGCCATCCGCCGGCCCACGAGACCTGGTTCGCCGTCCATTACCGGGTTGGTTGGCTGGTCGAGCGCTTGTCTTACCTGGAGAGCATTCACCTGCTCCGCCAGGGTTTGGACGTCCGGTCCCTGGCCGCCGAGCGCCCAGCCAGAAGAAAGAAGGGCGAGTCCGGCGAAGGCGATCGTGATCGTGACGAGGGCGGCATCGACGTGGAGGACGAGCCCGCCGACGCCATCACCCACCGTGAGCCGCGCGGCGGGCGCCAGAATGGCGGATAATCCGCGCATG
>DAIPYJ010000137.1:0-3298 GCA_036782775.1 Candidatus Dormiibacterota bacterium | reverse complement strand
GGACCTGCGGCCGGATCTCGCGCATCTATTACCGCGGCAAGTACTTCGATTACCCGCTGAGGCCGCTGAACGCGCTCAAGAATCTCGGCCTGGTCGAGTCGTTCCTCTGCCTGCTGAGCTATGCCTGGGCGCGGATCCGGCCGGTCCCCAATCCTCGCTCGCTGGAGGACTGGGTGCGTAACCAGTTCGGCTACCGGCTGTTCTCCATCTTCTTCAAGACCTACACCGAAAAGGTCTGGGGGATCAGTACCAAGGAGCTGTCTGCTGATTGGGCGGCGCAGCGGATCAAGGGGCTGAACCTGCTGGAAACGATTCGCCACGCGCTCCTTCCCGCGCGCTTCCGCGCGGGCGGGGATGCCGTGATCAAGACGCTGATCGACCACTTCCGCTATCCGCGGCTCGGCCCGGGCCAGATGTGGGAACGCGTCCGCGATCGCCTGCTGGCGAGCGGCCAGCGCGTCGAGCTCGGCAGCGAGGTCAGCAGTATCCGTCACGCCGGCGGCCTGGTCAGGAGCGTCGTCGTCAACCAGGGTGGGCAGGCACGGGTTCTCGATGGCACCGACTTCATCTCGACGCTTCCGATCCGTGAGCTGATCGAAAAATGCGAGCCGCCGCTGCCTGCTCCGGTGCGCGAGGCGGCGGCACAGCTGAAGTATCGCGACTTTCTGACGGTCGCGGTCGTCGTGAACCGCGCAACCGTGTTCCCGGACAACTGGATTTACATCCACGATCCGAGCGTCAAGGTCGGCCGGATCCAGAACTTCAAGAACTGGAGCGCGGACATGGTGGCCGACCCGCAGTCGACCTGCCTCGGACTCGAGTACTTCTGTTTCGAAGGGGATGGACTCTGGTCATCGCCGGATGACACGCTGATCGAGCTGGCCCGACAGGAACTGGCGACGCTTGGCATCTGCCGCGCGGATGAGGTCGCCTGGGGCGTGACGGTGCGGATGCGCAAGGCCTACCCCGTTTATGACGACCAGTACCGTGAGCACGTCGCGGTGGTGCGCGAGTACCTGCAGCGGGCGCTGCCCAACCTGCAGCTGGTCGGCCGCAACGGGATGCACCAGTACAACAACCAGGACCACTCGATGATGACCGCGCTGCTGGCGGCCAGGAACATCGCCCTTGGCACGACCTACGACGTCTGGAAGGTGAACTCGGAAGCCGAGTATCACGAGGAATCGCGGTCGACGGACCGGGATCTCAGTGGGCGACTGGTTCCAGAACGAAAAAGCCTCCTAAGGCGTTATACGGCCCGTGGCGATTGAGCGGGCATTCACTGAGTCCTATGCGCCCGTCCCGGCGGTCGAGGTCTCGATCGTCATGCCCTGCCTCAACGAGGCCGAAACCCTCGCAGCATGCATTCAAAAAGCCAAGCTGGCCATTGCCCGGCTTCACCTCGAGGCCGAAATCATCGTCGCCGACAACGGCAGCCGCGACCAGTCGGTGATGATCGCGACGGCGCTGGGCGCCCGCGTTGTGAATGCCACCCGGCGTGGCTACGGCGCAGCGATCCGCGCAGGCGTCGAGGCGGCGCACGGGCGGTACGTGATCATCGGCGACGCTGACGACAGCTATGACTTCGGCTCGATCGGCCCATTCATCGAGCGCCTGCGGGCCGGAGCGGACCTGGTGATGGGCAACCGCTTCAAGGGTGGCATCAGGGCGGGTGCGATGCCCTGGAAGCACCAGTACATCGGCAATCCGCTGTTGAGCGCGATTGGCCGCATCTTTTTCCGCGCCCGCGTCGGGGATTTCTACTGCGGTCTGCGCGCCATGAGGAAAGATGCCTTTGACTCGCTGATGCTGCGCACGACGGGAATGGAGTTTGCTCTGGAGATGGTCGTCAAGACCTCCCTCAGACGGCTGCGCATCGACGAAGTTCCGACCGTTCTCAACAAGGACGGACGCTCTCGGCCACCCCATTTGCGGACTTTCCGCGATGGCTGGCGCGGCCTGCGATTCATGTTGCTGTTCTCGCCGCGCTGGCTCTTCCTCGTACCCGGGATGGCGATGCTGGTCGCGGGAGCTGTGGCCTCTGTGGCGCTGATCCTGTCACCGATCCAGCTCGGGCCGTTTGGCTTGGACTACGGCACGCTGTTGGTGTCCGGGTTCGTCTGTCTGATCGGCTACCAGGTTGTGCTCTTCGGTGTTTTCACGAAGATTTTCGCCGTGCGCGAAGGCTTTCATCCGGAGCATCGTCTTCTAAACCGGCTCTACCGCGTCGTCACGCTTGAGGTCGGTCTTGGGGCTGGCGGCATACTCTTCCTCGCCGGGCTGGGATTGCTGGTGGTTGCGCTATTCGGGTGGCGCGCCGTTGGCTTCGGTGCCCTCGACCCCCGCACCGAAATGCGCGAGCTGGTTCCCGCGGTTGTGTCGATGGCGATCGGCATCCAGACGGTCTTCTCCAGTTTCTTCCTGAGCATCCTGGCGATCGAGTCGCGATGAGGACTGGCGATCGCTTGCGGGTGGCCGCCGTCGGGCTGGGCTGGGTGACGACGAACCGGCATATCCCCGCTTTACGGAGGCGTCCCGACGTCGACCTGGTCGGGGTGATCGATCCAAGGAGCGACCGGGTTACCGCCACGGCGCAGAGGCTGAAGGTCCGGCCCGGAGTCGGGAGCGCCCCGGCGCAGATCGCGTGGCTTGATGAGGTCGACGCCGTGACCATCGGGACGCCGCCCAGTACACATTTCGATCTGGCCCAGCGCTTTCTCAGCGCCGGCAAACACGTCTTACTCGAAAAACCGATGGCGATGAGCCCGCTCGAAGCCAGGCAGCTGTTGGAGTCGGCGACCAGGGCCGGGCGAATTCTTGGCGTTGTCCACAACTTCCAGTTCTCTCGTTCCATCGTCCGGCTCCAGCGGCTTCTCGTCGCCGGGGAGCTTGGCGAACTTCAGGGTATTGCAGCGGTTCAGCTTTCCAATCCGAACCGCCGCCTCCCGAGCTGGTACGAGGAGCTGCCGATGGGCCTGTTTTACGACGAGGCGCCTCACCTGCTCTACCTGGTGCGAAGCCTGCTCCCGGGTGAAGCTCGGATTGTTCGAGCGGACGTCATGCCGTCGCGCGCCGGTCGTCATACGCCATCCCTGGTCGAACTGCGGTTCGATGCGCCCATTCCGGTGACGATTAGCATGCGGTTCGAAGCGCCAGTCAGCGAGTGGCATCTCACCGTGATGGGATCGCGCCGGTTGGCCATCGCCGACCTCTTCAGGGATGTGCTGGTCGTCCTTCCGAACGATGGACGACACGGTGCCGTGGACATCATGCGCACGACGGCAACTGCGACCGTCTC
>DAIPYJ010000136.1:0-3454 GCA_036782775.1 Candidatus Dormiibacterota bacterium | reverse complement strand
TGCGGTTCAGGAATCGGGCGCGAATGATGCAGCCGCCGCGCCAGATTCGGGCAATGGATCCCAACTGAAGGTCCCAGCCGTTTTCATTGGAGACGGCCTGCATCTGCTCGAAGCCCTGCGCGTAAGCAACGACTTTCGAGGCGTACAGCGCGCTTCGTACGTCGTCGACGAGCGATTCAGCGACCTGCGGGCGGACCGCACCGTTCGGACCAGGCAACGAGCGGGACGCGACCTGGCGGTCGAACTTCAACGCGGACAGGAAACGCGCAAAAACGGCTTCCGTGATCGCGGTCAACGGGATGCCAAGGTCGAGCGCGGACTGCGAGGCCCACTTCCCCGTGCCTTTCTGCTGCGCCTCGTCGAGGATGACGTCGACCAGCGGCTTGCCAGTAGCGGCGTCCATCTTGCCCAGCACCTCGGCGGTGATCTGAATCAGGTACGAATCGAGGTCGCCCTGGTTCCAGCGCGCGAAGATTTTTGAAAGCTGCGGCGCATCGAGCCCGAGCGCGTGCGTGAGGAGGTCGTAGGCCTCGGCAATCAGCTGAATGTCGGCGTACTCGATGCCGTTGTGGACCATCTTCACGTAGTGGCCGGCGCCACCGGGCCCGATGTAGGTGCAGCAGGGATCGCCGTCGACCTGGGCGCTGATCTTGGTCAGCATCGGCGCCATCCGTTCGTAGGCCTCGCGCTGGCCGCCGGGCATGATGCTGGGTCCGTTGAGCGCCCCCTCTTCCCCACCCGAGACTCCCGTGCCGATGAAGCGCAGCGACTGCGCTTCGAGCGCCTTGCCCCGCCGCACGGTATCGAGGAAATACGAATTGCCGCCGTCGATCAAGATGTCGCCGGCTTTCAGCGATGGCCGCAGGTGCTCGATGGTTTCGTCCACCGCCGGACCTGCCGTGACCATCATGAGCACCACACGAGGAGGCTCGAGTTGCTGGACGAGCTCGTCCGGTGAGCGCGCGGGCGTGAATTGTCCTTCCGAGCCGAACTGCTGCATGAAGGCATCGACCCTGGAGGTGGTCCGGTTGTAGACCGAGACCGAAAAGCCCTTGTGCGCGAGGTTGCGGGCCAGGTTCTGCCCCATCACCCCGAGGCCGACGACGCCAATGCCGCTCATCGCACACGGTGCCGGCGAATGCTGATGCCGGTCATCGCGATCGCGACCACAGGTATCAGCCACCAGGCGAGAACGTGGTTGGCGTTGAGAATGCCGCTGATCACGAGCGCGATGAAGACGACCAGCGCAACCGTCCAATCGTCTCCCACGATGAAGTGATAAAGAAAGCGAAACGGGGCGATCACCCACGACCAAACGCGTTCCATGGTCATGCGGCCACTCGCAAACCGAGCATCCGGTTTTTTTCCAGGGTGATGTAAACGGCCGCGGTGAGCGCATAGAGAGCGAGCAGCCCGATGATGGCCAAGTCGCTGCCGGGCCAGTCCACGCCCAGCCCCTCGAGCGCCCAAAAACTCCCGAAGCTGGTCAGCAGCGTCCCAACGATGAGCTGGAGAACGCTGCGGGGAATCCGCCGGACGGTCTGATGAAGCGCGAGCCCCACGCCGCCGACAAGGATCACCGCGGCGACGCCACCAATGATGGCCGTCCCCATCTGGTTCGCGCCGGCGCCAAAAGCGACGACGATGAACGCGACTTCGAGGCCTTCCAGTGTGACGCCCTTGAAGGAGAGAAACCAGGCCGTCCAGTCCATCCCCGGACCGGTCCAGACTTCACTCTCTTCCGGATCAGCGCCGCCGATGCCGCCAAAGCCGCGCGCCGCCACTCGGACGATCCCCTTACGGAACCACTGCAGGCCGAAGACCAGAAGCAGGGCGCCCACCACCAGGCGTAGAGGGCCGATCGGGATTCGTTGCAGGGCAACGCCCAGTACCGCGATCACGACGGCGAGAACGCCGAAACCGCTGAGCGCGCCGATAAAGGTGGAGCGCCAACCGCGCGTAGCGCCGACTCCTACCACGATGGTGACCATCTCGATCCCCTCCACCGCCGAGGCGAGGAAGGTCGTGATCAGGACGGGCAAGACTCCGTTCGAGATCATGGATTGGACTTTACCCCGACCGAGGGGTGTTACCAGTAGACGATGGCAGCAAGTAAAGGCCTCGCCGCCTTGAGGAAGAGCGATCCGAAGCTCGCCAGATTGATTGAGCAGACGACGATCGACCCGACAGCCTGGCGGAGCGAACGGCCGCTCGGCGATGCCTTCGGCGTGCTTGTCGCTTCGATCATCGGGCAACAGATTTCCGGCTACGCAGCGCGGGCGATCGGGCGGCGGCTGGCTGATCGGTTCGGTGGACGAATGCCGTCGCCTCAGCAGCTGCTCGCGACCGAACCGCAGGCGCTCAAAGAAGTCGGGCTGTCACGAATGAAGATCGAATATCTGCGGTCGCTGGCCGAGCACATCATCGCCGGCACACTTCAGGTCGATCGCCTCCACGAGCTCGACGATGAGGAGGTGCGGGCCCAAGTCACGTCCGTGAAAGGCATCGGCCGATGGACTGCGGACATGTTCCTCCTGATCAACCTCGAGCGGCCCGATGTCCTTCCCAGCGGCGACCTCGGGATCAGGGCGGCGATCCAGCGCTTATACAAACTCGATCATCTACCCAGCCCGAACGAGGTGGAGGTCATCGGCGAGAAGTGGCGGCCGAATCGAAGCCTCGCGAGCTTTTACCTCTGGGCATCGGGCCGCCAACCCGCGTCTCCCCCGCCCCCGCTTGCGGGGAGGGGGTAGGGGGAGGGGGTAGCGGCAAGAAAGTAACGTAACCAGATGCGCGAGCCTTGGCCGGCTCTGCCTTACGAAGATTGGCGCGACACTTGCGACACGCTGCACCTCTGGATGCAGATCGTCGGCAAGGTCAAGCTCGCCCTCTCGCCGTTTCAAAACGAGTACTGGCATGCCGCCTTCCATTTGACGGCGCGCGGCTTGACCACAGGTGTGATGCCATACCGCGGCCGATCGCTCGAGGTTCAGTTCGACTTCGTCGACCACAACGTGTTTCTCCATGCCAGCGATGGGCAAACAAAAGCGCTCGCCCTGACCGCGCGCCCGGTTGCGGATTTCTACGCGGACTTTTTCGACGTGCTCGCCGCCCTGGCAATCGAGGTGTCAATCGATCCTCGCCCGTCGGAAATGCCCAATGCGATCTCTTGTGACATCGACCGCGCGCATGCGAGCTACGACGCCGAGTACGCAAGGCGCTGGTGGGAGATCCTGCTGCGCACGCAAACGGTTATGGAACGATTCCGTTCCTCGTTTGTCGGCAAGAGCAGCCCCATTCACTTCTTCTGGGGAAGCTTCGATCTGGCCTATTCGCGGTACTCCGGGCGCCCGGCACCGTTGATGCGTGGCGTGCCGCGCTTCATGCAGATCGCCGAGGACCAGGAGAATTTCAGCTGCGGATTCTGGCCCGGGAACGCCACGGCAAGCGGCAT
>DAIPYJ010000135.1:0-3699 GCA_036782775.1 Candidatus Dormiibacterota bacterium | reverse complement strand
TGCGCATAGATCTCCAGCACGGACGCCTCCGGGATCTTGGCCAGTACCGGGATCACCAGCTCCGCGCCCCGCCGCCGGTCTTCGGCATCGGTGAGATCCAGGCCCGC
This sequence comes from Candidatus Dormiibacterota bacterium, assembly GCA_036782775.1. Lineage (GTDB taxonomy): Bacteria > Chloroflexota > Dormibacteria > CF-121 > CF-121 > CF-13. The sequence goes on along the minus strand of DAIPYJ010000135.1, from coordinate 3,592 downwards.
GACCGCCTGGCGAAGCAGGTATTCCCACTCGGGCAGCGCGTGCTCGCGCAGGGCCGCCCATCCATCCGGATGGGCCCGCAGGTAGTCATCCGGATCCTTCCCCTGCGGCACCCGAACAACCTTTATATATGTGCCGGACTTCGAGGCCAGCTCGATCGCTCGCTGCGTGGCATTCACCCCGGCATCATCGCGGTCGAACGCCAGCAACAGCTCTTGCGTCTCCCGCTTCAACAGCCGCACCTGGTGCTCGGTCAGCGCAGTGCCCGAGGTCGTGACGACGTTCGTGACCCCTGCCTGCCAGGCCGTGATCGCGTCGAAGTAACCCTCCATCAGCACCGCATGCTTCTGTTCGTGGATCGCCTTGCGCGCTCGATAGAGGTTGAACAGGGTCCGTCCCTTGTCGTAGAGCGCGGTCTGCGAGGTGTTCAGGTACTTCGGCTGCTGCGCCTCGTCGATGACGCGGCCGCCGAACGCCACCAGCTCGCCATGCTCGTCGTGGATCGGGATCATGATCCGCTGCCGAAACCGATCCCACAAATCTCCCTTAATCTCCCTCTCCCCACTCTCCAATTCCCTCCCCCCGCTTGCGGGGGGAGGGTTAGGGTGGGGGGCCAATCGCACTGCCAAGCCAGCCTCCACCATCTCCCGGTCCGACACCCCGTGCTTGCGCAAAAACCGCACCAGGTTGTCCTTGCGCTGGCCGGCGGGCGCAAACCCCAGCATGAACTCGGTCATTGATTGCCGGGTGACGCCTCGCGATTCCAGTTGGACCAACGCGGTGCGCCCGGCTGGATTCTCCAGCAGGATGTGATGGAAATACTGGGCCGCCATCCCGTTGAGCCGCGTGATCGTCTTCTTGAGCTCGCGCTGGCGCCCGGCGCCCGGCGATTCCTCCAACACCACGCCCGCTTTGTCGGCCAGCAACCGCAGCGCCGACTTGAAATCGCCCAGGTGCTCGATCTGCTCGATGAAAGTGAAGAGGTCGCCCCCCTTGCCGCATCCGTAGCAGTGCCACAGCTGCTTCTCGGGCGACACGTAAAACGAGGGCGTCTTCTCGGAATGGAAGGGGCACAACCCCTTCAGGTCCCGTCCCGCCTTTTGTAGCCGCAAGTGCTCGGAGACCACATCGACGAGATCCAGGCGGTCCTTGATCTCCTGGACCGCGTCCTGCTTCAGCGTGGGCACCGGCGCAAGCTTAGCCCCTCCCCCTACCCCCTCCCCTGGCGGTCGAGTACGACGGCAGCCGGTGATAGCCTCACGCCATGGGGGCCGGAATCGCCGTCGCCGTTCTGCTTGCGGCGATCGGATTCGCAGGCTGCAGCCACCAGATTCCCTCGGGTGATAGAACCTTCGTGCCGACGCCCGCGCCACCGAACTCCCGTCCGCTTGCGCTGCCGAGCGTTACGCCTGGAACCGCGTGTCCCGTCTCCGCGATGCAGCAATTTCCCAATCCGCCAGGGAACAAGCTGCCGGGCTACGGCTACGGCCCCGGCCCAGTCTTTCTCAGTGGCCAAACCGGCTGGTTCACGAATGTCTACGCACTCATCCTCGTCCCGCCAAGCGTTGATGGGTCAGTGCTGGTGCGCGGCCACCAGCTCGATGGGCCGGGTCCTATTCCGCTACAAGGCCAGACCGGACCCGGCAACCTCACGATCAGCGGTGCAAATGGAACATGGCGCTCCTGGGGTGGCCAGATGATTGGTGGTCCTGGTTGCTACGGACTCCAGGTCGACGGCAAGAACTTCACCGAACAGATCATCTTCAGCATCAGTCCCGGCCCAGCGCCTCCGGCGTGATGTCAACTCCTACTGCTACCGCGGTGCGAACACCGGGTCGCATCACCGCTCGCTGGAACGCATCTCGGCCAAGACTTCGGACAGCGGGCGCTCGCCTTTAAGCGTCTTTTGCGGTTTGATTGACAGCAGATTCCCCCGCGGCCGGGTCGCCCGTCCGTCGGCCATCATCTGATCCAGCATGCTTCGTCCGGGTAATGGAACCATTCGGGCCACCGGTCGACCGCGTTCAGTGATTTCGATGGTCTCGCCAGCGACGACGCGCCGTACCAGAGCGTCGGCGTTCTGTTTGAGTTGCCGAATGCCAACCCGCCTCATGATCCACATGATGTAGCACATCGGCGACAGCTCCGGCCAGTTTCCTTTCTCTCAGCCCTGAACGTGCATCTGACGGCGGTCGCGCGCGGGCAAACCCGCCGAATCAGCCTGCGGCGTCACGGGTCGGCGACCGCTGCTGACAACCGCCGCAGCATTCTGGGGGAACAGGCGGCTCAATTCCGACCCGCCCAGGCCCAGCCGGTGAATCTTGTCCATCATTCGCGGACGGACACCGGTTGGCCGCAGCCGCGTCCAGCCCCTGACATCGGTGCCGTTCGCGTTGGCTTCGGAGGTGAACAGCTCCTGCAAGGCGATCGTCTGATCGTCGAAGCCCGTGATCTCAGCGATGCTCAAAACTTTTCGACTGCCATCCGCCAGGCGCCCGAGCTGGACAACAATATTGATGGCGCCGTACACCTGCTGGCGAATCGCCCGCATCGGCAGGTCGAGGCCCGCCATCAGCACCAGGGTCTCCAGCCGGGAGAGGGCGTCCCGTGGACTGTTCGCGTGGATGGTCGTCATCGAGCCATCATGCCCGGTGTTCATCGCCTGCAGCATGTCCAGCGCCTCGCCGCCACGAACCTCCCCAACAATCAGGCGGTCGGGTCGCATCCGAACCGCATGTCGAACCAGCTCGCGCACGGTGACCGGCTTATCGCCGTTCATCAGCGCCTCCAGCCGGCACACGTGATCTTGGGCGAGGCGAAGCTCCGCCGCTTCCTCGATGGTCACGACGCGCTCGTCCTCCGCGATGGCGCTCGCCACCGCGTTCAGCAGCGTCGTCTTGCCACTGCTCGATCCGCCGGCGATCAACAGATTTGCCCGTGCCGCGACGCAGGCTTGCAGGAAACTGGCGGCTTCAATCGATAGGCTCCCGAAACGGACCAGATCATCAGTCCCGTAGGGTTTCGGCGCGAATTTCCGGATGGCAAACATCGGGCTGTCCACCGCAACCGGCGGCAACACGACGGTGAGACGGGAGCCATCCGGTAAGCGGACTTCGACCACCGGTTCGCGGAAGTCGAGCGGCCGGCCGACGCTGGATAACAGCGCGGCGATGGCGCCGAGCAGATGGTTCTCATCGTCGAATCGTCGGTCGGTAAGCAGGATTCGCCCCTGGTGTTCGACGTACACCGCGCTGGGCCCGTTGACCATGATCTCCGTCAGGTTCCGGTCCCGCATCAACTCTTCGATCAGCTTCAGCGCCGGCGGTGTCGCGGAGGTCGCCGGTCGCGAGGGTGAGGGAGCAGCCACAATCATGCGACCAGTCTTGCGAACTCTGCAGTAAACATGATCCGCCGAATGGCCTACGCAACCTTACGGCCTGATACCCCTCCCCCTACCGCCTCCCCTTCCTTCCCCTGTCCGTACACTCGATACCCCTCCCCCTACCCCCTCCCCTTCCTTCCCTGCCCGTACACTCGATACCCCTCCCCCTACCCCTCCCCTTCCTCCCCTGCCCGTACACCCGATACCCCTCC
>DAIPYJ010000134.1:0-3935 GCA_036782775.1 Candidatus Dormiibacterota bacterium | reverse complement strand
AGCTCGCGGAGGCGGGACCCTGCGTCCCGACTTTCTTTCCTTCCAGGTCGCTCGGTTTGTTGATGTCTGGCGTCGAGAGCAGGATGTAGTCCGAGGAACGGTCCGCGGCCGCGATCATTCGCAGGTCGTTGCCCTGCATGATCAGCGAGATGCCGGGGGCATCGGTGTCGACCAGCATGTCGACATCGCCGGCGACCAGGGCACGGAATGGCCCGACGGTCGAGCCGAGGTCGATGGCCTGGGCGTCGATACCATCCTTGCTCTTCAGATCGTTCACCCACTTGGAGTTGCCCTCATTGCTGAAGTCGGGCAAGCCGTCGAAGCCGATCTTCAGCGTCTTCGACTCGGGCGCGCCGGGCGAACCCGAGGAGGCGCCACCCGCGGACTGCGTGCCCCCGCAGGCCGCCAAAATAAAGACGAGCGACGCGAGTAGCGCTGGATAGCGAAGCATCGGCCGTTTCTCTCCCTTCATCACGAAGCCACTCCTTCCTTCTTAACGGTATCTGCGCCGGGGGTGACTGGTGCTGCGCTCGCCCGGCGTCCCGGCAGTGCGCCGGCGAGGCTGATGGAGATCGCGAGAAGGATTCCGACCACGAGCAGAACGCTGGACAGCACGCCCTGAGCGCCGGCGTGGCCGACGAAGAGCGCGATGGCGAGCACGACGACGGAGGCGATCAGCGCCAGCGCGCTGTCATCGACGAAGAGTCCCCACAACTCTTTGCCGGTCGCGCGCACCGCCTTCATGAACCCGTGCTCGGAGGAGGCGAGAACGCTCGCCATCCGGGGTGGCTGCTTCAGCAGCTGGACGAAGAGCAAGGAGGCCAGCAGATAGGCCGCGATCAGCGGCAGCAGGCTTAGATCGGCGTTCCACCAGTTGACGCCGATGCCCTCGCCGACGAAGAAGGTGCCGAAAGAGGTCAGCATGACGCCGACGACGTACTTCAAGGTGTTTTCGGGGATGCGCGTGAGCGGATGGCGAAGGGCGGCGCCCACTCCGACCACAACGACCAACGAGGCGAGCGCCGCCGCCGCGGCAGCGGGCAGGCTGTGGAGGCCGCCGAGCGCGATGACAATGAAGACCACCTCGAGGCCCTCGAGGAAGACGCCGTTGGTTGAGGTGGCGACGCCCACCCAGTCGAGCGATCCCGCTTTTGGCTGGCTGCCCACGGAGACCAGCTGCAGGCGGGTTTCCTCAAAGGCCTTGGCTTCGTCGTGGAGCGACTTCAATCCGCTGGAGCGGAGGATCGCCTTATGCAGCCATTTCAGGCCGAAGAGCAGCAGAAAGACGCCGACGACCGTGCGGGCGGCGGCGGCCGGGATAACCGAGGTCACGGTCACGCCGAAGATCGCAACCAGTGCGATCAGTGCCAACAAGCCCAATCCCACGCCGGATAACGCGCTGCGCCAGCCTTTGACCGTGCCGACGGCAAGCACGATGGTGAGGGCTTCCACCCACTCCACCGAGGCAGCCAAAAACGTGGCAATGACGACGAGGACCGTGGCGCCCAAGCAGTATTCCCCTTGCTATGTTACAGCTGTTACTTGTAGCGCATGATACCGCAGCCTGGGCGCTTTTTCTTCCCCCCGCTTGCAGGGGGAGGGTAGGTTGGGGGTGAGCGCTAACCGCGCATAACGGTCGAGGGCAGCGAAGGCACCACGCGGACGCGCCGGCGCTGCCCATTGACTCGCGGGGCCTCGTGCCCATCCGTCCCGGCCTGCTCCTGGGCCTCGTAGACCTTCGCCTCAAAACCCTCGAGCAAGCCCTGGCACCTATCCAACCAGGCCTTCGCTTCAGCGCGGTTCGGCGCCCCAAACCAGTCGCGTTGCTGGACACGCTCGAACCAGCTGACGATCTTCTCGAATTCGTTGCGGATCTCTTCGGCTTCTTCGTAGGTGAAGTTCTTGCGGAAGGTCTCGAATTCGATCTCTTTCTGGAAGTTGACTTCGCAGTTCTCGATGATCTCCTGGTAGTGCTTGGAGGTCTGGTCCAGGAACTGCTGGACGAGCTTCTGTTCCTCATCGGCCGGCGGCTGGCGTAGTGCCATGAGGTGATATTCACCCCCAGCCTCGTTGATTTTCCCCAGGATTGGCCGAATCTCGCGCCGGATTCCCGCGGTGTCAGGGAAGATACAGACCGACTGCTGAAGATAGATGGCGCCGACTTTCTTGAGTAATCGCCAGACTGCAATCCGTCCGGCGGTCGGCTTCTGGGGCATGCGGTAGACCAGGACGACGAACCGCGTGGGTCTTTGCGTTTTTGCCATCAGCTCACGGTGATTGAGCTCTACTCTATATATTTCGCGCCCTGCTTATGGGCCGGGGGCTTACCTTGGAAGACTTGCGGCGGGCCTTCGTGGGAGAGGTCACGCTCATGGCACTACCTTAGGAGCAGTTCGGTCGCGCCCGGCGCCGGGTGCAACGTGGCATGCTTTCTGGCATGAACGTTTTCTTCGGCTACCACATGCCTAATTACACGTTTCCCGGAATCACCAACGAAAGCCTCTTTGACCGGGTCGCCGCCAACGCGCGGGCGGCCGAGCGCGCCGGCTTCGACCTCGTGACGGTGATGGACCACTTCTATCAAATCGGTCCCGTCGGTCCCGAGACCGATCCGATGCTCGAGGCCTACACCACGCTGGCGGGCCTGGCGAGGGAGACCACGAAGGTCAAGCTCGCCACCCTGGTGACCGGCGTGATCTATCGCAATCCGGCTGTGCTCGCCAAGCAAGTCACGACGCTCGACATTATTTCCAGAGGGCGCGCCATCCTCGGCATCGGCGCCGCGTGGAACGAATCGGAGTCGAACGGCTTCGGCATCGACTTCCCGCCGATCGGCCAGCGCATGGACCGGCTCGACGAAGCGGTGACGATCGCGAAGTTGATGTTCACGGAAGAGCGGCCATCCTTCGAGGGCAAGTACTACCGGATCGATCGCGTCATCAACAGCCCGCGACCGATCCAGAAGGGTGGACCGAAGATCCTGATCGGCGGAGGAGGCGAGAAGCGGACCCTCCGCATCCTGGCCAGGCACGGCGACATCGGCCATTGGTTCGGCGGCAACGTCGAGGATCTCAAGCGCAAGAAGGCGGTCTTCGAGCAACACTGCTCGGAGGTTGGCCGAGACCCGTCACAGGTCCTGCTCACGGTGGGGATGAACATCGTGCTTGCCGAGAACGAGCGGCAGGCCAAGCCGGTTCTCGACCGCCTACCGGCCGAACGGCAGGCCAAGCCGGGTCTCGACCGCCTACCCGCCGAACGGCGCGCCATGACACAGACAGCGACGATTCCACAGGCCGCTGAGATCCTTCAGCCCTATCTCGACGCCGGCTTCGGCGGCTTCACCTTCGGCAACGGATCGCTGCCGACCGAGGAGCACATCGGTCTGGCCGGCGAGCTGATCAAGGCGGTTCGCGGCACCGCCGGAACGCAGCTCGACCGCCTGATTGCGGAGGGGCGAGTGTCGCGGCCCCTTCGCGACCTGCCTGCGCCGCTCCGACTCGACGGTGATCCTCACGCCTTGAGCCGGGCCCTCGACGAGATCCGAGGCGAACCCTAGGCTGGCGCTTTTCTACGTCGACGCCTCCGCGCTGGTAAAGCTGGTTCGTGATGAGCCTGAAACTCGGGCTCTCCGCCGTTTTATTTCAGACGGCGATTTGGTTTCGTGTGAGTTGGTTATCGCCGAGCTTCCGAGAGCAATCAGGCGAGCCAATACCACTGACCCCAGGTTGCCGCTCCAATTACTCCTCCGGCGCGCGGGCGAGGTGCTGGAGTCCATCGGGCTATTGCCCCTGGACAGCAGGCTCCTGCTGGCCGCCGCAGCGCTGCCCGAGCCGGCTTTACGGGCGTTCGACGCCATCCATGTGGCCGCCGCCGTCGCCCCCTCGCCGCTGGATGCTTTTGTGAGCTATGACGAACGTCAGGGAGCGGCTGCGCGG
>DAIPYJ010000133.1:0-4040 GCA_036782775.1 Candidatus Dormiibacterota bacterium | reverse complement strand
GGCGGGGACGCAGAGCCTGACGGCGACCGACACGGTGACGAGCACGATCACCGGCACTCAAGCCGGGATCGTGGTCAACCCGGCGGCGGCGAGCAGCCTGGTGGTGGCCGGTTATCCGTCGGCGGTGACGGCGGGCAGCGCCAACAGCTTCACGGTGACGGCGAAGGATGCCTTTAACAACACGGCGACCGGCTACACCGGCACGGTGTCGTTCAGCAGCAGTGATGCGCAGGCGGTGGTGCCGGCCAACTACACCTTCTTGAGCACGGACAATGGCAGCCACAGTTTCAGCGCGACGCTGAAGACGGCGGGGACGCAGAGCCTGACGGCGACCGACACGGTGACGAGCACGATCACCGGCGGCCAGGGCGGTATCGCGGTCAACCCGGCTGCAACGACGAAGCTCGTCTTCAGCGGGCTAGCAGGCACGGCAACGGTGGGAATTCCGACCACATTCTCAGTCGCCGCCGAAGACGCCTACGGCAACACCACGCCAGCGTATGCCGGAACGGTCCACTTCACGAGCAGCGATGGCGCGGCCACCCTCCCTGCCGACTATGCCTTCAATCCCACGACAGACCATGGCGTCCATTCCGGGTTTAGCGTGACCTTTAATACCATTGGATCTCAGACCGTTTCGGCGACCGACACTGTCACAGCGACCATTACCGGCACCAGTTCCCCGGTGACGGTCAGCTAGACGATTTCAGGGCTCGGATCGGCCGCAAGCACAGGTCGACCATCGGTTGCGACATCCACCGTCTGACGACGAGCGCACCAGCGGCCACCATGCACGCGTTCATCACTCGGCGCCAGGACTCCTCCTCGTACGCGGTCGACATCAATCGGCTACCCGCGTCCTCCTCGACGTCAGGCGGAAGGTTCGCGCTCTCGCCGACGGCAGCGCCGGCGGGCTCGGGCCTGGTCGATGGCTGGAAGCTGCTCGCGTCAGCGATCAACTGCGCCGTGCGCATTGCGTCGTAGAACGCTGACTCCGACCCGGGAAAGACGTTGCTCTTGGCAATGCGCGTCGCCTCCTGCAGCGCCGCGAAATACTCGGGTGCTTCCTTGACCTCGAGCTCGGGAAGCGCTCCCAGCCCAGGCGACGCATCCATGACCTTCTCCCACTCAGTGGGGGAGAGCTGACGCAGCCGGTCGAGAAAGGCCTCGACCTCGGCGGTGTTGGGCCCGAACCTGAGGTCGGCCACCTGCCCTAGAATACGCCCGGTTCCATGCTCGTGCGAGTTCACGCATGCCTGTAGTCCAGTGGGTCGTCCAGGTCGGCTACACGGTCGAAACTCGCGACGCGGAGATCGGCACCGTCACCGCGATCTTTCAGGGCCCAACCCAGTCGGCGCAGGGCATCTTCTTCTCCAGCGAGCCGTACATGCGAGTGGTCGAACGCGGCCAGCCTGATCTGTTTATTCCGTTTGAAGAGATCGTCGACGTCAGCGAGATCAAGCAAGTGGTCTACCTGAAACGCCGCGTCGACGAGATCGACGCGCTCGGCTGGACCAGTGACCCTCGAAGCCCATCACCGACGCCGCCACCCTACTTCCCTCGCCCTAAACATGCCGCACCCGCCAAGGTCGACGCCAAGGGTACGGTGCCTCCGCGGGCGCGGGTCGAAAGCGGCGCCTGGACACCCGGTCCGGAAGCGCCACGACCCGAGCCGGGGAAAGGCATCCGCATCGGCGACCGCTTCAAGCCTGGCGACCTGATCCCGGCGAAGGGCCAGTACATGTGCACCGTCTGCCGCTTCCGCAAGCACAGCCGGCAGATGCTCGCGGAAAATCCGGAAGGCCGATTCCCTCCGCCCCACCACCCGGACGCGCTCTGGGAGCTGGAAGACCTGCGTCCATAGGGCGCACACCTGAAAGGCGGCGCACGCCGCTGATCTCAGCCTGTATTCAAAAACCCCTTTGTTAGACTAGCCCCGTACCGTGCTGAGCGAGTATTCCCCCCTGCTCATTTTTCTTGCCGCGGTCCTCATCTTCGGGCTCATCGCTCTGTCGCTTCCGCCCTGGTTGGCGGGGGGCCGGCGATCGGCCGCGAAGGACCTGCCCTATGAGTCCGGCATCGTTCCGCGCAGTGGCGCGCGGCGGCGCTTTGCCATCAGTTTCTACCTGACCGCGATGCTCTTCATCATCTTCGACGTCGAGGCGATCTTCATCTATCCCTGGGCCGTGATCCTCAAGGGCCTTGGCTGGTTTGGCGTTGCCGAGATGGCGATCTTCGTCGCCATCCTGCTGGTCGCCCTGGTCTACGTCTGGAAGAAGGGCGCGCTGGAGTGGGCGAACTGATGGAAGAGCTCAAGCTCCGGCCGGTGCCGACGCCGACCGGCCGCGCCGCCGGCCCGACGCCGCTGAACGCGCTCGGCAACAACGTCCTGACGACCACGCTCGACAAGGTCATCAACTGGGGCCGCTCGAGCGCGATCTGGCCCGCGCTCTTCGGACTGGCCTGCTGTGCCATCGAGATGATGGGCACGGTCGGGCCGCGCCATGACCTCTCACGCTTCGGCTCGGAGCTGTTTCGGGCCTCACCGCGACAGGCCGACCTGATGATCGTGTCCGGCCGCGTCGCGATCAAGATGGCGCCGGTGCTCCGCCAGATCTACGATCAGATGCCCGAGCCCAAATGGGTGATCGCGATGGGCGCCTGCGCCTCCTCGGCCGGTATGTTCAACAACTACGCAATCGTCCAGAGCGTCGACAAGATCGTCCCGGTCGACATCTATCTGCCGGGATGCCCGCCGCGCCCCGAGGCGCTGATCGACGCCGTCGTCAAGTTGCAGCGGAAGATTCGCGGCGAGCCGCTGGTGAAGCGAACTGCCTGAAGTAGATCACTTCCAATCGCCGGGCGAGGGAACGCGCAGCTGGGGCGATGCGCTCGTGCAGCGGATCAACGCGAAGTTCGCGGGCGCCATCCAGGAAAGCTCTGAGTTCCGCACTGACCTGAGCGTCGTCCTGAAGCCCGAGGCCGTCGTCGACGTCTCGCGCTATTTAAAGGATGAGGAGGCCTTCGACTACTTTCTCTACGCCACCGCCGTCGACTGGCCCGCGCGCGATCCGCGTTTCACCGTGGTCTGGGAGGTCCGGTCGCTCGTGAACAAGACCCGCGTTCGGATCAAGACCACGGCCAGCATGCCGGAGCCTCACGTGCCCAGCCTGACCTCGGTCTGGCCGGCGGCGAACTGGCATGAGCGGGAAACCTGGGACCTGTTCGGCATCAAGTTCGACGGCCACCCCGACCTGCGGCGGATCCTGATGCCGGAAACCTGGGAAGGCTATCCGCTGCGCAAGGACTACGTCTCGTTCGGCGAGCCGGTGATTTTCAGCGACTCCAAGCTTGAAGGGTTGGAGCCCGACGCGATCCGTGGCTAGCCGCCTGGACGAAAGCACGGCGAAGCCGCGCGGCGTCGCCGAGGACGTCTTCGGTCCCGAGCACGAGCCGGAGACCGAATGGATGGACCTCAACATGGGGCCGCAGCACCCAAGCACGCACGGCGTCCTGCGGGTGCGGCTCAAGCTCGACGGCGAGCGGGTCCGCGATGCCGATCCCGACATCGGCTACCTCCATACCGGCTTCGAGAAATCGTTCGAAGACAAGACCTATGCCCAGGGGATCACCTTCAGCGACCGAATGGATTACCTGGCGCCGCCGATCAACAACGTCGGTTTCGTCGGCGCCGTCGAGAAGCTGATGGAGATCGACGTGCCGCCGCGGGCGCAGGCGATCCGCGTCATGATGATGGAGCTGGCCCGCGTCGCCAGCCACGAGCTGTGGCTGGGCACGACCGGCCTCGACCTGGGTGTCTACTCCGGCTTCTTCTACGCCTGGCGCGATCGCGAGCTGGTGCTCGACATGAACGAGGCCTATTCGGGCGTCCGGATGATGACCTCGTTCACCCGCGTCGGCGGGGTCGCCTGGGACCTGCCCGAGGGCTGGACCGAGCAGCTGCAGAAGTTCATCGACGTGATGCCGGCCCGGATCGATGACTTCGAGGCGATGCTGACGGCGAATCCGATCTGGCGTCA
>DAIPYJ010000132.1:1488-4232 GCA_036782775.1 Candidatus Dormiibacterota bacterium | reverse complement strand
ACGTGACTGGAGACCAGCCCGCCGAGGCTGGCAATGCTGGATGCGAGCTGGGCCATGAAACGGCTGAGGACGGCGCCCACGCTGGCGTTAGCCTGGGCTGAACCGCTGGCCACCTCGCTGGCCAGGATGGCGACGGCCCGGTTCGCGGTGTGGTCTAGGCCGCTCAGCTGGGCGTCTCCGCCGTCGCGGAGGCCGTTCAGCTGCGCGTCTGCCGCGTCACCGAGGCTGGTGACCTGGGCATCTCCAAGGCTGACGGTGTTCTGCTCGTCCCTGGCCTGGGTTCTCGTCAGGTGGTTGAGGCTCGGCTGGATCTTGCCTACTGACGAGTTCCTCTTCGACCTGTTGGCATGGGTGAGCGCGCGTTTCCGGGATGCCAGCTGCAAGCCTGTCGATCTCTGCGGCCGGCTCAGGTCCGATCGCACTTGCCCGAGTGATACTGGCGATCCGCCGAGGCCCGGCTCGGGCTGGCCTTCGACGCTGCCCAGCGCCGCGGCCACGGTCTGCGGGACCTTGCCGGACGGCGCCGATGGCGGGACGAGGACCTCGGCCTCAACGGTGGCCTCGGGAGCTTCGGCCTTGTCGAGGTGCACTGAGTAGGAGATGGATTTGGACGCGCCGCTCAGCGGCGGAGCGAGGGCCATGGTCCAGGTTGCCTTTGCTCCCAGCTTGCCGGTGGCAAGGCTGGCCCCGGGCGCCTGGATATTGGTCGCGTCCTTGGGAAAGGTGAGCTTCAGCTCCGCGACTATCGGAAGCGGATCGGTAATCGTCTTGCGGATATGCGCGCCGTTGAAGCCCTCGAAGGCTACCTTCGTCCTCACCTTGCTGATGTTGGACAGGACATAGGTGACCTTCAGCGTGCCGCTCTTGTAGTGCTTGCGCAAGAAGTGCCTGGTCGGAGCCAGGGCAGATGCCTGTATCGGCTGCCCGTTGAGCTCGTAGGCGGCCTTCACGGTGAGCGGCACCCGGTCGGCGAAGTCGGACCTCACGTTTTGGGTGGCCGTCCCGTCGGGAGTGAGGCTGAATTGCCCGACAGAGTTCTTGACGGTCGGCTTGTGCCCACCCAGGAGACGCATGCCGGAGGCCGACATCGGCACTTCGACTTTCACGGTGCCGGTGCTCGACGCGGTGACCTCGGTGTGCTGGTAGGGCTTTGCCGAGACAGCACCCGTGGAGCTGAGCTTGACTACCAGGAGTTCCCCGACACCAGCCCCCGAGGAGGTGCCCGTGCCTTCCGGGCTGGCGGCTGTGCGGGATTGAGCCGCTTGCGCGCCGCCAGCCACCAGAGCGCCGGACATGACCGCGAGCGCCGCAGCCGCGGCGAGCACCGTCCGGACAAGGCGCCGCCGACCAGATCTGCCTGGCGCAATCTCAGCCATTTTCCGCCTCTTTTCGACATTCGCTGGGTGCCGATCGTCAACCACGTTTCAGGCCCGAGGGCGGAACACGACGCATCCCGTGAGACCGTCCACCCATATCTGACAGCGCCTTCATGCCGCCTTCGACGCAATCACCCGCCAGCGGAGATCACCTCCTCCCTCACGGGATGAGGTCGCCTCCCTGAACCGAGGAACTCCACCATGACCAGCCCGATGAAGGCCAGCTCGTGATGGAGGCCGGAGTGGCGGCTATTTCTTCATTTCTTCCTGCGCCTCGGCGAGCGCCTTCTTGAGGGCCTCGACCCTCTTGCCTTCGGCCTCGCCGACTGCCTTCTTGAGTGCGCGGGTGACCGCCTTGTCGATCCCGTCGGCGGAGGAGCGCGGGTACGCGACGATCAGTCCGGCTCCGCCGTAGGGAATCGTGTCAAACGCTTGCTTCTCGATCTTGCTCTTGACTTCGGAATGCGCGAGCTCGCCGAGGCCGCCTCCGATGGCCGCTCCGATCACTGTCGCAAGCAAGAGGGGCGGCGCGAACAGGCCGACGACGAGCCCCACCCCGCCGAGCACCTCGGTTCCCTTCCTCGCCATGTGATCGGTCTCCTCGACGGCCAGCTTTCCCGCATGGTCACGGCTCACGCAGACGGCTCCTTCGATCTTCGTTCCGGAGTCGATTACCGCCTGGTAGTCGAGCTTGGCAGGCCCCATGTCTAGGTATGCGCCGATCATCACGTCTGTCGGTTCGTTACTCATCGTTCCTCCCGGAGCACGATCGAGTGGCCGACTCGGTGCCCAGCGAGCCACGTTCGGCACGCGGCCGTGGCCACTTGGCGTTGTCGGGATACGTTGTCATCCCTCCAATGACCGAGCATCGTCCGATCGGGGAGGATTTAAGCGGGCGCCGGAGGCTGGGTGCTTCGCCCTGGGACTCACGACCGGATCCCAGACGACGACCTCGTGCTCCGGCGCGTCTGCGCGCCAGGACCGGTGTGCCAGCACCGGCGAGATCGCGAGATTCGAGAACGTCCTGTGCAGGCTGGCGCTGATCAGCGGCTGGGTTTGCGCACTTACCCACATCGGGGGATGCAGCGGTCGCCTTCCGCTGGCAACGATGGGGGCATTGGCACTTGCCCCCGGCTTGAAATGCAGTGAGTGTCACTGGCGGCGAGGAGGCGGCAGCGAGATCTCTCGCGATGGCCGGCCGGTCTGGGTGACGGCTGGAATTTCCGTACCGAGAGGGTGGGTCTCAAGCCACGAGCTGAGCCTTCTCCGCAGGTGAGCGCTCCGCCCTTCCTTTCATCCTGGCTGGGAGGATGCCGCCCTGGACCGAGGGCGCTGCGATTGTGACCCGGCAAGGTATGCCCGAATGGC
>DAIPYJ010000132.1:0-1478 GCA_036782775.1 Candidatus Dormiibacterota bacterium | reverse complement strand
GACCAGCACCCCCGCCGGTCGGCCAAGCCAGTTATGCAAGCTGAAGCCAGCCCGCCCGCCGCCGCTCGGTGAAACCCGCGCAGCGACGGCAACGAGGGCCGCGGCGGTCTCATCCCCGCAGCCTGGCCTTCTCCAAGGGTAGGCGCTCCACCTTTCATCCTGGCCGGGGGGATGCCGGTCTGGGCTGCGGATGGTCCGATCGTGACCCAAGCAAAGTCTGCCCGAGTGGCCTAACGGAACGGAAAACAAATGTCTGAGAACGACACCCTCTTCGTGCTCGCCGCGGCGTACGAGAGCGTCGATGACGCGGTAGCCGACTACGAGGCCGTCAAGGCCTTGTATGCGGAGGTCAAGACCTCGCACGACTTCGACGCCGCGGTAGTCGCCAAACAGGCCAGCGGAGACGTTGAGATCGTGAAGAAGCATGAGGAACCGACCAGGCACGGCGCGGCGGTCGGACTCGGCTGGGGCCTGGCGGCAGGGGTCGCGGCCGCGCTCTTCCCGCCGATAGGCATCCTCGGTGCGCTCGCGGTCGGCGGTGGCGCCGGCGCAGCGGTCGGCGCCGTCGCAGGCCATGCCGCGGGCGGCATGAGCCGTAGTGACCTGAAGGAACTTGGTGAAACACTCGACGCGGGCACTGCTGGCCTGATCGCGGTTTATGAGACGAACCTCGCCGACCAGGTCAAGGCGAACATCAAGGCGGCGAACCGGATCATTTCCAAGGTCACCGACATGGAGGCGGACCAGCTGGCCGCTGACCTGAAGAAGGCGGAGGCTAGCGCAAGCTAGCCAGCTGAGGGTGAGGGTTGCCGGGCGGCAGGTAGCAGGCCTGGCCGACGGGCCCGGGGAGGTGGACGGGGCGGATTCCTCTCATCTGGAGGGATGAAGCCCGCCTCAGCACGGGTCGAATGGTGACCCGGCAGCCGACGCTCAGCACTGAGCAGCAAGCCCGGCGCTGACATAGCGGCAGGAAAGAACAATGCGAAGAAAGGGAAATGTCCATGGCTGATCTGATCGCCATCGGGTACCCGGACGAGACGACTGCGGACGCGGCCGCTGCCGAGGCGCGGCGGCTGGCCCAGGACCTGATCATCCAGCCGGACGCGATCGCGGTGATCGTGCGGGACAAGGACGGCAGCTACCATGTCCACACCAGCCATCACCCAGTTGGTGCCGGGGCGACCTGGGGGCTGTTCTGGGGATTCCTGTTCGGCCTGCTGTTCTTCATCCCGGTCCTCGGCCTGGCCATCGGCGCCGGGCTGGGCGCCTTGTTCGGCAAGATGGCCAAGACCAGCATCGACAAGCAGTTCCAGGACCAGGTCCGCGACATGGTCAAGCCGGGCACCTCGGCGCTGTTCCTGATGCTGGAGAAGGTCACCCCGGACAAGGCGGTCGATGCGATGCGCCAATACGGCGGCACGGTGCTGAAGACCTCACTGTCCAAGCAGGACGAGCAGGAACTCCAGGAAGCCCTGCAC
>DAIPYJ010000131.1:0-4312 GCA_036782775.1 Candidatus Dormiibacterota bacterium | reverse complement strand
CAGGGATCGAAATACCAGGGCAGGTTGTCGAGCGTGACGAAGATCGGCGCCAGCGCTGCGTCGAACGCCGAGACGAATCGCTGGGTGAACCCGTCATCCTGAAACAGGCCGGGCAGCGTATCGATCAGCGGCCGCGGGCTGGCCAGGTTGCGGATCAATCCGCGCATCGGCCGGGTGCCGTTGGCGGTCGCGATCATGCGCCCTCGACCATGATCTGGTGCTCGTAGGAAAAGACGAGCGCATGCGGCTCGATGACCAGCCGTTGCACCGCCTGGCCGCGCTGGCCGGTGACCGGATCGGCGCCGAAAAGGCGCGCGTCTTCGACCAGCTCGGTGCCACGCAGTCCCTGCAACACCGAGTAGACCTCGCCGACGTGCACCGGCCGCCCGAAGGGCCAGCCGTTGCCATCCGGTCCGCCGATGATCGGATGGAAGTAGCGATAGAGCGCGTCCAGGGCGTCGGACTGCAACCGAGTCGGGTTCGCGCTGGCGCGAGGCCGCAGCTTCGCGACCACCGTCACGCCCCGGTAGACGGGCGGCTCGACCACGACCCGCGTCCCGATCACGCGCGCCCCGTCCAGCCGGCGGCTGATCCGGGTTAGCGTTTCCTCGGCCGGGACCAGCTGCTCGAAGCGCAACCGGCCGTCGTGGGCTCCGGCGGCAGGCACGACCAGAATCCGCACGCCACCAGCCTCGCTGCCATCGCCGGCGGTTACGCAGTGGACGCGTGCGATCTCGGGAGCGGCTTCATGCGAGAGCTGTTCGTAGTCCTCCATGGTGACGGCGCGGTCGCGGGTGCGCAGCACGATCGGCCCGCGGACTTTCGCGTTCTCGATTTCTTCGCCGTCGACGCCGCCTTCGGCGGCCCGGCGATTCTGCACCCGGGTGACGTAGGGAATCGACGACTTCAGGATCGTGACCGCATTGCGGGCGACGTTGCCGCGGCTGCCGCCGCCGATCAGGTAGGAGCGGATGCGCAGCCGGGCGCCCTTGGGAGGGACCGCGCCGTAGACGCGCAACGCGCCGTCCGGTTCGCGAACGCCGGGACCGAGCTGGACCTCGCCACCGACGGCATCGAGCACGAAGTGCCGGTCTTCCGGTTTGCTGTCGAAGAAATCCTGGACCTGGGTCCATTCCTGCCAGCCGTCGGGGCTGCTCACCTCGACGATGGCCGCCGCGCCGCCCGGCACCACCGGGCGATGCTTGAGCGCGAAGCGCTGCCCAGGGACGCCTTCCGAAATCCCGAGCAGCTCGTTTTCGATCAGTTCCGCGTTGACTGCGTCGATGGTGCCGCCGACCGTGAAGGCGGTCAGTCCCTTGATCGTGGGCGAGGCGGAGTAGGTCGGCTGATCTTCTTCCGGCTTCAGTACGCGCGCCCGGATCCATCCCGCTCGCTGCTGCTGAATCACCGAAACCGTGTGGCTCTTTGGAATGTGCAGGACGACGTCGCCGTCGCGGTTGAGCCCGCCCGTCCCATCGCGGTCGACCTCGCATGCCGTCCAGCCATAGCCGTCCCACGCTTCCCAGGCCAGCGGCGGATTTTCCGGGTCGACGCCGACGCCTTCGATGTCGCACTTGCAGCGCAGGGTGATGGCGCAGGACGGCACCGCTTCCGACAGCCCGATGAGCAGCACGTCACCCGGCTTCGGCACTTTGTCGAAGCAGTAAAAGGCGGTGCGAGACTCCAGCGCCTCGGTATGGTCGCTCACTTCCCGATCGCCGGCCAGCTGCGACGCGGCCCGGGTGAGCGAGCTGGGGATGATCGCCAGATCGCCTAAGGTGGTAAAGACGATTGCATCGTCGGACTCGGTGCGCAGGGTCGCCGCCTGGCTCCCGGGCCGAATATGGATCGTGCTCGGTTGCGGACCGGCCAGCCAGAAGGTGATCGCGGCGCGCGCCGCGGTCGGCGGAAAGAGGCGGACACCGATCAGCTCCAGGAACTTGATGTAGTTCCGTTCCGGGACACGGTTCAACCGGTAGAGCAGCTGATCGGTCATCCAGGCGAAGGTCTCGATAAGGGTGACGCCGGGATCGGAGACGTTGTGGTCCGTCCACTCGGGACATTTCTGTTGCACCAGTCGCTTGGCGTCGTCAACCAGGTCCTGGAAGCGACGGTCGTCGAGATTGGGAACCGGAAGGGCCATGTTCAGTCGCCTCCTGTCGATGAATTTCGCATCAGGCGGTCTCCGCCGGGATCACGTAGAAGGGAAACACGAGGTTGCGCGGGTCATTGGTGTCGCCGACCGCGTAGCGAATGTCGATATAGATGGTGCTGGTCTCGGCGGCGTCGAAACTGATGATCACGTCCTTGACCTCGATGCGCGGCTCCCAGCGCCGAAGGGAGGCCCGAACCGCCGCCGAGATCTTGGCTGCGGTTTCGGCATCCGCCGTCTCGAAGACGTAATCGTGGATGGCGCAGCCGAACTCGGGCCGCATCGGGCGTTCGCCCAGGGCGGTGCCCAGGATGAGGCGGATGCTCTCTTCGATCTCCTGCTCGCGCGAGACGAGGGCGATCCGTCCGGTCGGATCCGTGCGCAGAGGGAAGGCCCAACCACTGCCGATGAATTCCTCGCTCACTGGGCGATCACCTTCGTCTGGCCGGGATTGGCGATCATCATCGGCGTTCCGGTCGGCACGCAGGTGCCGTTCACCGGTGGAAGTGCCAGCAACACCGGCATGCCGCTGGTCATCACCTTGGTGCTGCCGGACATGATCATGCCGGTCACGCAGGGGCCGTTGGCCGCGGGTGGCGGGGGGAAGGCGCAGCCGGCAACGCTATAGGTTGCCGGGATCGTGATCGCGGGCTGGCCGCCCAGCATCAATTTCGCCGCCGTGGTGCTGGCCATCCCCTGGCCGCCGTGCATGCAGGTGACGGTTCCGCCCATGGTGACGATCGGCCCTGGCATTACTTCGTCACCATCAGCGCGCCGCTGTTGACGCTGAACATGCCATCAACCGAGATCTGGCCGCTGGCTTTGACGTCCAGCTGCGGACCGCCGTCGAGGCTGGCACCAGTGCCGCCCTTGAGATCGAGACTGTTCTGTGCCTCGACCTTGACGCCCTGTCCCTTGAGGTTGAGGTTGCCCTGCGACTCGAGCGACATATCCTGCTGTGACTTGACCGTCACCTTGCCCTGCGACGTGATCGTGATTTCGGAGTTCGTCTGGTTCAGGGAGATCTTCAGCTTGCCGTCGCTGCTGATGATGGCGACCCCGGTCTTGCTCGAATCGTCGAAGAAGATGAACTGATGGCCGGCACGCGAGATGAACCCGCGCCGGAGGACCTTGCCATTGTTGATGAGCCCGCTGCCAAGCTTGGGCTTGTCCTTTCCGTTGTAGAGGCTGCCGATCACGTAGGGGCGGCGGATGTCGCCATGCTCGAAGGCGACCAGCACCTCATCATTGACCTCTGGCAAGAAGACGGCGCCGCTGTCGGGGCCGGCGCCCAGCTGGGTCACGCGAGCCCAGTGTGATTCGTAGTTGTCGTCGAGCCAGGGGAATTTGACCTTGACTTGACCGAGGTTGTTGGGGTCGTTGTTGTCCGTGACCACGGCGACCATCACGCCGGGGAAGGTGGCTCCGCCGGCCGAGGCGTGACCGTTCGAAGCGCCCAGGGAGGCCAGGCCGAGAAGAGAACGATCCTGCCGCCCGCTGACGGTGAAGTGGGTGCGGTAGCCGTCCTCGCCGAAGACGTGCCGGGTAGTGGTCAGCGTGTACTTGCCGGCAAACTTCTGGTCGACCATCCCGACGCTGACGGTGGCACCGGCTTTCAGCTTCGGATTGCCATTGGCGACGCCGTCGGCCTCGGCATAGCCACTGCTGAGGTGTTCCGCCGTGCCTTCAACCGCCGCGTCAGCCTCGGGCTGCTTGGCGATCGGGCGATTGACGACGGTATAGGTCGGGCTGCCGAAGGTGCCCGCCAGGCTGCTCGAGGTATCAGGGAGCGAGTCGACCCCGGCCGGTGCGGCCGGTGCCGAGGAGCCGATGACGGCCTGCTTCTGGTCGGGATCCCAACCCCGCACCTTGACGGTGCCGACCTGCTCGGCGGAGGTGACGCGCGGCCGGAACTCGATCAGGTCGTCGCCGAAGACCAGCTGCAGCGGATCGCTGTGGCTGCGGAAGCTGCCCGCTTGCGGCGCGCTCGAGGCCTGCACCGGACGGCGGTAATAAAACTTGCCGTCCTCCATGCCCATTTCGTAGTTCGTCTCGCGAGCCCGCGCCTTGAGAAATTCCCAGTCCGATTGGTTCGCCTGCGAAACGTGCTCGAAGGTGCCGCTGGTCGAGTCGATCTGCTTGACCGGGAGCCCGGCGCGG
>DAIPYJ010000130.1:0-4392 GCA_036782775.1 Candidatus Dormiibacterota bacterium | reverse complement strand
CCTCGATGGGGAGATCGGTGGGCGCGCTCGCCCGTTCGGCGGAGGGCCAGCTAGTCGCCGCCAGGCTTAACCAGGCCGACCTCGTACGCGTACACGACCGCCTGCACCCGGTCGCGCAATTCGAGTTTGTCGAGCACGTGCGCAACGTGCGTCTTCACCGTCGCCTCGCCTACCTGCAGCTCTGTCGCGATCTCCGCATTTGAGAGGCCACGGGCCAGCAGCCGCAGGACGTCCCGCTCGCGTTCCGTCAAGGAGTTGAGTTCTTTGGTGTGCGGCGCCGGAGCGCGCCGCCTGGTGAATTCCTCGATCAGGCGTCGCGTCACCGAGGGCGCGAGCAACGCCTCGCCGGCGGCGGCAACTCGGACCCCATGCACCAGCTCCTCGGGAGGGACGTGTTTCAGCAGAAAGCCGGTCGCCCCGGCGGCAAGCGCGTCGAAGACATACTCGTCGAGCTCGTAGGTGGTGAGGATGACGACCCGCGACGCAAGGTGCTCGGCAGTAATTCGCCGCGTTGCCTCGATGCCGTCCATGCCGGGCATGCGGATATCCATCAGGACCACGTCTGGTTTGAGCGTGCGAACCAGGCCAAGCGCCTGCTCGCCTTCGCCGGCTTCGCCCACGACGCGAATGTCGGGCTGGGCCTGCAGGATCATCTTGAAGCCGGCCCGGACCAGCATCTGGTCGTCGACGATCAGGACACTGATCACGAATCAGGCCGTCGTCGGCAAGGTTGCCAACACCTCGAAGCCGCCACCCGGGCGCGGCTCCGCCGAGAGCTGACCTCCGAAGAGGGCAACGCGCTCGCGCATGCCCACCAGGCCATGCCCCCCACCACCACCCCTCGGCGGGCCAGATCCGTCATCACGGATACGTAACTGGATCTCGCGCGGTCGGTAGCCGATGGCGATCTCGAGGTGCTGCGCATGGGCGTGTTTGAGGACGTTGGTGGTCGCCTCCTGCACGATCCGGTAGGCGGAGAGGTCGATGGCCGGCGGGAGCGCCTGCGGCATCCCATCGACCCGGTATTCCACCTGCAAACCTGCGGCGCGAATCTCCTCCACCAGGCGCGGCAGCTGATCGAGGCCCGGTTGAGGAGCTCGTTGCGCGCCGTTCGCGTCGATTTTTCGCAGCACGCCGAGCAGCTGGCTGAGCTCGACGAGCGTCTTGCGAGCCGTGTCCTCGATCAGGGTGAGGGCTTCGGCGGCGGCAGCCGGCTGAGACTGCTGCACGGTTCGGGCGGCGCCGGTCTGGATCGCAATCACGCTGACGTCGTGCGCAACCACGTCATGAAGCTCCCGAGCGATGCGGGCACGCTCCTCGTCGGCCGCGAGCTGACGGTCGACACGACGGTCACGCTCGAGGCGGCTGGCACGCTCCTCGAGCGCGGCAACGTAGGCTCGGCGGGTCCGAAGGTAGTCACCGACCAGCCACGCCGCGACGTGCGCCAGTGCCGGGACGGAGAGGGCGATGAAGCGTGGATTTCCGCTAACCGCCCAGAGCACGAAGCCGGAAAGGAACAGCAGGCCGGCGGCTGCCAGCGCCCAAAACCGCCAGCGGCCACTCCCATAAGCCGCGACGCTGTAGACACCAATCAGGAGGCCGACGGCGGCGATGGTGGTGTTGATCCCCAGCACGGCTTTGGCCGCGAACGCCGCCGCGACCAGGACCAGCACCAGGTTCGGCCGCTGGCGACGCAAGGCCAGCGGGACGGTCTGGACCAGAAGCAAGGCGATCGCCAGCGCCAGCCTCGGAGGCGAGGCCCCGGGTCGTTCGTGAACGAAGGGGTCGAGTACAGTCGAGAGCAGTCCGAGGACAGTGAGCACGGCGGCGATGACGATGTCGGCCTTGCGCGATGAGAGCCGCCGTGTCCAGCGCCACAAAGATGAGCTCGACTCCATCGTCTGCTACAGGCTAGCGCCCTTCGTTTCGCCTGCCATCAATCGCAAGGCGGATCGTTCCCCCGTAGGGCGGAGGCTTCTAGGGCAGCGCAGCGGCCCCCGCCCGAATTCTTGACCGTGCCGGCCGGGCTCGAAGACGAGGAAAATCGGTGGTGAGGCCGTTTGACAGCAACTGGTACAGCATTTCGGGCTGGGCCAGGCCGGCAAGCTGGTAGCGACCGAGCTCTTGGTAACTGAAATCACCCAACGGCTTCGCCTCAAGGGCGCTGCGGGTCGCGCTGGACAGCAGCACCTGGCCACCATGACCGGCCGAGCAGACGCGGGCGACCGTGTGCACGGTAATTCCAACGTAAGCCGCATCGGCGATGGTTGGCCGCCCGGTATGCAGACCGATGCGAACTTTGACCTGCGCTCCGCCCGACCAGGCTTGCCGCGCGATTGCGAGCTGAGCGCGCATGGCGCCCGTCACCGCATCGGCGGGTCGACGAAAGACCGCGAAATATTCGTCGCCGCGGATATCAACCTCTTCGCCGCCCGCCGCCCGCAGGCTTCGCCGGATCAGCTGCCAGAGCGCCTGGAGCAGGACCGGCCAGTCGTCACCAAGCCGCCGGGCGAGCGGCGTCGAACCTTCGACATCGGCAAGGAGAAAGGTCAATTCCCCCGTCGGCAGCCTGGCGATGCGGGCGGAGCTGGCGTCGATCTGGCCCTGGCGTCGCTCCTTTCGAAGTTGACCATCGAAAAAGCCGAGCGGCGCGATACCAAACTTGCGCGCAGCGCGCAGCAGCCGGACACGGGCACGCTCGCGGGCGGCGTCCGACTCGAACGTCGTCTGCTCGAAGCGCGCCAGCGCGTTGCGCGTATGCGCCGCATCGTTGATCGGGAGCCGCCGGCGCCCCTTTGAATCGATGTAGGCGAAGCAGCTATCTGGCAGGGCGGCGCGGGCCCTGGCGTCAAGTGGCGCCACTAACTAAGTCCTTCTCCTCTCCGGAGCAATGATAGTTGGCCTTCGCCTGATACCGCCGTCGTGGGTGTTTATCTCATCGCCCATCCAGTGCTCAGCCTGCTCGTGCTCGCGTTCCTGCTTGGAATCTTCTGGATCATCGAGGGCCTGGTCGAACTGTTCCTGGCGATCGAAAACCACGACATTCCGGGCAGAGCCTGGACGGCCGTGAGCGGCGTCCTAGGTATCGTCGCCGGGCTCTTCCTGGTTTTCTTCCCTGGCATTTCGCTGGTCGCGCTGGCGATCTTCCTCGGCGTCTGGCTCATTCTCTTTGGCGTGATGCAGGTTCTCGCCGCGCTCGCCTTGCGGAGCCACCACCGCGGTGCGTCGCTTGGCCGGCGACCACAAACGGTCGGCACAGGAGCCTGAAGAACCGCTAGGCGGAGCAGGAGGCCGATCAGACCGAGCGCAGTCTGAATGAGAGTTATGGTCCGCTTAAATCGGTTGGGCTAGGGAGTGGAAGCAGCCACCGCCGTTACCGCGCCATGGGTCGCCTGCCGGTACTGGCCGTAAAGATTTGCGATTACCGCAAAGGCATACGGAAGCGTAAAGAGGATGCCAACCACGATCAGGATCAGGCCGAGCACGCCGATAATTCCGGCCACGATCGCCATCAGCCAGACCAGCACGGTCACGCCGGGTTGCTGCCCCGCCCGCCGGAAGATCGCGCGGAAATCAAAGGCGGAGCCAAAGCCGCCGTCCAGGAACTGGCTCCAAATTGCCGGCGTGATGAAGCCGAGGAGCAGTGAATAGAGTCCGCCGAGGTTCGAAAGGCCGCCACCACTTACGAGCGTGCAATTGGATCCTGAGCAGACCTGGTGTGGGAAACCGCCGCTTGAGAGGATTGATCCGGGCAGGCCCCAGATAAAGAGCACTACGGCCAGGACGAATCCCTCGCGGAGCTTTTTGCCGATGTTGTCCCAGGGCGGTAGCTCGCGACCTCCGGCACTGATGACACGCGCGGTTTCCACGAAGTAACCAAGCAGGATGAACAGCGGAATGAAGATCAGCCAGAAAAACAGCAAGCAGAGTGCACCCAGGGCGATCCGGCCGAACCAGTTGCGCGAACGGAAGACGTAACCGAAGGCTTCGCCGACATTGACCTGACCGGTTGGCGATAGTGTCGTGCTCATTTTGAGCTCCCCTCCTTGTGATCGGTCGAAGTTCCACGATAGCGCTTTCGGCAAGAACACTCTCGACGGCCCCAGCAGTTCCAAAAGCGCTGACACATGGGCACGACCGATGAATTCGCCGCCATTTCAGAGTCTGGATTACAGACATCAACCACAATAGGAGCGAGTCCGGCCGAATGACAATGCCAATCATTTCATGACCAGCGTGCCGTCGATTCGGCGGGCGAACGCCGCCGACGCTGAAGCCTGCCACGAAGTCATGTGGACTGCGGTCACCGACCTGGGAACGCGAAGAGGCACTCCGCTCACGGGCACGGCTGCTGAATGGTGGGCGTCGGGCGAAAGTATGCAGCGCTTTCTT
>DAIPYJ010000129.1:0-4446 GCA_036782775.1 Candidatus Dormiibacterota bacterium | reverse complement strand
GCGGCAGGCTGGCGTCGTCGAGTGAGGCGAAGTACTCACCCAGCAGCCGGGTCTTTTCCAGCTTGCTGGTGGTGGCCCGGATTGCTTCCGCGGTCTTCGCCCACGCCTCCATGGGCGTCTAGCTTATGGCGACGCGGAGGCGGACGGTGTCGCGGTTAGTTCGATCTGGTCGGCGGGCGGCGCGCTGATCGTCACGCCGGTGTTGTACCTGTCAAAGCTGAGCGTGATGTTCTGCCCGCCGCTCTGGGTTTCGACGTACTTCACGGGATAGCCGTCGCTCTCACGGATGAAGGCTTCGAACGCATTCCCATCCTTGTCTTTCGCCGAGGCATGCCAGACCTTGCCCTGGCTCAGCGTTTGTTCGCCCAGGTATTTCAGGTCGCTGGCGCCGTTGAACGCGGAGGGGTCGATGCCCGAGGTACTCTTCTGCGCCGACCACTTGGCCGAGGCCGGCGTCATGCCGTAGTTCATGCCGTCGACCGAGATCTCGGCGATCGTCACCTGCTGGCCGCCGACATTAGTCTGAAACGTGAAGCGGCCGGCCAGCTTGGGCTTGTAGAGCAGCAGGCCATCGCCGCCGAGGTTCAGGGTCAGGCCGTTGTCCGTGATCTTGCCCGTGACCATGAAGTGGGCGTCTTTGAGGTTCGACTGCTGTGGTTTGGCGAGCACGTCCTTGGCGCTCGGCGTGCCGAGCGTCGGTGCCCCGCAGGCGGCGAGCAGACAGGCAGCCGTGATCATCATCGCCAGCCGGCGAATCATCCCTGCAGCACCTGCGACGCGGGCGGCGCGCTGATGGTCGCGCCCGTGTTATAGCGATCGAAGGTCAGAGCCAGCGAATTCGTCTGCTGGGCCACGCTGTACTTGAGCGGATAGCCATCGCTCTCCCGTACCCAGCCGTCGAATGGATTGCCGTCTTTGTCCTGCGCCTTCGCGTGCCACGCTTTGCCCTGGGGCAGCGTCTCCTCGCCGACGTACTTGAACGCCGAGGCACCGACAAAGCTGTCCGGACCGATGCCGGAAGTCGACGCCTTTGCCGTCCACTTGCCGTTGCCCGGCGTCGACAAGGTGTAGTCGCTCCCGTTGATCGAGATCTCTTCGAAGCTGATCTGCTGTCCTGCCATCGTCGTCTGAAACGTGAAACGTCCTCCCGCCGCAGAACCGTATACGAGCTGGCCGTCGCCGCTGATGTCGACGGTCACGCCCTGGCTGCTGATCTTGCCGCTGACCAAGAAATGGGCGTCCTTCAAGCCGCTGTGCATCGGCTTGGCCAGGATTTCCTGGGCGGTTGGCGGTTTGGACGGCGCGCCGATCGTGCCGCAGCCCAAGGCGGTCGCGGCCACGGCTATCATAAGCGCCCCGCGCGCCAGCTGCCGGATCACTGCTGAATGTCCGATGGCGGTGGCGGCGTCACGGTCTCTCCTGTGTTGAAGTGATCGAAGGTGGCGGTGAAGGTCGTCCCCTGCGAGCCGCCCTGATAGCGCAACGGGTAGCCGTCGCGCTCGCGCACCCAGGCCTCGAACGGATTGCCGTTTGCGTCGACGGCCTTGACGTGCCAGGCCTTTCCCAGCGGCAACGTCTCCTCTCCGACCAGCGTCGCGTTCTTGCCCTTGAATGACCCGGGGTTCGAGCTCGTGGCGGGCTTCACCGTCCATCTCGGGTTGTCGGGGGCGAGGTCGTATTCCTTGCCGCCCGCGATGATCTCGACGAATTTCAGCGTCTGGCCGGCGACGATCGTCTGCATCGTGAACTCGGACGCCTGTTCGGGCTTGATCACGATCACGCCGTCACCGGTGGCATCGAGGGCGACGTTGCTGCTGACGATATGCGCCGTCAGGGTGAAGTGGGCGTCCTTGACGTTGGCCTGGTCAGGTTTGCTGAGGATCTCGCTCGCGCTCGGCGTCTTCGAAGAGGGTCCGCCGCTGCACGCCGCCAGCAGCAGCGCCATCGGCGCCAGCATGGCGACGCCCGGTCTCATTGCGACCATGCTAAACCCGGCATCGCGCTAGCCTTGGCCTTCAAATGACTGTGAATCAGGCTGCGGCGGAAGGCTTCGAGCGCGGTGCCGACGCCTACGAACGCGGGCGGCCTGGATATCCGGAGGCCGGGGTGCGCTGGATGCTCGAGGAGCTCCATGTCTCGGCCAGGTCGACCGTCGTCGATCTTGGCGCCGGCACCGGCAAGCTGACGCGCCTGCTAGTGCCGAGCGGCGCCCAGCTGATCGCGATCGAACCAGTCCCCGCGATGCGCCGCACCTTCGCCCGTATGCTCCCCGGCGTCACCGTCGTGGACGGGACCGCCGAGTCGATGCCGCTGGCGGGCGGCAGCGTCGACGCGGTGATGGCAGCGCAAGCGTTCCACTGGTTTGCGACGCGCCGCGCCGTCGACGAGATTCACCGGGTGCTGCGACCGAACGGCGGGCTCGGCCTGATCTGGAATCGCCGCGATCTGCACGACCCGCTGCAGGCGTCGCTCGACGCCATCGTCCAACCACATCGTGGCGCCGCCCCCGCCCACGAACGCGACCAGTGGCGGCAGGTGATCGACGGCAATCCATGCTTCGAGCCGGCTGGCGAGCGCCAGTTTCAGCAAGCCCAGCCGGTGGATGCCGATGGCGTCGTCGACCGGGTGCTCTCCACCAGTTTCATCGCCAGTCTGCGCGAGCCGGCTCGGAGCCGAGTAATCCAGCAGGTCCGGGATGTGGTCCGAGACCACAGCGAGCTCATCCTTCGATACGTGACCGACGTTTTCCTCTTCCGGCGCGCCTAGATGGAGTTGTTCTGGCTATGGCTTCATCTGCTCGCGGCGGCCTTCTGGCTGGGGGGCCTGCTCATGCTTGCGATCGTTACCGTGAGCGCGCTGCGCCTGCTGGACCGGCCCACCTTTCGCGCGCTGATCCGCAGAGTGGGCCGCGTCTTCCTGCTCGGGTCGCTGATTGCCTGGGCCATCCTCGCGCTCAGCGGCCTGGCGCTGGCTGGCGGACGGATCCACACCCTGGGCGATCTCACTGCAACCGGTTTTGGCCGGACGCTGCTTCTCAAGACCGGCCTCTTCGGCCTGGCGATCGTTCTCACGCTGGTTCACACCGTCGCCGGCGGGCGCAGCTCGCCGGTCGCCGTCCGGCTCTCGCGAACGTTGTCACCCGTGATTTTTCTGCTGACGCTGGCGATCTTCTATCTCGCGGTCCGGCTTACCGCGAGCTGAGCCCTACATCAGCGCCGGCTCGTCGAAGGGGAATGCCTCCGCCGGGAGCGTCGGCGGCGCGAGGACCTCCTGGATGGCGAAGATGGTATCGATCACGTCGGCGGTCCGGCTTCCCGATTGCAGCCGCCCCAGCAGTCGACGGTCGATGCCGTCGTGGTCGGCGAGTTGCGCTCGCAGCTCGGCCAGCGCCGGCTCGTAGTCCGTCGGGACGACCGGCACGTCGTCCATGTTCAGCTCTTCGAGCTGATCCAACAGCTTGTCGGTCAGCCGGTGCGGCGCGCCGAGCCGGGCGAGGCGTCGCTCGACCGAGTGTTGTTCGGCGGCTCGGATTTCCTGGTTTGCATGCGCGAGTGGCCCCATCGAGCTACCCCCTTCCTAGCCTTGCTGCAGCTGACCGTAACTTATGATAATGTCGCTGTCAACTTCGGCGATGCGCGGCAACCGGTTACGCAAAAACGCTCATCGCTCGAATGTCCAGCGTGTGGGCGAGCCGGTGAAATCCGACGCCATCAGCGCAAACGCCCAGCGCGGGCGCACGCGGAAGCAGGCGTTGGCGGGATCGGTGAAGAAGGCGGCCGGATACGACGTCTGGTATTTCCGGTTGACCGCCTCGACGAAACGGAGCACGGCAGCGGTGTCATTGATGAGCTCGCTATCCCCATCGATCACGACCGGCTCTTGCGCATCGTCGGTGCTGATCGAACAGCGCGGATGCCCGACCAGGTTTCGCGCCTTCTTCGACGCCCGGCTCGAGCTGAACCAGAACGCCTCCTCCAGCCAGACGCCCCACACCGGCATCAGGTGTGGCGCGTCGGGACCGATGGTGGCGACCCAATAGTCGTGGGATCGTTCGAGGCGCTCGCGAGCCCACAGCCAGGGCAGTAAGCCGGAGCCTTCCGTCGCGCTCTTGAGTCCGTAGCCCGGCATGAATGGCCGGCTCGCGACGGGTTCGCCCACGAACAGAGGGTAACGACCCTTCTATTTCGCGGAGTGTGGCACAGGGATTGCGGTGGGTGCAGTCGCGCCGCCGCGCTTGCCTGTTTTGCCAAAGAAGATGATACGGTGGCAATAACAGAATTTGTTACAGGAGGTATCAATGGGAATTACGGCTTGGATTGTCGTCGCCGTGATCGTGATCGCGATCATCGTCGCGATCGGCTGGATCGTCATGCGCCGCCGCGGCCTGAAGTTGCGCTTTGGGCCGGAGTATGACCGCGTGGCCGAGCAGACGGGAAGCAAATGGCG
>DAIPYJ010000128.1:0-4460 GCA_036782775.1 Candidatus Dormiibacterota bacterium | reverse complement strand
CACCCCGACCCTCTCCCCACAAGTGGGGAGAGGGAGATTCGGCACCAGCCCCCTCACCCCGGCCCTCTCCCACAAGTGGGGAGAGGGAGATTCAGCGGCGGCGGCTGAAGTCGGGCGAGTGGGTCGCGTGATAGTAGAGGCCGCCGGAGAGCACCGGCGTCGTGCCGCGCCCAAAGTAGGCGCCGCACTTGGCACATTTGATCGCCTCATAAGGCGCGCCTTCGCCCGGATAATGCTGCCGCCACCAGCGCCGTGCTTCAGCGAGCGAGCCAAAGGTCACGATCTCGCCGGTCTGCGGGTCGCGCACCGGATAGACGTTCGGCGTCTTATAGAGCCGCCACCGGCCGGTCTTCAGCTGCCGCGCCTCAGTCACCTTACTTATGAATACGCCGGCCCAAACCGCAGCGTACGGGTGACGTTAGTGCATTTCTTGCTACATGCGTTAACGCCTTCGGGCAGACAATCGACCGTGAAGTTGCGTTGATAAACCGAACCGGCTACGATGGTGCGGCATTTTTCGAGGGAGGGGATAACGTGAGTGACCGCCTGAAGACCATCCGTTGGCGCCTGCTTACCGGCGTCCTGGCGCTCGTCGCCGCCGTGGCGGTTACCCTGCCGGCCGCGGCCTCGAAGGTCGACCTGGGCAAACGCGTCGCGGACATCTGGCCCAACGGCGATACCACCCTGGCCGACATCTGGCCGAACGGGGCATTCGACGGCGTCCTGAGTGACGTGATCTGGCCGAACGCCGGCGTCATCGGCGGCATCATCGACGGGTCGTCAAGCGACCAGGGCAACCAGGACACCCAGGCCAGCCCGAACTAGACGACACGATAGCGAGCGAAGGAATAAGGGAGCAAGGCACTTGGCGATAGCACGAACCAACGGCGCAATGAATGGGCGCACGCCCAATGAACTCGGCCAACGGATTCGCAAGCTCCGGCTGGAGCGGGGTCTCAGCCTCGCCGCCGTCGCGCAGAAAGACTTCAGCCGGGCGTTTCTAAACCAGGTCGAGCTGGGCAAGGCGCGGCCGTCGACGAGAACCCTGGCGATCATCGCCGAGCGGCTGCAGCGGCCGATCGAGTTCTTTCTGCACGATCCGCAGAACTCCGGCCCCACGCTGGAGTTCTGGCTGGCCGAAGCCGGCACCGCCTTGCGGCGGGGACAGCCGGAGGCGGCGCGTGACATGATGCGCGACCTGCTGGTCAGAAAGCAGATCGCCCCTGATGTCCGGGCTCGGGCCCAACTCATCCTGGGCGATGCGCTCTTGAAGCTTCGCCAGTTCCCGGGGGCGATCGAGCAGTTCAAGGCCGCGATCAAAGAGAGCGAGGCCGGTCGCTGGCGCGCCCTCAGCGTCGAGCTCTACGACCGGATGGGCTCTGTCTTCTATCAGCAGCGCCAGCCGCACGAGGCGGGCCGCTGGTGGGACAAGGCGCTCGATGCCTACGAACAGTTCGGCCTGGCCGACCCGCTGCTCAAGGCTCGGATCGTCGGGCATCGCGCCAACCTGCATTACGTCGCCGGCCAGCCGCGCGAGGCGATCGCCGGCTATCAGGCCGCCATCGCCGCCGCCGAGCACGTCCTGGACATGCCGGCGCTGGGCGGAATCTACGAGGGCCTGGCGATGTCGTTCCAGAAGGCCGGCGACCTGACCCGCGCGCTGGAATATGCGCAGAAGAGCCTGCGGCTATTCGAAACCCTGCAGGACGTTCGGATGAGCGCGCAGCTGCGCAACAACATGGCCGAGATCCTGATGAGCCAGGGCCGGCATGAGGAAGCCGAGGCCCACTTCATGTCAGGCGCGGATCAGTTGCGCCGGGTCGGCGACAAGGACCTGGTGCCGCACCTGATTGCCGGGTCGGCGGAGGCCGCCTTGAACCGAGGCGACCGGGCGCTGGCGATGGCCCGAGTCGCCCGGGCTCTCGAGATGACCGCGGAGTCCCACGATGCGACCGCCGAATTAGCCGCCCGCCGCGTCGCCGGCCGCGTCGCCGCGGCTGAAGGCGACGGCGCGAAGGCGCGCGAACACTTCGAACGGGCGCTCGCGTTGGCCGCATCCCTGGACAGCGCCAGCGACACCAGCCGGGTGGCCTTCGACTATGCCCAGGTACTGGAAGACCTCGGCGACCCCACGAACGCCCTGATCTTCTATCGGCAGGCCTACCGGGCGAGGCAGGCAGCCAGGCCCTAACGGGGAGACCCCTCACCCTAGCCTCTCCCCTGAGAGCGGACAGGGTATCCGCCAATTTCTGTGACATATATAAGTAAGGATGCGCCCGGGCGCTTGCTCAGGCGTTTGCCCTCGCCGCCCACATCATTTAGGATGCGGGTGGAGACGGAAGCGACCCCGGGTTTAGAGGGATGAAGGTGGGCACATGAGCAAGCTTCTCGCCGTTCCGATCACCGTATTGACCGTGGCGCTGGCGGTGGCGTTCATTTCTCCGGCAACGGCCACGGGGGCGGTTCGAGCTGTCTCACCCGGCATCCACGCGGGTCTTTTGGTGGTGGCGCCAGCCGCTTTTTCGAATTCAAATAGCGGCAGCCGGGCGAGGCTAGACAATACGTCGGCTATATCTGGGACCAGTGGCTCGGCGCGGACCCGGGTTTCCTCGGCCGGGAATACTCCGACGCTATCGGGCACCCAGCAGTCGTCCGCGTTGCCAGGAACCAGCGGTATTTCGGATCGAGCCCTTGGCGATGGGCATGACGTTGCCACGGCCGGCCGGATGAACTGCGGGCGGTTCGGCAACGGCTTCCACGGTGGCAAGCACAACTTCACCTGCCCGAACCGGCCATTTCCGGGTCAGCCGGCGTCCTGATTCAGTCCTAGCGTCCGCCGGTCGGTAGAAGCCGCTGGACTGCGTCCGTCCAGCCCTTGCCGCGGACCACGATCCTGCCCGCTCGCAGCTTCCCGAGGAAATCCGCCGGACCGTCGAAAGCTTCCATCTCTACAAACACGCTGCCAATCTCGGCCAGCGTATGCGCATCCGACCCGGCGGCGCCAGGGACGCCCAGGGTCGCTCGAAGCTCCTCCGCCCGCTGATTCGGCTCAGGGCCCGAACGTCCGTTTACCACCTCGACGATGTCGATTGAATCGGCGATCCGTTCGATCGCAGACTCTTTGAGGTTGCGCCGCCCGGAGTCGTACGGGTGTTCGAGGTAGACGAGGCCGCCCTGCTGTCTGATGGCCGAAACTGTCTCCTCGGGCGTGAGCCGCGTGGGCACGGCCTCCTTGAGAAACAGGCCGATCAGCTCGCCTTCGCTGGTCAGGATTTCCTGGCCGATGATCGCCGGCTGGCCGGTTTCGACCAGGGCCAGGGCACCGTCGATGCCATCGTGGTCGGTCAGAAAGACGGGGGAGAGGCCAACCTGCCGGCAACGGTCAGCTACGGCAAGGGGCGAGACCCGGCAGTCAAACGAAGCCGAACTGTGGAGATGTGCATCAATCCTGACAGGCGAGACGCTTGCTCTTTTCGCCACGCCGGGTACTATAGGCGCACGGGAAGCCGGCCCTAGGAGGGGCAAAGAAGAGGGTTTACCTGGGAAGGGTGGGCCGTGTCTGGTAAAGATCGCCTAATTTTTCGCAACATCCGGGCGGTATGGAACTAATCCAATACTGGCGTGTCGTACGCCGGTGGGCCTGGCTGATCATCCTCTGCCCACTGGTTACTGCCCTATCGGCTGGCTTGATCAGCCTGCAGCTACCGAAGATCTACGAGGCCCAGGTCTCGCTCCTGGTCAGGCCAGCCCAACCGCTTTCAGTGGATGCCCAGACAGGCTCGCTTCTATCGCCCGACCAGATCCTTCGCACCTACGCACGCTGGATAACGGAGCGGCCCGTCCTCCAGCAGGTGATTACAGACCAGGGTTTGCAGACCGACCCAACAACCCTTGCCAAGCAGATCACCGTCACGCCGGAGGCAAATACGACGATCCTCGATGTCGCCGTCCGGGATACAGACCCAGTGCGGGCGATGAACACGGCAAACACGCTCGTGAATGACTTTATTGCCGTGGTCAAAGAAGTCCATCAAAAAGCCAATAGCCCGGCTCCGACCGCCAGCCCGGGCAGTTCCGCTGGGGCGGCCAATTCGGGTGGCTCGCCAACCACGAATCCGCAAGATCTTCTCTATCCGATTTCGCCGGCGGTTCGGCCCGACCAGCCCGTCTCACCGAAGCCACTTCTTAATGTTGCGCTCGGAATCCTTGCCGGCCTGGTGGTTGGTTTGGGGCTTGCATTCCTGCTTGACTATCTCGATCAGTCCGTACGGAACGACGAGGCCCTGACTGAGAAAACCGGGCTTCTGTCCCTCGGGCATATCGCGTATGTCCCCGCCAAGTCCGAACGGCGCGGGGAACTCGTTGCCCTCGCGGGGAATTCTCCAGTGAAAGAGGCATACAAGAGCCTGCGCACGAACCTGCTGTTCTCGAGCGTCGACCGTGAGATAAAGACCCTCGTC
>DAIPYJ010000127.1:0-4594 GCA_036782775.1 Candidatus Dormiibacterota bacterium | reverse complement strand
TTCCGCCCTCCATGAACGAGACCTTGACAGGAGGCCCTGCTTTCATAGAGAGGGAATTAATAAAACGAAGCGGCCGGCGGGGGATCCGGCCGCTTCAAACCGACTCGAGCTCTTACCTGGTGGACTCGCGCGCCTCCGCTTTGTTCGGCGCCGGCGTCCCACTCACGTGCAGCAGGTTCTCGACTCCGGTCACGCCCGGAACCTTGAACACCGCCTTTTCGATGTTTGCGATCCGAAATGCATTGTCGACCGCGCCGCGGATCGTGACGATCCCATTGCTCACGTCGAAATTGATCTCGCCTTTCGGCATCTCGGGATCGCGGAAGACTTCGCTCTCGATCCGGTCCTTGAGCGTCACATCATCCGGCGTGGGGCGCTGCTGCGCGGAACTGAGACTCACCATTCGCTGAGGCAGCGCTCCCGCGGTGTTTGTCGAGTAGCGTGTCAGCTGCGCGATCGAACGCCAACCGCGGCGCAAGCGAGCGGTTGTCCATTGGACGACGATGGCGCGACGCGCCTTACCGCGCTGAGGATCGAAAAGATAGACCACGGCGGCGCCCGCAAGCGCGCCTGCGGCAATCCCCAGAGGCGATGCACCACGCCGCTTTGGCAACTGCTTGCGAGCGGTCGTCTGCGCTGTGCTTGTCAACTCTTTGGCGGCGCGGCCCACGCGATCGGCCACCTCGTCACGTACCTGCTTGACCTGCTTGAGGTCGACTTGCTTCAAATCAAGCACCGCGGGTCACACCTTCGGTCACCTTCTCTGCGACCTTGCCGCCGGTGGCCTGCACCAGGTTGCCGTGGCTGAGGACGCCGACCAACCGGCCGTTTTCCGTTACCGCCAGGCGGCGGATCTCCTGCTGCTCCATCTTGCGCGCGGCCTGGTCGATCTCCTCTTCGGGAGTGATCGTGATGGTTTGCTGCGTCATGCAGTGTTCGACCGTATCGCTCTGCGGATTGTGGCCGGACGCGATGCAGCGAATCACGATGTCCCGATCGGTGACGACGCCGATCAGCTTGCCGCCGTCCTCGACGATGGGAATGAACCCGGCGTCCTCCTGCTTCATCTTCTTGGCGACGTCGACGATGCGCTCGTCCTTCTGTGCGGACGAAACCGTCTTGGCCATTGCCTCTCGTACTTTCATCTCGGACCTCCCTCAGCCCTGCTGGGCCGTTGAGCGTTCAGCCGTGCCAAAATGACCCCCACGGGTAGCATTATAGCGTAATCTGATATCGCAAACATCAAATTGTAGGAGGCAGAGACTATATGGCAGAGCCTGAGGCGAGTTCGATAACGGGGGGTCCCACGCCCGACGCTCCGCAGAACGCGTCCGAGGTTGCCCGGCAAGTCGAGGAAGATGCCGACGATAAGCCGCTGCCAGGGAAAGCCAAGGCGGCGGCAACTGAGCTCGATCGTGAAGTGTCCGGCGAGTACGAAGCCAAAGAGGAGCGCGACGCCGCCACCGATCCTTCCACGACGCCGACACGAAAGCCTGACGACTAACACGGCCCCTGACCCCGGCCCTCTCCCCACAAGTGGGGAGAGGGGGTTGGGTCAGCTGAAGAGCTTGGTCAGCTCGACCGAGGCTTCGGCTTTGAGCTGCGCCATGGTGCAGGATTTCGGATCCTTGTCCGGACGCCAGCGCACGAATCCAACCCCATGACGGAAGCGCCCGCCTTCGAGCCGGTCGAAGGAGACCTCGCAGACGAGCTCGGGGCGCACCGGAACCCACTCGAGGTCGCGGCCCGCAGACCAGCGGCTCGGTCCGCCGGGAGCACGGCCGTCACCGAAGCTGGTGCCGCCACGTAAGGGCTCGAGCCGCTTGACCAGCTCGCGCCGCTCGGCATCGTCGAAGCCCGAGGTGTGGCCGACGAACTCGAAGGTCTTGCCCCGAAACACCCCAAGCAACAGCGAGCCGACGCGCTTGCCGTCGTTGCCCCAACGGAAGCCGCCGACGACGACATCCGCGGTCCGATGCTCTTTGACCTTGACCATGGCGCGCTCCCCCGGCTTGTAGGCTCCCTCCACGCGCTTGGCGACGATGCCATCGAGCCCGGTGCCGCGATACTCCTTCAGCCAGCCGACGGCAATGCTTGGATCGCGGGTCAGCGGGCTGATCCGTATGGTGGAAGGCGTACCGAGCAATTGCTCGAGCCGCCGCCGGCGTTCTTTTAGCGGCGTGTCGAGCAAGCTCTGCTCGGCATCCGCGAGGAGGTCGAAGACGATCAGCGTCGAGGGCTGCTCCTGGGCCAACATCTTCACCCGTGAGGCCGCGGGATGGATCCGCAGCTGCATCGCCTCGAAATCGGTGCCGAAGCCGCTGAAGATCACGATTTCTCCGTCGAGCACGACACGCTTCGGCTTGATCGCCTGGATGGCCGGGACAAGCTCGGGAAAGTAGCGGGTCAGCGGCCGCGCATTGCGGCTATGAATGACGATCTCGTCGCCGTCTTTGAAGACGATGGCCCGAAAGCCGTCCCATTTCGGCTCGTATTGCCAGGCATCGCCCCGGGGCAGCTCTGCCTGCACCTTCGCCTCCATGGGCACGAAGGGAGGCATGACTCCCAATTTCACGCCCATATACTAGGCAGGTGAATCCTTCGATTCGTCTGCTCGACACCTTCGGACGCGTGGCAGACGACCTGCGGATCTCGGTGACCGACCGCTGCAACTTCCGCTGTGTTTACTGCATGCCGGCCGCCGGCCTTCCGTGGCTGGCGCGCGACCAGGTCCTCTCCTTCGAGGAGATCGTGCGGGTGACGCGCATCCTGGTCGAGCAGTGTGGCGTGCGGACCATCCGCCTGACCGGCGGCGAGCCGCTGGTGCGCAAGGGGATCGAGGAGCTGACCGCGATGATCGCCGCCCTCGATGGCTCGCTGGACATCGCGATGACGACCAACGGCATTCTGCTCGAAGAAAAAGCGGCGGCGCTGAAGCAGGCGGGACTGCGCCGGCTCAACGTGAGCCTCGATACCTTGCACGCGGACCGCTTCAAGGACCTGGCGCGCCGCGACGCGCTGGACCGCGTGCTGCGCGGCCTGACCGCCGCCCGGGCGGCGGGCTTTTCGCCCATCAAGCTGAACATGGTCGTCATGCGCGGCCAGAACGACGACGAGATCCTCGATTTCGCGCGCCTGGCGCGCACAGAGGGGTATGAAGTCCGGTTTATCGAGTTCATGCCGCTCGACGCGGACGGGATCTGGTCGATGGATCGCGTCGTCGCCAGCCGCGAGATCATCGACGCCATCGACCGTGAGTTCCCGCTCGAGCCGGTTTCGGACCAGAAGCCGGCGCCGGCAACCCGCTTTCGCTTCCGTGACGGCAGCCAGGGAGGGGTCGGCGTGATCCCGTCGGTTAGCGATGCGTTCTGCAAGGTCTGCAACCGCATTCGTCTAACCGCGGAAGGTCATCTGCGAACCTGCTTGTTCTCTATCGAGGAGCACGACCTGAAAGCGCTCCTGCGCGGCGGTGCTTCGGACGACCAGGTCCGCGACGCTATCGCGAAGGCCGTCTGGCAAAAGGAGGAGGGACATAAGATTGGCCAGGCCGACTTCGTCCGGCCCGGCAAGTCGATGAGCCAGATCGGCGGCTAACGATACGTAGACCTCAGAGCTTGATCTGGATCAGCGAGGTTCGCAACGTCCCCTTCGCAGACGCAGAACTCGTTGCCTTCCGGGTCGGCCATCACGATCCAGCGATCCCCGGTCGGGCCACTGACCGGTTGCTTCGAAATCCGTCGCGCGCCCAGCCCCTCCATGCGGCGGGCCTCTTTTTCGATGTCGGGACCAAAGAGATCGAGGTGCATCCGGTTCTTGCCCCTTTTCGGCTCGGGAACTTTTTGCAGCACGAGCGCCGGGCTCTTTCGCGACGGGTCGCTCAGCACGAGATACGGATGGTGGTAGGCGCCGGCTTGGTAATGAAGCGCCTCCGCCCAAAAGCTGGCCAGCTGTTGCGGATCGGCGCAATCGAGCGTGGCGACGTACGAGAAGTTCATGAGGCTATCTAATAACACGGCACGGCGGCGCGGGGACCGGGATGCCGCCGGAACTGGACGACGCTGCCGTGCTCGCTCCGGTAGACCGCGGTGTCGCGATTGACCAGGGTCATGACTCCGCGATCCGTCGGATTCCCGAACCCTGACGGCGGATTGCCCGTACCCTGGCCGGCGTCGCCGGTCGGATCCCAGAAGCTTCCATCGAAATCGACGGCGATCGGCCAGTCGAGCCCGCAGTGGGTCTGGATCGTTATCCGATATGCCACGTTGGTGCTGACGGGCCCGGAGCGAGGAGTGTAGATGTAGCGACCGCCCGTCGTCGGCTGTGCTGCGGGCGCGCTGACGGCCGGCGGGAGATCGCGAACACCGCGGGCGCTCAATGCCGCGGCGACGAGAATGAGCACGAGTAAGGCCAGCAGGAGAAGCAGGGCCCTGGTTGGAAGCCGGCCGCTGGCAAGGGGGACCGTACTCCACCATGGACGGCGCGGCGTTCGCATTGGCTACCTTCTTTTAGACGATCACGTGCATATCAGGTTCCCGCTGCGGCTGAATAGAATCGCCATGTGAGGATGGCCGTTGGCAGCGACGAACGAACGACG
>DAIPYJ010000126.1:2633-4603 GCA_036782775.1 Candidatus Dormiibacterota bacterium | reverse complement strand
CCGGTGCTCGACGTCGCATTCGGTTCTCCACAGTTGAAGAGCCCGTTGGCACCTTCTGCGTAAACGGCGCCCGCCGCCTGCTGGGCCGAGGTGCAATGGCTGCCGGCATTCACCCCCGAGACCAAGGGCCCTGGACCGTTGGACCAGCCCCATGTGCCGCCGTCACCTGATGTCCACAGGATGTTGCCGTCGATCGACAGGAAGTTGTCCGGCGCGAGCGTGGTGCCCGCCGCCGACGCCGCCGTGGCCACCAGGTTGTAGCCGGCCGCCGCCATGATGGCCACGGCGGCACTGATCCTGGCGGCGCGGGCGCGAACGTAATGACGGCGCGCATCATCCCCAACGGTCGCCTTGGCCTGGGCGATGCGACGGGACCCCCGAATCGATCGAATGAGACCTGACAAGTGGGTCCTGTGCTGGTTCCTCACGGAACTGCCCCTCTCTACCGGCCCTGGCCGGTACCCGTCACGCTGTGGCAGCCCCCTCCCCAGGGGAACGACCACATCTCCTGATCTGTTGAACCGTTGCGATTCTTTTGGAGCCGGGTTGAGGCGGCTCCACACTTCACGTCCGTACGGACTCCTCCAGTCACCGAGGGTGACGCAAAACGATCAACCTCAGGTCAACTGACGGTCAAATGGATCTCAACCACCACGCTGAGAGGAGAAATCTGCGGAAACCTCGGCTGAACATCGGCCCAGCTAGGCCGCCGAATTCGCTTGCAGGGACGAACGAATCAGGGTTGCCAGGGCAGCGTCGACGGTGCACCCTGACGGCGACAACGCTGCGGGGCGGAGGGTGCCCAGATGAGGTTCTTCATCAGGTTGGCTGTCGTGCTCACCATCATCGCTGTGCTGGCAGCAGGGCTCTTGCCGCCCGTGTTCGACCGAGGGAGGCTCGACACCGACACCCTCAACGCTGCCCGCGCCGCCTCGGCCGTGGTCCAGACCAGTGGCGGCCAATCAGCGGCCACTGCCGCGGCTCGAGCCTCGATTGCCAAGGATCCCGGGGTGACCCTCGACTCCGTGACCTTCTCGACCGAAAGTTCCAACGCGTTCGTCACGGTCAGGGCCAGCGAGGACGTGCACACCTTCATGGACGGTTTCCCGGGGTTGAAGAGCTGGTTCCATCTCACATCGACCCAAGAAAGCCAGTTCGGCCAGTAACCTCTTAGGCGGTGGAACCGGCCGCGGACGGTGACGGAGGACGCCCTCCCCTAGGCGCCATCGAGCACGAGATCCTGCCGATAGTTGCGGCGAGCGATCGCGTGCAGGGTGGTGCGCTCCTGCGCAGGGAGATCGGGCGAGGGGCAATCTTCTGGGAGCTGGTCCTGGTCGCGTGCTGGGCCGGCCTCTCTGCTTTCGTCTTTCTCGAGGTCTCGGGCCCGACCTCAGCCCGACTCGTTGCCGGATTGTTCACGGGCCTCGGCGGTGCAGTCGTCGGAATCATCCTCGTCTACCGGCGAGTCGCCGACCGGCGTATCCGCCAGGGCCTGCAAGACGCCTCGTCGGCACTTCGGGCCATCGAGTCCGTGACTGACCCCTCCCTCTCGTTCCTTCCCCTAGACGATCTTTTGGACGAGGTGTTGGCCCGAACAAGGAAGGCCTTGGCAGGCGACGTTGCCACGGTCCTCCTTCTCGGCGACAAGGGTCAGCAGGCTCGGGTCCGGGCCCTGCAGGGCGCAAGCGGCCTGGTCCGAGCAGCCTCGGACGTCGACGCCGAACAGGGGGTCCTGGGACAGGTGGTCCGCAGAGGTCGAGGCATCATCGTCAACGACGTCGTGGGTAGCGCCCTCCCGCGGATCACCATCTCCCAACGGGTGGCGTCATTGGTAGCGGCGCCTCTGCTTGTCCACGACAAAGTCAACGGCGTGGTGCTGGTGGCGTCCAGCGAGCCGAACCGATTCGAACAGACCAATCTGCGCCTCCTGCAAGTGGTCGCGGACCGCTGCGCGGCCTCGATAGAGCGGG
>DAIPYJ010000126.1:0-2623 GCA_036782775.1 Candidatus Dormiibacterota bacterium | reverse complement strand
CGCCTGGACGACGCCGAGCGGCGAAGCCGCCGCCGGGCCGAGCACGCCCGGCTGCATCTCGGGTTGTTGGCTCGCTCGAGCGTGGCCCTGGCTGCCGCCCTCGAGTCGTACGACGAAGCGCTCCGCATGCTCGCCGAAGTGGTTGTGCCTGACTTTGCTGACTGGTTCTCCGTAGACGTCGTCGACGAGGGCGGTGAGCTGCGTCGAATTGCCCATGCACCGACTGGCTCGGAAACGGGTCAGCACCCATCTCGTTCTTTATTCGTGCCCCATCGTCATCCCCAGGGCGATCGGCTCGTTCGCTTGGCGATCGCAAACGGCAAGTCCCAGGTGGTCATGCCCTACAAGCGATCCGGACCGCCCCATGGGGGAGAGCCGGCGGCGCCCGGCGAGTTCATGGATGCATCTCCGGCTGCGGGGGTGGAATCGATGCTGATCATCCCAGTTCGGGTTCGCGGATCTGGATTCGGCGCCCTCAGCTTCGTGACGGGCGCCGGACGCCGCGGTTACCGGAAGTCCGATCTTGAAACAGCCTCGGGTGTCGCCGAACGCGTCGGGGTGATGATCGAGCGGGTTCTGGACTGGCGACAAACAAGAGCGTCCGAGGAAGCCGCTACGCGATACGCCGAAAGGCTTCAGCGTCTCATGGAAGCCGCCTTGGTCGTCAACGCTCCCCTCGCCGAGGCCCAGGTGCTCGAAGTGCTTGCCGAGCACGGCCGGAGGGTTCTCGACGCGGCGAGGGTCAGCATTTCGGTGCCGGAGCTCGAGGGTTCGCGTCTCGAGTTGCTCTGGCCAACGGCGTCGACGGTGGTGTCTGACGAAGTTGCCAAATCTACGGTGTCGATCGCTACGGATGTCGTTGCTCGACGGTCGCAACCGCGGCGCTTTCCCGAAGGATCGCCTGGGGATGGCGGCCCTGACGAGATCCGTGCGGAACCGCCTTTGACTCCTTGGCTGGGCGTTCCTCTTACCGATCGGGAAGGAAGATGTGGGCGCGTCATCGTCGCGTTAGGAGAGCCGGGCACCTCCTTCAACGACGAGGACGAGTCTGTCCTGGTGCTCCTCTCTCAGATCGGTGCGGTGGCGTTGCGTAACGCCCAGCTGTACCAGGACGTAGAAGCGAACGAGCAACGGCTTCGTGCCGTCATGGATGCGTCTCCCTTGGTGATCGCCGAGGTTGCCTTCACGGGTGAACCTCAGTGGTGGAACAGGGCAGCGTACGACCTCTTCGGCTGGGATCCTGAGGTACCAGGACCGAGAAGCATCCCGGTTCAGGAGGGTTCCTACAAGGTCATCTCAAGTCTCTTGGCTCGCACGCATGCTGGCGAGGCCACGCTGGGAACCGAAGTCAGCGCCAGCCAGCCCGATGGGCAGCAGCTCGAGCTGTCAATATCTACCGCCCCGCTACGAGATGCACGCGGGAATGTCTCGAGCGCGTTGATGGTGGTCGGTGATGTGACGGAGCGTCGCAAGCTGCTCGATCAGTTCCATCAAGCAGAACGTCTCAGCGCTATGGCTCGTATGGCCGGCGGGCTGGCGCACGACTTCAACAACCTGTTGACCGTGATCCTCGGCTGCAGTGAGGTCCTCTTGCGCCGAGTGGGCGATGAGCCTGCCGTACAGGAGGAGGTAGGGGCGATCCAGAGGGCGGGTCAACGAGCAGCTGCGCTGACCGCTCAGCTCTTGGCGATCGGGCACCGACGCGCCGTGCAACCCACCGTCGTCGACCTGAACGATGTAGTGGTGTCCATCGAGCCCATGCTGTCGAGCGTCATCGGCGCAGACATCGAACTCGAGGTCACGACCCATTCCCGTCCGGCCCGTGTGATGGTGGACCAAGCCGAGCTGGAACGGGCCATCTTGAATTTGGCCATCAACTCTCGTGACGCAATGCCCGACGGCGGCCGCCTTCTGCTCGAAGTGAGAACGACGGGCTCCGGCAGGCGAGATGGCCATCCCAAGCTCTTCGGGCTAGTGGTCTCAGATACGGGTGCCGGGATGGACGCGGAGACCCAGGGCCATTGCTTCGAACCCTTCTTCACCACGAAGGGACTCGCTCGTGGCACCGGGCTCGGGTTGTCCACCGTGCATGCCATGGTTACGCAAA
The DNA here is from genome assembly GCA_036782775.1 of Candidatus Dormiibacterota bacterium. GTDB lineage: Bacteria > Chloroflexota > Dormibacteria > CF-121 > CF-121 > CF-13. The sequence goes on along the minus strand of DAIPYJ010000126.1, from coordinate 516 downwards.
TCGGAGGTCAGATTCTCCTTGATAGCACTCCCGGTGTGGGCACCACTATCACTCTTTGGTTTCCCCCTCACGCCGTTGAAGCGCCGGTTCCAGTGGCCGAGCAGCCGGCGGGCTTCGTGGCGACAACCGGGCACGAAGGAATCCTTCTCGTCGAGGACGAACCGGAGTTGCGCCGGCTCGTGGACCGCGAACTGTCAGCTCGGGGCTACCGGGTCCGGGTGGCTGCCAACGCCACCGAGGCCTTACGTATCGCTCAAGATGAGCTGCGTGGCTTCGACCTCGTCGTAACAGACGTCGTCATGCCCGGAATGAGTGGGGTTGAACTGGCCCAGATGCTCAAGTCGATCGATCCTGAGATCCCCATCCTCTTCGTCTCGGGACACGTCGACAAGGACTCTCTTGCTTCCCACACCCTCGCAGAGGATGCCGATCTGCTGGCCAAGCCGTTCACCCCGGAGCAGCTCGCCGGGCGAGTGCGGGAAACGCTCAATAGCGCACCCGCGGCACGGGGGGATC
>DAIPYJ010000125.1:0-4616 GCA_036782775.1 Candidatus Dormiibacterota bacterium | reverse complement strand
GACATCCACTGCGACGAGACCGACGACGACCACTCGCGCTTCCTCGAGGTCATGGTGGCGGAGACGATCCGGCTCGGCCTGGAGGGTCGGGTGACCGCCAGCCACACGACCGCAATGCACTCCTATAACAATGCGTACGCCGGGCGGCTGATCGTCAACGTGCATAAGGCGGGCCTGAACATGGTGACGAACCCGCTGGACAATGCCACCCTACAAGGCCGCTTCGATCACTATCCGATCCGCCGGGGTCATACCCGTGTCAAGGAGCTGCTAGCGGCGGGGGTAAATGTGTGCCTCGGCCACGACTCGGTCATGGATCCCTGGTACCCGCTGGGCAAGGCGGACCCGCTGCAGGCCGCCTTCACGCTCGCCCACTACGGGCAGATGTCGGCCTACGAAGAAGTGCGAACGCTGATCGACATGATCACCGTCAACGGTGCGCGAACCTTGGGGCTTCGCGACTACGGTTTGCAACCAGGATGCCGCGCGGACCTGGTCATCTTCGATGCGCCTACCGAGAGCGACGCCATCCGACTGCTGTTGCCGCGCCGATTCGTTATCCGTGGCGGCGAGGTTGTCGCTCATAGTGAGCCGGCCCGTCAGTTCGTGCGGTGGGACGGCGTCGAGGAACCGGTCACCTTCATGCCCCAGAGAGCGGCCGAGCGAGTCGGCCAGCCGATCGGCTGAGCCGAGAACGCATCGTCTAGAACCTGTCTAGTGGGCGGTGTAATCCATCCGTTGAACGGGGCCACCGTAAAGGAAGCAGTCAACCGTTTCGGTGAAGAAGCTACTGAGTTTATGGGACTGCTCGACTCAGCGATCCACGGCGATGCGTTACTGACGGAGCTTCAGAGCCGGTTGCCGCGTCTTTTTGCGATGGCGGCAGCACTCCCCGAGGTTTCGCCGTCGAATGAGCCGGAGACCGAATCTATGAGCCGGGACCAGCAGGCCGCCGTCCACCGCGCGATTGATGGCAAGCTGCCGTTTAAGAGCTATTGGGAGGTGTGCGAGGTCGCCAGACCAACCAGCCCGCAACCAGTTCCAGGCTTGACACTCCTCTCGGATGACCTAGCCGACATCTACATCGATCTTCATCGTGGCTTCGCCCAATCCTCTGATGTCGACCGTGTCTGGAGTTGGCGGTTCTCGTGGTACACGCACTGGGGTCGCCATGCGGCAAACGCTTTGCGGGCGATCCATGACGCTGTGACGTAAGGGCTTCCCCTATAGATCGCCGAGTCTTTCTCCCAATGCGTCCGCCGGCATCCGGGAGCCGGTAAGCAGTGGGACAGCGCCGCGAATGTACTCCAGCCCGGACGCGACGGTCCAAACAGCCGCGATCAGCAGCGCCCAGACAGCGATAGTGAACGGACCCACGGAGCTCGTCAGCCAACTGCCTGGCGCTGACTGACCCGACAGCAAGCCGCCATGGCGCGCCTCACCCTCTAATAAGACGAGAATCAGCGCCAAGATCGTGATTACCGTTTTCGCCTTGCCCCAGCCGCCGGCGGGAATGACGATGCCGAGCGCCGCCGCATAACTGCGGAGCCCGGTAACAAGAAACTCCCGGGCGATGATGACGGCAGCCATCCAGCCTGGTGCCAATCCCACCACGGCGAGAGCGACCAGCAGAACAGCCACGAGGATCTTGTCGGACGTTGTATCAAGGTAGATGCCAAACGGCGACACGAGGTGCTGGCGCCTCGCAATTTCCCCGTCCAGGGTATCGGTAATCGACGCGATGACGAAAACGATCGCTGCCAGCAGGAACCCGTATCGCCAAGTGCTGACGACGAGCCCGTAGAGAATCGGCGCGGCAACGATGCGTGAGAAGCTGAGGAGATTCGGCAGAGCCCAAAGGGTCGACCGTGTCGTCATGTGGTTTTGGTCGCCGTGTGGATCGCCACGATTCCAAACGTCATCCGCTCGACCTTGACTGAAAACCCGAGCCCGGTGAGCTGAGCCGCGAGCGCATCAGGATCTGGAAAAGCCTGTACGGTTTCGGCGAGATAACGGTAGGCGCTGGCCTCCTGTGCATTGCGGATTCCCACCACCGCCGGCATGACGCGAGCGAGGTAAAAGCGATAGGCGCTCATCAGCATCCCTCGCGGCGGGGGCGCGAAATCCAGAATCACCAGGCGACCGCCGGGCCGTAAGACACGCCGCATCTCGCGGAGGCCCGCCTCTCGGTCGACCAGGTTGCGCAGCCCGAAGCCGATCGTGATCGCATCGACGCCTTCCGCAGGCAGCTCGAGCTGGCTGACATCGCCCTGGCGAAATTCCACCTCCGGTTCCCGCTGCCGTGCTCGCTCGAGCATCGCCGGCGAAAAGTCGATACCAATCACCCGTCCTCCCGGGCGCACATACCTCAGCAGCTCATGGGCGAGTTTTCCGGTGCCGGTGCAGAGGTCGAGCGCGGTCTGGCCCGGGCGCAAATTCGCGCGCCGCGCCGCTCGCCGGCGCCACGATCGGTCGCGATTCAGGCTGAAAAGCGAATTGCGGGCGTCGTATCCGGGCGCGACCTGATCGAACATCTCGCGAATCCGATCCGCCCGGGCTGATTGCCCCACGACCACGATTATGCTGATCTCGTGCCGGAGCTTGGTAGGCGTGTCGGGCTCGGCCTTGCGGCCCGCGGCGACGTCAAAGATACGGCCACCTGGGCCCGAAAAGCCGAGGACCTCGGCCTCGAGTCCGTCTGGATCCACGACAGCTACTTCGAGCGGGATCCGATCACCTACCTGACCACCATTGGGCAGGCCACAAAGCGGATCGGCCTCGGTGCGGGCGCCCTCAACCCGTATACGCGGCATGCCGTCGTCGTCGCAATGACGATGTCGGCGCTCGATGACCTGGCACCGCGCCGCTGCACGCTCGCCCTCGGCAGTGGCCTGCCCTTGCGCCTTTCCCAGATGGCGATCCCCTACGACGACACGGTCGCGAAGGTTTCCGAGGCGATCGATGAAATCCGGACGCTGTGGCGCGGCGAGCCGCTCAAGCTCAATGACAAGGTTCCGCCGCTGCAACCGATGTTCCAGCCGCCGCACCGCATCCCGATCTACGTCGCCGCCTATCGCACCCCGTTCCTCGATCTCTGCGGTGAGAAGGCGGATGGCTACCTTGGACGCCCCGCCGAGTCGCTGCCGGCCTATCAGAAGATGCGGACGCGAGTGCTGGACAGCGCCGCTCGCCATGGCCGGTCGGCCGGCGACATCGATTTCCGCGGCTACCTGCTCTGCCTCATCGATGCGAGCCGCCGCGAGGCGCTCAATCGCGCCAAGCGTGAGCCGTTCGTCATCTACATGATCTCGGTGCTCAGCGATATCTCGCTCAAGCGCGCCGGGTTTGACCCGCAGCTGCGGGGCCAGATTGCCGCCGCCTGGCGTGCCGAGGATTACCACCGGGCCGGAGAGCTGATCCCCGACGAGCTGCTGGACGCCTTCATCCTCTGCGGCACCGTCGATGAGGTGGCGACGCGCGCCGCGGCTTACCACGACGAAGCCGGCATGGACGTCCCGCTGCTTCAGCCGGTCCTGCAGGAGGAAGCGCAGGTCAACGCGGTGCTCGATGCGGCCCTCACCTATGGCTCCAAACGAGTCGAGGCCGCAGTCGCTTCGGCCAGCATCCCTCCCACGCTGGCGGGGCTGGGCGGGGAGGGGGCCGGTACTCGCCTGGTGCGCCGAGCGCAGGGAGCGTGGGAGGTGATGCGTCCCTTCAGCTTCACCGCGTCCCTGCTGCCGGTCAGCGTCGGCGGCGCGGTGGCATTAGGCCAGGGGCGGATGCACTGGCCGCTCTTCATCGCGGCGCTGATCGCCGCCCTCTGCCTCCACATCGGGACCAACATCACCAACGAGATCTACGACGTGCGGCACGGCATCGACTCGATCACCTCGCCCCGCATGTCGATGGCGATCCTCAAGGGGCGCATTACGGAGCGGGGCGCCTTCACCATCGTGTGGATCGCGTTCGCCGTCGCCGTCCTGCTTGGCCTCTTCCTGGCGATCAACCGCGGCTGGCCGATCATCCTCCTGGGCGCGATCGGCTTGATCGGTGGCTACTTTTACACCGCGCCACCGTTCCAGTACAAGTACCGCGCGCTTGGCCTGCCGTTGGTTTTTTTGCTGATGGGCCCGCTGATGGTGATCGGCGCTTACTACGCCGTTACCGGAGGCTTCGATGCCAACCTGATCATCGTCTCGATTCCAGTCGGGCTCCTCGTCACCGCCATCCTGCACGGCAACGAGTGGCGCGACGTCGCGGAGGACACGCGCCATGGCTTCACCACCCTCTCGGCGCAGCTCGGCCGGGAGGGCGCGCACTGGCTCTACGTGATGCTCGTGCTGGGCGCCTATGTCGCGGTGGGACTGGCCGTCATGCTCGGCGCGATCCCGAAGCTCGCGCTTCTTACCCTGTTCAGCTTGCCGCTGATGGCCTGGATTTTGCGCGCCGCCGAGCTCGGCGCTGAAGGCCACCTGCGGGCAATCTCGATGATCGACCTGATGACGGCACGGCTGCACAGCGCCTTCGGTGCGCTCTTGCTCGTCGGGCTGGTTGCCGGAAGCGCGCTCCGCTGAAACGCGTTCTCCTCGGCATCGGCCTGGCGGCGGCAGCCTGGG
>DAIPYJ010000124.1:2365-4657 GCA_036782775.1 Candidatus Dormiibacterota bacterium | reverse complement strand
GATACAGATCCTGCCGTTCACGGCCGAAGATCACGCCGGGGTCGAGGGCCCGATAACCGTCTACGATCTCAACGAGAATAGGTCGGTCGGCTACGCCGAATGCTACGACGGCGGGAGGATGATAGAGGCGGACGACGAGGTCGCTGACCTGCTGACGACGGTGAACCTGCTCCGCGCGTCGTCGCTGCCGGTCCGCGAGTCAGCCGCCTTGATGCGCGAGATCAGGAGTGAGATGCGATGAGCGACAACTTGACGTGGCGGAAGTCCAGCTATTCGGGCGGTTCCGGAGGCAACTGCGTGCAGGTCGCGACGACCCCGGGCGCGATAGCCCTCAGCGACTCCAAGACCCCCACCGGCCCCGTCCTCCGCTTCACCCCGTCCGAGTGGCAAGCGTTCCTGACCCGCATCCGCGGCTAAACGCGGACCACCCGGCTACCCTCGCCGAGCAATTCGGCGCCATAAACTTTCTGGCCGCGACGAACGTATACGGTGAGCTGAGTCACGCCGCGCAACGGCCCGAGATCGGCCGGGGCATCATCGTAGAGGTAGAGAGCCCGAAGCTTTGGCAGTCGCGGAACAATAGACAGGTCCCGATTGGCTCCCCAGGTTAGGATCAGTTTTTCGAGCTTCGTAAGACCGGTCAGTGGTTCAAGATCGGTCACGTGAGGGCTGCGCCAGAGTTCGAATGATCGCATGGTCGCGGCCCAGCGCTCGATGCCGTGAATCGAGAGGAGTTGATAGCAGCGCGTGAACCCGAGGCTTTCGAGTTCTGCGAGTCCTGGGATGTCGAACAGAGGTGCCAGGTCTTTGAGCGATTGCGATGACAGATCGAGGTGCTTCAACAAATGCGTTGGTAGGAATTTGGGCAACTCGGTAATTTCCAGAAGGTTGCGGACCTCGATATTTTCTAGCTTGGCGCAATCGCCTAGTGCTTTAAGGCTGGTTACCTGGTCAGCCCAGAAGAGGAGGCGGCGCAGCCGAGGGAGAGTGGGCAGTGGGCCGAGATCGACTGAGCCCACGTTCTGGAGGAGGACCTGGTCTAGCCCGGTATGACCGGTGAGCGGACCGAGGTCGCATAGCTTTGGGTCCTTCGTCACATTCAATCGGCGGACGCTTGGCATGTCATGGAGAACGGCCAGATCGCCGTGTCCTTCCGTGAAGCTGATAGTGAGGGCTCTAAGGCCTTGGATATGGCGAAGCGCCGGTAGCAGGGCCGGATCATCGATCACGAGCGATTCACCGTGGGGCGACCCGGACAGGACCGTTCGCGCGTACTCTTCGGCGTCGAACAACGGCCAGGCGCGCATGAGTTCATTACGTACATAATTCCCAGGAGTCTTGGCGCATGACGCGATCATCTTTATCGTCACAGGTCCTCCGATCAGGCTGGCGGCCCGGATCGTCGCGGCCGACTGCGGGGCGTCCCGAATCGGACGTCCAGCCAGCAGGTCAAGCAGTGGCTCGCCGAGTTGGGCCAGGACCTCGGCCTGGCGGATGCTCTTCGGTGGCAGCAGCGATTCGGCCACGTCCTGGATCCGCGCGTGCAGTTCCGGGTCGAGCTGTGGCGAGGTTTCCAGGCAGGCGACCGTGAGGGTTTGCACGACCTCGCGCTTTCTCGGCTCTTCGTTCGCCCGGGCGAGCAGGCCGCGGAGCAGTTCGTCGCGCTGGCGCGGCTGCGCCTGACCCGCAGCTATGACCACGACCTCACGCCACTGGTCGTCATGTGCATTCCGGATCAACTCGCCGATCTGGTCGTCGCTGACGGCAGCGTGGGCCGCGAGGTACTCCTGGAACATCCGATGGACGAAGTCGATGCGCCCTGCCACCGGCTCCCGGATCAGTCCGCTACGCACCAGAAGACCGTCAAGCACGGCGGGGCCGCTGTTCGCGTCAATCCTCGGCATAGTGGCCAGCCGATGCGTGATCCACTCGGTCACCCGATCCTTTGGCGCGTCCGACCAGCCGCTACGGATCAGGCGGTAGGCCAGATCTTCCAGCAGCAGCATCTTGCTGGTCTTCGACAGTCGCGGTCCGCCTCTGGCGATTTGGCGCTCGACGTCGCGCCGTTCCAGCATCATGTCCAGCGCGATGGCGTACAGCTCCATCCGTTCGTCCGGTAGTTGTGTGTGCCGATCGAGGTTCAGCGCGCACAACAGCGCGCACAACAACGGGCTGGTCGCGAGCAACCGCAGGTGCCGTCGCGAATAGAGGGCATTCAGCAGCTTCTGACCAAAGACAAGGAGAAGACACCGCAACAGTGGTACGTTAACAATCAAGGTCAGACGATGGTGG
>DAIPYJ010000124.1:0-2355 GCA_036782775.1 Candidatus Dormiibacterota bacterium | reverse complement strand
CGCGAATAGAGTGCATTCAGCAGCTTCTGCTCGCAGTCCGCCAGCTCTTCGTGTCGCTCCGCGTCGGCCGACTCATCTCGAAAAGCGGCGTGCCAATGCCGGACGAACTCTCGGATGTCGGGCCAGGTCATCGGCCGAACCTCGGCCGCGTCGAAGCCTTGTCCGTCCAGCCAGTTGCTGGCCGCGGCTCCCGGCCGCGAGGTGACCACATACCTGGCCTCGGGGAAGGCATCGACCAGACCGGCCAGCCAGTCTCGAGCCGGGTGGCGCTGTACTTCGGGCAGTTCGTCCACGCCATCTACCAGGATCAGCGCCCGGCCTTCCCTGAGCAGCCCGTGTGTCCACCTGGCTGGCATCTCGGCGGCGATGTGGCGGCCCACCTCGGTGACAAACTCCTCCGGGGCGGGGAGATCCTTGCCTGCATATCGCCGCAGCCGGACCAGGAACGGGACCCGAGAGTCCTGCCGCGCGGCGCGGACGGCCAGCCATTGCAGCATCGTGGTCTTCCCCGAACCCGCTTCGCCGCGCAAGAAGAGTCGGGGGGAGAGCACATCGTCGATCCGCAAGGTGCCAGTCGGCTGATCGAACCGGCTACCTGGAGGAAGTCCCAAGTCACGGGTCCGCAGGTCGGCACCGCTGATCCCAAGCGAGATGTATGCCGTGCTCAGCGGATACCCTCGGACCGATTCCGAAACCGTCACGCCGAACAGTTCCAGGCGGTCGAGCTGGTTGACCACCTGGCGCCGGTAGTTGGCGGCGAAATCCGCTTCCGCGTCAGCCGTCGGCATCCGGTCGAGGACCTCGGTCACCCGCTGGATGATCACCGACTGGCGGCGCAGGATCTCGGCGAAAGCGCCGACGCTGAACCGCGGCAGCGTGGTGGTCAGCTCCACGACGTAGGCGCAGCACTCGGTCAGCAGCCGGTGGTATAGCGCGGTGCCGTCCTTGGACAGGTCTCGTGTCGCACCACGGGCACCGACAAGAACCTTGCGCCGCAAGTACAGCGGATCCAGGTCGCCCTCGAAGATGTCCGCGTCGGTGAACCGGGCGGCCCGCAGCGTGTCGCCCACCGCGAGCACGGCCGCGGTCCACTCGTTGTCCGGCATCCCGGCGAACTCATGCTGCCGGAGCACGCCGAGTTTCTTCGCCACCGGGACCTCGAGGTCCTCGAACAGCCGCCGGGCATGGCGCTGGTCCAGCTCACCGGAAACCCTCGCCCTGACCGCGTCGACCACCTCGGCGCTGGCGCTCGCCGCGAACTCGTTGTCCTTCAGCCAGATCTTGCATGCCACCTTTACCACGGCGGCAGCCAGTCCTAACAACAGATCAGCCATGCCAGCATCGTAACGACGAGTGCCGGCGCCGTGTTACGCCTCTGATAGCTGCGCGAAGGAGAGCCAGTCGCCTGCGTGCTTTTCCAGCCAGTTCCTCGCGCGCTGACTGGCATAGATGTCCCGCGAGTGCACCGGGTCGCGGACCAGGTCGGCTTCGGTTGCTTCGCTGAGGCTAGGCAGCAGTACCTCCCACAGCGGGCCGATCTGCAAGGCCAGCTGGCGGTCGTGGGGGCGCTCGAGAATGTAAGCCTCAGGTTCACCGCCGGCCGGGTACTCCTGCGGGCGGTCGGCGGTCCAGTCCCACCGCTCCCACCTCAGCCGGACGATCCGGGTCTTCTCCACGGCGCGGAAGGCGAGACCGTCCATCGAGGACTCTTCCAGAGCGCCACGGAAGGCATCGGTGATCAGCAGGTCGCCAAATCCGGCCAGGGTGATCGGCGGGACGAACGGCCCTGTCCGCTCCAGTCGCAGCAGACCCTCCCGGGTACGCGGCCTGCGCGTCGTCATTCCAGACAGCAGAATTTCCCCGTAATCACCCCATGGTGGCTTCACCCAGTGCAACCGGTACCAGTGCTGGGATGTTTCCATTCGGCTCCGTCGAGCAGTTCCTGATTATTACAAACAGATTTCATGACTGTTTCCGGCAACTCCACGAGGTTCACTCTGCGAGCGCCGCATCGATCAGGACAGCACGCGGTACCGTGCTGTCCTGCTGCCGGGCCGAGTGGGTTATGGGCGATCACCCTTCTCCTGTAACCAGGTTGATCACCGCCCCCGCGGTACCACCCGGACAGAGTCCTTGCGTATCTAAAGCTTTACTGGGGGCGCTAGCATGGCGTTAGCATTTGATCATCACCGGGCGCCGAGACGCGGTATACGGATGGCGAGAGCCTATGGCAGTGGAAATAGAGTTTTGCGTGCTCGGATCGCTCGTCGTTCGTCACGGCGGGGTGGAAGTGCCGTTGTCGTCGCAGAAGCAGCGAGCGGTGCTGGCAGCCCTGCTGTTGAACGCCGGGCGGCT
>DAIPYJ010000123.1:0-4744 GCA_036782775.1 Candidatus Dormiibacterota bacterium | reverse complement strand
GCCCCGAAAAAAAAGAGGCGCGTGCCGTTCGGGCGCCCCCCCCCCCCCCCCCCCCCCCCGGGGGGGGGGGGGAGGGAGGTGACTCCCCGCGGGGAGGGAGTCGGAATGTTGGAGGGAGGGAGTGGGAATGTTGGAGGGACTAGCGGACGCCCGCGACGGCCGGGACGTCGTGTCCCACGACTTCATATGTCTTCGGCTGGGCCGGGCTGGTCGATAGCTCCTTGAGCTTGCCGAGCGCATCCTTTAAATAGCGGCTTTCGGTCTGCTTCATGGCATCCAGGGATTCCCAGAAGCTTATGGCGGCCGTTTTGCCGTCGTCGGTCTGCACGCCGTACCAGGCGATGAAGCCGGGCTCGTTGCGAGCGGCGCGCGCGACGTCCTGGATCAGCCGATTGGACTGCTCCTCGGTACCGCTGCGCATCGCCGTGATCGTCAGCCGAGCCACCTTGGGCGACTTGTGCGTGTCCTCGTGTGCCTTGATCTCGCCGATGTGGCGGACGGTCGGCTTGGTCAGCAGGCCCTTGAGTTTCGCGACCTGCTCGTTGTAGTAGCCGCTTTGCTCGTTGGCTTCCAGCGCGTCCTTCGAGTCCCAGAGGCTTAGGAAGACGCCCTCGCCCTTGGAATCAAGGGCGAAGCTCACGCCTTTGAAGCCTTTTTGCTTCCTGGCCGCCTCGAAGATCGACTTCGCGATGTTCTCCGCCTGCGCGCGTTGCTTCGGGTCGATCGTCGCTTCGGTGAATCGTGCGTACATAAGCTGCACCTCTCTGTTTGACGGATGACTGGCCGCCAGGGTCGCGGGGTGGACCTCGCCGAGCCTTTCGTTGTGGATTCCCTGACTCGCGAGGCTAGTGCGCACGAGCTCTTTCACGGGCTCGCCAGGTCGCAACGGCCGACCCAAGAGGGTTATACCCGGCCCGAGAAACGATCACCCTGTGTGACCGACCCCCCACCCTGACCCTCCCCCCACACGCGGCTAAGGGAGTTGATCAGGGGAGGGATTTGGTTAGGCGAAGGGCTGGTCAGGGATTACAGGTCTTGCAGCGCAGCGGTGCTTTGCCCAAGGCCTCAAAGGAGAACTGAATGAGATCATGCCGGCCAAGGGCGCAGACCTTCTCGTTCGCGGAGGGGTCGAGCCAGCCAGGGTCGTGGAGTAGCCGGCAGAAGGCGAAATGCAGCGTCAATTCGTCCGGGGATGGATCGCTCAGGACTTAGCCACGCGCGTTGCCACTGGCCCACTGGCGAAATCCCCGGTCTTCGTTGGCGAACCGGATGATGTTGGTCCCGGCGATCATAGAGACACCTCCTTGAATTCGGAAGGAGGCCGGCCTCCTGTCGCTCGCCCATGGTTATGTACCCATTGGCGGCCGGGCTCACTCAATGTGTCGTTCAGCCGACCTTGCTGCTGGATCGGTTGTGTCCACCGTGCTGACAAGTCCTACTAATGCCAACCTTTCTGGGCATGGGTCCGGGGAATGGCGCGGTTGCTATCGATGGCCTGGGCGATCTGCTTCCAGATCTCCCGGTAGAAGTACACGGCGCTGACCTCGTCGTCCAGAACATCGAGCCAACGCTTCCACTTCTGGACGCGGCTGCTGGTCTTCGGCGTCGCTGAAGCTCTGTTGGTCATATTCATCTGCGACCTGCAGGCAGTAGGTGGCGGTCGCTCACCGCGCCCGGCCGGTTATTCCCTCGCAGCCGGGAAGACGAAACAAGGCCAATCCGTGCATGAGCTCGGTGGTGGGAAGCGAAGGCCGCCGAGGTTCGTGTCGCGTTTCTTATCGTCGGTCAAATCGCGTTGCTACATCCGTTGCTACAGAACGCATGTTCATGGGAGAAAACGTGTTAGCGATCCTAGGGACAGCTTCGTATTCAAAAAGGTGGCGGGGGCGCGACGGGAACGATCCGTCCGTCGACATCGCCAAGGATGCCGACCAGCGGTTTTGAAGACCGAGGGGCCCACCTGAGCCCATGCACCCCCGCTGCCGGATGAAGGTTACCTAAAGGATGGCGTCGATCCGCTGCTTTAAGTACGCCTTGGGCTTGTAGCCGACGATGCGCTCGGCGGGCTTGCCCCCCCGAAAGATGATGACCGACGGAATGCTCAGCACGGCGAATTTCGACGCTGTGACCGGGTTGGCGTCGACATCGAGCTCGGCAATGGTGACGCGACCCTGGTACTCGACCGCCAGCTCGTCGATGACCGGCTTGAGCATCTTGCATGGGGCACACCAGGTGGCCCAGAAGTCGACAAGGACCGGCTGCACGGAGCTCGCCACGGTGGTTTCAAAGTTCTGATCGGTGACCTGGACGATGTTCTTGACTGTCATGCGGCTCCTTCCTTTGCACTCGACTTGTCTTCGGTCTTGGCTGGCTTGCTATCCGCCTTCGTCTCCGGCTTCGAGCCATCAGGAGATGCGCCGTCCGATGATGGGACGCTAGCGCTGCCGGCTCCCCGTGAGTCCGTCTTGTAGAAACCGCTGCCCTTGAAGACGATGCCGACCGGATAAAAGACTCGCGTTACCGGCGCGCCGCACTCGGGACACTGGCTGAGCGGGGAATCGGTGATGCGCTGGGTCACCTCGAAGTGGTGGCCGCGGCTGCAACGGTATCCGTAGACGGGCATGTGTTATCGACCCTACTTATACCCGGAACGTGATCCTACAAAAACTCCCCCGGCGCGAGCGGCTATCAGGCCCTAGTTGATCCAGAGCTTGCCCTTGGGACGCGGTTCCTCGGACGGCGGCTCGCTAAAGTCGCCGGGCTGCAGCAGGCCGCTTTGCATCATTTCGGCCACCCGGTCGAAGAAGTCCTCGTCGGCGCTGACGGCTTCGCCCAGAGCGGGCCGGCCTCCCTCCACCAGGTAACGCTCGACCGCCGCGCAGATGATCTCGCTGCGGCTGTGGGGCGAAGCGGCGGTCGCCCGATTGAGGGCCTCGATCAGCTCATCGGGCATATAGATGACGACGCGCTTTGCGCTCATTGGTGCCAGCATAGTAGCCCCCCTCCCGGCGGGGAGCAAGGCAATTGCACTGACAAAAATGAAACAACTCAAACAGCGGGAATCCGGATTCCCGGATCGAGCGGGTTGAATACGATTCCAGACGCCGGCTTGGGATAAAAGTACGTCGATTTTTGCGGCATCACCTGGCCGGCGGCGGCGACCGCCACCACATCCGAGACGGCCGGCGGACGCAGCAGGAACACCGCCTGCGCGGTCCCGCTATCGACCCGCTCCAGGACTGCCTCGAGGTCTCGGGAATAGCCCACGTAGCGCTCCTCCTCCAGGGCGGCTTCAGGGAGCCCGAGTAGCCCATCCAGGATCTCGCGGTGCAAGACGGATACATCCAGCCGCGAAACCGGGTCAGCTCCAGCCGGCCGCGGAATGTCGACCGAGAATTGACGAGAGCCCAGGACAGCTCCGAGGCGATGACCATCATCGCCGCTTTGCAGGGCGTCGAACAAGCCCTGGCGGTCTGGATACTTCGTGAGCGCAAAGCGCTGCTCGAGACTGGCAACCAGGTCATCGGCGTTGAAGCCGGCTACGTCGTGGACAAAGCGATGGGTTGGGAGGATGACGAGGCCGGGGTCCGTGACGTCGACCAGCAACATGAGGACGAAATTGAAGGCGGCATCGGGCGGAGCCTCGGGGTGCTCGACGCGCATCTTGTTCTGGAAGTTGAGGGCGGTTTCATAACGGTGGTGCCCGTCAGCGACATAGAGGCGCGAGGCGGCCAACACGCTGGCCAGCGCCTGCACCGCATCAGGGGATCGAACAGACCAGACGCGATGACGGTCGCCATCGTCCGTCTCAATCGATAACCGGGGGCGGTCGTCGACATACGGTTCGAGAAGCCTGTGGACTTCGTCCCGCGGATCCTCGTACAGGCAAAAGATTGGGCTCAGGTTGGCGCGGACGGCCCGGGTCAATGACAATCGGTCGGCCTTGGCGCGGGCATGCGTCCGTTCGTGAGGCAGGATCCCCCGGCCGAACGGCTCCAGTTCGACTACGCCCAGGATGCCCTGGCGTGCGTGGGCATCACCGGTGGTGGGATCCACGAAGTCATGCCGATACATGTGGATCGACGGCTCGGCTTCCTGACGAAGGATCCCCTGGCGAAGCCATTCCTCGAAGAAGCCAGCGGCACGAAGGTATTTGTTGTCTTCGGCTGAGTCGCTTGGCCGAACCTCGCCTGCGATCAGCCGCACGACATTGTGAGGATCCTGCTGGTAATAGCGCTGCTGATCCTTGGGACCGATGACGTCATAGGGCGGCGCGACCACGCGCGCCAGGTCGACGCGGTCGGGGTCGTACATGATCCCCCGGAACGGCCGAAGGATCGCCACCGACTAGAGCGTGACGGTCAGGACGTCCGCCATGCCTGGAATGCCACGGATCTCGGCCCGGATCGTCTCTGGAACAGGGTCATCCACCGAAAGGATCATGACCGCGTCGCCCCGTGGACGGTCCCGACCAACCTGCATGCTGGCGATGTTGATGTTCCGTTCGCCGAGCAGCGTTCCGATCTTTCCGATGATGCCCGGGCGGTCCGCGTGCCAGCTCATCAGGAAGGTGCCCTGGGGGACGAGGTCGATGCGAAAGTCATTGAACTGGACGATGTGCGGCTCGTTGAGCAAGAGCGTGCCGCCAATGCGCGTCTCGCCGTGCTCGCCCGAGGCGGTGAGCGTGATCAGGTTGGCGAACTCGCTTGCCGACGACCCGCGCTGCTCGACCACCGTGATGCCG
>DAIPYJ010000122.1:0-4918 GCA_036782775.1 Candidatus Dormiibacterota bacterium | reverse complement strand
GATGGTCACCTCGCAGTGTGTCCAGCTGCCCAGTTTGTGCCGGATGCGGCAGCCAACGGTGACCGGATGCGCCGAGGCGGTCAGCGCCTTCTTCAGGCTGCCGAGGAAGACGCCTTCGTCGCTCGGATGGACGAGCTGGGTAAACGACTGGCCACTTAACTCGGTCGCGCTGTAGGCGAAGAAGCGGTCGATCGACGAGCTGACGAACTGCACCATCCCGTTGTCATCGGTAAGGATCACGACGTCACCGGAGTTCTGGACCAGCGAGCGAAAATGCGCTTCGCTCTCACGCAGGGCAACCGCCTGCGCCTGCAGCCGCTGATTGAGCGAGACGTTATCCCAGAGGACGATGCCCTGGCGCACCAGGACCAGCAGCACCAGTGCGGCGGTGGTCCACATCAGGAACGGATCGGCCTGACCGGTGAGCGCTTTCTCCAGGACGACCGCGGCGGCGACGGCAACCGAGATATAGGGCAGGAACAGCTGCATGCGGCTCGGTCGCTCATCGTCGACTTTCAAGGCTGGTGAAGGAAGCACCGCCGCACGCACGGCGCCCAGCGCAAGCAGCAAATACCCGGCGACCCAGCCTGTGTCAACCAACTGCGCCGACCCATAGGTCTTGATGGTCGTGAGAAACGCAAACGCGCTGTCCGAAAGCAGGTTGGCGAACAACCCGGCGACAAGCAGCAGGAGCGGCAGGCGCATCGTCCTCGGCATCCGTCCAACCAGCAGCAGCGCCATCGCCGCGATCGCGACATCGCTGATCGGATAGGCAAGGCCGATCAGCAGGGATAGCCCGCTGTCGCCCGATGAGCGGTAGACGAGGCCAAGCACGGTCGCCCAGCTCATCGCCAGCAAGGCCGCCGCAATGATCGAGCCGTCCAGCAGAAACGCGAGGCGGGCGGCATTCCGATGCCGTCCGGGGAAGATGGCGATCGCGGTGATCGCGAGCGGCACCGCCAGCAGATAGCCGGCATCGGCCGGCGAGGGGAACGGGACCTGGCGTCCCTGGATGACCTCGATGAATGACCAAACTCCTTCGCCCACCGCCCAGGCGGCGGCCGAGGCGGAGAGGAGCGCCCAGGCGATTCGATTTCGACCCCGGTTGTTGACGGCCGCGACCAGGCACGCGATCGTGGCGATCGCGGCCGCAGCCGCCTCACCGACATCGTCGACCGCCACGGTCAGAGCCATCCCGCCAGGCCGGAGCACGATCCACCAGCCGAACGCGACCGTCAACAGTGCCGCCACCGCCGCCGCGGTGGCGAAGACCCACGTCTCCCGGCCTCGCCGGCGCTTCACAAGTGTTCGACGGCCAGTGCCAAGCCGCCTTGTGCTGCGGGACGACCGCGGTTGTCACGAAACGGTAACCGGCCAGGTCAAACGAGGACCCTGGGCGTCTCAAAAACCTCACGCGGGCTGCCGGCGTAAACATGCGGAGCGCCTCGTTCGTGTGAGTGATGAGGCGACCATTGCGTCAGTTATTGACGGCGCACCCGCGATCGGTGATCACCATCGCGGTGAGCATGGTCGTCATGCTTGCTGTTGGCATGGGCGTCCTTTACGTCGGCGCCGGCCACGCAATATCGGCAACCGCGACTCCTCCGAGCGCAACTCCAGACGATACGCCCAGCGCGACAGCGAGCCCATCGGTTGCGCCGTCTGCGAGCGCCAGCGCCTCCCCCACAGTGACGCCCACGCCTACGGAAACCCCAGCGCCAACGGCCAGCGCAACCCCAAGAAGCTGCATCAACGTCGACGCGATGCCCTTGAGCCAGCGGCTCAATCAATTGATCATGGTCTCGGGCGACTTCTCGAATCTCGCCGCGTCGGCGCCCTATGCCAATGCTGGGGTCGGCGCCTTCGTCTTCTTCGGACAGCCGCCAGCCGGGTCAGCGCCGACCATTACCTCTGGTCTCGCCGGCTTGTTCAATGACGCGCGGGCGTCCGGCCAGATGCTCCCCTGGATGTCGACCGACGAGGAAGGTGGCTACGTCGCGCGACTGTCGAACGTGATTGGCGCTCTGCCGGCGCCGCGCTGGATGGCCGCGAACTGGACACCGGCGCACGTGCAGTCACTGATGACGGCGCACGCCCAGGCGATGTGGAACCTCGGCATCACCATGGACCTCGCGCCGGTGCTCGACACCGCCCTTCCCAGCAACACGATTGCCGATGAGAGCGACCGGTCATTCAGCTATGATCCGCAGACCGCCGCGACGTACGGCATCGCCTACGCGAATGGGCTCCGCGCCGGAGGCGTCGTTGCCGTCGGCAAACACTTTCCCGGCTTTGGGCAGGCAAGCGCCAACACCGATCTCGCGCCGGCGACTGATCCCTCCCTGTCCGAACTGCAGTCGCGGGACCTCATTCCGTTTGAGCAGGCAATCGCCAACGGCCTGCCCGTGATCATGGTCACCCATGCATCGGTCCCCGGCCTTACGGGAGCGGTGCACGCCAGCCTCTCGCCGGCGACGTATCAGTATCTGCGCAACACGCTGCACTTCAAGGGCGTCGCGCTCACCGACTCGCTTTCGGCCCTGGCCATCACCGATTACTATTCGCAACCCGTCGCCGCCGTCAAGGCCGTCGAGGCTGGTGCGGACATGGTCATGATCCAGGCCACCGTCTGGCCGGCAACGCTGACCGCCCTACAGAATGCGGTGGGCAGTGGCGGCCTGCCGGCGATCCAGGTTGATGCGTCGGTTTCGCGGATTCTCGCGGCAAAAGGGCTGATCGTCTGCTGAGTCGCTAAGCTACGCTTCGCTTATGGCAACCCAGCCGCCGGTTGAACCGCCGCCCGCATCGACGCCGCCCTCACCGATGCGCAGCCACGGCCGTAGCGATTGGTACGGCTCGACACGGGGCGGCCTCTTTCTCGCCATCGCCCTGATCATCCTGGGGTGGTTACTTTCTGCTGCGTAACCTCGGCCTCCTCAACTGGCTGCGGGACGACGTCTTCTGGCCGCTGGTGCTGATCGCGCTCGGCCTGGTGCTGCTGCTCCGGCGCGGCAGCTGGTGGCGCTAAAAACAGCCCTACCGAGGCAGATTCCAGGTAAAGACGCCGCCGACGCTCACGGGTGGCGTGTTCAGAAGCCTGCCGAAGAGATCGACCATCTGTGTGCGATGCGACATGGGGCCCACGATGACCATCTGGACGCGCCAGGCTGACAGATCACGTCGCATCTGATTCAGGCTTTCCGCGTCGAGAAGCGGGGCTCGTCCTTCCTCCACCGCGGCCATCTCATCGCCGAGCCGGGTCCGCGGAGGATTGATACTCGGGCCTGGATTCCAGCCGTAGCCCTCGGGCATCTTGAAGGCGAAGCCTGATTCCTCCTGCCAGAGCAGCGCCACGGCGTCTTCCTGCCGACCGAATGGTGCGACCAGCGCGACCCCGGATGGCATCGACGTCCGCGCCACGGTCGTGAAGAACGAAGGGGTTGAGAGATCGATTGACGGATAGGGCAGTCTCGGGACCAGGAGCAGCAGGGAGAATGCGACCGCAAACAGGACCATCATGGAGCGGCGTGCGCTTGCGTGGCGTAAGGCATCCTCCAGCAGGAACGCGAGGAGCATCCCCGCGAAAAGGAAAACGAGCACCATCAGGCGGGCAGGCACCAGATTCCAGAGGACAGGGATTGCCACGAACCCGGCCCAGCAAACCATGAAGGTGCCGAGCAGCGCGCGCAGCGGGAACCATCCGCGCAGGCCGCGGAAGCCGAAGCTCGAGAGCGCAACCGGGATCGGCGTGATCACTCCGGCGACATGGACGGTCGTGCCCATCGAGAGCAGGGCGAACATCAGCCCGAGGGTGGCGCTGAGCCGCACCATCAAGTGTTGCCGAAAACGAATCGCACTGACGACCAGCAGGCCCAGCAGTGGAAGGCCGATGTAGCCATCCCATTCGGCAAGATTGCCGGTCGCTTGCTGGTTCAGGAACACCGCTGCAGCGGGCGCAAACGCCTGCTGGCTGGTCGGCAGGATGAAATTGACGAGATCGGTGACGTACTGATTGACCGGAAGGAGCGCGCCGCCAGCGATTCGCTGTTGACCAAGGAACTGCACGATCACGAAGGGCAGCGCAAGCGTGATGAAGAGAGCGGCGGCAACCGCCCCCGCCCGAAGGCCGTAGCCGGCCTGCGAGGACAGGGCCTCCCGGTAACGGGATGCCAGTAGCGCGGCCGCAACCCCGCCGACGACCACCTCGATGACCAGCATCTCCTCGCCCGTGTACAGCTGTGCCGCACCAAGCAGGCCCAGGATGGCTCCGCTCAGCAGGTAGCCCCGTCTCTGCCGAATCAGGATGTCGTCCATCGCCAGTAGCAGGAGCGGTGGAAAGATCGCCGTCGCGATATGCGGATGGCCCAACCACTGCGCCATCATGGCGGGCGAGAACCCATAGAGCAGCCCGCCGATGACTGCGGCGACCTGGGAATGCACGTATCGCCGAATGGCGATAAACGCGGTCCAGGCCGACCCGGCGACCGCCAGCGTTGCGAACAGGTTGTACGACGCGACGGCGCCGACAGTCAGGGTTACCGGGGTGAAGAGGATCGCCGGCAGTGGCACCATGCCGTTCCAGGTCCAATTGAGTCCGTGGGGGAAGTCGAGATAGTTGCTGACGAGTGGATTGAGCCCGTGGCTGATCGCAAACGGAACCCAGTGGAAAAACCAGACGTAGAGCACCGGGTCGCTGCCGAATCCGATCACGGTTGAGGTCGGTGACCGCCATGCGCTCCAGAAGACGGCGATGGCACCTCCGAGGTAGACGGTGAAGGCGAGCGCGCTTGCCCATCGTGGCGCAATCTGCCTCTCCGCCGTTCTTGGATCCCCGGCTCCCTCGGGGGGAAGGTAAGGGCGAGGGCTAGTCAATTGGACCGCCATCCCGCCGATAGAACGAAAAACCCCCTCTTTCCCT
>DAIPYJ010000121.1:0-5124 GCA_036782775.1 Candidatus Dormiibacterota bacterium | reverse complement strand
GCCGGAGCTATTCGCGCTCGCGGCGCTCGGCGTGGAGACCGTGGGCGCCGCCGAGCCATTGCCGCTGCTGGGGGCGACGCTCTCGGCGCTCGGCCCGGAGACCGTGCTGGTCGAACCATTGCCGGAGGTATTCGCGCTCGCGGCGCTCGGCGTGGAGACCGTAGGCGCCGCCGAGCCGTTGCCACTGCTCGGCGCCAGGCTCTGTGCGCTCGGCCCGGAGACCGTGCTGGTCGAGCCATTGCCCGAGGTATTCGCGCTCGCGGCGCTCGGCGTTGACACCGTGGGCGCCGCCGAGCCATTGCCGCTACTCGGCGCGACGCTTTCGGCACTAGGCCCAGACACAGTGCTGGTCGAGCCATTGCCTGAGCTGTTCGCGCTCGCCGCGCTCGGGGTTGACACCGTGGGTGCCGCCGAGCCATTGCCGCTGCTGGGGGCGACGCTCTCGGCGCTCGGCCCTGAAACCGTGCTACTCGAGCCATTGCCCGAGCTGTTCGCGCTGGCCGCGCTCGGCGTCGACACCGTGGGAGCCGCGGAGCCATTGCCACTGCTTGGGGCAGCACTCGTCGCGCTCGGCTGCGCCGCGGTGCTCGTCGAGCCGTTCCCCGAGGTATTAACGCTCGCAGCGCTCGGAGTGGATACCGTGGGCGCTGCTGACCCATTGCCACTGCTCGGCGCGGCACTTTCGGCGCTCGGCCCGGATACCGTGGTTGTTGAGCCGTTGCCGGACGTGTTCACGCTCGCTGCACTCGGCGTCGCGACGGTTGGCGCTGCCGACCCATTGCCGCTGCTCGGCGCAGCGCTCTGAGCGCTGGCGCCATTCACCGTGGTCGTCGAACCATTGCCCGACGTGTTGGCGCTCGTTGCGCTGGCTTGCGTGACGGTTGGCGCTGCGGAGCCGTTGCCGCTGCTCGGCGCGACGCTTTGGGCGCTGGCGCCATTCACCGTGGTCGTCGAACCATTGCCCGAGGTATTGGCACTGGCCGCGCTGGGCGTCGAGACGGTTGGAGCTGCCGAGCCGTTGCCGCTGCTCGGCGCAACGCTCTGGGCGCTCGCGCCATTGACCGTGGTCGTCGAACCATTACCCGAGGTGTTGGCGCTCGTTGCGCTGGGCTGGGTCACGGTGGTGGTCGAACCGTTGCCGCTGCTGGCTACGCTGGTCGCGCTGGGGGTCGATACGGTCGGCGCTGCCGAATTATTACCGCTGCTGGGAGCTGCGCTCTCGGCGCTTGGGCCGGTGACGGTGGTGGTCGATCCGTTGCCCGACGTGTTGGCACTCTTGGCGCTCGGGGTCGACACCGTCGGCGCTGCCGATCCATTCCCGCTGCTGGGAGCTGCGCTCTCGGCGCTTGGGCCGGTCACGGTGGTCGTCGAGCCGTTGCCCGAAGTGTTTGCGCTTTTGGCGCTTGGCGTTGAGACCGTTGGAGCAGCCGAACCGTTGCCGCTACTGGCAGCGATGCTTTCCGCGCTTGGGCTAGTGACCGTCGTGGTCGAGCCGTTGCCTGACGTATTGGCGCTCGCGGCGCTTGCCTGGTTGACAGTGGTATTGCTGCCATGGCCGCTGCTAGGAACACTGGTCGCCGTTGCCGTTGAGCCGTTTCCGGTCTGCCCGGCAGGTGTCTGGCCTGTCTCCGAACCGTCCCCCTCGTTCTCAGGTGCCATGTGGCCAGGACTGAATGCAATAACCTCGCTCGCGGCGCTTCGTTTGCTCATGGCGGCGGGATCCGCCGAGGCGCCCGTTTTGGGAATCGCCGGCAGCGGGGCCCGCGCCGGGACTGTATTCAGGATTACCGTCAACGGGGTCGAGGCCGGATGATAGGCGGGTGTCCAGACAATGTTCCCCGACGCCGCTGAGCGGCCAGCGACCAGCAGAAGGCCACAAATCAGCCCTGAAAGCTTGAGGGACCAGCTGGATTTCGATAAAAGGGCATCGGAATCGTCTTCGGGTTCAAAAGGCAGGCTTCGATATGAGGTCAAATCGCTACTCACTGTTTCCCTCCGTGGTCTCCCAGTTGCTGCGCTAGTCACTTTCCGTGCTCCGGCTTGAGCAGCGCCGGATTCGCGGTATGTTGCTCAGCGTAAGTCGGTGACGCGTTGGGTGTCAATATTCCGTATACAAATGGTGATAGTCCAGCCGGTTCATTTGGACATCCATCCGAGTTAGGTATCATGGCGGCCATCCGTTCGACCGTCCTTTTCCTCTGGATTGCTGTCTTGGCCTGCTTGACTACGGCTTGCGGGTCTTCACCAATTCAGCAGCCGTTAACACCCGGTCCCAATATCCAGCTCCCGAAGGACAACCATCTCCCGTCGCTCGATTTGATCACCGTTGATTCACGGTCAGGGATGCTGTACGTTTCCCACTCCAGCCGAGCTGCTCTTGACGTGATCGATACACGAACTCGAAAGCTGGTCGGAAGCGTAAGTCCGCTGATCGACATCAAGGCCACGGCGCTTACGCCAGATCCCAACATCGTTTTCACCTCGGATGGTGGTGAAAACGGCGTCGCGGTAATCGACGTCGGTGCCCTGAAAGTTGTTCAGCGCATCGACGTGAGCGGTTCCCCCGACGACATTGCCTACGACCCCGTCAATGATGTCGTGGCGGTTAGCGTGCCGACTCGCAAGAAGATCGTTCTCATCAATCGCACGGCCCGCAAAGTCGTGGCAAGCGTCGCCCTGCCAGGAACCTCCGAGCTCATGACCGTCGACGACCGAACTGGACGTCTCTTCGTCGCGATCAACGACAAAGATGAGGTGGCGATCATCGACCTGGCTTCACAAACGATCACGTCGACTTACAAAGGCTGCAACATCAAGGAACCGACCGGCATCGCCTTCGATCCAGATCAGGGTCGCTTGTTCGTGGCCGACGCCGGTGCCCTGATGAGCGCCATCGACGTCGTACTCGATAGATGCCTAGGCGTCATCGACATCGGCCATGGTGCCGATCAGGTCGCGTTTAATCCCCATCTACACCATGTGTATAGCGCCAACACCGGCAGCCGAACGATTTCTGTGGTTGACTCGGTGTCCTTGAAGCCGCTTGGGGTAGTGGGGACGGGTCCAGATGCCAGCTCGGTTGCCACCGATTCGGCGACGGACGAGGTCTATGTGGTCATCGGCCGAGCGGGAATTGTTGGAACCTATCACGACCCTTAAGTCCGCTGACTAGACGCCGTCGACCATGCCCCAGGCGTCCATCAAGAGCGCCTGCAGCGTGGCAAAGGCGATGTGGCCGAAGCCGTGGTCGCCCCATTGGCTTCCCCAGCTATTCGCGAACTTGAACATCCGATTGCGGCGGTCAAACCCCACGATGCAGATCGCGTGGCCGCCGAGAAACTGCGTCGCCGGTTCTGGCATCGGGATCACGCCACCGGGCGCGTCCATGAACTCCTCGTGGACCATGACGCCGGCGACGAAGCAATTGGTCATCAGGTAGGCCTGCATCTCGGCGATGGTGCTGATGCGCGCATAGCTCTTCGCCTTGTAGGGCGCTGCGGCCTTGCGCTGCTCCGCGGTCGGCGGCACGTTGATCCGCTTGGGGTCATACGGCATGCAGGCGAGGCTGCACACGCCCTGTTCCTGGATGATCTTCATCGCCTCGCGGATCGTCATCCCGCTGTCTTCCGGCTGCTTGCGCCGCTGGCTATAGATGTAGAGCGGCGAGAACTGGTGCTGTGCGTTCGTCAGCGGCCAGTGGTGCTCGACCCCCTTCTGATAGGTCTTGTCGTAATAGGCGGTGGCACAGGCGACGCAGGTTCCGGCTGGACCCTGGTCGAACACCGGCGGCATTTGCGGCGAGTGGTCGATTTCCTCGGCAATCGGCGCCGCCTTGAGAAAGGCGGACATGCTGTAGTCACGATGGTCGTACGGGTCTTTGAGGCAGCCGAGCGCGTAGCGGGGCATGCCCATGTGACGAACGGCAAGCTCCCTCCCTGCCCTTACGCCCAACGGGGAGGGGTACCGATCTCGCCTACCATTGGTCGGTGCCACCTGGGGATTCGTCGATCCGTGTCCGCTACGCCCCCAGCCCCACCGGCGCCCTCCATCTGGGTGGGGCGCGGACGGCGCTCTTCAACTTCCTCTTTGCCCGGCAGCAGCAGGGCGCCTTCCTGCTTCGCATCGAGGACACCGACCGCGCTCGGTTGAAAGAAGGCAGCCAGGCATCGATCGAGGAAGGCCTGCGCTGGCTCGGCATGACCTGGGACGAGCCGCCCATCATTCAGTCGGCGCGGAAGGATGCATACCGCGAGGCTGCAGAGGAATTGCTGTCCACGGGCGCCGCCTACCGCTGCTTCTGCACACCCGAACGCCTAGAGCAGATGCGCGCGGAACAGCGCGCCCGGCACGAGCCCGAGCGCTACGACCGTCGCTGCCGCTCCATTCCGCGGGAGGAATCCGACCGCCGGGCCGCGTCCGGCGAGCGTTTCGTAGTGCGACAAGCGATGCCTCTCGAAGGCACGACGACCTTCCACGACCTGGTCATGGGCGAGGTCAGTTTTCGAAACGACACGCTCGATGATCATGTGCTGCTCAAGTCAGACGGCTTTCCGACCTATCACCTGGCCTTCGCGGTGGACGACCACGAGAGCCGCATCAGTCACGTGATTCGCGGCGATGGCTGGCTGCCGTCCGCACCGAAGCATCTGTTGCTGATCCAGGCGTTCGGCTGGCTGCCGCCAGCTTTTGCGCATGTCCCACTAGTCCTGGGTCCGGACAAGAAACCGCTGGCCAAGCGCCACGGCGCAAAGGACGTCCTCGAATATCGCGAGGCGGGCTACCTGCCCGAGGCCGTCGACAACTTCATTGCGTTCCTCGGCTGGTCGCCCGGCACGACCGAAGAGGTGCTCAGCATCGATGAGCTGATCGCGAAGTTTTCGATCGCGAAGATTCAGCCGAGTCCCGCCATCGCCAACCTGGAGCGCCTCGATTGGCTCAATGGCCAGTTCATCCGCCGGTTGTCTGCCGACGAGCTCGCTCGCCGGCTGGCCTCGCGCTTTAAGAATGTCGGCCCAACCACCCTCGAGCCGCTGATGCCGCTCGTCCAGGAACGCCTGCGCACCCTCAATGAGGCGTCGGATATGCTGCGCTTCTTCTTCGAAGATCCTGGCGAATACCGGCCTC
>DAIPYJ010000120.1:0-5172 GCA_036782775.1 Candidatus Dormiibacterota bacterium | reverse complement strand
TGTCCATCACTCGAGCCGGCCGGGGAGGTCCGCTTTCATCACAATCTCCCCACTTCGTGCGGAGAGGGTCGGGGTGAGGGGCTTGAGCAGGGTGGGGGCTCTCAAACGGACTCGACCCGATACAGATGCCACTCGCCGGGGACACCCTTGAGCTGGTGCGTCCCCCGATCGCCGAACACGATTCCCGATCCGGAAACCAGGTCCTTGACCGTACTCGAGGCCAGCACCTCGCCGGGCTCTGCGAGACCGGCGACCCGGGAGCCGATATGTACGGCGATGCCGCCAATGTTGTCGCCCATCCGCTCGCATTCGCCGGTGTGGACGCCAATGCGGATCTGCAGTCCCTCGCTCGCCAGCCGATCGCGTAACGCAAGGCCGCAGCGTACGGCTCGTGCCGGGCCGTCAAAAGTGGCCAGGAAGCCATCGCCGGTTGTGGTCACTTCCTGACCTCGGTAGCGGTTGAGCTCGCTGCGAACGGCGGCATGATGATTCTCCAGTCGATCCCGCCAGGCCCGGTCGCCCATCGTTGAAGCCAGCTCGCTGGAGCCGACGATGTCGGTAAAGAGGACGGTGGCGAGCATCCGGTCGGACGCCGGCGCCGGCCGAACGCCGGTGACGAACGTCTCGATTTCATCGACGATGGCATCCTGGTCACCGACGTACGGAAGATGGTCCGAACCAGGGAGTTCGACGAAGGTCGCACCGGGAATGCGCGCCGCGATGTACCGCCCTTCCTCAACACTGGCATCGCGGTCGCCCGTCCGGTGAATAATCAATGCCGGCACCCGGATCGTTGGTAGGACCTGGCGAACATCATTGCGGGTATTCATCCGCATCAATGCCGTGGCCGACCCGGGACTGGCCGCCAACCGTAGGTAGGTGGAGAGCCAGTGCATGAAAGCCTTGTTTCCGGCCATTGACGGCGCCAGCTCGGTGTCTTCTAATTCGCTACCCCACTTCTGCTGGATCCACTCGTAGTCCTTGTCCCGCTGTTCTGGCGTTGGCGCCCACGGGTATTCCGGATTCCAGATCCGGCAGGCGTGCGCGCCGATCGTCACCAGGCCGGCGGTCCGCTCGGGGTAGGTCGCGGCGAAGAGCATCGCGAGCACGGCGCCCTCGGAGACGCCCATCACTGTTGCCCGCGTCGATCCGGCTGCGTCCATCACGGCGCGAACGTCGTCCATGCGCTCTTCCAATGTTGGAAGCTCGCGGTCGGCGACCCGGTCGGACATGCCGGTGCCGCGCTTGTCGAAGAGGATGAGCCGGCTAAAGGAAGTCAGCCGGCTGTAGAAGCGTGCGACAAGCGGCTGATCCCACGCCGCCTCCAGGTGCGAAACCCAGCCGGCGACAAAGATAAGATCGCGCGGGCCATCGCCCACGACATGGTAGGCAATGCTGACGGAGCCACTGCGCGCGTACCGGGTTGCCGGCCGCTGCCTGATGCTCGCGTTCACGGCCCAAGCTTAGGACCGTCTCGGGAAAAACCCCCACCCAACCCCTCCCCTAAGGGGAGGGGTGGTCATGGGTGAGGTTTGTCTATCGACGCGTTACTGCTGGCGCGGACTCATCTTGAGGAGTCCGAAGACTGCGCCTTGCGGATCGCTCACGACTGCGAAGCGTCCGCCCGGGAAGTCGGACGGCGCCATCATTTCTTTCGCGCCGGCGCCGGTCGCCGTCTTGAACGACTTGTCGACGTCGTCGACCGCGAAGTAGACCAGCCAGTAGGCCGGCAGCTTGCTTCCCATGGCACCGGTGTCCATGGCGCCCAGAATGCTCTGCCCGTCCAGCTGGAATTCGTTATACGGTGGCCCTTCGCCCATCGGCGTTTGCTTCGTCGACCAGCCAAACACCTTCTGGTAGAACGGCAGCGCCTTGTCGACGCCCGCGCCCTGCAGTTCGCCCCAACCGAAAAATCCCGGCTGGCCCTGCGGAAACACGTTCGAGAACTGGTTGGGCTGCCAGACCGAGATCACAGCGCCGATCGGATCCGCGAAGGACGCCATGCGGCCCTGCGGCCCCACGTCGAACGGCGGCGCGACGACTTTCCCGCCGGCCTGCTCGGCCTTCTTGGCGATGTCGTCCGCCGACTCGGCGCCGATGTAGAGCGACCACGCGGTCGGCTGCTGCGGCGACTGCTTGCCGCCGATGCCGGCGGCCTGCTTGCCGTCGATCTCGCCCATGGCATAGCCGCCGTATTGCGGGTCGGGATTGACTTCGAGCTTCCACCCGAAGAGCTTGCTGTAAAACGTCCGCGCGGCGGCTGGGTCGTCAGTGCCCAGGTCGACCCAGACCGGCTTGTTGGCGATCGCAGTTTTAGTTTGTGCCATACAACCTCCTCACTGAAACTGAACGATCGGATTTGCGGCTCCTGCCAGACTACCGCACACTAGGGGAAGAAGATGGACTCGAATTTGAGTCGGCTGGAGCTAAGCCGCGACTGGTATCTCGAGGCGGTGGATGCGGTGCCAGACGACCGCTGGAAGGCCCCCAGTCTGTGCGCGGAATGGACGGCGGGGCACGTTGTGGCCCACGTCACGACCGGCGATCAGTTATTCCAGGGGTTGATCATGGACGCGATCGGCAAGGATCGCCGCGGCCTGGATCTGCCGGTCGACTTCGCCGATCGCCGCCGCCGTTTTGAGGAGCTAACCACCAAGGATGCGACCACGTTGAAGACAGCCGCACATCACGCGGCCGACGGCTGCGTGGAGACCATCAAAGAGGCGGTCGAGAACTCGCCTTCGACCATGGTCACTGTGCCATTCGGCACCGTGCCGGTCACGACGGCTCGCGCCCTGCGCTTGAACGAGTACATCATCCACGGGCACGACCTGGAGCCCGCCATCGGAAAGGCGCGGCCGATCCCGGATTGGTTCGTCGATCGCGCCCTCGCAGACGCCATCACCATGCTGAGCCGGCTGCACCAGCGCTCGCCGCACAAGGGCAAGGGCGCGCGGTTTCATGTCCACCGCACGGACGGCGAGGGTGAATGGATGGTGATCGCGGAGAACGGCGAGGCGAAGGTCGAGAGCGGGCATGGCACGGGCGATGCGGCGTTCCGCGGCCCGGGCCATCAGCTGTATTGGGTCTTGATGGGGCGGGGCCGTCCGGATGAGCTGGGCGTCGAAGTGCACGGCGATCCGGCGCTGGCCGGCGCCTTCAAGGAGTGGTTCCCGGGGCCGTAGCACCGAGCGCCGCCGTGATTGCGTCGAGCAGCCAGGCCTGGAACCGGTCGGCCGACCAACCACAATCGTGCGTCAGGAGCATGAAGCACTGCCACGACGTAAGCACGTAGAGCCGGTCGGTCAAGTCCTCGAGCCGGGCCGGCGGCGCTGGGGGGACTCGGGTTCTGGCCAGCGCGCGCAGGTCGGCGCGACGCGCGCGGCGTCCCGCATCGCGAAACCGTGCGAGCCTACGGTCGGCGTCAGCGGCTGCTTCGGCCATCGCTTGAATGGCGGCGGCCCGACGATGGATCAGCGTCGCGTTCTCCGAGAGGATGTTTGCGAATTCAGGATCGGAAAGCCGGTGGAGTCCGCGGAACCACGGTCGCTGGCTCAACGGAACTTGCTCCTCGTCGCCACCCACCGCGGTCCGAATGATGTCGGCCAGCAGGTCGGTTTTCGTTGGATAGGCGAGGTAGACCGTCTTTGGCGCGACCTTGGCCTCGGCGGCGATCGCCACCATGCTGGTGGCGCCATATCCACGCTTGAGAAAGAGGGAAGCCGCAGCTCGTCGGATCGCTGACCGGGTCCGGCGGGCCGACTCGGCCCGAACCGAGGAGACATAGGGCCGCGGGCGCTTGCTTTTCATCCTTGGGAGGACTACCCTAGCAGGTAATTGACTACCGTATTACTGTAGCGAATAATTGGAGGGATTAATGGCGCAGACAGGGCAGGTCGTCGAAAATCCACGGCGTCGTGAGTGGGTCCGCTTTGATCGAACCAGTGCGGATACCGGCGGCGCCTTCCTCGAGATGCACGTGGAAGCTCAACCCGGCGCGCTTTCTGGCCCAATCCACACCCACCCGAATGCCGAGGAGGAGATCGAGGTCTTGGCGGGGACGGCTCGCTTCCAGCTGAATGGCTCGACACGTGACGCCGGGCCGGGCCAGCGCGTCACCATTCCGCGGGGCACACCGCACACGTTCAGCAACCCGTTCGATCAGGAACTGGTTCTCAAGGGCCGCCTGACCCCCGCGTTGCGCTTCGAGACGATGCTCGAAACGATCTACGGATTGACCCGGGCTGGGCGGGTGAATGGCAGGGGCATCCCGAATCCGCTGCAAGCCGCTGTGATCTTCACCGAATTCTCGCGCGAATGGTCGCCGGCGTTCTTGCCCTGGCCGGTGCGGGCGCTCGTCATGCCCCTGCTGGCGATTCCTGGACGGTTGTTCTATCGAGCCTGGTACCCGGAGTTCAGCCCGGCGGGACCGGTGACCACGAGGCCGGAGCGCTGAATTCCGGCCGGATTCGCCCGGGACCAGCTCAGCCACAGTCCTCCGGAGGCCACTGTCGTGTCGAAAATGGCCACAAATGGCGAACTCAGCAATTCAATTGTTGGAAATCCTTATAGCGCTTGAGTTCGAATTAACGAGCCACTAGACGAATACGGCTTAGATCGGTCACCATAGGGGTAAGAAGATCGGGTGACCAAAGCTACTAAGGCGCGGGTACAGGTGGACCCGCTGGTTTTGAGCGCCGAAGCGCTGATCCTCAAGGGGAAGGATCAAGGCTACCTCGCCCCAGACGACGTGATCAAGGCATTTCCTGCCATCGAGGGTAACGCAGACGGGTTCGTGCGCGTGGCCGCCGTCTTCCAGGAGATGGGGATCGCCGTCACCGCCGACGGCGAGGCCGAGCAGGAGGAGGACGAGGAAGAGGTCCTCACCGAGGTCGAGGTTGTCAGCTCGGTGGCGCTGGACGACCCGGTCCGGATGTACCTGAAGGAGATCGGGCGCGTCAACCTGCTGACGGCCAAGGAAGAGGTTGAGCTCGCCAAGGAGATGGAGGCCGGCTCCGAAGAGGCCCGCCACCACCTGACCGAGGCCAACCTGCGGTTGGTGGTGTCGGTCGCCAAGAAGTACCTCAACCGCGGGCTGTCGTTCCTCGACCTGATCCAGGAGGGCAACCTGGGCTTGATGCGCGCGGTCGAGAAGTTCGACTACCGGCGCGG
>DAIPYJ010000119.1:0-5330 GCA_036782775.1 Candidatus Dormiibacterota bacterium | reverse complement strand
GCCACGAAGAAGTGGACATTCGCGGTGTTGCTGGACGAGACCTGGGCTTGCACCGCATCGGCGACGCTTCGCACCGCCGTAACGCCGGCCGTTGTTCGGTCGACGAACCAGACGGAGCCGACATGGTCCCCCTGGATTTCCTGCAGCTCGGCCTGCCCCAGGCGATCGTTCGCCAGCCCCATGAGAAACAACTGGCCGATGCGCTGGTCTTCCGTCATGCCGGCAAGGACCATGTCCGCGCAACTGGCAGGAGTTGAGGTTGCGGAGAACGATGGCGAGGGGGTCGAGGTCGGGCTTGTCGTCGGCGACGGCGGCCTGCCTCCAGTCGTTCCGCAGGCGGCCAGCAGGCTCGCCGTCAGGATTGCCAGGGCCGCCCTGCCGGCGCTCAGTGCCCAATTTCCGCAAGTTGCCCTCGACACGATCGGCATCCTAGTGTCTGGGCGGGGGGCTTGCGCCGGGCCGGATATCGCGGGATGATTTTACGTGGCAGTATCGCGACCATAGGAGGGATCGGATGCCGCGTCGACTGATTCACGAGCCGCACCTGCTCGCCCACGAGCTCAGAACGCCGCTCAGCGTCCTGGCCGGTTGGATGTCGCTCGCTCGTGATGGCGACATCCATCCCGAGCGAACGCCGGCGAAGTGGGCGCGAGCTATGCAGGCGTGCGATGAGGCAGCGGCCAGGCTCAACCTGATCATCAAAGAGGCCTGCCAGGAAGGGCTCGACCAGCCGCAACTCGATCCGGTGCGAGTCGAACGGTTCAACAGCCTGATCGAGTCGACGACTGCGGCACTCGAGCAGTCGCAGCGGGTCCTCATCAGCGTCAGGCGACGATGGGGAGAGCCGCAGCCGCCGCACTAAGGAACGGCACCACACCTATATAAGGATGGCGCTATGCCGTCAACGATTACTCCGCCGTTCGAAGAAGTCGTGCGCTGAAACAAATGCCATCCCGGCGCCCCGGGCGGCCTGCTGGTCCTGTGTGCCGTTGCCGACATAGACGGCCGCCCGGCCAGTAACGCCGAAGATTTCCAGCGCCTCGAGGAGGAGCCCGGGCGCTGGTTTTCGGCATGGGCAGCGCCGTCGAAACTGGGGGCGCAAGGCGATCGGATGATGCGGGCAAAAGCGGATCCAGCGGAGACGGCCGCGCAGCAGCACGTTGGTGCGCTCCATGACTTCCTCACAGCGCCGGAAGCTGACGATGCCCATCGCGACCATCGTTTGGTTGCTGGCAGCGCCCAGTTGATGGCCCGCGTCGTGCAGTGCCTCGAGCCGTTCGCGCCGCCCCGGCAGGATCCGCTGCCAATGCGCCCTGATTGGGCTTGGGAAAGGTGGCAGGGCCCGGCGCAGCGTGCCGTCCATATCAAAGAGATAAAGCACGGCCTTCCTCAGCTAATCGCCGACAGCTGCTCCCAGATGCGATTCCTGCGGCTTCCCTCGACAGTTGCCCCGGAGTCGAATGGCCGCGCGGTTCCCTTGAAAATCACGTTGTCGGCGCCGGTCCACGGATTGCGAAGCGGGCCCGGGCGCTGAGGCTCCGGCCGCGACTGCGCTGACCCCAATCAGCGTCGATGCCAGCCAGCGCTTGGCGATATAGCCAATGCGCCGGCCGCCCGCCTCCTACTGATATTCGCGCGGCGATTCCGCCGATTGCGTCTGCGAGAGGACTTCGGCAGGTACGCTCGTGCCACCGTCTGAGGATCCGGCGATCTGCTCCATGACCGGCTCCTCCCGGCGCACCTCATCGGTCAGCGTGACCACGTCCTTAATCCGTCGCTTGAGGATTCGGACCTCCTCGCGAACGATCGGATGCTTCTCCACCGTTACGAGCTCTTCCAGGACCGGGATGCGGATCACTTCTTCATCGGCCCCGAGGTCGGTTGTCTCGGTCTCGCCCGATTCGGTGGTGACCGGTTGTTCGAAGCGATTGCCCGCCGGCGCGGCTAGGGGCTGGTTCAACACCGCGCGCTCGATCACGATCTCCTCACGCCGGACTGGCACTTCGAGCGTCCGCATCTCGGTAACGACCTTCTTACGCACGACCACCTCGCCAACCTGGACGACCTGAGTGCGCGCCGTCAGCTCCTCGCCGGCCAGCGGCAGCACGTCATCGTCGGTGGTCGCCACGGGGCTCGCGTCCTGCTGGATCTGGCCGCCGTTCCGGCTCAGGACCTGTTGTGCCTGCTGCCATCGATCGCCGGCGCGCACCGTTACGCGCGTTTCGTCGGATCGCTGCTCATCCGGCAGCAGCGCCTCGAGCATGCCGCCTTTGCGGTCTTCGGTCTGCACCGCATCGCCGTCGAAGCCGAGCGACCGAAGCTGCTGCACCGCGCGCGCGGCCTGGCCTGGATCGCGAAAGATGCCGGTCAAGGTGCCATTCATGTTTTTCCTCCCCAACAAGATATCTAGAGGCTAATGAAAGCTGATAATCCGACGCCACTATCTTTCGAGGGGTGAAAGGCGCCCGCGGACGCGAGCTCATCCGCAGGAATAGGAGCCAGCCATCCCTACTAACTCGACGATCCCAATACAGATTAGCGTGCGAATATCACCATTCATTAGTGTTGTGCTACCAGCTAAGCGCGCGCGATGGCTGGAATCAAAACTAAGGGAGAGACAGGGCTTATGAGAACCGTTCTTCGTTTCCTGACCCTCTCCTTGACGGCGGTGCTCCTGGCGGCGTGCGGGACGGCGAGTGCGGCATCGAATCTCAAGGTGTATGCCGGCTACGCCGATAACCTGCAAACCGTGGGCGCTCGGTCGAACCCGAGCTCATTCCCCAATCCGTGGCAGGGCGGGAGCAGCGTTAACTTCAAGGGGAGCGGCGACAAGTACGACTCGGGCGCCATTCGAATCCAAAACACCACCGGCGCGGATCTGACTGTCGACAAGGTGACGGTCGACATCGGCTCGAAACACTACGACCTGTGGGGCTCGAACCTCAAGGTCCCGGCGAACGGCAGCCTCATCCTGGCGCAGACATCGATGGGCACGAAGACGCCGCCGGAACCCAACTTCGACACCTCGGAGCCAAACGGGGCAGCCGCCGGCGGGGGTGGGGCATCGAGTGCCGTCCCCGTCATCCACGTGACCGTCAACGGCACGACGACGGATTATCACGACGACGGCAAGATCCTCAACACCGGCGGAACCGATAAAGGTGACCTTGCCGGCGCACCGAACGAATCGCACCAGTGGCAAGAGATCGCCGCCATCAACGCGGCCGCATCAAAGGGGAGCGGGTTGTCACCACTACTGCTCTTTGCGCCCCTGGCCGCGATGCTGCTCGCCCTTTTTAGCTTCATCCCCAAACTGATCGGCGCGCTCCTGCTGCTCCTGATCGGCTGGTGGATCGCAAAGGCTCTCGCCGGCCTGGTTGTCAGATTGCTCGAGCGCCTCGGTTTCGGAACGGCCGTGATGCGCACGGGCATGTTTGGCTGGCTCGGGTCATCAGACGGAGCAACCGCCGCTGGCGGTGCCACGGCTGCGGCGCGGCCGAGCCGCCCCGTCTGGCTGATCGGCGAAATCGTCAAGTGGTTTGTGTTTCTGATCTTTGTCGAGCTCGCCGTCGAGGCGCTCGGCCTGGCGCAGGTCGCTGACCTGCTGCATCGCGTGATCCTCTGGCTCCCGAACCTCGTGGTCGCGCTGCTCGTGCTCTTCCTGGGCGCGCTGCTGGCGCAGTTCGTTGGCCGGCTGGTGCGGGGCACCGCT
Source organism: Candidatus Dormiibacterota bacterium (assembly GCA_036782775.1). Taxonomy (GTDB): domain Bacteria; phylum Chloroflexota; class Dormibacteria; order CF-121; family CF-121; genus CF-13. The sequence goes on along the minus strand of DAIPYJ010000119.1, from coordinate 1,618 downwards.
ACCAGCGGAAACGTCGGCAATGCCGGCTTCCTCGGCCGCCTGGTCGAGTACGGCATCATCGCGCTGGCGGCCGTGGTGGCGCTCAATCAGCTGGGGATCGCCACCGTCTTCGTCGACATCTTGTTCGCGGGGGTCGTGGGCGCTCTGGCGTTGGCGGCCGGGCTGGCCTTTGGCCTCGGTGGCCGAAACGTGGCCTCGCGGATGTGGCGACAAACCTACGACAGCACGCAGGCGACGGTCACGTCGACCGCGCCGCGCGCCCTCCCCGAAGAGCGCACAACCCCAACCACTGTGACGACAAAAAGAAATCGCTAGCGAAGGAGGCTTGCATCAATGATTCAGAACGTAACTAACTGGGGAGACGCCTTCCTGGTATCGGTGACCGCAGCGCTGATGGCGTTGCTCTCGTTCCTACCGGCGCTGATCGGCGCCATCCTGCTGATCGTCATCGGCTGGTGGGTCGCCGGCATCATCGGCCGACTCGTCGAGCGACTCCTGAACCGCGTCGGGTTCGAGCATGCGGCGGAACGGACCGGGATCACCGGGTTCATCGGCCGCACCGGCGCCGGCACCATGCGCGCCTCACACGTGATCGGCGAGCTGGTCAAGTGGTTTATCCGCCTGATCTTCCTCGAGATGGCAGCGCAGGCGCTGCACCTGACCGCGGTCACGACGCTCTTGAACAGCATCGTGCTCTTCATCCCGAACCTGGTCGTGGCGCTGATCATCGTCCTGGTCGGCGTCCTGCTGGCGCAGTTCGTCGGGCGGCTCGTGCGCGGCAGTTTGAATTCGGCCGGCACCGCCAATGCCGGCATGCTGGCGGCCGTCGTCGAGTACGGGATCATCGGCCTGGCGATCATCACCGCGCTCAATCAAATCGGGATCGCGTCGATCATCGTGACCATCCTGTTTGCCGGTGTCGTCGGCGCCCTGGCGCTCGCGGCGGGTCTGGCCTTCGGGCTGGGCGGCCGTGAGACGGCGTCTGAAATCTGGGAGCGCTCCTACGAAGGCACGCAGCAGGCGGCCAGGCAGCTGGCGCAAGGGTCCACCAGCAGGCCCGGCGGCAACGGCGGAAGCAGTGGCAGCGGCGGTGGCGGTCTTCGGGCGCCTGGCGTAGCGACCGCCCCAATGACGCGGACGACAACCTCGTCGATGTCGGGCCCGGACTGGCGGACGATCGTCAGCACCAAGCTTCGGGACGCGCAGCAGGCGCTTCCGGATACGCCAGATGCCCAGCGGATCAGCCGGGCGATCGAAGATCTGCTGGCGAGGATGGAGCGACAGACTCCCACACGCCCAGACGTGTCTCACCAACCAGTTCTGTAGCTCAGTCAAAGGAAGCAGGGGAAGGGCCGCGGCGGGCGGCCCCTCACGCCGGCCCCCTCCCCACCAGGGGGGGAGAGGGGGGGTCGATGGCAGGGGAAGGCAGATAGGGAGGTAGAAGGATGTTTCCGTTCGACCAGAGCAATCCGCAGATGTACGACCAATATCAACAGGCCCGCGGGCCAGATGCTGCAGCGGAGGTGAGCGGCTGATGGTCGAACGGCTCAAAGGCTCAATCCCCGGAAAGTTGGGGATGAAGTACCTCGAAGACCAGTCGCCCAACTGGGCGATCCTG
>DAIPYJ010000118.1:0-5423 GCA_036782775.1 Candidatus Dormiibacterota bacterium | reverse complement strand
CCCTCCCCCCTCCCCTCCCTTCCCCTGCCCGTACACTCGATACCCCTCCCCCTACCCCCTCCCCTTCCTTCCCCTGCCCGTACACTCGATACGGAATCGGCGCATCATGAGAGCGGCAAAAGCCGAACACGCGATCGTCATCGGCGGCAGCATGGCAGGTCTGCTCACGGCCCGCATCCTGAGCGACCGCTTTCAGCGTGTCACCATCGTCGATCGCGACCAGCTCAGGACAGAGCCGCAAAGCCGCCGCGGCGTCCCGCAGGGTCGCCAGCTGCACATCCTGCTCGCCCGAGGCGAGCAAATCGTCAACCAGATGTTTCCCGGTATCTCCGACGAGCTCGAACGGGCCGGCGCCATCCGCGTCGACGGGCGCGACCTCATCTGGTTTCACGAGGGTGGATACAAACTGCGATTCGACATCGGCATCAGCTTGCTCGGCATGACACGCCCACTTCTCGAGTCGCACGTCGTCCGGCGGGTGCGCGCACTTCCCAACCTCACCCTGATCGAGGCCCATGAGGTCGTGCGCCTGCTTACCTCGGACGACCGCAGTCAGGTCCGGGGCGTCGTCATTCGCCCGCGTGGCAGCCAGGCCGACGGTGTCGAACATCATTCCGACCTGGTTGTCGACGCGAGCGGCCGCGGCTCGTACACGCCGCGCTGGCTGGAAGAGCTCGGCTATCCGACACCGCGCGAAGTTTCCGTGCACGTTGGGATCGGCTATACCACGCGCTTCTATCGCCGCGATCAGAGCTTGTTGCCCGACGCACAGGGAATCTACGTCATGCCAGCGCCGCCGACAGGCAAGCGGGCGGGCGTCCTGGTCCCGGTTGAAGGCGACCGTTGGATGGTCACATTGGCGGGTTGGCTCGGCGATCACGTCGCTTCAACCGACACGGCTTTCCTCGAGTTCGCGGGCACCTTGCCGGCCGACGACATCTATCGCGTGATCGCGCGCGCCCAGCCGCTAACTGACCCGATTGATCACAAATTTCCGGCGACCGTCCGCCATCAGTACGAACGGCTCGATCGCTTTCCTGAGCGCTACGCGGTGATTGGCGATGCACTCTGCAGCTTCAATCCCGTCTACGGCCAGGGCATGACCGTCGCGGCGCTGGAAGCCCAAGCGCTGGGCGCGGTGGTGGACGCTCGGCTCGACGACATAGGGCCACGGTTTTTCACGAAAGCCGCGAAGATGATCGCCAATCCCTGGTTGCTCGCCGTGGGTGCCGACTTCCAATTCAAAGGCGTCACCGGGCCTCGGCCGCCTTTCATCAATACCATTAACCGCTACCTGGCACGCGTGCATCGTCTGGCGCATCACGATCGGCTGGCGGTCCTCACCTTCGTCGAAGTTCTCATGCTGCTCCGTCCACCCATCGCACTGTTCTCCCCTCGCCTCGCTCTCCGCGTCTTGCGCAACGCCTTGACCCCTCGCCCTTCTATATCTCCCTCCCCCCGCCTGTCCCCTCCTGCTACCCCTTCCCCTTCTATGAAGAACTAACCCTGTACCCCGAGATCGAGCCGTATGACAGCGGCATGCTCGACGTGGGCGAAGGGCACCGCATCTACTGGGAAACCTGCGGCAACCCGAACGGCAAACCAGCGCTGGTCGTGCACGGCGGTCCCGGCTCGGGCGCCCCACCGCGCTGGTGTCGATTCTTCGATCCGCGCGCATATCGCATCGTCCTCTTTGACCAGCGCAACGCCAACCGCAGCAGGCCGTACGCCGGGGAACCAACGGTCGACCTCAGCACCAACACGACCGACTGGCTCATTCGCGACATGGAGCGCTTACGTTCGCACCTCGGAATCGACCGCTGGCTACTGCTGGGCGGATCCTGGGGAAGCACGCTGATCCTTGCTTATGCCGAGACGTATCCGGAGCGCGTGACCGAGATCGTGCTGTTCGGGATCAGCACCGGGCGCCACAGTGAGATGGATTGGTTGTTTCGCGGCGGAGTCTCGCGCTTCTTCCCCGAGCAATGGGATCGCCTGCTCAACGCGGTGCCAGAAGCCGATCGCACCGGCGACATCGTGGCGGATTACAACCGGCTCCTGCTCAATCCAGACCCGGCGGTGCATCAAAAGGCAGCCTACGAATGGTGCTTGTGGGAGTCAGCCACTCCGGATTGGCCGCCGAAGCCAGGGCTCATGGACCGCTTTAAGGACCCGGCGTTCGCGCTCTCGTTTGCGCGGATCGTCACCCACTACATCCGCCACAACGCGTTTCTCGAAGATGGATTGCTCATGCGCGATGCATCCAAGCTCGCATCGATCCCCGGCGTGCTGATCAACGGCCGATATGACTTCCAGTCGCCGCTCGGGAATGCTTGGGCCTTAAAGCAGGCCTGGCCGCGAGCTGAGCTGGCGATCGTCGACGACGCCGGTCATGGTGGCGATCATCTCTGGGAACACATGGTGCGGGCAACGGATCGATTCGTGCCCTAGATAAGCTGAGGCCAGAAACCGGCGGTCGCAAGTCTGTATGGTTGCCGCCTCTTGCAACCAATGCCACCTTCGGCTTCCACACCGACGAGCTCTACTACCTCGATTCAGTCCCCAGTTAAGCGACTGGTTCTGGCTGCCGCCGCATTTGGACGCGACTGCGGCCTTAATGGTCGACTACACGCCATCGGACGTTCGCTCGATGTGCTCATGAGCGACCCTGATCGCGCATCTCACCGTTCCCTACGACGTCGCGGGTTTCGAGCAAGGCGCTCCGGGGTCTGGTACTCCGCGCCTAAGGCAAGGTCAGCCGGTGCCAGCTTGCGCCACCGTCGTCGCTGGCGTAAAGCCCGCTACTCTGCTCATTGGCCGCACGATCAGGTCCGGCAGCCCACAGATGCAAGGGATCGGCCGCGCTCAGCAGGTCGATATTCGGAGGTGCGGTGCTGCACCGCCAGGTTGCGCCCGCATCGTCGGTGCGCATCACGCCGCCGGGCCCGACATTCGCGCCGCCGGCACCGAGGTTGATTCCCAGCCAGCCGCGCAAGGGACTGGCGAACAGCGGGCCGGCCAGGTTTCCGCCCGAGCACTGTGCCTGGTCCTTTGGATTATTGATGTAGGCCCACGAGCGTCCGCCATCGTTGGTTCGATAGAGCCCATATTTGTCGCAGTTGCTCGCAGTGCAGTACCCGCCGTTCCTTGTCAACACCCATGCGACATTGACGGAGGCGGCATCTAGCGCATCCGGCTGCCCATCGGTCGCGAACAAGCTCAGCTGCCAGCTTTGCCCGCCATCGCTCGTCATCCGGACGTCGTTGGTCGCGCTGCCGCTGGGTTCCGACAACACAATCCAGCCACGGTTCGCACTGGCGAAGCGCATGAGAGCAATGTTTTGCCGGACGAGCACGCGCCAGCTATGGCCGCCATCTGTGGTTCGTTGCAGACACGGCGTGCACCCGGATGCGTCCTCTGTTAATACCCAGGCGACCTGCCCGTCGATCGCCTGCAGCGCGATGACCGGATACCGTCCCCCGTTCCAAGGGAAGTCGAGCGCTGTCACCCAGGTCGCGCCGCCATCTCCCGTTCGGAGCACCAGGCCCCGACCGTTGCCAAAGCCGGCGACCCACCCCGTCTGCTCGTCGATGAATCGGAGGGCGCTGATTCCCGCGGCCGGTACGGTAAGCTGCCGCCAGGTCTTTCCGCCGTCCGTGGTCTTCTCGAGGATGGCATCGCTGCCCGCGCCCGACGCGATATAGCCAACCTGCGAATTGAGCCGCTGAATCGCAGTGAGCACCGGTAGCTGGACGCTCGGCGTCGAGACGGATGTTGCAACGCTGCTCGCTTTAGGCGAGGCGGGCGGCGTCGAAGTGGCCGAGGGACTGCCTGTGCAGCCAACCAGCATCAAGCTCACCGCAAGTAGGCCGTTCGCCCGACGCACAGATCTTGAACGGCGGCGCGCCATCCTTGGTTTCCCTGACATCTCCCTCTCCCCACTCCTGGGGAGAGGGTCATTCTCCCGTAGGTCCGGCCGAGGATCGGGACCGGTGGGACCATCGGCCATTGTCCGCCGGTGCGGTGACTTGAAGTTAAGCGGAGTCTAAGTAAAAGCGAACCACTACGCCCCAGATCTCCTCCCTTGCTTGCGAGAGGGGTAAGAGGCATAGTTCCCTCCCCCGCTTGCGGGGGAGGGTCAGGGAGGGGGATTTCCAATTGAAGAACTGGCGTAATCTGCGCGAGCTTTGCATACTAGAGTTATGGCACAAAATGTGATACCGCTCAATAGCGTAGCGCTCAATCTCAATCTGGATTGGGGGACCGTGCTCATCTGGGCCATCGTGGGCCTCGTCGCAGGCTTCATCGCCAGCCACGTCATGCTCGGCCACGGCATGGGCCTGATCGGCGACGTTATCGTCGGCGTCATTGGTGGGATCGGGGCAAACCTGTTGCTCAATGCCCTCAATATCCAGTTCTCGATCAACGGCCACCCGGTGATCAGTCAGATCATCGTGGCCTTTCTCGGTGCGGTGATCCTGCTGATGATACTTCGCATCTTCGGCATGGGCCGCGCCGGGAGTCGCTCCCGAGCCTACTGACCGAATCTCCGCAGTCGCGGGAAGAATCTCCCTCTCCCCACTTGTGGGGAGAACGCGGGAGTCTTCTCCCTCTCCCCACTCGTGGGGAGAGGGTCGGGGTGAGGGGGCAGGGTGAGCGGTTGTTCTACGTCATACGTTGTCGTGCGCCTCGATCCGCCCAGCAAGCAGCCCCGTGATTTCCTGGTCGAGGTCTATGGCCCGCTGTTCGCTGCGCTCGGTCAGCTCTCGTTACCCGCTCCCGTGCGCCTGAGCGATTTCGTCAACGAACGCGATGGCTTTCTTCGGCTGACCGACGTCGAGTTCCTTCCCACCGGCCCCATCCAGGCGCAGGGCCGGCGCCAGGCCGAATATCTGATCAACAAGACGGGCATCCAGCTGATCTGTCAGCCCGAACAGCGCACCATCGAGAAGCGCGCCGAGGACGGCGACCAGGGCGGTCTTCTCTGGCAGGCGTTCAGCAAGATGGCCGGCAGCGCCAATCCCGACCTGCGGGTTCACAAGGAAGCGTTTCACGTCCAGGTGCACACGCACCGATTTGTGGTTAACGCCGAGCTCCACCTCGCGCATGGTGCTGAACCTGAGGCGATGCTCTCGAATCTGCCGACCAAGTTCGTTCCCGTGACCAATGGCACCGCGCGCTTCATCAATCCAAAGAATGAGGTCGTCTCGATCGAGCGCAAGCTGATGCTCGTAAACCGCGACCACATCCTGCTGGTCGAGCTCGACAAGACTCAGCGCGCCGCCTAACCCCTCCCCCTACCCCCTCCCCTTCTGGTTTTCTCCCTCTAACCCCTCCCCTAACCCCTCCCCTTCGCGTCATATCTCCCTCTAACCCCTCCCCCTACCCCCTCCCCTTCCTGGCTTTCTCGCTCTAGCCCTCCC
>DAIPYJ010000117.1:4743-5875 GCA_036782775.1 Candidatus Dormiibacterota bacterium | reverse complement strand
GGCGTGAATTACCGGTTTATCGATCACTTCTCGCCAGGCTATGGGTTCACGGGAATCGCGGTGGCGTTGCTCGGCCGGGGCCATCCAATCGGGATCGTCTTGTCAGCCCTGTTCTTCGGCGCCCTTGCCAGTGGTGGGGCCATGATCCAGCTGTTTAGCGACATCCCACTGGACCTGATCAACATCCTGCAGGGGACGGTCATGATCTTCGCCGTGATCGAGCTCAGCCGGCTGCCCATGGTGCGGAGGCGATTGCACCGTGCCTGATGCCATCCTTGGTGTGCTCGGTGCCGCCGCCCCCGCGACCACTTCGATTCTCCTGGCCGCCATGGGCGGGCTGGTCAACCGTCAGGGAGGCATCGTGAACATTGGGCTGGAGCCGATGATGTTGGTAGGCGCCTTTTGTGCGGTGAGCGTCAGTGCGCAGACCGGCAACCCATTTCTGGGCGTGCTCGCCGCGGTGGTCGCTGGTGCCCTCGTCGGGCTGCTGTTCTCGTGGTCGATCACGCGCTGGGGTGCCAACGAGAGCGTGGCCGGCCTCGGTCTGAACCTCCTGGTGCTCGGGTTCTTCGGCTATCTGCTCCCGATCGCTTTCAAAATCGAGGGAACGTGGCTCCCCACCGGTCTCGTCGGCCTGCCAAAGGTCAGCATCCCGATCGTTTCGCAAATCCCAGGACTTGGTCCCATTCTTTCCGGCCACGACGTCCTGACCTACCTCGGCTGGCTGAGCGTGCCGCTGGTTTCTTTCTTTTTGTACCGGACGCCGCTCGGTATTGAGCTGCGTGCAACGGGCGCGAACGAAGAGGCCACCCGTGCTGCGGGTGTGCCTACCCTTCGGCTCCGCGACTTATCGACCGTGATTGCGGGCGCGTTCAGCGGGTTGGCCGGGGCCCAGCTATCCCTGGGCGTTGTCACGCTGTTCAACAAGCAGATGACGGGCGGTCGTGGTTTCATCGCGCTGGCGGCGTTCTACTTTGGCGATGCGCGACCAGCCCTGACGGCCCTGGCCGCCGTCATCTTCGGCGTTTTCGAAGCAGCTGGCTTCCGGCTGGGAAGCTCTGGCGTTCCCTCCCAGCTGGTCCAGATGCTGCCGTACCTCGTGGTCGTGATCAGTCTCACACTGGTCGCGATC
>DAIPYJ010000117.1:2350-4674 GCA_036782775.1 Candidatus Dormiibacterota bacterium | reverse complement strand
GCGTCCACGAACGTGCGCGTGTTGCAGCCAGCTCGCTCGCTACTGAGGCGGGATAGATGACCGCGGGCAACTCGCGTCACCGGCTTGCGTTGCTGCTGGTCGACGTCAATCGATCGTTCTTTGATGAAGATGGCCCGTTCCACTACCCTGAGACAGAGCAGACGCTGCGAGCGATCGCAACCCTGCTGCAGGCCGCACGGGCGGGGGGCCGTCTGATCGTGCATGCGCGTGAAGCGCACCGAAAAGGGCTGAACGATTTCGAGCGACCCAAGCTTCCGGAGCATAGCTATATCGGGGATCGCGATCAGGAAGCCTATCCAGGCTTCGAAGAGTTGCCGGGCGAGGTCGTCATTCCGAAGCGAAGATTCTCGGCATTCTTCGCCACAGACCTCGCCCTGCTCTTCCGAGAGCAAGGCGTGGAGCGCGTCATCATCGCGGGCGTGAAGACGAATGTCTGCATTCGCGCGAGTGTCCAGGACGCCTTCGCGCATGGTTTCCGCCCAATAATTGCGCGCGACGCAGTCAGCTCAAACCGCCCGCATCTGCACGAGGCGTCGCTCGAGGACATCCAGCGCTATATCGGCGAAGTGATCGATCTTGAGACGGCGGTGAAATGGCTCCGCAACGAGGCACCCCATGGCTGACTTCGACGCGCTCGTCGCCGGCGATGCCGCGATCACCTTCGCCTGGCAGGTGAGCGCTGCTCCAACGCCAGGGCTCACCTCGAAGTTGCTGGGAGAGGTCGAGCCAGAGGCTCGATTTGGCGGCTGCGCGCCAGGAGTGGCGTTGGCCCTGACGGAATTGGGTCATCGTGTCGCGTTAGTCAGCTGGCTTGGCGATGATCGCTACGGCTGCGCCTATCTTGAAGAACTCCGCTCGCATGGCATCGATACGGCGGGTGTGGAAGTCGCGGCTGGTCAGGCGTCACCCCGAGCGCTGATGCTCTATGACCCCGACGGGCGCGCCACCTGCCTGCACCACCCCAGCGGCTCAGGGAACCTGGCGCTCTCGGCTGCCGGACGTGAGCGCCTTCAGGCGGCTCACTGGTTGGTGCTGACAGCCGGGCCGGCGCCGATGAGCGCCGCTCTCCTCGATGCCAAGCCTTCGGCGGTTCGGATTGCCTGGGACGTCAAGGCAGATCCGAGTCACTACCCGATCGATCTACGCCGGCGCATCGTTCGGGACGCCGAGCTCTTGATCTTCAATCGCGAGGAGCTGGGGTTTCTCCTGGAAGCTGCCGGTGGCGACCGCGAAGCCTCGCTCGAGCAGGCTATTGGTCATCTGCGTGCTGCGTCGCCGGCAGTGCTGGTCCTGACCGATGGACCGGACGGATCGTGCGTTTACGCGTCGGGACGAGAGATCAGGATCAGCGCGCGGCGCGTCGAGGTCGACGATCCAACCGGCGTGGGTGACGCGTTCTTCTCGGCATTTCTCTCGGCCATGTTCCGTGGTAAGGCCCCAGCCGATGCTGGTCAGGCGGCGACAGACTATGCGGCGCGGTTCCTCATCGGGCGCCGCGCATCGAGCGCCCTCATCCCACAGACGAAGGAGAGCACGGCATGACGGTAAAGACTCGCCCGGCACCGCAGGGCGCATGGTATCTCGGGCTGCAGGCCAAGGATGTCGCACCACGGTGCATTCTCGTCGGTGATCGGGCTCGGGTCGATATGTTTGGTCAGCAGTTGACCGAGGCCCGCGTTGTCAGTGATCGGCGGGGACTTCGCACATTGGTCGGCAGTTTCCGAGGAGTGCCGGTGACGGTATCGGCCTTCGGCATGGGGGGGCCGATCGCCGCGGTACTGCTCGAGGAGCTGGCGGGCATCGGAGTGCGGGTCATCCTGCGGGCGGGAACAGCCATGAGCCTGGCGCCTGATCGGCTTCCCCTGGGAACCTTCATCGTCGCCCACGCGTCGCTTCGCGCCGAAGGGACCTCGCTCACCTATGCCCCGCTGGGATATCCCGCGGCAGCGGACCCTGTGATGGTGAATACGCTCATCGACGTGATGAACCACAAGCGCCTGCCCTACCACGTTGGAATTTTGGCAACCGCCGACGGGTTCTACAGCGAGATGCTGGCGCCCTCGGTGGAGAGGGCCGCTCCCGTCGAGAGACGCCACGACGAATTCCGCCAGCTGGGTGTGCTTGCGGCGGACATGGAGACCGCCACGTTGTTTGTCGTGGCATCGTTGCTGGGCGTGCGAGCCGGATCGCTGTGTCTGATCAGCGTCGACGGCCCGGGTCGTGCCCTGCTCGACGACGAGGCCCGCAAGCACGGGGAGGAACAGCTGGTCACGGCGGCGCTGGAAGCCCTGATCGGTGTTCCC
>DAIPYJ010000117.1:761-2340 GCA_036782775.1 Candidatus Dormiibacterota bacterium | reverse complement strand
AGCCCGCCGCGAATGGAGCCAAGCCATGATCGACTACTTCCAGGCAGCGACCCGGCTGCTCAAACAATTGCAGGAGGCTCAGGCGGACGCGATTCGCCGGGCGGCCGACAGTTGTGCCCGCAGCATCGGCGACGGAAAGCTGGTGCACCTGTTCGGTACCGGCCACGGCAGCCTTCCCGCCCTCGAGGCTTTCCCCCGGAGCGGCAGCCTGGTTGGTTTCCATCCCATAGCGGAGCTCCCGATCACGCTGCTTCATCACGTCTACGGCGACATGGGCGTCCCGCAGTACCGGTTTCTTCATCGGCAAGAGGGATACGGTCGGGCGATCCTCGAAGGTCATCGCCTCGATCCGGCCGACACCCTGGTGCTGTTCAGTCACTCCGGCATCAACCCGGTCGTGCTCGATATGGCGTTGATGGCCAAAGAGAAGGGCCTGGACCTGGTTGGTGTGACGTCCTTGCCCCATTCCAGCGCGATCGCGTCCCGGCATTCGTCCGGGAAGAAGCTCTATGAAGTTGCCGATGTGGTGATCGACACGGGAGCACCGCTCGGCGATGCCTGCGTGAAGATCGAGGGCCTCCAGGACCCGGTAGCGGCGGTCTCATCGATGCTGGTCATGGCAGTCGTCGATGCCATGGTCGCGGAGACGGCCAAAATCTTGGTCGAGCGCGGAACGCCGCCCCACGTCGAAGTCAACCTCAACCTGCCTCGAGAGGGCTCGGCCCGGGCGCAGAACGATGCCGGTTATGCCGAGCTGTGGAGAAGGATCGCTTCGCGATGAGCGCGGTCGACGAGCAGGTGCTGCCCCGGCTGCGCGCCAACCTCCTGATTGGTGGCCGCTGGGTGGAGGCCGCCGAAGGAGAGCGTCAGCCAATTCACGATCCGGCAACCGGGGAGCTCGTCGGCGACGTCGCCTTTGGTGACGCGCTTGATGCCGAGCGAGCGCTGGCAGCCGCGACGGCCGCGTTTCCCGGCTGGTCGCGGACCCCGGTGGCGGAGAGGGCCAGAATCCTGCATCGCGGAACGGCGTTGCTACGAGATCGGATCGACACCATCGCGGTCACCCTGACGCGTGAGCAAGGCAAGCCGCTGCCGGACAGCAAAAAGGAGCTTCGCTTCACAGCGCAGGTTTTCGAGTATTACGCGGAGATCGCCGCCCACCGTGCCGATGAGTGGCGTCCGGCCTCACTCCCAGACATGCGCAGTCTGGTCATCCGGCAACCGGTTGGTGTTGTCGTTGCCATCGTCCCCTGGAATTTCCCAGTCGATCTGTTCAGCTGGAAGGTCGCGCCCGCTCTGGCCGCAGGTTGCACGGTTGTGTGCAAGCCGGCGCCCGAGACACCACTCGCCACGGCCGAGGCGGTCCAGTGTCTGCTCGACGCGGGCTTGCCCGAGGGGGTGCTCAACTACGTCGTGGGTCCGGTCGAAACCCTCGGCGAGACGCTGGTCACCGATCCGCGGTCGCGCATGATCGCCTTCACGGGGTCGATCCCGAGCGGTCGGCGGATCATGTCGCTCGCGTCGGCGCATATCAAACGCCTGAATCTCGAGCTCGGGGGCCACACGCCGATGATCATCC
>DAIPYJ010000117.1:0-751 GCA_036782775.1 Candidatus Dormiibacterota bacterium | reverse complement strand
GTGCGGCGTTCGTTTTCGAACATGGGGCAGATCTGCAATGCGGTCAACCGCCTTTACATTGCCCGAGAGCTTACCGACGAGTTCGAAGAGCGCTTTGTCGATGCCACCCGGCAGCTGAAGCTTGGGCCCGGCCTGGAGCCTGGCGTGGAGTACGGCCCGATGATCAACGACAAGCAGGTGGTGCGGACCGAGGCCCACGTACAGGATGCCGTGACCCGCGGGGCGCGCCTGCTCTGGGGTGGCCATCGTCCCGACGGCGAGCGCTTTGGGAAGGGACACTTCTATCTTCCGACCGTGCTGTCAAACGTGCCGGACGAGGCGCGAACGATGCGAGAAGAAACGTTTGGGCCGGTAGCCCCGATCAGCGCCTTTGAGACGGTCGATGAGGTGGTGCGCCGGGCCAACAGCACGGAATACGGACTGGTCGCCTACGTCTTCGGCAAGGATGTCGGCAAGGCGTTGCTGGTTGCGGAGCAGCTGGAGTTCGGCGGCGTCGGCATCAACGTCAACGACGTCACCGAGCTGGAATCGCCATTTGGAGGCTGGAAGGAGAGCGGCATCGGGCGCGAGATGGGGCCGGAGGGCCTGGAGGCATATCTCGAGCCCAAACACATCAGGATCCGGCTCGGCTCTGGCGTCTAAGACCGCCCCGTCGATCGGCTGGCAGCTCCTTGACGAGTACGGTATCCCGCATCCGCCGTATGTGATCACAGCCGCGCTCGAAGTCGCGCGTACCTTCCTGGCCGGGGCC
>DAIPYJ010000116.1:0-5887 GCA_036782775.1 Candidatus Dormiibacterota bacterium | reverse complement strand
CCCGATATTTCCCGCCGCAAGCGGGGGGACGTGGTTTGAGACAACCCTCTCCCCGATATTTCCCGCCGCAAGTGGGGAGGGAGTTGAGACAAAGCGGTGACGAGACGACAAGGCCTCGTTCACGAGTATCTGACGTTATCCGAATAGGCGCAGGCCGCTCGGCCGTCGAGCGGTTGTTCATGGTGTGGGAGGACACTTTCATCGTTCATTTATCGCCGGCCTCGCATTCACAGCATCGATCGCGGTTTCGGCACTGCCGTCGACATCGGCGGCGGCCACTGATCCATACAACACCAGCGCCCAGCAGACGCTGATCAACCAGGACCGAGCGCAGAACGGCGGACTCGCGGCGCTCGCCTGGAATGACTGCCTCTACACGGTCGCGAAGCAGAATGCGGATCGCATCGCAGCCCAGGGTTATCTCTCGCACACGAACGGGCCGACGCTCGACCTCGGCTGCATCGCGGGCGCGACCTCCGCCGGCGAGAACATCGCCTACGACTCGGGTGGCATCGATGATCCACTCGCCAACAACATGTTCATGAACAGCGCGCCGCACCGCGCCAACATCCTCGGCAATTACAACCTGGTCGCGACCGCCTGGACCGTCGCCTCCAACGGCTACGGCTACATCGCGGAAGAGTTTCTCAACGCGCCGGTGACGCTGCCCGCGCCGCCACCGCAACCGCAGAGCCCGTTTAAAGCCATGTTCACGCTCGACGCCTTCGGTGGCCTGCACGCGGACGGGAGCACGACACCGCAGTCAGGCGGCCCCTATTGGCCAAACTGGCGCGTCGCGAATGCGGCCGTGATGCTGCCCGACGCGTCGGGCGGTTATGTGCTGGATGCCTTCGGCGGTCTCCATCCCTTCGGCGCCGCCCAGCTGACGCAGGGCGCTTCGTACTGGCCGAACTGGAATGTCGCCCGCGACGTCGTCCTGCTGCCGAGCTCGACGGCGCCCGCGCCTCAGGGTTACACGCTCGACGCCTTTGGCGGACTCCATCCCTTCGGCGGAGCGCCTGCCGCGGCCGGGTTTGCCTACTGGCCCAACTGGGACGTCGCCCGCCGCGCGGTATTGCTGAGCGACGGCAGCGGCGGTTATGTCATGGACGCCTTCGGCGGCCTGCATCCATTCGCCGTCGGCGCCAATCCGATGCCGCCCACAGTTAATGCGGCGTACTGGCCCAACTGGGCAATCGCTCGCGACGTGACATTGACGCCGGGCAGCACGGCGAGCAATGTCTCGGGCGTGACGCTCGACGGGTTCGGCGGTGTCCATCCCTTCGGCTCGGCCGGTGCCGTGCAGGGCGAAGCCATCTGGTCCAACTGGGACATCGCGCGCTCGGTCCGGCTGTCGCCGCAATCGACGGCCGCGCAACCGCAGGGCTGGGTGCTCGACGGATTCGGCGGCTTGCATCCGTTCGGTGGGGCGCCGTCGGTTATGTCAGGCGGCTATTCGCTCGGCGGTGACCGCGCGGTCGATCTCGCCGAAAGCTAAGGCGCGCCTATTGCTGGCCGGAGCCCAATGGCTTCTTCCGCCATTGGGCAACGATGAAGCAGGACAGCCGCCGGCCGAGCAACGGGTTGATCGCCGCTTCGGCGGCCAGAAGCGGCGGCGCGTAGACGCGCTTCCAGCTCAGTGGCAGCCGGAAGACCAATGAGTTGTAGACCAGCAGGTAGGCGATGTTCCCGGCGTAGCGCGTCTTGATGAACTCGAAGCGTTCCGCATTCGCCCGCATCAATGCCGGCAGGTCGATCGCTTCCTCGTTTCGCTCGAACATGTGGTCCACCCGGTACCACTGCTGACGGACGAGATCCGGAAACGATCCCGCGTGCGGTTCAGAAAAGCAGAAAAAGCCGCCCGGTTTCAAAACCCGATGGATTTCATCGATTGCCGGCTGCAGATCCGGCTGGATGTGATGGAGGCCGCCCACGGCGACCACGCAGTCATAGGACGCATCCGGCAGCCCGGTCTGAAAGATGCTGGCGCAGATCGCCCGGCAGCCCGGCCAGCTTTGCTTGAAGGTCTCCATGAGAACCGGGGAGATGTCGAGGCCCGAGACATTAGCCCCTTTGGACAGCAGGTAGCCGACCGTCGAACCGCTGCCGCACATCACCTCGAGCACCTCCCGACCGGCCAGGTCGATGCCTTCAGTTAGTGGGCCGTTGATGAAGCGGCGGCGGTACTCTTCGCTCGTCGGATCGGAGTAATGGCGGTGGTACCGGGTAGCGAAATCCTGGTCGCCGTAGTGGGCACTCTGCAGTTCTTGCCCGCTGTGGCCCTCCATCGCGCGTTGAAGTCTAGCGCGGCTAGTCGCTGCTATACACTCGTCGCAGTACTGTGAGGCGGGGGCTCTTGGTCGCCACGTTCAGCGCGACGCTTGTGGTTGTTTCAATGCTGCCGACAACGGCCGGCTCGAGCATTGGGCGAACCGCCGCGGCACCCGCTCCGAGAATCGGCACGGTGTCCCCGACCACCGGTCTGCCGAGCGGCGGTCAGTCGATGACGATCAGCGGGCAGAACTTTCAGCCGGGAGCAACGGTGATGTTCGGCACCTTCGCCACCGTGCCGACGCAGTGGATCGACAGTACTCAGCTGCGGCTGACGACGCCGCCGTCCGCAAACTCCGAAATGACGACCTCCCTAACGCTTACCAATCCCGACAGCCAGACCGCAACCGCCTTCAACGCCTACACCTATCTCCGAGCCATGTACACGCTCGACGGCTACGGAGGCCTTCATCCGGATGGTGGGACGGCCCCGGCTGGCGGAGGGCCTTACTGGCCCGGATGGAAGATCGCCCGCGCCGCAGTCCTCACCTCCGACGGCGGCGGCGGGTTGGAGCTTGATGGGTACGGCGGGCTACACCCCTTCGGGAGCGTGACGTTTCAGCCGGTGGCGGCGTATTTCGGCTGGGACATTGCCCGAGACGTCGCCCTGATGCCGGGCTCGTCAATCTTCAATGCGCAGGGCTACACCCTGGACGGCTACGGCGGCGTCCACGCCTTTGGCGGCGCGCCGATGCCGAGCGGATTCGCTTACTGGGGCGGCTGGGACATCGCAAGAAAAATCAAGCTGCTCCCCGATGGAAGCGGTGGCTACGTGATGGACGGTTACGGCGGTCTTCATGGATTCGCCACCGGATCGAACCCAATGCCACCGGTGATCACGAGTTATGCCTACTGGCACGGCTGGGCCATCGCCCGTGATTTCGCGCTGACCTCGAGCAGCAGCGCCGGCGCGGGCGTCGCCGGCGTCAGCCTCGATGGGCTCGGGGGCGTCCATCCATTCGGCAACGTGAGCACGACGCTGTACGCGCCCTACGCCCCCAGTGCGAGCCGCGACATCTTTCGGGCCGTCAGCTTGGGGCCGGGCGCGCAGGCAAACGACCTGTTCGGCTGGGCCATGGACGGCTACGGCCGGATCATCCCCTTCGGCACGGTCGCCGGCCAACCACTGCCGCAGATCCTGCCGTCAGGTGGCTACTGGCCTAACTGGGACATTGCCGTCGCCCTGATCGTCAACTGACGCGTCTTACGTTCGCCGCCTGACGAGACGCCCGTAGAATTCCCGAATGCCGACCTACCAGGCCGACGCCGTGGTGTTGCGACGGCTCGACTATGGTGAGGCGGACCGGATCCTGACGCTGCTGACTCGCGAGCACGGCAAGCTGGCGGCGATTGCCAAGGGCTCGCGAAAGGCGAAGGCGCGGCTGACCAGCGCGCTCGATCTCTTCGGACGATCCACCATGATGCTGGCCAGGGGACGCAACCTCGATGTCGTCGCCCAGGCGCAGCGCAACGGCGACGTTCGGCACATTTCCGGCGATCTGCAGCGCACCGCCTACGCCTGCCTGGTCGCCGAAGTTGCCGACAAGGTGCTCGAGGAGCGGCATCCGGTCGATGACGTCTTCGACCTGGTGACGACCACGATCGAGCGGCTCAACACGCCCTCGCGCTCGCCCCGCGCCGACAGCGCCTGGTTCGTGATGCGGATCCTCGACCTGCTCGGATACCAGCCGCAGCTCCAGGATTGTCCGGGTTGCGGTGAGTCATTACCGCAGGCGGCCGGCTGGTTCTCACCCCTCCTGGGCGGCATTCTCTGCCGCAAATGCGCAGCGCACTCGCAAGCGGGCTCAGCCGTTTCGCTCAACGGCCTCAAGGTATTGCGGCTGATGGGCGCGGGGGACATCGCGCTCTACGATCGCCTGCGATTGACGCCGGCGCTCTTGCACGAGATCGAAGCGGTCCTCGAAGCCCAGCTGGAGTATCACCTCGACCGTCAGCTCAAGAGCCTGGAGTTCCTTCGGATGGTCAGGGCCCCTCACCCCGACCCTCTCCCAGCCCCTCACCCCGACCCTCTCCCCACAAATGGGGAGAGGGAGATTTCCCTGGCGACCCCTCACCCCGACCCTCTCCCCATGAATGGGGAGAGGGAGATGTCCACGAGTGGCAACTGAAAGCCCCTCACCCCGACCCTCTCCCCGCGAGCGGGGGGAGGGAGATGCCCGCATGGGAGATGTTCGGATGATGGAGAAGCTGGTTTCGCTGGCCAAGCGGCGCGGCTTCTTCTTCCAGTCGAGCGAGATCTACGGTGGCATCCAGGGGGTCTGGGATTTCGGGCCGCTGGGGGTGGCACTGCGCAACAACATCAAGCGCTCTTGGTGGCGCAGCATGGTCGAGCTGCGCGACGACGTGGTCGGCATCGACGCCGGGATTTTGATGAACCCGCGGGTCTGGGAAGCCTCCGGTCACGTTCAGAACTTCACGGACCCCCTGGTCGAGTGCAAGAAGTGCCACCAGCGCTTCCGGGCAGATCAGGTCCGTGGCACGCGCCACGAAGAGGATGGGGGAGAGCTGACCGAGGCGCGGCAGTTCAACTTGATGTTCAAGACCTTCATCGGGCCGGTGGAGAGCTCGAGCACGCAGGTATACCTGCGACCGGAGACAGCCCAGGGAATCTTCGTCAACTTCGGCAATATCCTGAACTCGACCCGGATGCGCCCGCCCTTTGGGATCGCCCAGATCGGCAAGGCCTTTCGCAACGAGATCACCCCCGGCAACTCGATCTTCCGTCTTCGGGAGTTCGAGCAGATGGAGCTCGAGTTTTTCGTCCATCCGGCGGAGGAGATGCAGTGGCTCGATTACTGGAAGGACCAGCGCCTCAATTGGTACCTCGGGCTCGGCATCCGCCGCGAGCAGCTCCGGCTGCGGGCGCACGGGAAGGACGAGCTGGCGCATTACGCCCGCGGCGCCTTCGACGTCGAATATCAATTCCCCTTCGGCTGGTCAGAGCTGGAGGGGATCGCGGCCCGGGGCGATTACGACCTGGCGGCTCACCAGAAGGCCTCGGGCAAGGACCTGAGCTTTTTCGACGACCTGAAGCGGGAGCGATATCTGCCGCACGTGGTCGAGCCGTCCGCCGGCGTCGACCGGACGATGCTGACGTTGATGTTGGACGCCTACCACGAGGAGGAGGTGCGCGGCGAAGTGCGTGTCGTCCTCAAATTCCATCACTCCGTGGCGCCGATCCAGGTGGCCATCCTGCCGCTCTCGCGTAAGGAGCGCCTGATCAAGCTGGCGCAGCAGGTGGAGCATCAGCTGCGGCCGCATTTCCGAACCGAGTACGACGACACGCAGTCGATCGGCAAGCGCTATCGGCGGCAGGACGAGATCGGCACGCCCTTCGCGGTCACGATCGACTTCGACTCGCTCGAGGACAAGGCGGCCACCATTCGTTCGCGCGACGAGATGACGCAGGTCCGGGTCGGGATCGCGGAGCTGGTTCCCGGGCTGAAGGAGCGGCTGGCTTAGCGGGGAGCGGCACGGCGCCCCTCTCCCCACAAGTGGGGAGATTGTGATGAAAGCGGACCTCCCCGGCCGGCTC
>DAIPYJ010000115.1:258-6146 GCA_036782775.1 Candidatus Dormiibacterota bacterium | reverse complement strand
GAATACTGGCGGATTCGCCCGTTCTCGAGGCAGAAGAGGTGGTCGGATACCGGGTAGGCCGCCTCGCGATGGCGCTCCTGGACGTCATGCCGCAGCCGCCCCAGCAACTGGGCGCGCTCGCCGGCGGCGATCAAGGAACCACGCTCCGGGACACCAACGATCGGCGTATCTTCCAGCATCTCTTCGAGCCAGGCCCAGACTTCGGGCAGCAGCAGCAGCGCCGCGCCGTACGGCCGCGTGTCGACGTAGCTCAGCATCAACATCTGCGTGCGGCCGCTGCGGTCCGCTTCCAACCCGGTGAACTTCATGCCGTTGCGGAACATCAGGGCGAGGTTGGTCAGCGCCAGCACCTCGACGTGATCGCGGCCGACGTTCCAGGCGAGCAGGTCCTGGGGCAGCAAATAGCGCATGCCCTGCGCGTAGTGGGCCGCATAGGTCACGACCATTTCGTTGAGCATCCGCCGGTAAACGACCGGACCGCCCGCGCTCTCGAGAAAGCTTGCCGGCCGAAGCACCGGAAGGATGAGGGGCGCGCCAAAGAGCGCCTCGCCATCGCATTCCTGGTCGAGCCGGCGCAGGCGAGCGGCAAACAGCCGGTCGAGCGCGCCAGGCTGTTCCCGATACTGCTGATAAAAACTGTCGAGGTTGAAGCGGAGGTCGCCCTGCCGCGAACGGGAGATCGTCAGTTGAAACGGCTCCGGTCCCTTGCGCACCGTCCACCCCGGACGCAGCGCCGTCAGACGCTTGAGCACGTGGTTCTCGAAGTCGTGGGCGTTCATCGTCGTCTGCTGGCCCATTGCCGGTGTAACGGGGTGCCCCGAAGAGGCTTGCAGCGCAAGCATTGCCCGGCCGATGCCGCCTAGCCGCTGGTTTCCCCGCCGCCGCGACAGCACGCAAGACCGGGTGCAGAAAGCGCTTGAACAAGCTCGGAAAGGCGACCTGGAGGCGGCGGTCGAAATGCTCGCCGAAAGGTTTCCCGATGCGCTCGCGGCGCTTCGTGGGATGCCGGCGGAAGAGGATCCAGCCTGGGCGCGCCTGGCGGCCTGGATCGCATTCCGGGCCGGCGAGATGTCGGAGGCGGCGGCGTATGCCAACCAGGCCATCAGCCTCGAGGAAGACGCCGCCACCTGGCACCTGCTCGGACGCCTGCGGCTCTGGCTGCATCGCCGCGATGCGGACGATGCCTTCCGCTGCGCGCAACGCCTCGACCCGGGCCGCTTCGTCATCCCCTACCGCGTCAAGCACCAGCGGTTCGTCCGCATGGCGGAGGCGGCGCTTGCCGGCGTCCCCGAACCGTTTCAGGATCGGCTTGCCAATACCTTGATCGTGGTCGATGATCTGCCAAGCCTGGAAGCCGTGCGCGAAGGCGAGGACCCGGACCTGCTGGGCCTTTACGAAGGCGCAACGGCGCTCGAGCATGGGCTGCCGGAGCGGATCGTCCTCTACCAGCGAAACCACGAGAACATCTGCGCCGACGCTGACGATCTGCAACGGGAAGTGGCCGAGACCATGCGGCATGAAATCGGCCACCACTTTGGGATGGCGGAGGACGACCTGCCTTACTAAGTGAGCGAGATTGGGAAGGGATTCCCCGAGGCGGGCAATTGCAGCGTGCCACCCTGGTCGATCCGGCTCAGCGCGTTGACGAAGTCGCTGAAGCCTTGCTGCGGATCGTATCCGGTCAGTGTCTGGTAGGAGGCGCCTAGCGTCCCGCCGCCGGCGCTGCAGATCTGGGCCCAGCTGAAATTCAGTTGCGAATGGAGGTAATAGAGGAAGAGATCGCCGCACCCGTTGGCGACGGAATCGGTGTCGCCGGCCGAGTTGTCGTTGACGTGATCGGGATGCCCCGCCGCCCACCAATCCTGCTCCGTCTGGTTGAAATCGCCGGCGATCTCGGGGTGGCGATCGAAGGCGAGCACGCGCGAAAGGGCCTCCCCGTTCGTCTGGCCGCAGTCCCAGCCGTTGTTGATGGCGGCCTCAAAGACCTCGACGATTTCCGCAGCGAGGAATCCGGGTGCCAGCGTCGGGTCGGAGAGCACGTGGATGTCGGTGCCGGCACAGCTCATGTGATAGGCGCCGCCGGCGTTGGGATCGGCGTAGACGTGCATCGGAAGATCGGGCGGCGTCAACCCGCCGAACCATTGCTGGTTCGCCGCGAAATCCGCCTCGCAGCTGTTGAGCATCGCCTGCGCCGCGGCATCGCCGGATGAGGTGCCGTCGGTGTAGATCACGAAGTTGGTCGTCTGACCGGACTGCTGCTGGCCGGTAGCCGAGGGGTGGCGGCGGCGATGCGCCCGCACCGCCTCGTGGGGCAGTTGGAGACCGGGACGGAGAAAGACGCGCGCGGACGGACTCCCGAAGAGACCCTGGAGCATGATCGGTGCTACCTCCTACAAGCCGTAGAGTTGTTTCGCGGCGGCGACGATGTGCCGGGACGAGATCTCGGCTTTGTCCATGAGCTCGGCCGGCTTGCCCGATCCAGGCAAGCCACGAACGGCCAGATGAATGATCCGGGGAGGATCCATATCGGCGGCCAGCGCTTCCATCACGGCCGCACCGAGCCCGCCCTCGGGATAGTGGTCTTCGACCACCACCAGGCGTCCCTTGGTCTGCCGCACCGCTTCGCGCAGCGTCTGCCGGTCGATCGGCTTCACGGAATAGCAGTCGATCACGCGCGCCTTGATGTCCTCCTTCGCCAGCTCGTCGGCGGCGGCCAGACAGTTGTGCAACGTGACCCCGGCAGCGATCAAGGTCACGACGTCGTGGGGATCGCTGCGAATTACCTTGGAACCACCGATGTGGAATCGGTCGCCGTCACCATAGAGGACCGGATAGGCGCCGCGTGTGGTTCGGATGTAGGAGATCCCCTGCTGGTCCGCCATGGCCTGCACCAGCTGCGCGGTCGAGGTCGCGTCTGACGGATACAGCACGGTTGACCCATGGACGGCGCGCATCGCCGCCAGGTCCTCGAGCGCCATCTGGGAGGGCCCGTCTTCGCCGATCTCGACGCCGGCGTGCGAACCGGAGAGACGGATATTGGCGCGGGAAATTGCCGCCATCCGGATGAAGTCGTAGGCACGCGACAGGAAGGCGGCAAAGGTCGAGGCGAACGGGATGTAGTGCCGGACGCTCATGCCGACTGCCGTGGCCACCATCTGCTGCTCGGCGATGTACATCTCGAAGTATCGGTCGGGGTACGCCTTCGCGAACTCGTCGGCGTGGGTCGAATTGCTCACCTCGCCATCCATGGCGACCACGGTCGGGCGGGCACCCAGCGCTTTCAGGGCGTCGCCGTAGGCCTTGCGGGTCGCGACCTTGTCTCCCTTCTTGTAGGTGGGGAGCGTGACGGCGGCCGCCTTGCCGTCGGCGATCGCCGGGGTGCCTGGTTCGGGCTTCTCACCGTCGACACGCAACTGGCGAATCCCACCGAGCTCAGCAATGGCTCGCTCAGCCATGTCGGGTGGTAACGCCTTCCCGTGCCAGCCGTCCTTGTTCTCGATCTCGCTGAAGCCTTTGCCTTTGATGGTCCGGGCGATGATCACGGTCGGCTTGCCGGTTGCGTCGCGGGCCTGCTGCAGGGCCTGGTCGATCTGTTCCAGGTCGTGGCCATCGATGACGATGGCGCGGCAGCCGAACGCCTGCACCCGATCGCGGTAGACGTCGGTTTCCCACTGGTACTCGGTCGGACCACGCTGCCCGAGCCGGTTGATGTCGAAGATGGCGGTGAAGTTCGAAAGCCCGTAGAACCCGGCCTTGTCGAGGCCTTCCCAGATTGAGCCTTCGGCGAGCTCGCTGTCTCCGGTCAGCGTCCAGACATGGTAGGGCAGCTGGTCGAGCTTGCGTCCAGCCAGCGCGACGCCGACGGCGATCGGTAGACCCTGGCCAAGCGAGCCGGTGGCGACATCGACCCACGGCAGCACCGGGGTGGGATGGCCCTGCAGCCGGGAGCCGAATTTTCGAAAGCTCAGTAACTCGTCGTCGCTGATGACGCCGACCGACCGAAAGATGGAGTAGAGCAGCGGAGAGGCGTGACCCTTGGAAAAGATCAGGTGGTCGTTGTTCGGTTCCTGCGGGTTGTTCCAGTCGTAGAGGAAGTGACGGCTGATGAGGACGGCCATCAAGTCCGCCGCCGACATGGAGGACGTCGGATGTCCCGAGCCGGCGGCCGTACTCGAACGGATGCTGTCGACGCGCAGCTGCTGGCCGAGCTCGCGGATGAACTCGAAGCTCTGCGTGGTGCTCGCCTCTGTCAGCGAACTCTTTGCCATGCCATCACCTCACTATTTGGAACGCCGCGGTCTCTACCTAGCTTAGTAGAGCCAGCCGGCCGCGAGGATGAACACGATCGACAGGTAGAACAGCATCGCAAGCCAACTCGCGGCCAGCACAAGGCGGGCTTTCGTTGAAAGGGCCCCACCGTCGAGGTAGGACCCTCCGGGATAGCGCAGAGCCAGGACAACAAACGCAAGCGCGACGATCGATGGGATCAGCAGGTCGCCGATGCCGAGGGCGGTCGTCGCGAGCCAGGCGCAGCCGGCGGCAAAGACGCCAACCAGTGGCAGCCAGCGTCCCACCACGTGGAGGATGCTCTCGACGTCGACGGTGATGAAGGGGAGCATGCTGCCGAAGAGATTGGCCGCGGCTCCGGCGGCCACCCAGGGCAGCAGCTGGGTCCAACCGCCGGCGGCAGAAAGGGCGAGCGCCACGGCGGTGGCCGCCCCGCCGGCGAGTGCGCCGGCGAAGGAAACGCGCGCGTTGTTCAGCGGTTCCAATCGAACGCCCGAGAGATAAACGAATGCCCCGCCCAGGATGAAAACGGGAGGACGAGGCTTGAAGCCGAGTCGACGGCCTTCGACATAGTGGCCCAGCTCATGAATCAGCAGCATGACCATGAGGCCGGTGGCGAACCATTCCGAAGTTGGCCAGCTGTAGATGAGCCAGCAGGCCAGGAAGGTGGCGATGGTGATCCCGATGTCCGAGTCCCGGATGCCCGGGATCATTTTGATGAGTTTGTATTGCCACACCACCTCACGCGGCCCCTTGTCGAGCTTCGGTTCGGGCGCCTCCTCGTTGGTGAGCACTCGACGGAGCCGGTTGAGATCCCTGATCGTCATCGCCCTAAGGCCGTTTCGATAGCGAGCGACGCCGTACGCGATCGCCCGCAATGGTCCCAGCTCGAACCAACGCACGATGGTGACAAGCGTGCCGTCCCGAGCCGGCGTAAAACGCCACTCCGCTCGCTCGGGAAACCACTTCCCGAGCACGGTGTAGCGGATGACGCGATCCTCAGGTTCTTCCTGGGCTCGCGTTTGAAAATCGAGGACGAGGTGCGGCAGCAGCCGCTGACGGCCCCGATAGATACGGTCGGTTCCGTCGGTCATCCGATCGATGGAGAGGACCAGGGGATCCCACTTCGGCTCATTCCGGAGATCGGCGGCGAACGCGTAGACCTCCGCGACCGGCCGGTCGATGAGGATCCTGGCGGTGCAACGAACGATCCGCCTTCCTGGAAAGACCCGGGCTCCCACCGCCACCAGGACGAATAGGGCGATGACAGCACCGAAGAACGGGTCGGCGCCGAGGAGCCAGTGTTCGACTTCGACGAACAGCAACGCACCAAGCAGCACCCGCGCGGCCGCTGCCATCGCGGTATGGCGCTCCATGGAGCGGATCGAGATTTCCTGGGCCGGACGCGTAGCCTTTTGTGCAGGCGGCTTGAGTCGCCAGACGGCGATGAAGGCGATCACGCTAACCAGGCATCCGGCAAGGCCGATCGGTAGCCACGGCGGCGGCGATGCCGGTACCTCGTGGTGCGACACGAAGCCGCCCTGGAACGTCATAGGCGTTGCCAGCATGGGAGTATCGGCGTCGACCAAGCCGCATTGCTG
>DAIPYJ010000115.1:0-218 GCA_036782775.1 Candidatus Dormiibacterota bacterium | reverse complement strand
CCCCCGCCGCTCGGCCGGTCCGGCTTTGACGGGATGCCACCATGGCCGGTTCTCAGCCTGAACGTAGTCACGGGCAAAGCAGAACAAGGCGCCGCCTGATGGAAGGCCAACGAGGAACTGGTCGCGACTGTTTACTGGCTGAGGCGCGTAGGAGCGATAGCGATGGGATAGCTGATTGACCAGGTCCTGCACGACGATCGCCGTCGAGGTGCGGTGCG
>DAIPYJ010000114.1:3655-6467 GCA_036782775.1 Candidatus Dormiibacterota bacterium | reverse complement strand
CAGGAACGATCGGCGCCACGAGACGCTGAGGTCAACCAGCAGGCTCAGCAGGGCGACCACCGTCAGCGCGGTGACGATCGGCTCGAAGGTCGTGACCAGGAGAGTGCCGTCGTGCAACGACAACTGGCCGGCAACAAATAACGGCACCAGCAGCAGCGACACCGCCAGTCCGTAGTAGGAGTACGGCTGATTTAGGTGCAGGACCGGGTCCTGGATTTGGAAGGAATGGGCGGTGACCAGGCTCTTGGTGACGCGGAACATCATGTCGCCGTCATATGGCAGGTAGCGGCGGATGCAGGCCCAGTACACGAACGCCAGCACGGCGAACGTGCCCAGCATGACAAAGCGACGATCTCGACCACGGGGGCGATCAACCATCTGAATCAAGCCGCCTCTTGAGTCGCTTTGAGCGGACTCGTCGGCTCCCTCAGCCGTTTGGCGAGCTGATGCCCGAGACGATTGGAAGGCGCCTCGATCGCGTGATAGCTCGCCAGCGCGACAGCAAGGCTGACCGCGACGGTCATTGGCCCAAGGATCCACAAGCTGAGCACGGGATAAAGCAGGTGGACCAGCGTGAGCAACACGAGGGCATGAAGGAGGTAAAGGCTGTAGGAAATGCGGCCGAGCAAGGCCGCGACTCCATGCCGCAGGGTTGCCGTGATCACCGGCCATCCGATGGCGACCGCGATGAAGATGCCGGAGCCTGCGGTTGCGGCCAGGTCATTCAAGAGAAACGAATGGAGGCCGGCAGTGAATGGAAAGAACCACCATTTGTACGTGTAGGCAAACACCGCGATGAGGACGAGGCCAGTTCGCGCAGGTCTCGACCGGCGGCGCACCCACTGAGCCAGCCACTTCCTGTGGCGCGCCAGCATGGCGCCCACTGCAAACATCAGCATGTAATGGACGGTCACCGGGTAATCGCCCCAACTCTCCGGCTGCAGCGGGACCAGGAACCCTAGCCCGGCCAGGACCAGCAGCGTAGCCCACGGAAAGCGAGTCAGGGCAAACATCAGAAAGGGAAACAGTAGGGAAATCCGCATCTCATAAACCAGGGACCAGATGACCGGGTTCAGGCCAACGTTCTTGAAGCTGTCGATCAGCGCAAAGTGCTGCATCGTCCAGCCAGGGGTCAACGGGCTGGCCCAGATTTGATTGAACCAGTCGCTCAGCCCATTGATCCGGTGCCTACCGAGCATCTCGAACAACAGGACCGCGATACAGATCGCGACCAAATAAGGGACGTATATGCGAAAGACGCGCCGCACGACGAAACCGCCGTAATCCACCCACGCGCGGTAGAACGGGATCGACAATACGAACCCGCTCAAAACGAAGAAGAACATGACCGCTTCGCCGCCCGCATAGAAGATGTGGAGCGGGCTGAACACCAGCGGCCACAGCGGGCTCGGCTGCGGCTGGACATCCAGTCGATCAATAGCTGGTACGGAAATCAGAATGTGCTGGACCACGACCGTAAACGCGGCCAACCCTCGAAGGGCGTCGAGCTCCGTTAATCGGGGCGACCGTACCCCCTCGGCTGGCACTCGTTCACGTTGGCGAGCCATCAGGCCCTCAGGCCTGTGCCGCCGCCGGCGCCCGGGATGCGCCGGCTGAGGCTTGCAGGATGGGCCGTTTGAGCGGCGTCAGGGCGAAGCTCGCCAGCCATAACATCTCAGCCAGGCGCGTGAGGGGCAGGCCGAACGGCTCCAACGTTGCGGCCATCAAGCAGATCGGCGCGATCCATCCCTGCCAGCCCCGGGGACCTGTTTGTATGAATAGCCACCAGACCAGGAGGAGCATCGCCAGGTCTTCGTAGTGCAGATACGGCGTCAACAGCAAGGAGCCGAGGATGCCGATTGCGTAAGCGCGTGCGTCGCTCATGTCACTGCCCCTTTCCTTGAGCAGGGCAACTAATCCGAGACCAACGATGATGGTTGCCTCCAGCACGCTGAGCCAGCTGATGCCCCTTCCCATCAAGGTCAGCGACGTATTGACGTTCCACACATGCGGGTCGCGGCTGGCGACGAACAGGCGCTCCACCCACTGAATGACGGCGCCCGGTGGGATCAGGATGGCGGCGACTGCCGCCATCAGCCCTGATGCTCCGGCGAAGCCGAGGAAGGTCGAGCGCCGGCCGGTGATCAATAAGGCGACCGGAACCAGGAAGGCGAGCTGCGGTTTGAAGCTGACCAAGGCCAAAACCACCCCGGCAGCCCAGGGATGTCCGCTCCGGAGCAACCACCATGACGTGCCCAGGACGCCGAGGATGAGCAGGGTCGCCTGGCCAAGGCTGAAGGCAAACAAGGCCGGAATAAAGAACACCGCCGCGGCCAGGGTCAGGAGTTTGGCGGCCCCCCTACCCGGCGCCACAACGATCCAGGTTCCAACCAGACAAGCTCCCATCAGAACCATCCAGGCGACGTAGGCAACCTTGAAGGGGAGCAGCGCAAATGGAATGCCAAACCAGATCAATGGCGGCAGGCTCAATCCGAGTCCGGGATCCTTGACGATCCGCCAGAGGTGGAGGTTCGCCGTCACCTGCTGGACGATCGCCGGATCGTAGATGTCATGGCCGCCTGCCTTGAGCGCGACCAGCGAATCACGATAGTAGAGCGCAAAATCGCTGCGGAGGGGATGGAGCAGCGTGATCAGCGGCTGCAAGGTAGGGACACTGCCCTTTAGCAGTTCTGCCTCGGCGATCGCAGTCGTCAGCCCGAACAGCACCCAGGGCAGCAACCTCAATGAGAAGACCAACGTCTTATGCAACGAGAGCCAATCCTTGCGCGGCCTGACGTCGAGGCCAGTAGGT
>DAIPYJ010000114.1:0-3645 GCA_036782775.1 Candidatus Dormiibacterota bacterium | reverse complement strand
GCCAGCGCCAGGACCAGCGCGGCCTCTAGAAAGGTCGGGAGTGCGGTGTGGATCGAGAGATCGAAATTCGCGGTGGCGACCAGCACCAGCATCAGGGCCGGCCACCACGATGCTGGCAAGGCGCGGCGTGCCAGCCAGCCGACCAGGAGCAGCAGGCTCAGGTCTTGCAGGTGAATGTAGGGAGTGACCAGGAGGGAGCCGAGCACACCTGCCGTGATCGCAACCGAATCGCGCTCGGCTGAGCGACGAGCGAAATAACTCGAGGCGAGGACGACGCCGGCAATCGTGACTGCGGCGGTGGCGGCGACCGGCCAGGGCCGAAGACTCATGACGGTCAGATCCCGCGCTACTTGCCAGCTCCCCGGATGGCGGGTGACCTGAACCATCGTTCGCAAGTAGCCTTCGATCGCCGGCAGCGGAATTGTGACCAGCGCTGTAAGCGCAATCATCCATCCGCCCATGAGAAAACCGACAAAGAGCCGCCGACGCCCGGCCATCAGCAGGCAGACGGGAACCAGCACCGCAACCTGCGGCCGAACCAGCGTCAGCGAAAGGACGAATCCAGCCAGCAGCGGCCGCTCGTGACGGCTGAGCCACCAACAGACGGCAAGGGCCGCCAGGGCCAGAACCACTGCCGATCCCAGTGCGAGTCCAAAGACAAGCGGAAGAAAGAGGCCGGCAAGAGCAAGTTGGGCCGCTTTACCCCGCGGCTCGCCAGGAGCAGCCACGCGCCAGGCCCCGATAAGCGCTCCCAGCAGGATCACGAACCAGGCGACGTACGCCTGCGGCATTGGCAGCAGGGCGAATGGCGCCGCCAACCAGGTCAAGAGCGGAAGGTCAAGGGCCCCCGCATTGGGGTCGGTGCTATGGATCTGCAGCTGGCGCGTGATGATGTCGAAGTCGTGAAGGTCGTAGAGGTGTGACCACCCGAATAGCCAGCCGACGCGCGCATCGCGGTAATAGAGCATGAAGTCGCTGTGAGCTGGATTGAGGTGGTAATAGCCGATTCCCATCAAGGTGGGTGCCACGACAAACACGGCGAGCAGCAGAACTTTGGCTGGCCGCCCCAGCCGGCTGAAGAGCCGGCGATTACCCGGATCGGGTCGCAACGCCATCGGTGAGGCGTCGGCGGCCAGCGGCGCCTCCATCACGCCACCCGACGCCTCGGGCTGCCGGTGCGTTTGTCCACGAGTGTCCCGAGGATCGTCTCGTAACGGGAAACGGCGACCTGCCAGTCCCAATGCCGGCGGGCGAACTGGGCGACTCGCGCGCGGAACTCCGGTTCGCGGTCGAGCGTCGCTAGCGCCTGCGTGATCGACGTGTGGACGGCCTGGCTGCTGAGGCCGCTGGCGAAAATCGGGGCTCCCTGGGCATCGCCTCGCACCCTTTCCGAGACGAGGGCGGGCGTGCCGCAGCTCATGGCCTCCTGGACCGCGGCCGGAAATCCTTCGCCGGTGCTGGGAAGGATAAGCAGGTCTGCGACCGCGTAATACTGGGCCAGCTGTCGTTGCGGCATCGCCTCGAGAATTTGCACGTTATTCAGGCCCCAGGCCCGTGGGTCGACGTCTCCGGGGCGGCCGATCAAGACCCATCGCCATCCCGGCTCCCTGGCGGCAACCTCTTGCAGGAGATGCAACCCTTTCTTGCGCACGAAGCGGGCGCTGAACAGCAGGACTGGCGCCTCACCGATCAACCCATGTTGCCGGCGAAGCGCGCGCCGGGCTTCGCCAGTGACCAGCCTGAAGATCGAGGTATCGACGCCGTTGCGGATGATTTCCGGGGGCGCCGAAAGCTTCAGGTGCTTTTCAAACCAGGCGACAACGGAGTCGCTGTAGAAGACCGTCTGCGCAGCTGACAGCAGAACCAGCCGTCCAAGAGTCCGATAGGCCAGCCATTGCAAGCCGTGCAGTACACGATGGCGATAAGGGACCGGCGCGATGTGCTGCGTCAGCACGATCGGCTTGTGATGGCACCGGCCCGCGAGGGCGGTTGCAACGCTCGCCAGGTACAGGCAGTCGTGCAGATGGATGACGTCGCAGGCCTTCGCTTCCTGCCAGATGACTCTGTAAGCGCTCGGGGCCAGGATTGGATAGGGAAAACCGAGCCGCTGTTCGGTGACGTTCCAGCACCTGAGTGCGACATCATCGGGGTGCCCTCGGTGAGGGACTCTCGCGTCGGCGGCGAGCCAGCGCACGACATGCCCGTCGTCCCGATAGCCGCGGGCGAGATTATCCGCGATGGTTTCGATCCCGCCAACGTGCTCCGGAAAGTAGTTACTGACCATCAGAATTCGCATCAGCGACTTTCGATTCCCAGGATGCTGAGGAAGAAGCTGGCGAACACCGTCTGGACGCCGAGGGCCATCATCACCACGGAGGGGATCAGCTCTCGCATCTCAACTCGAGGATCGAGACCGCTAAAACCCATCGCGCGCCAGTGCAGAGTGGCGATCACGAGCATCAGGAGGCCACACACGGTCAACGCGCCTCCGGCAATCAAGCCGACCTCGAGCGTCATGCGCTGGTAAAGGCGTTGCAGCGCCGCATGCGGCGGATGAAACCCTTCGCGAACCGCGAAGATCTTGGTGAAGACGCCGAAGAGGATGACCTGGTAGCCGATCAGGCACAGAAAGCTCGCGACCAGCAGGGTGCCGATGTCGAAACCAAAGGGTCCGAGTTGGACCGGCGCCAATACCAGGACACCGGAGGCGATAGCCCCGCCCACCAGCAACCCGAGGCCAGGGAGCAGGAAGAGCCAGCGGGGTGAGAACAGCAGCATGAAGCGCAGATGCCGCCAGCCGTCGCGAAAGCTGCGCAGGTGTGGTGGACGCGAACGACCATCCTTGTGCAGCACGGTCGGAACCTCGGCGATGCGCAGGTGGTTGAGCGCGGCCTTGACGACCATTTCGCTGGCGAACTCCATCCCGGTGGTCCGGAGCTTCAGCCCGTCGTAGGCGTCCTTCCGGATCGCGCGCAGGCCGCAATGGAAATCGCCGATGCCGACGCGGAAGAGGATCCGGCCGATCGCGGTCAGCACCGGGTTGCCGATGTAACGGTGCTTCCAGGGCATCGCGCCCTGCTCGATCCCGCCGGCGAAGCGGTTTCCCATCACAAGGTCGGCGCCGGAGCGGAGGCGCTCGACGAAGGGGCCGATCGCGCCAAAGTCATAGCTGTCGTCGGCGTCGCCGATGATCACATAGCGGCCCTGCGACGCCTCGACGCCGGCCCGGATCGCCGAGCCGTAACCGCGCTGGCGCGCATGCACGACTCGCGCGCCCAACGCCGTGGCAATCGTGACCGACTGGTCGCGGCTGCCGTTGTCAGCCACGATGATCTCGGCGTCCAGGTGGTCGCGGGCGATCGCCAATTTCGCCTTGCGAATGCAGGCTTCCAGCGTCTCGGCCTCGTTCAGACAGGGCATGACGATCGAGACCTCGACCGCCGGGAGCGGTGCGTACGATTCGACGACGGTGCGATCAAGCGCCATCGACCGCTAGGCCGCCTTCTCCAGCCGCTGGGGGACCAGCCGTCCGCTGAGATCCCGGTCCGATGTCCGCGTCTCTTCGTGATACTCGGCTTCCGAGTTCACCTTCCAGACGTCGTAGGTCGTGCCCAGGGCGATGTTCCTGGCCGCCAGCAGCGCGGT
>DAIPYJ010000113.1:0-6674 GCA_036782775.1 Candidatus Dormiibacterota bacterium | reverse complement strand
AGGTCGCGGGATCGAAAGAGGTCGAGCTCCAGATGAACTCGCCGGTTGCCCTCGATCGCCTTCGCGAGCTCCCGGCCGTCGAGGGTGCCAGCGTCGATGGTGACGTCGTGCATGTCGTGCTGGCTCGCGGCGCCAACCCGGCGCAGGTGCTGGCCGTCCTGAATGGCACGGCCGACCTGGTCAGCACCATGCATGTGCGCCGCCCCAATCTCGGCGATCTCTTCCTGAAACTCACCGGCGTCGCGCTACCGGCCGGGCACCGCTGATGCTCGCCGCCACCATCTGGCAGCGCGAACTGATCGAGTTCGCCCAACGCCGGCGGGCGCTGGTGATCAAGCTGGCCTTCCCGCTGCTCGTCGCCATTCCTCTCGTGTTGGGCGGCGCGCCTCCGATCTATTCCGCGATGGGCATCACCATGCTGGCAGCGATCATCGGCGCGCTCGGCTCGGCCGCCGTGCTGAGTCGTGAGCGGCAAAGCGGGCTCAGCCTTCGCTATCGCACCTTGCCGGTCAATCCGGGTCGGCTGCTGATCGAGCGCCTGGGGACGAGCGCCGCCATCGACTTCATTCAGCTCGTGCCGGTTTTGCTCTTGATTGCGATCCGGCACCCGCTCGGGTTCGCCTGGTGGCCGGCCATGATCGTCGGCACGGCGGCTGTGTTGCTGATCGGCAACCTGCTCGGAGCGCTCGCCAGTACCCTGACCAGCTCGCCGGGAGAGGTGATGCTGTTCGTCGTCATCCCGCTGCTGCCGCTGCTCTACCTTTCCGGCGTTTTCACCCCGTTCGATCAGCCGGTCTTGCTCGTGATCTCGCGACTGCTGCCCTACGGCTACCTGCACGAGGCGCTGCTCGGCGCGCTCGCTGGATCCCCCAACCTGCTGCCCTGGGAAACCCTGATCGGCGCCTTCGGCTTCCTGGTCGGAGCCGCCGGCCTGACCGGCCGTCTCGGCCGGCGCGTTCTCGAGACGGACTAGGCACTGATGAGCTCGCTGGCTCTCCTCCAATCGAGCTTCAACCTCAATCAGCCCGCGGTGCAGATCCCCGTGATTACCAACCGCTGGGTGGTCGGCATCGTCTTCCTGGTCCACATCATCTTTGGCTCGTTCACTATGGGCACGCTCGTGCTTGGACCGACCTACGAATGGATCGGCCTGCGACGTGAGGACCTTCGCTTCGAGCGCTACGCGCGCGCCCTGGGAAACGTCAATCAGAAGATTTTCAGCCTGGGGGCGACCTTCGGCGGCATGGCCGTGATCGTGCTGGTCGGCCTTTACTCGAGGCTGTTCGTCACCCTCATTACCCTCTTCTTCTGGCCGGCGGTGGTCGCCTTCACCATCTGGTTCCTGACACTGGGCGGAATCCTTCTCTACAACCTGCGCTGGGACCAGATGCAGACACGCAAGGGATTGCATATTGCGCTCGGCTACGCGACGGCCGCCACCGAACACGTCTTCCTGGTGATCATCGTCGCCATCGACAGCTTCATGCTTACGCCGGGCACCGGCATCGGCGCCTTCTTCAATCCCTCCTATTTCCCCGAGCTGGCGCATCGCTTCGTCGGCAACCTTTCCTGGGCCTCGTTCTTCATCGCCGCCGTTGCCGCCGTTTATGCCGCCGCCAGCCGCCAGCCCGCGAATCGCCTCTACTTCCACTGGGCGGCCCGAACCAGCCTGGTCGTCGGCTTCGTAACGCTGATGGTGCAGATCGGACTCGGGGTGGTGTTCGTCGAGAGCATCAAGCGTGCCTCGCCGGGCGCCTTCGAGTATTCGATGACCGGGCCCTTTGCCTGGCTCTGGCTGGTGCAGGCGACCTTCATCGCGATTCTGTTGATTGGCAGCAGTCTGTATTTCGCACAATCACGACCAACCGCGATCGGGCCCGTCCTGACCGCCATCGTGGTGGTTGGCTCGCTCGCAACCATGCTGCCCGCCGCTGTCTATCCCCGCAGCCTGTTCTGGATTCGTTACGTCGCGCTGGCGATCGCAGTGGTGGCGAGCTTCGTCCACTGGCTGGTCTCCCGTCCTCGCGTGCGGGCGCTGGCGCAGGACCTGCGGCGCAGCAGCCAGGTCACGCTGGCGGTGACCGGCATGGCGGCCCTACTGCTGTTTCTCCTGATGGGCGTCATCCGGGAAACCGCGCGGAGCAACTACACGATCTACGGCGTCATGACCGAGAACGACAGCTACGGGATCTTTGAGCCGCCCAGCAAGGGCTATTACCCGTGAGCCATGGGTGACATCCAGACCTACTTCTATCTCGCCTTGATCAGCCTGGTGATGGTCAGTCTCACCCTGCTCTTTATCGCGCTAGCCTTCCGCAGCCTCCGGCGTTGGGCCCGGCAAACCTCGGGGGTTGCCCCTCTGATCTTCTGGCTGATCGGCGGCGCGACCACCGTTGCCCTGCTCTTCATCGTGCTGGGCACCGTCGGCGTCCTTTACGGGTTCATCCGCTATGGCGCTTCCTGACCCACGGCGGCTCAGCCGCCGTCAGTTTGCGCTGCTGGGAACCCAGGTCGCCGGGGCCGTGGTTGCGGTGCTGCTCGGCATCCCCATCGTGGGCTTTCTCATCTCGCCGCTCTTCCGAAGCAGAGCTATTGCCGAAGCAAGCGTCGGCGATATCGCAGGAGTGCCCGACGACAAGCCCACCAAGTTCGTCGTCCAGTTCCCCGCCGGGGATTGGAGCACGGCGAAGGTCAATGCCGCCGTCTACGTGGTCAAGCGCAACGGAAGCATGAAGGTGTTTTCCAACGTCTGCACCCACATGAATTGCCCGGTGCATTGGGACGCGTCGATCAACCAGTTCCTCTGCCCCTGCCACGGCGGGCTCTACGACATCGACGGCGTCAATGTCGGCGGCCCGCCGCCCAAGCCGTTGCCGGAGTACGTCCACCGCCTTGACGGCACGATGCTCTACGTCGAGAACCAGTTCACGGAGACGATATGATCCGCGAACGCCTCGCGTCTGCCTATAACTGGTTCGACGAGCGCGCCGCGGTGCGCAGCCTCGTCCGCAAGGGACTGTACGAAGCCGTGCCGGTGCGCGGCGCCTGGTTCTACACCCTGGGTAGCGCGACCTTGGTCTTGATTCTCCTTCAACTGGTCACCGGCATCTTCCTCACCATGCTCTACGTCCCCTCGGTGACCGAAGCCTGGTCCAGCCTCGAATATCTGAAACAGCACGACGCCTTCGGCTCGATCGTGCGCGGGATTCACCTCTGGTCGGCCTATGTCCTGCTGTTCGTCATCGGCCTGCACATGGTCCGCACCTTCTTCTCCGGCTCCTACAAGCGCCCACGCGAACTCAACTGGATGACCGGTGTCGGTCTGTTCGTGCTCGTGCTCGCCATGGCCATCACCGGCGCCTTTTTGCCCTGGGACCAGGCGGCGTACTGGACGGCCGTGGTCGTCACCAACATCCCCGCCTACACGCCCTTCATCGGCTCCTTTATTCGGGCCCTCTGGCGGGGGAGTGACGTCGTCGGTCCGGTGACGCTGGTCCGCACTTTCGGCATTCACGTCTGGCTGATCCCCGCCATCCTCTTCCCGCTGATCGGCGCTCACCTGGCGTTGCTCCGCAAACACGGCGAGCACGGCTCCTACGTCAATTACCGCGGCGCCTACCTCGCGCGTGAAGGCGTCGACGTGCCGCCCGCGCCTCAGCAGCGGCCGATCGAGCCGCCCTATCCTGCCGTCCCCTCCGACGAGATGTGGGCCGCGCCGCTTGAGACTGAGGACTTTTACCCGTATCAGACCTTCAAAGACGGACTCGTGTCGGTGATCCTGGTGATCGTCGTCTTCATCCTCGCGGTGGCGATTGGCGCCCCGCTCGAGGCGATCGCCGACCCTTCCACGACGAACTACACACCGGTGCCGCAGTGGTTCTATCTTCCGCTCGACCGGCTTCCAGGAGCCGCAGCGCCTCGCGGATCGATGGGCGGCTCACGCCCGTCATCTCGCACAGCTCCCGCTCGACCAGCTGCTGGTCCTGGTGCCGAAGCAGTTGATCCCCTTGATCCTGGTGCTCCCTGCCGGCGGCGTCGTCCTGATGCTGGCGCTGCCCTTCATCGACCGCGGGCCCGAGCGCAATCCCTTCGAACGACCGGCGGTGATGGTACCGGGCGCCTTCGCCGTGCTCTTCATCATCATCCTCACGCTGCTTGGCTCCGGGAGGCTCTTCAACCAGTGAGCCTCTTGCTCGCCGCCATCGCGCCGGCGCTCCATCAACTCGCGGCTCAGCTGCCCGCCCAGGCGCCGCAGGGCAACAACCGCATCGCGGCCCAGGCCGCAATCGGCAGCCTCTTCTCCATCCACATCCTGATCGCGGGGCTGATCAGCGGCGCCGGCGAGCTTGGCCCGGCCATCGAGTTCCTCGGCTACGTGCGGCAGCGCCGCCGCTACGACCGCATGGCCCGCTCGCTCGGCCACTTCATGACGCTCTACTTCAGCGTCAGCTCCACGATCGCCATCCTCTTGATCACGGTTTTGTTGGTCGGCTTCTGGGGTCACTTCTGGAGCACGATGGCGACGATCGGTTGGTGGCCGTTCTTCATCGAGGCGTGGACCTTCGTGCTACAGGTCTCGCTCGCCTATCTCTGGTACTACACCTGGGACCCGCTGCGCGGCTTCAAAGGCCTCCATATGGCGATGGGCGGCCTGCTCGCGGTCGCCTCGTTCCTGCAGGTCTACATGATCGACATCATCGCCAGCTACATGCTGACGCCGACCAATCCGCAGAACCCCCTGCGCCTGGCGCTGAACGCGACCTCCTATCCGCTCACGGTGCATCGCACCGTGGGCAACCTCGCCTACATCGGCTTCGTGTTCGGCGCCTTTAGCGCCTTCAAGTACCTGCGCGCCCGCAACCCCGAGGACCGCGCCTACTACGACTGGGCTGGCAGCTTCGGTCTCCTCTGGGGCGTCGGCATGACGCTGGTGCAGCCGATCGTCGGCTACTCCTACGCCAAGGAGATCCAGCTCCATGCCTACGCCTCGTGGTATCGCATGATGTTCGGGGCGCTCAGTCCCGTTTTCCTCTGGCAGATCACGCTGCTGGGACTGATGTTCATCGTCGCCCTGCTCTACTTCACTCGGCGGCTGCGCACCGACGAGGCTCCCGGCGCCGGATTACTTCGGCTGATGACATTCGGCGTGATCGCCAGCACGGTGCTTGCCGCCATGCCGTATCACCTCGCACTCACCTATGACTCGGTGGTGTCCGCGGGACTGAACAAGCCGTTCTGGCAAGGCGGCCTCATCAACCCACTGGGAGCGATGATCCCCTGGAAGGTGCTCGCGCTGATGGGCTATAGCCTGCTCGCGATCGCCGGCATCATCTGGTACCTGCGCGGTCTGCCGGGTGTCGTCTGGGGGCATGCGCGGCGCGGCGAGCAGCGCATGCTGATCCTGATGGCGTTCCTGACGATGGCGATGATGGTGACGATGGGCTTCATCCGTGAAAACGGCCGCGAGCCCTTCCTGATCTCAGGCGAGATGACGATCAGCGGTCAGCAGAACACGCAAAGCACCCAGCCAACGCCGGAGCCGACTTCCGTTCCGTAGCGCTCAGCGCTACGCCGGCTGCGTCACGACCGATCGCGAACTAACGTTCCGCTTGACCCGGCTTTAAGTGAGCGAGATGATCGCAGTTGGCTCAGTTACTCGGCGGCCAATAAGGGGGGACCGATGGGGGCTTGCAGTTCGGCGGTCAGCCGGACTTTGGCTGGGTCGGTCATTCCAAGGTGAACTCCAAGGGCCGCTATGTGGTCCTGGTGGCCCTCGTTACCGTCACGACCTGCCTCGGCGCGGGTTGGCCGCTCAAGACGGCGACGGCCGCGTCCGACTCGAGCCAGTCGTTTGATCGATTCAATCCAAATTCGCAGGCCAGCAGCTCAGTCCACGGTTTTACCGCCGCTCGGTCGACGGTCGGGCAGCCCAACCAGAGCGCCGCCGGATCCACGGAACTTCTGCGAGCTCCGGCCATACCGATGCAGGCCGGCACCGTTTCCATCGACCCGTCGAACGGTGCGGCGTTCGTGGGGAGCGATGGCCGGCTCGAGATATCCGTGCCGTCGGCAGCGATTTCGTCGGCGGACGTCGCCGCTGCGGGCGGGAAAGTTGCACTGAACATCCGACAGGTTGCTCCGGCATCCGGATCGAATGCCGGCGGAAGCGGGCATGTCAGCTTTGGCACCTTTCTGATGCAGTTAGTCGATGCGTCGGGACAGCTGCTCAGTCACGGTTTGGCGCAGCCGATTCGAGTCACGGTTCATTTTGCCCCCAATGAACGGGCCCTAAATCTCGATCATCTATACGCCGTCCTGAACGGATCACTACCCGACGGCATGAGCCTGAACCCTGACCCGAATGGCCCATCCCTCACGCCTGCCCAGGCGGGGCTGGGCTCGTCGACTACCCAAGCACTTGCTCTGAACAGCCCGCCTGCGGCAACGGGTGGATCGGCGACCTCGGCATCGCCCTTCGCCACGCCGCAATCCGCGAGTAGCTCGATGAGTCTGCAGATGAGCTCGCCGAGCGTCTCAATGAGCTTCAACACCAACGCGCCGATCGCGACGTTTGGCAAGCCTGACCCGTACAACGTCGACCTCAGTGCCGGCTCGCTCACGGCCGGCTACCCCATCCAGGTCCCACCGGGACCCGGTGGGCTGACGCCGCCGCT
>DAIPYJ010000112.1:0-6735 GCA_036782775.1 Candidatus Dormiibacterota bacterium | reverse complement strand
GGTCGAGCTGATCGATGTCCATCTGCCGGCCGGCTCGATAGACCTGGACGATGATGGCGATCCCGACCACGACCTCGGCGGCCGCCACCGTGATCACGAGGAAGGCGAAGACGACGCCGTCGAGCGAGTTGAGGTAGCGGCTTTCGGCGGCAAAGGCCAGGTTCACCGCGTTCAGCATCAGTTCGATGCACATGAAGACGACCAGCGGATTGCGGCGGATCAGAAAGCCGATCGCGCCCATGGTGAAGAGCACGCCGCTGAGCAGCAGCATGGAATAGGCCGGAACCGGCATTTAGCGGATCCTCCGCATCGCGAGATAGACGGCGCCAACCGCTGCCACCAGCAGCAGGACCGAGGTGACTTCGACCGGGAAGAGGAATCGCGTGTAGAGCGCGATGCCGATCGTCTGGATGTTGCCAACGGCGTTGATGGCGGCCGGCGTGAATTTGCCCGGCGTGCCGGTCAGCCCCCGGTTGTAGAGCAAGACGACGAGCAGCGCGGCAAAGACGACGCCGAAGACCGCGCCCCAGACCCAGTCACCGCCGCGCCGGCCGAGCGAGAGGTCGGAGACCGGGTTGAGCAGCGCGATGATGAAGACAAAGAGCACCATCACCGCGCCGGCATAGACGATCACCTGGGCCGCGAAGAGGAACTGCGCGTTCAGCATCAGGAAGAGGATGGCCAGCCCGAGCATGTTGCCAACCAGCGAGAGTGCGTTGTAGATCGGACGCCGAAAGCCGATGACGCCGGCAGCAGTCACCAGCATCCAGGCGGCCAGGATGGCGAAGCCGACTACCACTTGCGGGCGACCGGTTGCGCCGAGGGCGCCGCCGTCGGCAGGGCGGTGTCGTGGACGCTGGCGCTGAGCGGCTCGAGGAGGTCCTCTTTGGTGGCGATGAACTTGTCCGGATGGTCGTCGGCGAGGTCGTAGCGGGGGCCCATCGTGATCGCGTCGTAGGGGCAGGCCTCTTCGCAAAGGCCGCAGTAGATGCAGCGCAGCAGGTTGATCTCGTAGCGCCTGGCATAGCGTTCTCCGGGTGAGACGCGGTGCTCGGGTGTATTCTCGGCCGCCTCGACGACGATGCAGCCGACCGGGCAGGCGATCGCGCAGAGCTCGCAGCCGACGCATTTCTCGAGGCCGTCGGCGTAGCGATGGAGGATGTGACGGCCCCGCTCGCGCGGCGGCACCGGCTTCTGGCGCTCGGGGTACTCGATGGTGACGATCGGCTTCCGGGTGTGCTTGAGGGTGGTCAGCATGGCGCGGACGATGTAGATCGGTCCGAGCAGCGTGTCCTTGACGCCAGCCATCAGACCGTCCCGTGCACCGCGACGACGACCACGGCGGTGATCATCATCATGGCGAGTGAGAGTGGAAGCAGCGATTTCCAGCCGAGCGCCATCAGGCGGTCGTAGCGCATGCGCGGCAGCGTGGCCCGCAGCCAGACGTAGACATAAAGAAGGATGACGACCTTCAGCAGGAACCACCAGGGACCGGGCAGGATGCCGAAGGGTCCCCACCATCCGCCGAGGAATACGACGGTGGCGATCGACGAAACCACGATCATATTGATGTACTCCGCCATGAAGAAGAGCGCGAAGCGCATCCCGGAATATTCCGTGTGATAGCCGGCGACTAACTCCGTCTCCGCTTCGGGAAGATCGAAGGGCGCGCGGTTGGTCTCCGCGATGCCGGCGATAAGGTACAGGAAGAAGGCGGGAAGCAGCGGCACGATAAACCACCAGGTGTGCTGGGCGTTGACGATGTCGACCATGCGGGTCGACCCGGCAAGGATGAAGACGGGCACCAGGGAGAGGCCGAGCGCCATCTCGTAACTGATCATCTGCGCGGAGGAGCGCAGCGCGCCGAGCATCGAATACTTGCTGTTTGAGGCGTAGCCGGCAAGGAAGATGCCATAGACGCCGATCGAGGTCACCGCGAAGTACCAGAGGACGCCGATGTTGACGTTCATCAGGTACCAGCCGATCTCATGCCCGAAAAGGTTCAGCGCGCCCGGGCCGCTGATCGGAATGATGGCGAAACTCGCGAGCGCGGCCGACATCGAGATGAAGGGCGCCAGCAGGTAGAGGAAGTGATCGCGTCCCGCCGGCATGCTGCTCGATTTGAAGAAGAGCTTGAGACCGTCGGCGGCCGGCTGGAGCAGACCCCAGGGACCAACCCGGTTGGGACCGGGACGTTGCTGCATGCGCGCCTGCACCTTGCGCTCGAAGAGCGTCAGGTAGGCAAACCCGGTGAGGAGGGCGAAGATCACGATGATCGTCTTGACAAGCGTCGCAATGATGAGCTCGGTGCTCACGGCCGCTCGCTCCAGTTCACGCGCTCGCCGCGGTTGACCGCGGCATACGCAGGCAGCGCCCCGATCAAATCGGCCCGAATCGCCGCCACATCGTCGTAATCCCAGCCGGCGCCGAGCCGGTTGGCGATCTCCTGGATGACGCGCCAGTCCTCGCGAACCCAGGCAGCATCGATGCCGGCCTTGATGCGCTGCACCCGGCCCTCCAGGTTGGTCACGCTGCCGTCCTTCTCGGTAAAGGCATGGCCGGGGATGATGACGTGCGCCAGGTCATCCAAGGCAGAGGCCTTGAACCGGTGATAGATCAACAGCGTCAGGTTCGGGAGCCACATCGATTCGGCATCGTTGGGCGTGAACGCGTGCAGCGGACTCGACTCGTGCACATACAGCGCCTCGAGCCCGGCGCCCGGCCACTCGCTCCGTCCTCGTCCGGCCTGGCCGTTGAGCGAGGCATAGCCCGGGCCCAGGTGCGGCAGGATTCCCAGATCCTTCGCGCCGCGCCCATTCGGGCCGACCGTGACCGTCAGCCGCCGAACGCTACCCTTGATCTTCTTCTTGAGCCGGCCCTCAAGATCGACCGCCCCGGCGCGATTGGCTTCGGTCGCGAGGATGCCGACGGCCTGCGCCTCCGCCGGGACAGCATCGAGGGCTTTCTTGCCTTCATTGGTGCCGACTTTCACCAGCTTCATCCCCTTGCGCTCGCTCTTGAACAAGCGAAGGTGAAGCACCGGCGCGGCGTCGATCACATCCTGGCCGCCCAGCAGGATGGCGTAGTCGAGGCCCTCGATGTCGGCCATCGGCAGCGTCATGTCGTTCGGCCCGGTGTCCGGCACCGCGCTCGAGACCCGATGGTCGAGGTGAGGAGACTTCAGCACCTCGCGGAAGAGCCGGCGGAACAGAAAGAGCTCTTCGTTGGTGTCCGCGGGCGAGGCCCAGCCGGCGGCCTCGACGCCCGCCTGCTTGAGGCCGTCGGCGGCGAAAGCGATCGCCTCTGCAAACGAGACCTCTTCCAGCTTGCCGTCGCGGCGAACCCGCGGGCGCTCCTGCGCCTTGCGCTGAAAATTCGGAAAGCTGTAGCGGCCGTGATCGCAGAGCCAGCTGTCGTCGACCGCGACGTTCTCACGCGACTGAAAGCGGCCGATGCGATTATGGCGGGCGTCGATCTGGATGTTGCAGCCCATGCTGCATCCGGGGCAGACGCTCGGCGTGCGATCGAGGTCCCAGGGCCGGCTGATGAAGCGATATTGCCGCGAGGTGAGCGCGCCCACGGGGCAGATCTCGGTCCAGTTGCCCTGGTAATTGGACTGCGCCGGCTCGTCGTTGAAGGTCCCGATGATGGTGTGGACGCCGCGTTGGATCAGCGCCAGCTCGCGCTCGCCCGAGATCTCCTCGCTGAAGCGCGTGCAGCGCCAGCAGAGGATGCAGCGCTCGCGGTCGAGCACGATCTTGTCCGAGAGCGGCACCGCCTTATCGAAGTGCGCCTTCTCGAAGGTGAAGCGGCTGGCGCCGGGACCGTAGGTGTAGGTCTGGTCCTGCAGCGGGCACTCGCCGCCCTTGTCGCAGATCGGGCAGTCGAGCGGATGGTTGATCAGCAAGAACTCGAGCAGGCCCTTCTGGTACTTGTTCACCTGGTCGGTCATGGTCCGCACCACCATGCCGTCGGCGACGTAGACCGCGCAGGCCGGCTGCAGCTTGGGCATCTTCTCGACTTCGACCAGGCACATTCGGCAGACGGCGACCGGCGCCATCTTCGGATGCGAGCAGAAGATCGGGATGTCGATGCCGACCGCCTTGGCCGCGTCGAGGATCAGCGTGCCCTTCGGCACCGTGACGGACTGGCCGTTGACCGTCAGCGTGACGGTCTCGGTTTGAACCGCCGCCACTAGGCGACCGCCTCCTGGACGGATTTCTTGAAAGGGCAGCCTTTCTCCGAGACGTGCTCCTCGAACTCGTCGCGGAAAAACTTGATGACGCTGCGGGGGAACCAGGTCGAGGCATCGCCCAGCGGGCAGAACGAGCGGCCATCGATGTTGTAGCCGATGTCGAGCAAGAGGTCGATATCGGTAGTCTTCCCCTCCCCCGCCTCGAAGCGATCGAAGAGATTCGCCATCCAGAAGGTGCCCTCGCGGCAGGGCGTGCACTTCCCGCAACTCTCGTGATGGAAGAACTTCACGTAGCGGCGGGCCGCGTCAACCATGCAGGTGGTCTCGTCCATCACGACCATGGCGCCGGCGCCCGCCAGCGAGCCGGCCTTCGCGATCGCGTCGAAGTCGAGGCCGACGTCGAGGTGCTCAGGCAGCAACACCATCATCGACGCGCCACCCGGCTGGAAGGCCTTGAGCTTGCGGTTCTTCCAGACCCCGCCGCCGTGCTCCTCGATCAGCTCGCGGATCGGCGTGCCGTTCTCGAGCTCGTAGTTGCCCGGGCGGTTCACGTGCCCGCTCATGCACCAGACGCG
Organism: Candidatus Dormiibacterota bacterium; assembly: GCA_036782775.1. GTDB lineage: Bacteria > Chloroflexota > Dormibacteria > CF-121 > CF-121 > CF-13. The sequence continues at coordinate 1,965 of DAIPYJ010000112.1, read as the reverse complement.
CGTCCCGGCTCCGGTCGGCGTGCCCATCGCCTTGAACCAATCGGCGCCGTTGTTGACGATGTGCGGCAGATTGCAGACGGTCTCGACGTTGTTGACGACCGTCGGCTTGCCGTACAGCCCCTTGACCGCGGGAAACGGCGGCTTCAGCCGCGGTTCGCCGCGATAGCCCTCGAGCGAGGTCAGCAGTGCGGTCTCCTCGCCGCAGATGTAGGCGCCCGCGCCGCGATGGAGAATGATGTCGACGTCGTAGCCCTTGCCCAGCACGTTCTTGCCCAGGTATCCGGCCTCGCGCGCCTCCTCGATGGCGCGCTCGAGCGCGTCGTGCTGCGGCAGGTACTCGCCGCGGATGTAGATGAAGGCGAGGTTGCACCCAATCGCGTAGCTCGCGATCAAGATGCCTTCGATCACCTGGTGCGGGCTCTCTTCCATTAGGTAGCGGTCTTTGAAGCAGCCGGGCTCGCTCTCGTCGGCATTGCACACGAGATAGCGGGGATACATGCCCTTGGGCAGGAAGCTCCACTTGTTGCCGGTTGGAAAACCGGCGCCGCCGCGGCCTCGAAGCCCGCTCTTCTTCACCAGGTCGACCAGTTCGTCGGGCTGCATGCCGAGTGCCTTCTTGAATCCGGTGTAGCCACCGGTGCGCTCGTAGACCGACAGCTGCTCGAGATTCTCGGTCGCAAAGTCTTTGGTGAGCACGCGCTTGATCGCCATCAGGGCTGGCTCCGCTTGCCGCGCGCCCGCGAGCCTTCGACCGCCGACCGCGCCTTCTCCCCTTTCACGGGCGCGACGGCCGCGGGCTTGGCAGCTTTTCCCTGCCCCGCTCGGGAGGCGGGGCCGGCTCCATGCACCGCCGGCTGCTTGCGCAGGCGATCGATGATGGCATCGATTCGCTCGGGCGTGAGGTTTTCTTCGAATTGGTGATCGACCTGCATCATCGGCGCGCCGCCGCAGGCGCCCAGGCACTCGATCGTCGAATGCCAGGTAATCGCGCCATCCGACGTCGTTTGCCCGTCACGCACGCCCAGCGCGCGCTCGAGGTAGTCCTTTATCTCGTCGGCGCCGCGCAGCATGCACGGCGCGTTGACGCAGAGCACGACGTCATGCCGTCCTTCCGGCCGCGTGAGGAACATCGAATAGAAGGATGCGGTCGCCTCGATCAGCGACGGCGGCAGTTGCAGCGCCTGCGCGATCTCGCCCATCGCGGCCTGCGTGACGTATCCCTGCTCGTGCTGGACGGCCCAGAGCGCGGGGATGATCGCGGATTGCTTGGAGGGATAACGGGCCGCAACCTCCTGGATCCTGGTGAGCGTCGCCTTGCTTACCGCCATCAGCGGTCGACGTCCCCCAGGATGAAGTCCATGCTGCCCATGATCGCGATCACGTCGGCGACCAGCACACCCTGAACAAGGCGGCGCAGCGGCTGCAGGTTGCAGAACGACGGCGGCCGCACCTTCATCCGGTAGGGCTTGTTGGAACCGTCCGAGACCAGATAGAAGCCGAGCTCGCCGCGCGGGCTCTCGACGAAGGAATAGACGTCGCCGACCGGACCCTTGAAACCTTCGCTCACCAGCCGGAACTGATGGATGACGGCCTCCATGCTCTTGCTGAGCTCGCTGCGTGGCGGCAGGGCGACCTTTCGATTGGAGGTGATCCACGGCCCACCTGGAAGATTGTCGAGCGCCTGCTGCAGGATGCGCAGGCTCTGGCGCATCTCGGCGATCCGCACCAGGTAGCGGTCATAGCAATCCCCGTTCTTGCCGAGCGGGACATCGAAGTCATAGTTCTCGTAGCCGCTGTAGGGAAAGGCCTTGCGGACGTCGTAGTTGACCCCCGAGGCGCGCAGCATCGGCCCGGTGACCCCCACCTCGATCGCCTCCTTCGGCGAGAGGATGCCGATGCCCTCGGTCCGCTGACGCCAGATCGGATTCGCCGTCAGCATCGCCTCGAAGTCATCGATCCGGGCCG
>DAIPYJ010000111.1:5870-7427 GCA_036782775.1 Candidatus Dormiibacterota bacterium | reverse complement strand
AACGCGGTGTCAGACGGCTCGGCATTCTGCTGCACCTGCTGGTCCTGGATGCCGTTTACCGCGAGCCAGTATTCGGTATGGCGCATCAGCGTGCGCTGGTCGTCGGGCGGAATGTCGGCGCCGCACCAGTTGGATGCAGCTGCTCTGGTTGCCGTGGTGGTATTCGTGCCGCCGGGCGGACAGAACAGCAGATTGTTCGTCGTCGACCCCCAAACGTTGTAATACTTGCCGACCAGGTCGAGGATGGTTTTGCCGGACTCTGCCATGGTGCGGTACTTCACGACATTGGGCGTGAAGTTGAACTCCTGGCTGCAGACCCGCTCCACCACCTGCCAGGCGCTCTGGACGCCCCAGGACTTTTGGATCTCGGGCATCTGCAGGATCGAGACCGCGGTTGCAATGTCGTTGTTGAGCCGGCGAGCGGCATATCCAGCGGCGCCCCAGCCGTAGAGCGTCAGGTTGGCGGCCAGATCGCGTCCGGCCTTGCGAACCTGGGCATCCGAAACATTGCCGGCGCGCGTGTTGCCCACGATGTCGGCGATCCGCGTCTGGCGGTCGTACTCCGAGAGGCTGGAGAGGAATCGAAGCAGCAGGTCGTTGAAGTTGGTGTTCGGTTGCACCTCCTTGGAGACCTCGCCGCCTTTGGCGCCCAAAATCCGAGTGAACTGCATCATGCGCGCGGCGTCGGTCATCCGCTCGAAGCTGTCCCAGTACCAGCGATCGAGCGCCTTGCCGGCCGGTCCAAAGCCCAGCGCCAGCTGGCGCGACCGTGCGCTCGATGACCTGGATCAGCTTCACCTGCTCGAGCTGGTAGGCGGCATAGATCATCGACACGGCAAAGATGTTGTCGGCGACGATCTCGCTGTCGCCGCCATCAGTGTCGGAGAGCGGTGGGAGCTCGAGCGTGCCGCCAGTCGCCCCGCTCGAGACGTAGCCGTCGCATGCGAGCCGCACCGCCGTCACGAAGTACGGCCAGGGCTCATTGATCAGCGCCGCTTTGCCGGACTCGATCAGCTGCCGCCCCGCCTGCGCGAACTCCTGGTAGAAGACGTCGGGCCCGGGATTGGTTGTCGAATCCTCGGGGTCCGGGGTGACGTCGTTCGGAGCTGGGCGGAAATCGGGGATCGCCTTTTGGATCTGCTGGTAGAGTGTCGCACCGCTCAGCTGGCCGCCGCCGAAGCTGATGGGCTGACCGCTCGGATCGCTGACCACCTTCTGGATCTGGACCCAGGCTTTGGTGATGTTGTCGGTAAAGCCTTGCGCCGTGAAGTCGAAATAGCCGTCAAGCAGCAAGGAGCCGATGATCGCGGCGTACACATGCTCGTTTCCAGTCGCGGGGACCCCCAGCTGCTGGCTGATGATGCTGCCGACGGCGTCCTCATACTCCTCGCCATAGTCTCCGGGTGAGGTTCCCGTCGGGATGACGCTCGAGGGAATCGCATTCGTGTCGACGTCGTAGTCGGGGATGACGGTCGTGGCGCTGGAGATTGCCATGGTTGCCTCCTTCATCGACTGCAGATGGTTTCCGAGGATTTGGTTGATGAGCGCGTGGTCGTC
>DAIPYJ010000111.1:5488-5860 GCA_036782775.1 Candidatus Dormiibacterota bacterium | reverse complement strand
GCCGGTCGTCGGGTTGACGTGATGCCGGATGGCGGCCTCCAGCACTTTTTGGACTACTTGCTTGTTGCGGCTCAGGCACGAAGCGATCGCCTCGTCCAGCTGCTGCTGCCCGAGGCGCTTGGCCAGTTCGGGATAGTTGGCCTCGGCCCAGGCGCGCAGGCCGGCAAGTCCGAGCACGCCGCGCAGCAGGTTGCTGACGCGGCCGCCATTGCCCCGTCCTACCTGGTCGAGGACGCCTTTGCCTCGATCATCAGCCTCGTCATAGGCGGCGCGAAGGTGTTTGACGAGCCGGGTGCGATGCGTTTTCGAGAGCTGCGGTCCGACCTCACTGAAGAACTGCCTCAGGCTGAGCTCGGTGAGCGACTCGAAGAC
>DAIPYJ010000111.1:0-5478 GCA_036782775.1 Candidatus Dormiibacterota bacterium | reverse complement strand
CGGTGGAGCGGTTCATGGCGGCGCTCCCGGCGGGTCGCGGCTGAGCGTCCGGTCGAGACGGTCGAGCGCCGCGATGATGTTGAGCAGCCCCGCGCCGGTCTCTGGATTGAAGCCGCCCCCCAGCGGGGTGGCAGTGTCCATCAGCAGTTTCTTCACATCGGCACCTCCGAGCTTTCGGTTCTTCCGCCGTGCGTGAGCCATGACGAGCGCCGCGGCGCCGCTGACGAAGGGCGCCGCGTAGGAGGTGCCGGATCCGACGCTGTAACCGCGTCGCGCGGCACTGAAGATCTTTTCGCCGGGGGCGCAGAGCGAGATGTGACTGCCGTAGGTGCTGAACGATGAGCGGATGCCCGATTCGTCGACCGATCCGACCGCGATGACCTCCGGATAGGCGGCCGGCCAGTAGACCTCTTCTTTGCCGCTGTTCCCCATCGCCGCCACCAGGGCGCAGCCGAGGCGCGCGGCGTAGGCGATCACCTCTTGATGGGGCGGCGGGCCATCGGGAACGATCGACGCCGGCGTGCCAAAACTCATGTTGATGCAATCGGCTCCAAGGTCTGCCACGACCTTCATGGCTTCATTGAGGTCGGGCAGGGCGCCGACGCCGCCCCGTTTCGCCTTTCTCCCCGGGGCGGCGGCGTCGAGGCCGCGAACCGGCAGCAGCATGGCCGCGCCGGCGACGCCGGGTGGCTGGCTCCAACCGTGGGCGCCGATGATGCCCGCGACGTGGCTGCCGTGATCGACCCGGTCGCGCGGAGCGAACTCATCGTCAGGCTGCCCGCCGACGATGCGCATCTCGCCGACGCTGGTGCCGATCGGCAGGTGGACCGTGCTGTATCCGGCCAATAACTTCCGCTGAAATTCCGGATGGCCGAGAGATACGCCGGTATCCACCAGCCCGACCCAGAGGTCGTCATCACCGGGTTCGATGCGATGCGCCTCGCTCGCATGAACCATCTCGTGCGGGCGCCACGCCTCGGCTGGGATTTCGCTGTCGACCGCCGTGCGTTCCTGCAGCGCGACGGCGCCAAATGGAACGGTCGCCAGCGTTTGCACGCTGGCCGACTCGACCACGGGAAGGTCGCGCAAACGCTCGACGACTTCATGAGTGCGCTCGGGTTCGGCGATTTCGATGCGGAAGCTGCGCGACAAGCCCAGCTCGTCCTCGTCATCGCTCCAGCCTTCGTTCTGAAGTCCCGCGACGCCCAGGTGCTGGGCGGCGTGATAGGTGCAGAGCGCGCGAAAGCCGCCGGCATCATTGAGGATGCGGTCGAGTGGAGCGTCCAGCCGACCTGCGGGAAGAGCGGCGCCGAGCAGGTAGTCGAGGTGGGCCGGAACGTGGCGCAGGCGCTCCTGTTCTCCCCGCTTGAGCACGAGCATGATTCGACCGGCAAGCTCCATCTCAGTCGTTCCCCGGTTGCTTACCGTTGGGCTCGCCGTCGACGAGGTCGAGTTGATAGGAGAGCGTTTCGCCGGTAGGCAACGCGACCTGCAGCTCACCCTGACGCGCCCCATGCGGCAGCTGCACCGTCAGGCCGCTGTCATCGGCCTCAGCAATCGCGAGCGGTTGACCGTTGAGCCGCACCTGCGGGCTGCCGTCGTCGAGCAGGTTGTGACCCTGCAGGCGGACCCGCGGTCCGATCGGCGGGACGCCGATGCCGGGCGGCCTGACGGTGATGGGCGGCTCGACCGGAATAGGCGGCCCGACCGAAATGGGCGGCCCAACGGGAGTGGGCGGTCCAACCGGAGAAGGGGGTGCCGATGCATGCCCATTGGCCGGCGGCGGAATCGGGTACGGATCGATACCGGTGACCGCGGGCCGTCCCTGCGTGATCGCCTGCTGCAGGCGATCCATCGGAAGGCCGGCCAGCCGTGCGATGTTGCGCGAACCGGCGATCGATCCCAGCTGCTGGAGCTGCCGCAGCGTCCGAACGCCAAGCCGGGCGAGTTGCAGCTGCTCACGGACGTTCAGGCCGGCCTCTTCCAGCGTCGGCCCCCTCGCCTGCGCAAGGGACACGGTGTTTTCCTTGATCATCGGCGTGGTGATGGTGGTGAAGTCCATCGACACCACGCTGGCGCCGGTCTCATTCGGGCCGCTGTTGCGAAAGCGGACCTGGCCCTGCTCGTCCATTTCGGCGAAGACGTGCAGCTGCAGCGAGAAATCCTTGAGCGCGTAGGTCAGGGGGCGCACCTCGGCCTTGATCGCCAGCGCATCCTGGACGCGGTCGAGCTGCAGGGCGATGGCCTCGACGAAGTCTTCAACCAGAAAGCTGCTGTCACCGGCCATGAGGACTCACGCCTCCAACAAGCCCACTCGCAGGTGGCTGAGGTGCGTCTCGCTGAGAAAACCGGCTTTCCAGCGCGTGTGCGGTGGCCGCGCGAGGAAGAGGAGGCGTCCGTTCTCGGTCGCGCTCGATACCTCGAGCGGCAGGTCGATGACGGCGTCGGAGACCACGATCGGGATGCCGGGTTGGGGCAGCACGCTCTCCGCGATCGCCAGCAGCGTGTCGGCGAGCTCTGGCCGGATCATGGCCGTGCGACCGGCGCGGGCGCCGGCGTCGCGGTGGGCGGCGCAGCCGGCGCCGCTACCGGTGCTGCTGCGGAGGGGGTGGCAGCCTGCCCGGGTGCGCCGGCCGCCGGCAGCGCCTGCGGAACCTTCGCGTTCTGGTTGATCAGCTGGATGGCGGCCGAATCGGCAAAGCGCTCCAGCGGCAGCACATCGCTGCGGAAATTGACCTTGACCTGGCCCATCAGGTCGGCGCGCACGTTGATGTCGCTCTGGGCGTTGAGGCTGACGGTGTTGACCATGATCGCCCCAGCCGAGAGCCGCGCTCGGCCGCCTTTGGCGATCTTTCCGGTGGCGTTCTTGCTCTGCTCGAAGGTAATGTCGGTCGACTCGGTGGCGTCGATATGGAACTGGAGCTTGGCGGTGATCTCGCCGGTGTCGACGACCACTCGGTTCAGGCCCATCAGCACCATGGTTGCCAGCGTCTGGTGGCGCTGCTGTGCCAGGTCACGACGGGCGGCCGGCACGATGGTGTTGTCGACGGCGTCCTGATCGATGTCGTCGCTGCTCTGGTAGCCGAGATCTTTCAGGAACGATGGCATCGCGCCGTCGGCCGCACCCTTCTTGACGACCAGCTTGGCTTCGCCGCTGCTGGTGTCCTTGTCGAAGACGCCGTCGTAGGTGTCGGCGAGGTAGTCCTTGGCGGTATTGCTGCTGACGTTGTCGTCCATGAATCGGTCCAGCGTGGTGGCGACGTTCTTCAGCAGCTCGGCGTACGCCTGCATCTGCTGGATCGAGGCGTCCACAATCGCTTTGAACGTCCCCTGGATCAGCGATGCGACAAAGCCGGGGAAGTCGATCGCGTTCAGCGTGGCGCGCGCGACGTCGCCGACGCGACCGGTGGGCGTGGCGCTCGCGCCGCCGCCGCCGGCGGGCTGGACCGCGGTCCCTGTGGATGCTCCGGGCGCCGGTTGGGTCGCCCCGCCGCCATCCGGGTGCGGGGTCAGCTGGGCGCGCAGGTTGGCGGGCCCGAGGGCGGCGGCCAGCGTCGGCTCTGCGCCGAGTGCCTCGGTCACGGCGCCCATCGACTGCAGCAGCGAATGCTTGGTCCCCTCGTCCAGCTTCGCGAAGGACGGGTTGCGCTCGAGGAAGCGGCTTACCTCCTGGGCGATGACGGCCTTTCGATCGTCAAAGGCGTACTGCTCAGCCATCTGTCTGCTCCGGGCTCAGGGCTGAAACGGCTCGTCAGAAAGGGCGGCGTCATTTCGAAGACGGTCGACGCGCGCGCGCCACGGATGACCGGCCGCGCGCCGGACGAGCGCATCCAGCATCTGGTCACGCGTCATCACGGGAACCGGCGAGCCGGGACCGAGCTTGCGCAGGGCCGCCGTCAGCGCCGCGTGCGTCATCGGACCGAGCACGCCATCCGCCTGTAGACCGGCGGTCTTGGCCTGGAAGCTCTGCAGGTCCGTGTAGCCCAGTGCGGCCAGCGCCTGCTGTTGGAGTGCCGGGGTCGAGACGGGGCCGACGGTCGATGCGATCCACCGTTTGGCGCCTTCGACGCCCATCTGGACCGATCGATCGACGACCAGCGTGAGCGCGCGCTCGCTGTCGAGGCCCAACCAGGTGGCGAACGGCACCATCGGATCGAGGTATCGACTCACCGCAAGCTGGTCCTGCACCTCCTGGAACGGCTGATACTGTCCAGCTCGCTTGAACCGGCTCAGCCAGGGCTCCTTCCAGAGGTCGACGCCTGCGACCGGCTGGACGCGCGCCGATCGACCGCCCGGCGAATCCTTGGACGGTGGGCCGGTCGCCGTGGTCACCTGGATCAGGGCATCAGCGTGGTCGCCGAAGATGTCGCCAAAAGCCTTGGCGTCCCGAGCCCGCATCGCCGTGAGCAGCTCGCCGAGCGAACTGTCCTGGGCAAACTGTATGACGCCGAAGGAGAGACCGATGTGGTACGTGCCGGTGGCCGGATGGCCGGGGAATTTGCCTTCGAACTCGCCGTCGGCGTTGATGGCCGCATAGTCACCGCGGCTTTCCTCGCGGGCGATGCGCTGGATGATGGTGCGTTTGGCGTCGGCGTCCAGCCGCCGCACCGGTTTGGCGACGGTGGCCGTTGGGATCGGCGATCCGTCGTCAAGGCTGCGGAAAGCAAGATGCTCCTCGCCCGCCGGACCGGCGGCGGTCGCAAAGCGTTGCGCGGGCTCATTCGAGCCGCTCGACCTGGGTGAGAGGACGTACGCCTCTCCATCGCCCGCGTCTTCGCTGTCGTCTTCGTCGTCGCCGAGGTAGGCCGGAGCACCCTGCGCCTGGAAATCGGCGCCCTGCGAGGACGCAGCCGGTAATCGCCGGACCGGTGTGGGTTCGCCCGACGGTGCGGGCCCGCGGCTGAGGACCATGTGCTGCAGGACGTAGCCGTCTTCCGCCGCAGGGGCCACGATCGGCGCCGGGCCGGCAATGGGCGGAGGTGGCAGGCCGTACGCGCCGTCCCCATCGCCGGCATCATCCAGAGCGCCGTTGCCGGAATGGCTGGTCAAGCCGTTTGTGGGCGTGTCGGCCAGGACATGCAGCTTGTCGCTCGACACCCCCATGATGCGAGCCAGCGTGTGTCCCTTGAAGTCGGGCGCCAGCGCAATCGAGGGCGCCTGCGTCGCGAGCTGGTCGGGAGCCATTGCATAGACCGCCCCCTTTCCGTCGCCTCGCAATCGACCGCCAGGAGGCGCCCGTCGCGGTCGGCATAGGCGATCACCGTGTAGTAGATGGCCGCAGGTTTCGGGTCGGCCGCGGCAAACCCTCGAATGACGGCCGACGGAACGAGGTGCGACGCGTGGCCATTCTTTGCCGCGCTCAGCCCGCCGTCCTGATGACTGGCGTAAAAGGTCGACGGCGTCCGTTTGCCGGCGTTGGCCCCGTCGAACAGCTCCAGAAACTCCATTTTACTCTCGCCGTGATGCGCGAAGTACAGG
>DAIPYJ010000110.1:0-7552 GCA_036782775.1 Candidatus Dormiibacterota bacterium | reverse complement strand
GAGTTCGAGACTCGTCTCCCGCTCCAGCCTCAGAGCGAATTCGGCTGATGCTTTACATCGGTTTCGGCTGATGGTTGACAGTGCTACGCACGCGACCTGCTTGCCATGATCTTGCCGAAGGAGCGCGACCGTCGATTCATCACCATCCGCCGCGGCGGGACCCTAACTGATTCGGATCACCAGCTGCTCGCTCTGTGGGCGGCTGCCTGTGCCGAGCACGTCCTTTCTCTCTTCGAGTCCGCTCGGCCTCACGATCCGCGACCGCGTCAGGCGATCGAACGGGCACGCGCCTGGGCCCGCGGCGAAATCAGGATGACGGACTCTCGCACGGCGGCCGGCCATGCCAACGGCGCCGCCCGAGATCTAACTGGGGCGGCGCGGCATGCTGCCTATGCTGCCGGCCAGGCGGCGGCGGTCGCGCACGTGGCGGCGCACGAGCTTGGCGCAGCTGCCTATGCGATCAGGGCGGCACAGGCTGCCGCACCAGACGGAGAGGGAGACAACGCGGGGCGACTCGAGTGCCGGTGGCAGCGCCAGCGGCTGCCGGACGCGATTCGCGAGCTGGTCCTCGATGATGAGCGCTTACGCAACGACATCTGCTGGTCAGTGTTCGAAGTCTGACAGGGCGTCCTAGGAGTAGCGCTCGGCGGTCGGAAGCGGCGGCAGGCTCGGTGGCTTTTGAAGTTGACGTCGAGCTCCCACGATTCCAACGCTGGCGAGGATGATGGCCAGCGCAGTCGGTCCGGCGACCAGCCCTCCCTCGATCCAGTAGGCCGCAGGACGGACGATGTATCCATTGTTGGGTTCGTTTGGATAGAAGCACACCCGTACGGTTCTCGGCGTCAGGTCTGACGGCGGTGGATCGTCGGCCGTGAATCGCTGGCCGGCGACCGTGAAATGCGCGAGGCCTCCGTCGAAGAAGGCAGGGACGCAGCGCCCCTTCCAGATGACAAGGTCGGGCGACTGGAGCTCGACCAACAGGAAAAGGATCCCGAAGGTGAGGGTGATGGCAGCGAGCAGGAGATAACCTCGAGCGCCGGCTAAGACATCCCGCACCGTGAACCCCATGTCGAGAAGGCTAGCCTGATTGGAAATGTTTCCACGGTTGCTGCAGGTCGTCTTAGACACAACCGATGCTCGATCGCTGGCGGAGTTTTACCGGCAGCTCTTAGGCCTGGTCTACCGACCCGGCGATGAACCACCGCCGCCTGGGCAGCCGGACCACCAGGGGCAGGATTGGCTCGTGCTTCGTGATGCTGATGGCGTCAACCGGCTCGCGTTTCAGCAGGTGGAGAACCTTGCCCGCGTCACCTGGCCTGATGGGCCGGTACCGCAGCAGCTGCACCTCGACCTCACGGTGCCCAACATCCGGGAGCTGAACGCCCAACACGCGCGGGCCCTGCAGCTTGGGGCGACGCTGCAGCGCGATCGGTCGCATGATCCCGAGGAACCGCTCCGTGTGTATGCCGACCCCTCGGGCCACACCTTCTGCATCTTTGTGGCCTGACCGTCGATCGAGAACCGGGGGCTAGAATCACGCGGTGCAGCAATCGACCGTCGATGCGACGCGAGCTTTCGGCGAACTCGAACAGCATCGCGCCGAACTGACTGCCTACTGCTATCGCATGCTAGGTTCGCCGTTCGATGCCGAGGACGCGGTGCAGGACGCCCTCGTGCGCGCCTGGCGAGCCCGTGAGCGTTTCGAGGGACGGTCCGCGATGCGCTCCTGGCTCTATCGGATCGCAACCAATGTCTGCATCGACATGCTCAACAGTAAGGAGCGGCGGATCCGGCCGATGGACCTTGGGCCGGCGCGGGAGCCGGTCGTCAGTAACCTCCACGAGCGCCCGGAGGCCACCTGGCTCGAACCGATCCCGACGCGGATGGTCCAGGACCCCGCTGAGGTCGCCGTCGAACGCGAGTCGATCCGCCTGGCCTTCGTAGCGGCGCTCCAGCATCTCCCGGCCAAGCAGCGCGCGGCATTGATCCTCTGCGAGGTCCTGCGCTGGGAGGCTGCCGAGGTCGCGGAGCTGCTTGAAACATCAGTCGCGTCCGTCAACAGCGCCCTGCAACGAGCTCGGGCGACGCTTGCGAAAAACAAGCTGGACGCGAATGACCGCCCAGCATCGCTGACTGACGCCGACCGGGCGATGTTGGACCGGTATGTCGCCGCCTTCGAGCGATACGACCTTTCCGCGCTCACCGCGTTGATTCGCGAAGACGCGTCGCAGTCGATGCCGCCCTACGACATGTGGCTCAGCGGTCGCGACAACATCTTTGCCTGGTGGTTTGGACCGGGCATCGGCTGCAAAGGATCGCGCGTCATTCCCACGGAAAGCGCCAACGGCATGCCGACCTACGGTCAGTACAAGCCGAGTCCCAACGGTGGGTATGATCCCTGGGCGCTGCAGGTGATCCAGGTGTCAGGCGGTCGCATCGCGGACATCACCTTCTTCCTCGACACCAAGCGACTGTTCCCGCTCTTCGGACTGCCCCCGCGGCTCGACGCCTAGCACCTCCGCCAGCCCGCAGAGCCGCAACAGCTCGAGCATCGCCGGATCCGCGTTCGTGACCCGTGCTGTCGCGCCGTTGCGGCGGGCATTCAGGTAGCAGCGCGCGACCGCGTTGATCAGGCGCGCATCCTCGGCATGCAACTGCGCACAGTCCAGCGGGACAGGAAGCATCAGCCTCAATGACCGCATTCCCTGGACAAACTCATCGGTCAGGGAAGATTTCGGCCCGACCGATGAGTTCTTGTTAGACGTAGGTCTAAACGGGCATGAAAGATAATCGCTGGCTCTCGCTCATCGTCCTTTGCACCGGCTTCCTGCTGATCGTCGTCGACATGACGATCGTCAACGTCGCGCTACCGTCGATCCAGCGCGACCTGGGCTTCTCGCAGGCCGGCTTGGCATGGGTCATCAATGGCTACCTCGTTGCGTTCGGTGGCCTTCTCCTGCTCGCCGGTCGCCTCGGCGACCTGCTTGGCCGCAAACGCATCTACCTGACCGGGCTCGGCATCTTTATCGCCGCCTCGGTGCTTTGTGGATTGTCGTTCAACCAGCCGATGTTGATCGCGGCGCGCTTCGTTCAGGGAATCGGCGGAGCGACGAGCTCGGCGGTCGTGCTGGCCATGATCGTGATGCTGTTTCCTCGCCCGGATGAGCAGGCGCGCGCCTTTGGCATCTTCAGCTTTATCGCCTCGGCCGGCGCTGCCGTCGGATTGCTGGCCGGTGGATTGATCACGCAAGCGGTCAGCTGGCACTGGATCTTTTTCGTCAACGTGCCGATCGGGATCGCGACCACCGTCGCTGCCGTGAAACTGCTGCGGGCCGACCCCGGTATCGGCGCCGGCCGCGGGGCGGATGTGCTCGGCGCGCTGCTGGTTACGAGCGGCCTGATGCTCGCCGTCTACACCATCGTCGAGTCGACGGCGTATGGTCTGCTCTCCGGCCACACGCTGCTCTTCAGCGGATTGACCGCTGCCTTGCTGGTGACCTTTGTGATCCGGCAGCTCGCTGCCTCGAATCCAATCTTGCCGTTGCGCATCTTCGCCTCTCGGCAGCTGACGGCGGCAAACGCGGTGCAGGCCTTGATGTCATCGGCCTTCCTGGGCTTTTTCTTCCTCGGATCGCTCGACCTCGAGCATGTCCTCGGCTACGGTCCGATGGCAATCGGCCTCGCTTTCCTACCGGTGGCGATCGTGATGGCCGTTTTCTCGATCCGCCTCTCGGCCGGGCTGATCGGCCGCTTCGGGCCGCTTCCGGTCCTGGTTGCCGGACAGGCCGTCATTGGGGTGGCGTTGCTGGCGCTGGCGCTCGGGCCCGTCAATGCCAGCTACCCGATCCACCTGCTGACGCCGCTGGCGTTGCTCGGACTCGGTGGCGGCCTGTCGTTTCCATCCCTGGCCATGCTCGCCATGTCGGACGTCGGTCCGGACGATGCCGGCCTCGCTTCAGGCATCCTCAACACCAGTGGCCAGGTCGGTGGCGCACTCGGGCTCGCCGTGCTTGCGACCGTCGCGGGAAGCTGGACGCAATCCCTTCTTACACGCGGCGCCGGTGCCACGACAGCGCTTGCCGGCGGATTGCATCTGGCCTGGATGGTGGGGGCCGCGACGATCGCCGTGACGGTGCTGATTGCCGCGATCTGGCTGCGGGTTGGTTCAACGGCCCGGCGCGAGGTACGAAGCGAGGTCGAAGCCGTCGCCTGACGCCGAGCTCGATCCATGGGCTACGGTAAAGCCCATCGATGGCCAGGATTCGCGTCGGCCCCGGTGGCGTTCCGTCCCGCGAGAGCCCCGATCAGGCAGTCCAGATGCTTCGGGATCGGGGGTATGACGAGTGCGAGATCGACTTCAGCGACGGCTTCTGGATGGGTCGGGAGTTCGCCGGTCGCTTTGGCGAGCTCGCCCGTGACGCCGGGATCGCGCTCTCGATTCATGGTCCGCTCGCGGCCTTTCTCGGCCACGTCGACGCCGGCGGCCGCAAGCACCAGATGGCCGTCGGCATGCTCGATCACACCGCCGGAATCGCGGTTGCCTGCGGGGCGGCCCCGGTGGTCATCCACCCGGGGTTCCTGCTTGGCCGCCAGCGGCAGCAGGCGATCGATGCCGTCGTCGCGCAGCTCGGGCAGCTGCGGGAGCGGCTAGCGGCCAAACAGCGGGCCGTCCCTTTCGGCATCGAGGTCATGGGCCGGGTGCAGGAGCTGGGCAGCCTCGATGACATCGTCGCCATCGCCGCCAACTTCGATTGGGTCCGGCCGGTGATCGACTTTGCGCACATGCACGCCACCAGCGACGGCGGGTTCATGAGCGTGGATCCGTTCGTCGACGCGCTCCGCAAAGCCGACCGCGTGCTCGCATCCGGCGTGCCGTTCCATATTCATTTCTCCGACGTCAGCTTCGCGAACCGCAACGAGAAGGCTCACCTGCCTTATGGCCAGGGCACGCTGCGCGCCGAACCGCTGGCCGAAGCGCTGGCTCGGTTCGACCGGCCGGCAACCGTGGTGTCGGAGTCGCCCGACGAGGCCTCGAACCAGGCGATCAAGGCCGTCCTGCGTGCCGGCGCCGCGACCCGGGCCTGACCGGCATCGGGTGCGCCGCACGAGGACGGACTCCTTTGTCGAGGTGGTCCGGCGAATCATCCGCGACCTGGAACGGGGCCAGGTCGTCAGCTACGGGGAGGTGGCGCGACGTGCCGGTTATCCGGGAGCCGCTCGGGCCGTGGGCAACGTCCTGGCGACCAGTCACGGCTTGCCCTGGTGGCGGGTCGTCCGGTCGGACGGGAGGCTGGTTGCCCATGGCCGGGACGAGCAAGCCCGACGCCTTCGCCGGGAAGGCGTTCACGTCAGGGACGGCCGTGTCAAGGGGCATCTCAGCTCAAGAAAGGCTGGAGTAATGGACTTGCGTTAACACCGGTTAACCGGACGTTGACGTTTTGGCAAAGGCTGGCTAGCCTAGTGCCGATCAATCTTCTAGGAGGGAAGCGCTTGCGAATTAGAACCAGCATCCTTGGCATCGTCGCGTCCGTCGCGGTTCTGGGCACGGCGGTTCCGGCCCTGGCCGCGCCATCGGCTCGAGCCACGCTCACGGGAAATGTGCCGCCGTGGGCAAGATCGGCCAACTTCAAGGGGGCCGCAAACACGTCCGATTCAATCGGCTTTCGCGTCTATCTCGGCTGGAACAACGACTCGGCCGCTGAGGCGCTGGCCAAGGCCGTCTCCGATCCGCGGAGCTCGTCTTACGGTCAATATCTGACCCCGCAGCAATTCCGGCAGCAGTTTGCGCCCTCACAGGCGCAGGTTGGCGCCGTCCAGTCGTGGCTGAAGAGCCAGGGCTTCACCGTCGAGTACACGCCGATGAACAACCACTATGTGTCCGCGGAGGGAACGGTTGCCCAGGCGGCCGCCGCCTTCAACACCACCTTCGGCACCTACAGCGTCGACGGCTTGACGTTGCGGTCGCCCTCGACCGATATCTCGGTACCGGCATCGATCGCTCCGTCGATCAGCGGCGTCATCGGCCTCGACGACTCAGCCCAGCTCGTGCACACCAACGCGGTTGGCAGCGATGCTCCGCCGCCCGCGGCGTTCGTCACCGGGACACCGTGCTCGACCTATTGGGGCGAGAAGCAGGCCGTTGGCTTCACCAATCCATACGGCTCCGGCACCCTGCCCTACACGCCATGCGGCTACACGCCGGCGCAGATCAAGGGGGCCTACGGGATTGCCGATAGCGGCTACGATGGAAGCGGCCAGACGGTCGCGATCATCGATGCCTATGCGGCACCGACCATCCTGCAGGACGCCAACCAGTGGTCGACGAACCGTGGGCTGCCGACCTTCGGCAACCATCAGTTCACGCAGGTTGTCGCGCCAGGCACGTACAACCATCCCGAGAGTGGCATGAAGCAAGATCCTCAGGGGTGGTACGGCGAGGAAACGCTCGACGTCGAGTCGGTGCACGGGATGGCGCCCGGCGCCAACATTGTCTACGTCGGCGCCGCGAACAATTTCCAGGACCTGGACGCGGCGCTCAATCACGTCGTGGACCGGCACCTGGCCCAGATCGTGACCAACTCCTACGGCTTCCCCACCGAGCTACTGCCTCCGGGGTTCATCATGCCGCAGGAGGAAACCATCGTTGAGGGAGTGATCACCGGGATCGGAATCTACTTCTCATCGGGCGATAACAGTGATGAGTCACTCTCAGTCGGCTATCGAACTGCCGACTGGCCGGCGTCGAGTCCCTTCGTGACCGCCGTCGGTGGAACCAGCCTGGCGGTCGGCGCAAGCAACAACTACCTGTTCGAGACTGGCTGGGGCACGTTCACCGACAGCTGGACCGGAAGCGCCTGGAAGACGCCACCTCCAGGGGCGTGGCTGTACGGTTCGGGCGGCGGCGTCAGCCGAATCTTCGCCGAGCCCTCGTACCAGCAGGGCGTTGTCCAGTCGTCGGTCTTTACGGCTCAAGGCCGGACGGGTCGAGCCGTTCCGGATATTGCAGCCGTCGGCGATCCGAACACCGGCTACATCGTTGGCGAAACCCAGACCTTCCCCGATGGGACGGTGAAGTACAGCGAGTACCGGCTCGGTGGCACCAGCCTCTCGTCGCCGCTGATGGCCGGGATCATGGCGCTGGCGGATCAGGCGAAGGGGTCACCGCACGGATTCGCCAACCCGCTCTTCTACTCGTTGGCTGGGTCCTCAGCGTTCACCGACATCACGAGCCCGGCATCGACGGTCGCCGTCGTCCGCACAAACTTCAACAACGGTGTGGACGCGTCGGCTGGCCTCTCGTACCGGTTGCGGACGATGAATCAAACGCTCAGTCTGAAAACGACGCCCGGGTATGACGACGTGACCGGTCTCGGGACTCCGACGAGTTCCTTCATCGACGCGCTCAAGTAACCGATTGTTTGTCAAAAGGCCGGGCAACGCGCCCGGCCTTTCTCATGGGAACTCACGTAATCGCAGGCGGAGGTGATGGCATTCCGTTAAAAGCGCTTTAAACATTTGACAAGCGCCGCTGCGGTGGGGCATTGTGGCAAGA
>DAIPYJ010000109.1:0-7578 GCA_036782775.1 Candidatus Dormiibacterota bacterium | reverse complement strand
CCGGGCGGAGCAGTCAGGGCCTCGGCGGAGGGAGTCAGGACGCCAGGGCGACCGAGATCACCCCGGCTGAACGTTATAAGCGCCCCGCCCTCGTCACGAAGGAGCGCAAAGCGGCACATCCCGGTCGATCAGATTGACTGATCGGGGTCGATTCCTCAGTCCTCGATCTGTCCCCGTCCAATCCGATGTATGCCATCGCGCATTGCTGCCAACTTCTCAGGTGAATGTCCGACCCAGTCGACAATCTCACCGACAACGCGCACCGGCTCGCGGCTACGGAACGACTGCGTGGGATTCCCGGGAAACCTCTTGTTGGTCACATTGGGGTCGTTTTCGAACTCACCTGTCGGCTCGACCACGTAGATTCGCCCGCGACCATCGCCCAAGGCGAGTTCGGCTCCCCAGGTCGCGGCGTCGAGCGTCGCCGTGAAGTAGACGTAGTTCATCACCCGGCCCACTTCGAAGTTCGATTCGCGCCCAGGGACCAGCATCCCGCCCACGGCAAGGTCTGCCTTCGTGCCGTGCAAATACACACCACGTTCGTACACCTCGAAGGCCACCGGCTCGCGCTCGCCACTCACGATCTCGAAGCTACCAAGCGACGACGCGACTCCCTAGCGCGGCCAAGTCTTCGAATCCCTCGCAGCGAACGCAGAGTGCCCGTCAGGAGAGCTTGCACCACCCGCCGGAAATGCAGGTGGTCGCCTGGCTGGGCCAGGTCATTGGACCAGGCCCCAGCGGGGTCAGGCCGACCCGATATCGCGGGCGGGAGCTTCGAGTACTCGACCATCGGAGCCCGGTATCCGAGAACGGCCACTTAGCGGGCGGCAGTGGCAAGCTCTCTATGGCGATGCGAGCAGAGGTCGGGCGGTTGGGGTGAGGACGGTTCCCAGTGTGGCACTTGGCTTTGCAATCGTGAGCGGGGGAACCCTTGCTGCCTGCAGCGGGCCAAACGGCGCATCTGGCTCGACGACCACAACGTTCGCCACCACGACGTCTGCCCCAACGAGCACCTCACCTGGCGTTGAGCTGCCCATATCGGTGCAATCTGACGGCGAGATGCACGCCGCTGGCAACAACGGCCCATCGTCGTCAATCTTGGTTCCAAGCTCGTGCACATTGAGAGGCACGACGGTCACTGCTCAGGGCTCCTATGAAGGTGGATTCGCTCCGAACGTGTACAACCGGTATGGAGATATCGTCGAGCTGTATGTGTTCACCGGCCCTAGGTCCGGTTATCCCCAGGGGATTACGGTCGGACTGTCATCTGCCGGAGCATCGCCCCCGATTGGGGGCAACGGCACTTGGAAGGTGACGACAATGATCGACCCGTCGCTGGGCCAAGCCGCGAGCTGCGTCGTAGCCGCACAACCGACCCATGATGAGCAACTGGCGCCGTAGCGGGCGGGCTTCTGCCAGGGTCTACCGCAAACCATCGGAGGCCGTCGTTATAGGACGGGAATCGAGGTGGCCGAAGGGCGAAGCATCGGCACGTACCGGGCAGGCAGACTGCCCTAATCGGACAGGGTCACATGCCACCCGCTAGCGCCGGTTGCGGTCGTTGCAATCCTCGGGGACAGGAGCGGAAGTCCGGTTGCGGACTTTCCTGATTTGTCGCCGGTGGCCACACAATCACTCGCATTCGGGCATGCAATGTCGAAGACCCCGCCCAACTGTTGTCCTGCGCTCCCCCAAGCTTTCCAACTGACGCCACCGTCGGTCGATTCCACGAAGCCGCTCGCCACGGCGGCAACACATCGCTGGGCCGCAACGCAAGTAAAGGCGGACGGTTGCTCACCAGCGAGGCTGCTTGGCGAACGGCTCCAATTCTGTCCTCCGTCGCTGGAGGCGAGGAACTCTGGCTCACTGGTATAGATGCCCGGCGGGGGGAATCGGTCCGCCGAAGCCGCCGTCAGTGCAAGGGCCAGACAATCGCTCGCACTCAAACACTCGACCTGGTGGACTGCTCCGTTCTCGTAACTCAACGCAGACGGAACCTGGGAAGGCGTCCAGGTCACACCTCCATCTGTGGTGAAGAGGAGGGTTGGAACACTGTCAACGCTTCCGGCAACTGGGATGCTTCCGCCGATGACGCAAGCCATCGCATTCACACAGTCCAAAGAATCCAGCGAAATGAACGAACCAGGGAGATAGTCCTCGCTCCAATGATCGCCCGAGTCACTAGTTCGCCATGTAACGCCTCTCGCTGAGGGTGCACTTGGCGATGTGGGTGCGGTCAGCCCGGCTGCGACACATGTGGATCGACTTGAGCAGGCGACTGAGCTGAAGACCTGCACGTCAGACGGCACTGCTTCCGATGTAAACGTACTACCGAAGTCGTGGCTCAAAAGCAGGACGTTGGGACGGCTTGGCGAGTTCGTACTCCCCGTAACCCAGCAGGCGTCCTGCTGAGGACAGGACAGGTCCGTGACCTGAGATGCCTCGGGTAGCGGTAGCTGTGCCCACCGCTCGCCCCCATTCTGACTGACGAAAGCAAAAGAGCGTCCGTAGCCCGATCCGAAAGTCAGGCAGCGTGATCCAAAGCACGCAACGGAGGCCAGCCTTGTGACGGCCGGATGCGGATGTAGGACAACCTGCTGGTTGGCTGTGGAGGTGCTACAGCTCACGACAACAAGTCCGCACGACAGGATCGCTACAGGGAAGAAGCTCCCTCGGGCCATGGCCATCGCCCCATCATGCTTGCTTGGAGCTAACCGTCCGAGTATGCGTGATATGTGGGCCATCCCCCAGCTGGGCTGACCCCGCCTCCATGGTGGGGCCTTCCCAGCGGAAGGAGACCCTCAGATGGACCTCTCGGTGCGGCAGGAGCTCCCAGCCGCCGGCCACCCGGTGGTGCGGATCGGCCACGAGTTCGCAGACGACTACCTGATCTTCCTCGGCGGAAGGGCCCGCCTCAACACGGTGGTGGCGACCGCCTTCGACCTGAAGGTCTTCCTGTCATGGGCCCAGAAGGAGCCCTCGGAGGTCACGGCAAGAGACATCGTCAACTTCGTCGCCGCTCAGCGGGCGCCACGAGTGAGCTCCAAGGTCGTGCGCATCTCCGACGGCGGATCAGGGCTGTCCACCCGCACCATCGCCCGGCGGCTGTCATCGATCTCAGGCTTCTTCGCCTATCTGATCGTGCGAGGCGACTGCGGCGTGACCAGCTCCCCGGTCCCCAGGGGCCTCATCAATCGCCGGTCCCGAAGAAACGGCGGCAGAGCAACTCCTCTCGTGCGCACACCGAGGCTTCTTCCTCGGATCCTCGAACCCCAAGAGGTCGATGCCTTGATGTCGGGGCTTCTCACCGCCCGGGACCGGGCCATGGTCGAAGCCATGGTCCTCGGCGGCTTGCGCCGCTGCGAAGTGCTGGGTCTTCGCCTCAAAGACCTTCAGGTCGCCGAGCGCAAGGTGTTCGTCGCCAACGGCAAGGGCGGACGCCAGCGGGTGGTGCCCGTCTCGAACCGCTTCTTCGCTTCTCTGGCGAGCTACCTGGATGACGAGCGACCGCCCGAGGCCACCACCGATCACGTCTTTGTCGTCATGAAAGGGCCGCGGCGAGGACAACCCCTATCTGCTTATGGCCTCGACCGGATCATCGAGCGCGCCAAGGAGCGAAGCGGCCTCGCCCACGGCACTTGCCACGAGCTGCGCCATACCTGTCTCACCCGCCTTCGGGAAGCGGGCATGGCGCTCGAGGCCGTCCAGGCCCAAGCGGGCCACGCCTCGGTCGAGACCACCCGGTTGTATCTGCACTTGGCCGATGACTGGCTGGCCGGCGAATACCGCCGGGCTTCGGAAGCCATCGACGCCCAAGCCCTGGCAGCCGTCCGATGAGTGCATTTCCAGAGCCGATCCGTCGGACGCTCGTCGAGACCATTGACGACTATTTGGCCCAAATGGCGCTGTCTTTGCGGCCTCAGACCATCAGATCCTTCGGAAGCGACCTGCACCTGTTCGCTTCTTTCATCGCCGAGCACCACCGGGAGGTGGAGGGCGCCGGAGACCTCTGCCGTCGCCACATCGAGGCCCACAAGCTGCATCTCGCCACCAAGGGGCTCAAGCCGGCCACCGTGCGCCGAAGGCTGTCGACGCTGCGGATGTTCCTTGAGCGGATCATGGAGTGGGGCTGGGAGGACGCTCCGACCCGAGCGCTCATCTTCGCCGGGGACCTGCCGAAGAGGGACGAAGCACTTCCGAAGTTCCTAGATGACGCCAGCTTCGCGGCCTTCATGCGGGTGGCTCGAAGTGAGCCGAGGCTTCTCCTTCGGGTGTGCATGGAGCTCCTCGGCCGCACCGGTATGCGCGTCGGGGAGCTCTGTTCGCTCGAAGCCGACGCCATGGTCCAGATCGGAGAGGGTCACTGGCTTCGGATCCCGGTGGGAAAGCTCCACAACGACCGCTACATCCCACTGCATCCTCAACTCGTCGAGCTCCTCGAGGAGTGGTCGAGGGACCCCGACTGTGGTGTGGACAGGCTGCTGCTCACCAATGAGGGCAGGCCGCTCAACCGCCACGCCGTGGCCCGCATGTGCAACCGATGTGCCCGAAAGGCGGGGATCGGACACGTCCATCCGCATCAGCTTCGCCACACGGTGGCCACCCAGGCCGTGAACCGAGGCATGAGCCTCGAAGCCATCGCCGCCCTTCTGGGTCACCGCTCGATGTACATGACGATGCACTACGCCCGCATCGCCGATCGCACCGTCGCGGATGAGTACTTCTCGGTCTCAGAGAAGGTGGAGGCGCTCTACAACAAGGCCCCGCTCCCGGCCGACGCCGAGGGCCCGAACATGCGCCGGCTTCGAAAAGAACACCATCGGATGCTCGGAAACGGCTACTGCACCCGCCCGGTCGATCTCGACTGTGCCTTCGAGACGATCTGTGAGACCTGCACGTACTTCTCCACAACGGTGGAGTTCCGTCCGACGCTTCGTCGCCAGCTCGCGGACGCCACCAAGAAGGGCCAGAGCGGCCGTCAGAAGCTCTACAGCGAGCTGCTCGAAGACCTCGAGGGGGCAGCCAAGGACTGACAAGGCAATACTCCAGGACCAGCAAACCCCGGATGGCCCACATAATGCCGGCACTGGGATGGGCCCGAGCGGCCACCCCCGACCGGGATCATGCCGGAGGGGGCACTATCGACCGGAGCCGATGTGACGCTGAGTAAGCGGGAGGCGCTGCCGGGACATGGTCGCGTGCTATCATGATGGCATGGCTCGGAAGGTGACCACTGTGAGGATGCCCGAGGACCTTGCGGATCAGGTGGAGGCCGTCGCCCGCGGCCGAGGAGTGAGTGTGAACACGGTGGTGCTGGACGCCCTCGCCTCCGAGATCCAGCGGGTCAAGAAGGACAAGGAGTTCATGGCTCGCCTCCGAGAGATCACCAAGCGCGACAAGGAGATCCTCGACCGGCTCGCTCGGTGAGGTACCTCACTCTGGCAGAGGCTTTGGTGATCGCCGAGGCGGTCACAGGGATCGACGCGGATGTCCTGTCCAAGTCTGGGCGGATCGATCTGCTCGATTCTGCCTTGCATGCTCCTGAGGCGAGCTTCGGAGGCCAGGAGTTCTATCCGCTGTTCATCGAGAAGGCAGCCGTGTTGGCTGTGCGGGTGGCTCGGAATCACCCACTTCCAGACGGAAACAAGCGTCTCGCGTGGGGATGTCTCAACATGTTCTGCGAACTCAATGGCCACAGCCTGGACGTCACAATCAATGATGCTGTGGCGCAGATGGTGGCCGTTGCGGCAGGTGAAAGCGACGAGGAATCGATGGCGACTTGGTTGGCTGGGCGCCTGCGGTAGCCAGGGAGCGAATCGGGCGACAGGCGCACGTCGGAACCTATGACGTGGGGCGGCGAGGACTGCGGCGAGGGATCTGGCCGGCGGCGAGGACTGCGGCGAGGAGTTCCTCGATAGTCCCGATGTGCGACCTGGGTTGTCTCACCTGCAGTCACGGCGCCGAGAGCCCCGAAGAGGTATTGGCGCCAGCCCTTGGGCGGAGGCGCGCCGGCTAGCCCGGTGCGCCCGGCTTCCAGGCGGGGCCGTGCCTGGTGACGGCCATGAGACTCGGCAGCGGCCGCTACGGTCGCCAATCCCAAGGGGGCCGAGGGTGGACGAGGTCACTTGCGGAACGAAGCACCAGAGCGACCGAGCGGCTGTCTAGGGCTGGCCGAGCGGGCGGCGTGTGTCAGTGGGGGCGGCCTCCTCGGAGCTCCGAACGTCGACGAAGGGAATCCGTCGGCGTCCACGCAAGAGGCGTCCAAACAGGACACCTGATGCACATCAGTGCCGGTCGTCCATCATGGTCCGCCGAGTCGGCGACACCCGGAGCCGTCTGACGGAGTCACTCGCCGAACACCCCGGTGCCATACTGGCACCTGGCGATCGCGCGCTTCGCCTGAGGGTCCCTCGGACCAGTTGAGTGCGCCACCAATGCGGACCTCCGCCCTCATGGGCCGATGGAGCTCTTCGTGGCGCAGATCGTCAAGAGAACCACCGAGGACGGCGAGGCTCGCTACGACGTCCGCATCCACTTCGGCGAGCGCGTCGTCACCAAGACCTTCCGGCGGCGCCGGGACGCCGACGCCTTCGCAGCAATCGCCCAGGCCGACCGCCTCCGAGGAATGCTCGCCGATCCTCGCAGCGGTCGCCGAAGCGTGGAGCTGGTCGCCCGCAGCTGGCTCGAGTCGAACCCCGCCAAGCGCCAGACGACGTGGGCAGCCGACGAGCACGCCCTGCGCCAATGGATCCTGCCGGCGATCGGCCATCGGGAAGTCGGGGCTATCTCCCCCACCGACGTCCAAGCCCTCGTCAACGACTGGACGTCGCGGATCGCCCCTCGGACGGTGCGCCGGCACTACGGCGTCCTGCGGGCCATGCTCGCCTACGCAGTGGCCAACGATCTGATCGCTCGAAGCCCATGCCGGGGAATCAAGCTGCCCCGGGTCGTCGAAGCTCGGAGCAGGCTGCTCTCCCCGACCGAGGTGGCCGCCATCGCCGACGCCATGGATCCCGACGACCGCCCGATCGTGTGGCTCGGCGCCCTGCTGGGCCTGCGGTGGTCGGAGGTGGCCGGGCTCCGTATCGGCCGGATCGACTTCGACAACCGCACCCTCGTCGTGGCCGAGGCCGTCACCCGTGGTCGGCACGGCCGGCTCGTGAGCGGGGCTCCGAAGTCGAGGGCCGGTCTGAGGAGGATCCCGATGCCAGACGCCCTGTCGGAAATGCTCCGAGCCAACCTGAGAGCACGAGGGCTGACCGAGGCCGACTCGGAGGCCTTCGTCTTCGGCGACGGCAAGGGCGGACCGCTTCATTACTCGAACTGGCGAACCCGGGTGTGGCTACCGGCATGCTCCAAGGCCGGTTGCGAAGGAGCGGGGTTCCACGACCTCCGCCGGGCGAATGCCACCGTGATGATCGCTGAAGGGGTCGACGTGAAGACCGCGCAACAGCGCCTCGGGCACTCCGATGTCCGGATGACGCTCGGTCTCTACGCGCGGGTGATGGAACAAGCCGACCGCGACGCATCCGAGGCACTGGCCGCGCGATTTCTTGGCCCGTCGGCGACGAATTCCGG
>DAIPYJ010000108.1:4251-8006 GCA_036782775.1 Candidatus Dormiibacterota bacterium | reverse complement strand
GCCGTCGTCGCAAACCTGCTGCAGCTGATCTAGCCCCCCTCCCTACCCTCCCCCCGCAAGCGGGGGAGGGAATGACCCGCCCGTGAGCGGGGTTGGGGGAATTGGTTTTATTCGACGGCGACGATGTATGGATACAGCGCCTGCTCGCCGGACTGTAGCTCGATGGAGGCCTGCGGATACTCCTTAGCGAGGGCTTTGGAGAGCGCTTCCCGGTCGGCTTCACCGACGTCAGCGCCGGCATAGATCGTGATCGTGCCGACCTGCTTCGGATCGATGCGCTTCAACACCAGCCGGACCACCTCCTCGGGCGTCGCTCCTTTCTCGACGAGCTTGTCATCGAGCAGGCCGATGACATCCTGCTCGGCAACCTTGAGGCCATCGACCTCGCTGGCCCTGACCGCGCGGGTGACCTCGATCGTCTTGACCTGCTTGAGGGCGTGGGACATGGCATTGGCGTTCGCTTCGAGGTCGGCGCTGAAATCGAAGGCAAAGAGCGCGGCGATTCCCTGGGGAAGGCTGCGGGACGGCACCACGCGCACCCGCTTGTGCGTCAGTTCGCTCGCCTGTTGGGCGGTCATCACCACGTTCCCGTTGTTGGGCAGGACCAGCACGTCGCTGGAGGGCACCGACTCAACCGCGGCCAGGATGTCCTGGGTCGAGGGGTTCATCGTCTGACCACCGCCCACGACCGAGTCGACGCCCAGGCTCTCGAGGATTCGGCGGAATCCGTCGCCGCTGGCCACAGCCACCAGGGCGAGGTGCTTGGTGCTCGAAGGCCGCCGAACGCCTTCCCCCTGCAGCCGGTGATGCTGCGAGGACATGTCGTCGACCTTGAGGCGCGTCAGCGTGCCGACCCCGCTGGCGTAGCCGATCACCGACGCCGGCTCCTGGGTGTGGATGTGGACCTTGATGGCTGCCTCATCGCCGACGATGAGCGTTGAGTCGCCGTGCCGCTGGAGCTCGGTGCGGACGGCGTCGACAGAGAGGTCCTTGCCGTTGATGATGAACTCGGTGCAGTAGCCCCAGCCCGCGCTGGGCGCCTCGATCGTCTTCGGCCGGGCATGCTGGACCGTCGGACGCTCGAAGGACTCCAGCCTCTCGCCCTGCATTCGCCTGAGGAAACCCTCGAGGATCAACTGCAGGCCGAAACCGCCGGCATCGATCACGCCCGCCTGTTTGAGAATCGGAAGCTGTTCCGGCGTGCGTTCGACGGCGGCCGCCGCGGCCTCGGCGGCCGACTTTACGACCTCGGTCAGGTCGCCGTTTTGACCGGCTTTGGCCTGGGCGGCGCGTGCCGCCTCCCGAGCGACCGTCAGCATCGTCCCTTCGGTCGGCTTCATGACCGCCCGGTAGGCCACCTCCGCTCCGCGGCTAAACGCCTCCGCCAGGCCCTGGCCGTCAACGGCCGCCCGCGGTCCGATGCCCTCGCAGAAGCCCCGCAGGATCTGGGAGAGGATCACGCCCGAATTGCCACGGGCTCCCATCAGCGCGCCGTGGGACGCCCGTTTGGCCATCGAACCGAGGTCGGCATGGTCGAGCTCGCGAATATCCTCGACCGCCGACTGCAGGGTGAGCAGCATGTTGGTGCCGGTGTCCCCGTCCGGAACGGGAAAGACGTTGAGGGCGTCGACCTCGTCCCGATTGAGGGTCAGCCAGGCAAGGGAACCGAGCAGCGCCTCTTTGAAGAGGCGGCCATCGCATTCGGTGATCGGCACGGGCGGCGCGTCGGCGGGTGAGGTCAGGGTCAGCCGCCGCTGACGTGGATGCCCTGGACGCTGACGTTGACCTCGATCACGGGCAGCCCGAGCGTCCGTTCGACCGAGTAACGGACCGCATTAGATAGGTTGTTGGCGACCTCCGACACCCGGGTCCCGTATTCGACGATGACGTAGAGCGAGACGGCGATCCCGTCCTCCCGGACTTCGACGTCGACGCCGCGATGCAGCTTGTCGCGGTGCAGGCGCTCGGCCAGGCCGTCGCGGAGCCCGCGAGCGGCCATCCCGACGACGCCGTAACAGCCGGTGGCCGCGTGCCCGGCGATGGTCGC
The DNA here is from genome assembly GCA_036782775.1 of Candidatus Dormiibacterota bacterium. Classification (GTDB taxonomy): domain Bacteria; phylum Chloroflexota; class Dormibacteria; order CF-121; family CF-121; genus CF-13. The sequence continues at coordinate 5,959 of DAIPYJ010000108.1, read as the reverse complement.
CACCACATGGCGCGACACCTCGATCCGGCCGAGGTCGCGCGCCTGGATCAGCGTCCTCGGCGGCTTCCCGGTTCGAGGCGGGTTGGCCTTCGTCTTGGAATCCATGCTTAGATCAAGGGCGGCGGGCGTTCCCCGCCTGTGTGCTACTATGTGACGCTGAGTTCGCCTCCATCATACGCGAAGGCTTTGGAGGCGTTGAATCCCCTGAATACCATGGCACAACGCTGCGCAATCTGCGGAAAAGGGCCCCAGTACGGGCACAACGTGAGCCACTCGAAGGTGCGCACCAAGCGCCGCTTCATGCCCAATCTCCACAAGGCGCGAGTCACGATCGAGGGCCGGCAGGAGACGGCGCTGGTCTGCACGCGCTGCCTGCGCACCCAGGCCAAGTCGGCCTAGTCTCCCAGAAGGGTCCGTTCGACCGCGCCGACATGCCCCCGGGGTGAAACCCAGAGCAGCACCTGTGCTCCCGGCCGAAGCCAGCCTTCGTCCGCCCGGAGCTGGGCGTCGCTGATGACCAGGTAGTAGCTGCCCTCTCCCTGCAGCCTGATACTCCGACCCTGGAGTTGCGCGACCACGCCGGTGATCTGCCGGGGCAACGCCGTGTAGCTCTGGGCGCTGGCGAGGGCCAGGTAGGTGGTGAACACGACCGCTGCGGTCGAAACCACGAGCAGGATGCGCCGACCCCAGGCAGCGCCGGGCCAGAGCAGGGCGTACACGAGCCAGGGGAGGACCAGGGCGACCAGCGCCAGGCTGGTCTGGACCTCCTGCCAGATGTTTTGCGCGTATTCACCCTGAGCACTGTCGGTCAGGTCGGCGCCGGCCGCCATGAAGGGCGGAACATGGAGGAACGCCACCATGCCCACCAAACTGACGAGGAGGGTGATCGCGATGTGCGCCAGGCGCAACCCGCCCGGGATCCGAATGCTCGCGATCCGCAGGGAGCGCAGGGCGGTGACCGTCACAGGGGTGTAACTTCCGGCCGGCGGAATTCCAGCACCGGGCCGGAGAAAGGAGTCCGTCATGCAAAATCCGCCCCAGCTCCTGCCGTCGAGCGTGGAGAACGCCCAGGCGCCCGGCATTCACTATCGGGTCGATGGCGACCTGGTCCCCGTGCTTCACATCTGGCTGGATGGCAGCGTCCCCGTCTTCTTCGAGCATCACGTCGTGCTCTGGAAGGATCCCGCCCTCAACATCGGGATTCGTTCGATGAAGGGCGCGTTCAAGCGAATGGTCGCCGGAATGCCCATCTTCCTGACGGAAGCGCAGGGCCCGGGCGAGATCGCCTTCTCGCGGGACGGCGCGGGCCAGCTGTTTTCGCTCCACCTGGCAGCGGGGAGCTCGGTCCTGGTGCGGGAGCACCAGTTCCTGGCCGCGACCGGCAATCTCGAATACACCTTCAACCGGGTCAAAGGCGTCAGCAACATGCTCTTCGGCTCGACAGGCTTCTTCGTTGACCGCTTCAGCGCCAGCCACCAGACCGGGGTCCTCTGGCTGCACGGCTACGGCAACGTCTTCGAAAAGGTGCTGGGCCCCAATGAGCAGATCGACGTCGAGCCCGGTGGCTGGGTCTATCGCGACGAGAGCGTGCGGATGGACGTCCAGGTCTTCGGCCTGAAGACCGGGATCTTCGGCGGTAGCGGCAACCTGATCTGGAACCGCTTCACCGGCCCCGGCCGGGTCGGCATCCAGTCGATGTACCTCCACC
>DAIPYJ010000108.1:0-4241 GCA_036782775.1 Candidatus Dormiibacterota bacterium | reverse complement strand
AAGCGGGGGGAGGGAATGATCCGCCAGCGAACGGGGGAGGGTTGTATGGCCCCCCTCCCTGACCCTCCCCCCACTGCGTGGGGGGAGGGGAAATGGCCTCAGCGAAGCTGATCGATCGCGGCTTTCTTTCCCTGTGGATGGGTGTAGACGAAGTTGCCGGCGACCAGCACGGTGGCGCCGGCCTTCACCGATTGCTGGCCGGTCTCGGCGGTGACGCCGCCGTCGATCTCGACGTCCAGTCGGGGGTTGAGCCGATCCCGCAACGCCCGGGCGGCCTTGATCCGCTCCAGGCTGCCGTCGATGAAATGTTGGCCGCCCCAACCGGGGTTGACGCACATCATCACCAGCAGGTCGGCGTCCTTCAGCACGGGCTCCAGCAGGACCAGCGGACTGCCGGGATTGATGCAGACGCCCGGCTTCAAGCCGGCCTTGCGGATGTCGTCGAGGACGCGGTGGATGTGGCGAGTCGCTTCGACGTGGACCGACACCGTGTTGGCGCCAGCGTCACGGAAGGCCTCGACATAGCGCTCGGGGTTTTCGATCATGAGGTGAACGTCGAAGGGCAGCTTGGCATAGCGCCGGCAGTGCTCGACCGTGCGGGGACCAATGGTGATCGGCGGGACGAAATGGCCGTCCATGACGTCGAAGTGGACCCAGTCGGCTCCGGCGGCCTCGAGAGCCGCCACCTCCTCGCCCAGCCGGCTGAAGTCGGCTGACAGCAGCGACGGCGCGATCAGCACTAGCCGACGGCGGGAACGGTAATCGACACCGGCGAATCGAAGTCGTGGTAGTTGATCACGACGTGGGCCACCGCGTGAATCGTCGATCCGGCCGGCAGCCTGGCGCCTGAGGTCGCCGACCCGGCACCCAGCGAGCCCAGCAATTGGCTCAGGTCGATGGTGTAGTCCGAGTCGGTCGCGAGCCGGCGAACGAGGTGGTCATCTTTGCCAAACCAGACCTCGGTCGTCATCGTGCCACTGTCGAGGACTTGCTTGAGCGCAGCGAGCGCCTGCGGGTTCTTGGTGCTGCTGCTGTTCAAGCTCGCCTCCAGCTTCGCGGTATCTGGCGTCAGCTGGTAATGGTGCACCGCCGTGCCATTGAGCGTGGTGTCTCCCAGGTCCTTGATCGACTTGACGTTCTTCAGGAGCTGCTCATACGTCAGCGGATCGGGCTGACCGAGCTGATCCGTGAGGCCGGAGCCGGCCGGGTTGGTCTGCCATTTACCGGTCAGGGGGTTCTTGACGTAGGCCTGGCCGTTGGCAACGATCACCTCGCTGGCGAGCGAGAAGCTCGACATCTTGACGGTAGCCGCGGCGTGGTAGCGATCGGGAAATTGGGCTTCGCCATTGCCGCTGATATTCACGGCGAGCGAGCCGTTGCTGGCCAGGCCCCCGAGCTGCTGCGCCATCGCGGGAGGGAACGTCATCGCGACATTCCCCTGGAAATCGAACTTTGCCGACTTCAGCTGCGCCGCTCGTTGCGCCGCAGAAGCGAGCGCCTGCTGCGGCGTTTCCGGCTTTGCCAGCGGCGAGCCGCAGGCCGCAACCGCGACCACGATGGCCATGCTTGCAAGCAGCCGTTTCATGGAGCGTCCTGAGTATATCGGCGCTACGCTGGCGCTCCTTTCGTTTCTAGCCAGGCGGCCAAGTCGGAGAGTTGGGTGATTACGTGGGTAGGCGTAATGCCATCGATGGGAACAGCACCGGGATGCTGCAACCAGATGGCGGCGATGCCTGCGCGGAGCGCGCCCGCGACATCGGTGTCGAGCCGATCCCCGACCATGCAGGTTTGCTCGAGCGGGACGCCCAGCCGCCGGGCGGCCTCGGCGTAGATCGCCGGGTCCGGTTTCGCCCGGCCGAAGTCGCGGGAGGTGACCAGCGCGTCAATCAAGGTCCGCAGCCCGACCTGTGCGAGGACGTCTGCGACCTCCGCGTCGCCCGAGCCGACGGTGTTGGAGATCACCCCCAGGCGGTAGCGGCCGTGAAGGGCGGTCAAGGTTTCAAGGGCGCCGGCCATCGGCTCGAGCTGCATCTCCCAGAGGTGCAGACCCGGTTCCTCGACCACGAGGGTATTGCCCACATCGAAGAAGATGCCCTGCAGGCGTGCCGGCATCACGCCGGAGACAAGACCGGTTTCAACTGCCGGGCTCGCAGCTGGCCGCAGGCGGCGTCGATATCGAGGCCACGGGTGGCGCGAACCGTGGTCGAGATCCCTGCCGCGTGGAGGACGCCCTGAAACGCCTGGATTCGGGCCTTTGCCGGCGGCGCGAAAGGACTTCCCTCGACCCGGTTCATGGGGATCAGATTGACGTGGCTGCGCGGGTGTTTGACGAGCCGGGCGAGCTGCTTCGCCTGGTCGAGGCTGTCGTTAACGCCCTCGAGGAGGACGTACTCGTAACTCGTCCGCCGTCGGGTTCGCTCGGAATGCGCGCGAGCCGCGGCAACCACGGCGGCGATCGGATACTTCCGATTGACCGGGATCAGGTCACTGCGAAGGGCATCGTCCGGGGCGTGCAGCGAGATCGCCAGGTTGACGGGCAGCCCTTCGGCGCTGAGGCGTTCGATAAACGGCACCAGCCCGATGGTCGAAATCGTCACCCGGCGCGGACTGAAGTTGAGGGTCTTCGGGTCTGCCCAGCGCCGAACGGCGGCGACCACAGCGGCGTAGTTGTTCATCGGCTCCCCCATGCCCATGAAGACGACGTTGGTCAGGTTGCGCTGGGATGCGGCGAGCTCGCGGCTGATGGCGAGGAACTGATCGACGATCTCGGCCTCGGTCAGGTTGCGGTCGAAGCCCGACTGGCCGGTGGCGCAGAAGCGGCACCCGATCGGGCATCCGACCTGCGAGCTGACGCAGACGGTGGTCCGAGCCCGGGAGGTACTGGTCGCCGGGTAGTGCATGAGCACGGTCTCGATGGTCCGGCCATCCCGGAGGTTGAATAGGTACTTTGCCGTTTGGCCTCCGTCCGCCGACCGGCGGATCCTGACATCGAGGCTGGAGGGGACGAAAGACTCTTCGAGGACGGCTCGCGCCCTCGCGGACAGCGTCCGCATCGCCTCGAATGAGGGCGCCAACTGCTGCCAGAACCAGCGTTGCGCTTGCTCGGCACGGTAGGCCGGCTCGCCCGCGTTGCGAAAGACGGCTTGGAGCTCTTCGGACGCCGCAGTCGCGAACGGCGTCCGATCGTTTGAGGCTTTCAGGTTGGCGCGATTCTATCGGGGCGCATTCCCGTTCGAAGTCGTTGGGCGCTTCACGCCAGTTCGTGGCATCCCTGTCACTCTGCGTGAAAGGTTAGCCGTGGCAGGGCCGTTTCACGTGCATCAGGGACGAAGCCATGCTCGAAGAGCCTCAGCGACTCACCATGTCGGACGTTTTCAGCCTCTTCGGCCGCCAGGCCGAGGACACCCGCTGGGTGGCCTCCGCGGATTCGCAAGAATACCTGGCCGTCGTCCTTTACCTGGTACAGCGGAACAATCCGCGGTAGCGCTGCGGCGGGTTCTGCTAAGTTTGTGATAGTATCTCTGTTAGATTAGCTATCAACTCAGTATCAGGTTAGTGATTATGTCAGAGAAACTCACGCTCAGCGAGCTGTTCGCCCTCTTCGGTCGGAGCACCGACGAGACCCGGTGGGTCGGTTCGGCAGACTCGGAAGAGTATCTGGCCGTCGTGACCTATCTCGTCCAGCGTTCGACCGCCCGCTAAGGTCACAAGCCGGCCACGATTCCGGCACGACCCGTTTGAGAGCCGGGCGGTAACGCGTTTTAGCGCGCATACTCGGGCCAGGCCCGCCGTTGTGCGGGAGAAAGTAAGCAATGGTCACCATTTTGGCGGCCCGCATTCGAAGCTTGATCGGCTGGCGTGACACCGAGCATGGCCAGGCCCTGATCGAGTACTCGCTGATCATGTGCCTGGTGGTCATCGTGGTGCTGATCACGCTGATCGTGCTGGGCAACCAGGTGAAGAACACCTACTGCAACATCCAGGGCGCCGTCGTCAGCGCCTGACGATCAATCGTCTTCCGCAACCCTGACCGCCGGATTCCCAACAACCACTGAGCCGGGCGCAACCTCGCCGGCCACCAGAGCCCCCCAGCGAACCGTGGCCCCATCGCCAATCGTGACGCCCTTGAGAACCGTCGCCTTGCCCTGGATCCAGGTGTTCCGCCCAATCCGGATCGGACGTCGCTCGACCAGCTCTCCCGCGTGCCGGCGTTCGCGGCCCACCGGGTGAAAGTCGGTGTC
>DAIPYJ010000107.1:0-8232 GCA_036782775.1 Candidatus Dormiibacterota bacterium | reverse complement strand
CAGGTGCAGGACCCGGCCGTCGGGGGTGCAGAAGTAGCTGGCGACGTTGCCGCCCTGTTTGCGGCCGCCAACCACTTGGAACGTGCCGACTTTTTGATACGACGACACGAAATGGTCGTTCAGGTAGTCGCCGAGCGAGGCGATCCGCCACGCCCCTCGAGGCGATCGCCGCGCCCGACGTCCCGGGATGCTCCCGCACGTAGCCAAGCCGACCGTCATTTCGCTCCAACCAGCGGAGTAAGAGCGCAGCGTGCTCCTGGGTGCCCTTGGCCGGAACGTAAGTCAGCGCCTCGATGACCGGATCGACCCGATCGCTTCCGAGCAAATGCCCCGCCACCCGGTCGGGGACGCGGAGCGATCGCGTCAGAAACGGCCGCTCGCCATCCTCGATCAGGACGAGGTAGTTGTCGACGAGCGGCGCGCCGGACGCAAGGCGGCTCCGCGCGTAGGCGCTTCCCGGCGACAAACCACAGAGCTCGATACAGAGCCCGATGCTGGCTCGACGACGGGAGACATCGTCCTGCAGGTAGCCGTAGAGGCGCTCGAAGCGGGCATCGACATCGGGCGCCATGGCGATGAGCAGCAACTCCACGTCGATCGGCTCCAAGCCAAAGCTCGAGGTCAGGCGCCGCAGTCGGAGTTGCGCACCCTGGCGTTCCGCCGCATCAGCAGCCGCCTCGACTTCTGCCAGGCGAGCCTCGGCCTCTCGATCGGGTGCCACCGCCTCCCGAGCGGCGAGCAACCTGTCGACGTGCGCCGGGGAGATGTAGAGCCCGCGAAACCGGTCGTCGGTCTCCGGATCCGAGAGGCGTCGACGGGCGACTGCGGATTTGACCCGCGCCTCGATCAGCTCGAGCCGGCCGAGCACATGGCTCAGCGAGGCGTCGGCCATCTACGAGCGGTCGACGCCGCGAATGCGGAAGATGCGGCCGGGCTGCCGCTCTTTGCCGGACCGGACCAACTCGTCCTGCGCCGGGACAACGCCCGGTTTGTTGAGCGGCTCACCAGGCTTCAGCCGTCCTTCTTTCAGCCTTGACTCGCCGGCACTGACGACGGGCTTGGCCGCTTGCGCGATCCGTTTCGCCCTGGCGCCCTTGCCGCCTGCCGCCTCTGCCTCGCCGTCCAGCCGCCCAAAGGAGAACTTTGGCTCCTCGAGCACGGGCGGGCCGGGTTTTTGCTCGACCTTGACCACGAAGGGCGCATTGATGACGAGGTCGAGCGACGGCTTGAGCTCGCCACCCAGCGCCGACCAGACGTCGGAGATCGACCGGTCCTGCGGCGGGGGCATCGCGATCGAAATCAGCACCCTCTCCCCCAGCTCGGCGAGCGATCCAACGAGCAGCTCGGACGGAATTCGCTGGTGCGAGAGAAAACAGCCAAGCAGCGTGGACAGCAGGCGGTGTTCGTCTTCGGGCCGCTGCGTCCAGGCGGTGACCAGGTAGGAGAGTTTGAAGCGCCGCGGCGGTGGCCGCCGGGAGACAACGAAACCGTCGCTTCCCCGGAAGTCCTGGAGGAAGGTCTCGCGGCGTTCGAGATCTTCGCGGACGTCGTAGAGGTAGAGGTCGACGGTTGGCGCGTTGCGCCGGGACGCCCAGTCGCGGTTTGGCGCGTCAAACGCGATCTCGGCTTTCGATCCGTTCAGTGCCTCTCGCTTGACGAGGGCGCGAAGGGACTCATCCACCTCCTGGATCATTGCCTTCAAGGGTCGGGGCGGCGGCGCCCAGCGGCAAGTCGCGCCGGGGCAGTCGTTGGGGTGAACGTCGTGCCTGAACGGGCAATCCAACGCTCGAGCTCGGGTTCTTTCGGGCATCGCCGCTTACCCCATCACTGGCCCCCTCGCTACTTGTTCGCATCTCGCCCTGATGCGACGCTCCGATCGTTCCTGACAGCAATTCACAGGAGGAGGTCGCGCATGCCCAATTACCTGTCACCAGGTGTATACGTCGAGGAGGTCGAAGCCGGATCGAGACCCATTGAGGGTGTCGGGACGGCGACGGCCGCGTTCGTCGGGCTGGCCGAAAAGGGGCCGGTCAATCAACCGACACTGGTCACCAACTGGGCCCAGTTTGCCAACCAATTCGGCGGGTTCATCGAAGGCTCATATCTCGCGCATTCCGTCTATGGCTATTTCCTGAACGGCGGCGGGTCCGCGTATATCGTGCGTATCGGCGCGGACGGCCATGCACCAGCCGCGATGGCGGAACTGCCCAGCGCGAAGGACAAATCCTTGAGCGGCTACCGGGTGCTGGCGCTCGAAGGCGGTCAGCCGGGGAACGACATTCAGGTCGAGGTCGCGGAAGCCTCCCAGCCGGCCGAAGACACCTTCAAGCTGATCATCACGCGCGGCAAGGATCGCGAAGAGTACGACAACGTCACTTCCAAGAAGGGCAAGAGCAACGTCCTGACAGCCGTCAAGGCCGCGTCGAAGCTAATCCAGCTCGAGGAGATCGGGACCGCCGGCGCACTGGAGAAGGTCCCCGCCCCGGGCAAGGTTACGCTTCAGGGCGGCGGCGCCACTAAGCCAGCTCGCGTCACTCCCGATGAGTACGTGGGCAACAGCGCCGACCGCACCGGATTCGCCGGCCTCGAGGCAATCGACACCGTCACCATGCTGTGCGTGCCCGACCTGATGGCCGCCTACCAGCGCGGCGCGATCGACGCCGACCAGGTCAAGGCCGTCCAGCTGGCCATGATCGCCCACTGCGAGCTGATGGGCGACCGCGTCGCGATTCTCGATGCGCCTCCCGGTCTCAACGCGCAGCAGATCCGCGAGTGGCGCGTCGACAAGGCGGGCTACGACTCGAAGTACGCGACCCTTTACTGGCCGTGGGTCAAGGTCTTCGACCCGCTGGCGGGCCAGGCGAACTTCATGCCGCCGAGCGGTCATATGGCCGGCATCTGGGCCCGCAACGACGACACGCGCGGCGTGCATAAGGCTCCCGCGAACGAAGTCGTTCGCGGCGCCATCTCGCTCGAACTCCAGGTCACCAAGGGCGAGCACGACCAGCTGAACCCGCAGGGGATCAACGTCATCCGTGCCTTCCCCGGCCGTGGCATCCGCGTCTGGGGCGCGCGCACGCTCTCGAGCGATCCCTCCTGGCGCTACATCAACGTCCGCCGGCTCTTCAACTACATCGAGGGCTCGATTCTGGGCGGCACCAACTGGGTCGTCTTCGAGCCGAACGATCAGAAGCTGTGGGACAAGGTCAAGCGCACCATCGACGCCTTCCTGGTGCGCGTCTGGCGTGACGGCGCCCTCTTCGGCGGCACGCCGGCTGAGGCCTTCTTCGTCAAGTGCGACGGTCAGAACAACACGGCGGAGACGATCGACGCCGGCCAACTGATCGTCGAGATTGGTGTTGCCCCTGTCAAACCGGCGGAGTTCGTCGTCTTCCGTATCGCCCAATTCTCTGGCGGCGCGTCACTCACGGAGTAAAGGAGGTTATTTGTAAATGCCAGGCGGTGTTCCGTTAAGCGCTGATGCAGGAGTTCTGGCCCGGAACTTCATGCTCGACGTCGATGGGCTGGGGACGATCGGCTTCACCGAGATCAGCGGCATGACCTCGGAGGTCGACGTCACGGAAGTCAAACAAAACAAAGGCGACAAGTACGTTCTCGAGAAGGTAGCCGGTGCACCCAAGCCACCGACCCTGACCATCAAGCGCCCCAAGGATGCGTCAATGGACCTCTATAAGTGGCACCAGTACGCGATCCAGGGAAAGATGAAGGACGCCCGCAAGGGCGGCTCGATCTCGTTCCTCGATAGTGATATGGCGCCGGTGGCGCAGTGGACCTTCAAGGAGGCCTGGTGCTCCAAGCTGAACGTCAGCAGCGTCGGCGCCGGCAAGAACGAAGTCGTCATGGAAGAAGCGACCATCGTCATGACGAGCTTCGAGCGGACCAAGTGAGTCGGACGCTGAACACCGCGGAGGTCGAACGCTCGACCTCCGCCCCGTCCCTCCACACGGAGTTCGGGTTCGTCCTGCCTCGCGGCTTTGTCGACTCGAATGGCACCGTCCATCGGGACGGCGTGATGCGGCTGGCGACCGCGCGCGACGAAATCCTGCCGCAGCAAGACCCGCGGGTGCGCGAGAACGATTCCTACCTGACCATCCTGCTGCTCTCGCGGGTGGTGACGCGGTTGGGAACGATCTCGCCAATCACGCCGGCGACCATCGAGGGATTGTTCGCGTCCGACCTCGCCTTCCTGCAAGACCTGTACCGTCGGATCAACCAGGAGGGCCACAGCCAGGCGGCTGTCACCTGTCCCTCCTGCCAGCACGAGTTCTCGGTCGACGTGGCAGGTGGTCGCCTGGGGGGGTCATGACGACGTACGCGACGGATCGGCTCTTCGAAGAGGTCACGTACGTCGCCTACCACCTGCACTGGCCGCTCGATGACATCCTCGACCTCGAGCATCCGATCCGGCAGCGCTTCGTCGAGGAAATCGGGAAGATCAACCGCCGGCTGAGCGAGGCGGCGGAGGAATAGCGCCGGTGTGGCCGTTTTCGCGAAAGCAGCCGGCGCCGCCGCCTGACGGCGGTCCGCCGCTGCCACAGGTTCGCTTCGACTGGAAGCAGCTTCCAGCGATCCAGCGGACGGTGGCGAATCATCCGCTCACGGTCCAGACGGCGTCCTTCGCCGGCGGCCTGGCAACGCATGCCGATCCGCGCACGGTCGCCGAGCCGCTCAGTCACTCGGTCTCCCTGGAAGCTCCGCCGGGGGTCATCCTCGACTTCGTCCGGCCGCAAACCCGCGATGTGGGTCCCGAGCTGGTCGGACGGTCTCGGGCCTCTCATCAACGTCCCGTTCAGCGCGTGCGCAGCGAATCCGCTGTGCCGGACGTCGATGAAGGCCAGCTGCCGCCGATGTTTGATGCGGTCGCCTCGCGCACGGAGGAGCCGATTCGCCGGCTTCCCGCCGCCACCGAACCCCGACCGCCGATGCCGCTGATGCGGGTCTCGTCGGAAACTGAGCCGACGCCGCTGCCATCGAGATTCGAGGCGCCTGCTCCGGTCCAACAACCGGTCGAGAGTGCCGAGTCGGTTGCAGCCGGAACGGAGTCCGCCGCAGAAGTGCCCGCGTATCCCCGCTTGACGCTGGGCCAGGCGCGGCGTCTCGGTCTGGGCGCGCCGATTCCACGCGTTCCCGATACCGCCAGCAGCGTGCAACGAAGCTTCGAGCTCGACGCGGGCACGACCGTCGCGCGAGCCGCCGTGCCGCAGCCAGCTCCGACCATGGAGGCGGATTCCATTGCAGATACGCCGCAGTTCCAGCCGTTCGCGCTCGACTACCTGATTACGAAGAAAGCGCCGCCGCCGGCGCCAACACCGATCTCACGGCGGCCTCGGATTACGCCCGGGCTCACAGTGTCGCGATCGGCCGCCGAGGAGGCAGGCGCTGACACCGCTGCACCGCCGGACGTCGATAGCAGCGAGGAATCGGTGGAGCCATCAGCACCGGCATCGATGGCATCGACCGCATCGACGCCAATCCAGCGCGAGTCGGAGGCGGGCGAAGACGACGCGGTCCCGGCTCTCCAGCGGACGCCTGATAGCCAGGCCGCCCAATCGGGCGACAGCACGATTGAAAACGAACCTCCCGGCGTTGACGCCGACGCCGAGGTCCCAGTGCAGCGATCGGCGACCGCGGACGTCGCCAGCGCGAGGCCGACGGTCGACGCCGCCGCGTCGACCATATTGTTCAGCGCGCCGACCACGGGGGAAACGGGGGAAGCGGCCGAGGCCCCGGCAGCCGAGCTGCCGGCCCTCCCCTTGGCCGCCCGCCATGGCCTAGCGCCCGTTCAGCGGCAATCGGCCACCCTGGACGAGCCCGCCAACAGCGATGGCGAAACCGCGCCGCTGGTCTCCGTCGCTCCAGCGATTGCGACGCTTGAATCGCGCGAGACTACTCCGGCGGCCACCGTGCAAACGATCGACAGCGAACTCATCAATCGCACGCCATCGCCACCGGCGATCTCAGCGCCCTTACGACCGGCGGTCTCAGCGCAATCAGCACAGGCCATCTCAGCGCCATCCCTAGTGACGGCGGCGGCGTCCACCTTGCCGATGCATACGCCGCCGAGTGTGATGAGGACCATCGATCATGGGCCGACGCCAGTCTTGCAGCGGAGCCCAGACCTCGGCGCGTCGACGCGGCCGATCGCTCCGGCTTCCGCGCTGCCGCTGGCGAGCCGCTCCCTCCTCGGCTTGACGACGCCCCCCACCCTAACCCTCCCCCCGCAAGCGTTGGGAATGACGAGCGATCCAGCGCAAGCGGGTGAAGGCAAGAGTGATCCGGAGTTGCCCTTGCCGCTCGCCCCGGTTGCTCGACTTAGCGAGGCGGCGCCGGCGGTCCAGCGCATTTCCTCCGCCGCCCCGGACCAGGGCCAACCATCGCCTTTCGGCGGGACCATCTTCGGGACACCTGAGGGGGCGTTCTTTGGGAATGTCCCTGCGGTCATCCAGCGGAGCGCGCAGCAGGAGTGGAGCGTCCAGACGCAAGCCGCCGAAGCCCCCTCCGTCCAGGCGGCCGGGTTTGCGCCAGTCGAAGCGCATGCAGCGGCGGCCGGCTCTGCCGATCACACCGACCTCGACGCCCTGGCCACCAAGCTCTACGACAGGATCCGCGTCAAGCTCCGTCACGAGTTGCTGATCGACCGGGAGCGCGCGGGGCTGCTCACGGATCTGCGCTAAGGAGGAAGCATGGTTGACTATCCGCCCGGTCAAGTCTTGAGATTCCGAGTCCAGGTCGACGGTGAGCACGACCTGGGCGCCTGGTCGAAATGCGACGGCCTCTCGGTCGAGTTCGAGCTGAAGGAATACCAGGAAGGTGGGGTCAACGGCTACACACACAAGCTCCCCGGCCGCGCCAAGTATCAGAACATCAAGCTCACCCGGGTCCTCAACAAAGACTCGTCGAAGGTGCGGGACTGGCTGACCCATTTGAAAACGCACGGAAATCGTCCAACGGCGGAAATCGCCGCCCTGGATTCGGAGGGCGAGACGATCGCCAGCTGGACCCTGCAGGACGTCTACCCGCTGAAGTGGACCGGACCATCGTTCGACGTTGGATCGAACGCCACTGCCATGGAGACGCTCGAGCTGGCCCACAACGGATTCCTGAAGGCGTAAAGGAGGAGCGATGGACGATTCCGGCGGGATGAAGCGGGCCTACCTCAAGGAAGAAGGCGGCAGCACCACTCTCAATTTCCAGTTCAATCCGAGCGAGTACTCGGTCAAGAAGAGCGGAAACTGGCAGACGCCCAAACGCAGCATGGGCACCAAGGCGGGCGGCAAGCCCCATTATCTCGGCAGCAATCCGCAAACGCTCACCCTGCAGATCTTCTTCGATAGCTGGGGATCACAGGGCGAAGACGTCGTCAAAGGCGTCGACCAGCTGCTCGACTGGTGCACCCCCAGCAGTGGCTCGGTGAACAACGAAAAGCCGCAACCCCCAGTGCTGAGCTTCAACTGGGGCGGCAACAAGCATCTCACCGACCGCAAGTTCTATCTCGAGTCGGTAACGGCCAAGTACATCATGTTCAAGAGCGACGGCACGCCGGTTCGTGCGACCGCCGACATCAGTCTCAAAGAAGTCCCCGACGATCCCAAGGGGACCAACCCGACCTCAGGCGCGATCCACGCCCGGCGCACCCACCTGGTAAGCGAGGGGGACACGCTGCAGTCGATCGCGCAGCAGGAATACGGCAAGCCCGGCCTCTGGCGAGGGCTGGCGGCGTTCAACGGCATCGACGACCCGCTGCGCGTCAGCTCCGGGACGCGCCTGTTGCTTCCCAGCCAGGAAGAAGCCGCGGAGCTCACCAGGTAAGCCATGCCGCAGCAGCCCTATCACATCTGGCCGGACATCAGCATCGCCGGCACCCCCCTGTCCCGGCAGCTCGATGCGCAGCTCGAGCAGGTCGTCATCGATCATCACCAGCACCTGCCCGACATGTTCATGATCGCCTTCCACGATCCCGGCCGCGACGTGCTCGGGCAGCTCGGCGTCAACTACGGCTCGCCCGTCGTCATCAAACTCACGCCGCCAGGCGCGAGCTCCGCCGAGACATTGATCGATGGCGAGGTCACCGCGCTCGAAGCGCACTACGACGCCAGCCTCAGCATCTCCGTCATCCGCGGCTACGACAAATCACACCGGCTTCACCGCGGAAAGCACACCGAGACCTACAAGAATGTGACCGACTCGGACATCGTGCACAAGGTGATCGGC
>DAIPYJ010000106.1:0-8420 GCA_036782775.1 Candidatus Dormiibacterota bacterium | reverse complement strand
GCAATTCCTTTTGCGGTTCGGGTCAAATCTCGGGAGGATGCACGCGCCTCACTGGTCGAAGAAGGCGTCGTCGAGGTTGGCCCCTTCAATGACACCTTCGCTGAACTGATTCCCCGCACCGCAAAAGGCCGGTCACGCGCACGGGCGCAGCTCGCGCTGGACAACCGCGGCAACGTCCGCATCAACGCGCGACTGACTGCCGCTGATCCCGACCGCAAGCTCAACTTCGCCATTGCGCCACAGGCCATCAGTGCCGAGCCGGGCACCGCCAGCTTCGCATCCGTGCGAGTCAGCCCGCGTCAGCGATTCCTGGTTGGTCCTCCCAAGGTCAATCCGTACAAGGTCATGGTCCACCAGGATGGACTGCCGACGATCACCGTCGACGGGACGATGCAGCAGTCGGGGCTGATTCCCCCTTGGGCGATCCCCGTCGCGATCGCCGCGCTCGCCCTGCTACTGCTCCTGGCGATCCTCTGGTTTGCGCTGCTCAAACCGGCCCTGGTTTCCACCGCGCAGAATGCCGTCGCGCCACAGGTCCAGGCGGCCCAATCCCAGGCGGCGAAGGCGCAGCTCGCCGCCAGTGCGGCTGCGGCCGGCAAGCCACCGCCACCCTCGAACGGCTTGGCGACCGGCTCGAATCCCTTTAACGGCGACCAGTGGTCGGCGCGGATCGCGCTCAACGGCAGCTCGAGTGAGACGACTTCCGTGCTGAAAATCGACCCCAATGGCGGCGTTTCGATCACCGACCTCATCTTTGAGAATCCAAATGGCGACAGCGGCGTCATCCAACTGCGGCGTGGCAGTGAGGTTTTGCTCTCGATGCGCCTGGAGAACTTCCGCGATCTCGATTTCCACTACATCTCGCCTTTGCTCTTCTACGGCCAGCAGAAAGAGCCGAATCAGAGGGACAACACGATCACGGTCTACTGCAAGCCCGACAGCGGGTCGTCCTGCACCGCCTCCGTCCAGTTGAGCGGGTACGCTACCAAGCCCTACCCGCAGTAATGCGCCGCTTCCGGGTGGCGGCCGCCGCAGTGGTGGCCGGTCTGGCCGGCGCCATCAGTTTCGGCGATAGCGCGTCGGCGACGACGGTCTCGCTCCCGGGTGCGTTTCCCGCGACACGCATCGCGCTGGTTCCGGCGGGGGTGACGCTCAACCCAACCACCACCGCGAGCGCGACGCTGACGGCGCCGAGAACAGTCATGTTCCTCGCCGGCGTCACCAGCTGGACTGGCAAGGGCGTTCCCAAAGTCGACCTGACGCTTCGCGTGCTCAGCGGCCCGGATGGTGGGAAGACCGCGACCGCCACCACCGACAACAGCGGGCTGGCCAGGCTCTCCTACAACTCCGGGAGCGTGCCTGGAACCGATGTGGTTCAGGCGACCTTTAGTGACGGGCTCGAAGTGCACAAGAGCAACCGACCCTTCATCAACCTGCAAACCGGGCCGCCCGCCGCGGCGATTCGATCACCGGCGAGTCTGACCGTGACGCCCACCTGTTTTCAACCCGCGGGCGCGGTGGCCGAAGCGTCCGACAATCCAAAGTCGCCGACACCGCGGGGGAAGTCCGCAACTCTTCCGGTGCAGACCAGCACCATCACCGTGAACGGCACCGATTTCAATCCGTTCAGCGCAGTCCTCATTACGTTCGATGCCGGACCCGGCGGGCATCCGCAGAGCTTCGAAGCGGGCACCGATCCCTTCGGCTCGTTCAGCCGTCAGATCCAGGTGACCGAACCCGCGGAAGGCACGCACATCGTGCGCGCCGACGACTTCCGTCAGCGCGAAGCACAGGCCACCTACACCCTTCCATGCTCGGAAGGAACCGTCGCGCTCGATCCGCCGATCGGTCCGCCTGGCTTCGTCACCCTGGCGGTCGGTCGCGGCTTTCCGCCCAACAGTCCGATCACGCTGCTCAACTGGAGCGCGCCCGACATTCCCTCGCCGTTCCCAAAAATCGGCAAGATCACGACGCTCGCCGATGGGACGTTCCAGTATCCCGTCCTCATCCTCTATCACGACGAGCTTGGCTTCCGGACGCTGCGTGCCGTCGTGCAGGACGCAAATCCAGGTGAGGGCAACGCGCTGATCGAAGCCGACGCGCCCTTCTTCGTTACCCTCGGCCGCGCACAGCCAGACGACCTGGTGCTGCGAAGGTAATTCGAAGTAGGTATGATGCAGCCGGGTAAGCCGAATCGCCGAGGGAAGCGAATGAAGAGACGGGGCCTGCTGGGGGGCGGCTGGAGCCGCGGGGCGGCAACATCCTCCACGCTTCTCTTTGCCCTGGCGCTGGCACCCGCGATGGCGTTGAGTCCGATACCGGCCTCAGCCGCTGCGCCCGCAAAACCCGCCCTGGCCGCCGCCGCCTCGGCCGTTGGGCCAGGGACGCCACAACTGGCGACCTATGCGGGTACGCCCTCCGCCGGGAAGCCGACGGACGTCGCCCAGCAGCCCTTTGGGGTCGCGGTCCTGGGACGCTATACCTTCATCGCTGACCCGACCAACCAGGTGGTCCGGCTCCTTTTGGGCAACACCGAATCGGTCTTTGCCGGGAACGGTTCGTTGGCAAGCGGGGGCGACGGCACCGATCTGGGCAAATCACAACTGAAGGGCCCGTACGCGGTGGCGATCGGCCACGTCATCTATCAGGGTTTCCAGGTGCTGTCATTCGATGTCTACATCGCCGATACCTACGGCCATCAAATTCGCAAGGTGAACGTGACGGTGCCGCCGATCGACAGCCCGAACGGGGGCCTGACGACCACGATCAGGCCCGTCGCCGGCAGCGGTGATTTCGGTTTTGCTGGAGACGGTGCGAAGAGCGCTGCGGATCTTCAGGCGGCCCAGTTCAACTCGCCCTACGGGCTGGCCTGGGACGATTCGCGGTCGCTGCTCTACGTCGCGGACACCCTCAACAATCGGATTCGCGCACTTTTCCTCCCAACTCCGGGCGCGCAGCCGACCGCCAGCTGTCCTGGGACGAGCCCGGCCGGCACCCCTCCCAGCTCTCTCTTAACGACCGTGATCGGCGCGGGTGCCGCGCTGCCCGCGGCAAACCAGCTTGGGCTCAACCATCCGCGCGGGCTGGCCACCGACTGCCAGGGCAAGCTCTACATCGCCGATACCTATAACAATGCGGTCCGGGTGTATGACCCGGCCAAGAACACCCTGACACCGTTTGCGGGAACCGGCGCCGCTGGCTTCAGCGGTGACGGGCAAGCCGCCTCGAAGGCGCAGCTGCGACAGCCGGCCGGGGTTGCCGTCGACCCACAGGGCAATGTCTACATCGCCGACACCGGGAACCACATCGTTCGCGAGGTCAACCCGAGTGGCGTCATCCAGACAGTTGCCGGGACGCCGCAGAAATTGGGCAAGTTCGGCGATGGCGGTCCCGCTACCCTGGCGCAGCTCTCGGCCCCGATGGGTATCGGCGTCCGGCCGAATGGCGACGTCGTCATCGCCGATACCGGGAACGACCTCGTCCGCATCCTCGAGGGAACGATTTCGAACGGCCCGCTGCACAACATCCACACCGAAGCCGGCAACGGCACGGCGAGTTTTGCCGGGGACGGCCTGTCGCCCAGCCAGGCGCAGTTCGCCGGCCCCTCGGTTGTGCTCTCGCACCTCGACCCGCCGACTAACGCCGCGGTGCCGGCGGTAACTGGCACGCGCTACGTCCTGGACACCTTCAATCAGGTCGTCCGCACCTACGCGACGGCCGAAAGCGATGCCGACGGCCAGGCGGAGGGCGACAAGGATTCCGACGATGTGACGACCGTCGCCGGCCTCGGCGGGGTTGCCGGTCTTGCCTCGAGCACGGCGCAGAACGGGTCCGACGCGCGCTTCGCCGACCCGTTGGGCATGGCGCTCGATGCCAGCGGTTCCACCCTCTACGTCGCCGACACCTTCAATGACGTCGTTCGCAAGATCGATCTGCGGTCGCACACCGTCTCGATCGTTGCCGGGACCCCGGGCGTTTCCGGCTACTCCGGCGATACGGGTGATGCAAGCAAGGCGACCTTGAGCTTCCCCTCGGGCGTGGCCGTCGATCAGGCCGGCGATCTCTTCATCGCCGACACCTATAACGGCGTTGTCCGCGAGGTTCCCGCCGGCAGCTCCACCATCTACACCGTTGCGGGGACCGGCGCCTTAGGCTTCAGCGGCGAGGCAGGACCGGCGACCCAGGCCGGGCTGTACTTCCCCTACGGCGTCAGTGTCGACGGCGCGAATCCGCCGAACCTGTACATCACCGACAGCTTCGATCACCGGATCCGCCGGGTGGACGGGGTCAGCCCGATCAAAAACGGCAAGCCGCTCAATTCCGCCGCGAAGAACACGATTGAGACGCTCGCGGGCGACGGCGCCGCCGGCTTCAACGACGGGACCGCCACCGGCGCCATCACCACCCCGCCAACCGCATCCGAGTTTGATCGTCCCTGGAGCCTCGCGCTGAACCAGGGCAACCTCGTGGTCGCCGATTTCATCAATCATCGGATGCGGCAGGTCAACCTGAATGGGGGAACGGTCAGCACGATTGCGGGGACGGCCGATGCGGGTTTGGACAACACGGCCGGGGGACCGACGCCGGACAGCGGACCGGCGCTGAGCGGCGAGCTGAATGGCCCGCGTGGCGTCAGCCTACTCGGGGATTCGGGCGCGATGCTGCTCGCCGACAGCTTCAACAATCGCGTCCGGTGGCTCGGCATGACGCAGGCGGGGATCGAGCGGACCCAGGTCACGTTCGATCCGACCAACCTTTCCGGCAGCAGCCAGCCGCAGAGCGTCAGCGTGACCAGCACCGGAAGCGGCTTGCTCGTCATGGGTAACGTCGACCTCGGGACGGACGCCAATAATTTCTTTCTCGATCCCGCCAAGAACACCTGCGTTCAGGCGAGGCTCGAACCGGCCGGCACCTGTTCGTTCCAGGTCGCGTTCAAGCCGCACTCGATGGGCACCCACGACGGCACCGTGGTCATCCCCAACGACGCGGTTGGCGGAATCCAAAAGATCTATCTGAACGGCCAGGCGACCGCGCCGCTCGTCACCTTCAGTCCGCCCGCGGTTGCCATCTTTCAGCCAATCACCGGCGGCTCCCCGACGCCGCAGGTCGTCACCCTGACCAACAACGGCGACGGTCCCCTGACCATCGTCTCGATCAGCCTGCAGCAAGGGACGAACTTCGCTCAGAGCAACAACTGCCCGAGTGTGATGCTGGCGCACGCGACCTGCCAGATCACGATCACGATGGACCAGATCGATCTCAGCGACAAGACGGCGAAGGCCGACACGTTGATCGTCCGCGACAACTCGGCGGCCAATCCGCAGACAACCCAGACGGTACCGCTGACCGGCACGCTCGCCCAGGCGGCGGCCAGCTTCAACCGCCAGGCACTCACCTTTACCAACAACATCGGAACCAGTAGTGGCGCGGAGAGCTTCACGCTGGTCAACAGCGGCCAGGTGCCGATGCATCTCAGCGGCATCCACGACGACGGCGACTTCTCGCAGACCAACAACTGTCCGACGGTGCTCGCGCCCGGCGCAGGCTGTGCCATCAACGTGACCTTCGTGCCCAGCACGCTCGGCGAACGAGACGGCTACATCGTGGTCGCCGACGATTCGATCGATAGTCCGCAGCGCATCCCGGTGACGGGGATTGCGACCATGCCGTCGGCCCAGCTGGGTCCCGCGCATCTGAGCTTCACTGCCAACGTCGGCGCGTCGACCGCGACCCAAATGGTCGGGCTGGTCAACCAGGGCAACGGGCCGCTGACGATCGAGGGCATCGGTACCAATGGCGACTTCCGCGCGCAGTCGCATTGCCCAACCGTCTTGCTGCCGGGGATCAGCTGCTCGATTGGCGTCACGTTCAATCCATCCGCCCCCGGCAATCGGCAAGGCGCGCTGGTGATCAATGACGACAGCAGCGCCCTGCCCGGATCGCAGCAGAGCATCCAGCTCGTCGGCGTGGCCCACCAGCCCATCGCGAGCCTGAGCACGGGTTCACTGTCGGCGGCCTCGAACCTTGGCGGATCGGTGATCCAATCGGTCAACGTCAGCAACACCGGCGATGGCGTCCTTACCATCCGCGGCATCGGCGTGAGCGGCGGGGCCAGCGGTGACTTCGGCCAATCCAGCAATTGCGTTCGTGTGCTGCAGCCCGGCGCCGCCTGCTCGATCAGCGTCAGCTTCACGCCCCATGGTTACGGCGCCCGTCCGGCCACTCTGACGCTGTTTGACGACGGTCCCGGCGGCTCGCAATCCGTTGCTCTGCACGGATTGGGCACCGCGCCGCGTGCGCTGCTGAGCGGTAGCTACCTCAACTTCGGCGGAGCATCGGTCGGCAATACCAGCGCACCGCAGTCGATCGTCCTCTTCAACGCCGGCAACGGCCCGCTGTCGATCAGCGGCGTCAATCTCAGCGGTGCCGACTTCAGCCTGTCGAACGCTTGCGGATCGAGCCTCGATGCTGGAGCGAGCTGCCGGATAACGGTCTTCTTCCAGCCGCAAGGTCAAGGTCCGCACTCCGGTCAGGTGACGGTGGTCGACAGCTCCGGAACCCAACGCTTTAGCCTGAGCGGCGTCGGCACCTAAGTCCCGGCTGCTCGGCCGGGAGCTGAGGCGAGGTCCCGAAGACTCGCTGCGACGATTGAAGCGGGCTTGCCGAATCGACGATGTGAGACGCTAATAAAAGAGTCTCCCGCAGTTGATCGGTAGGAGGAATGATGGCGAAGAATTCCCTCTTTGAACTCTACGAAGCCGGCACGAGTGTCTGGCTCGACTACATCCGGCGGACGCTGATGACCTCGGGTGAGCTGAAACGAATGATCGACGAGGACGCCGTGGTGGGCATGACGTCCAACCCGACGATCTTCGAAAAGGCGATTGGGGGCAGCAGCGATTACGACGATACGCTGCGCAAGCTTGTCGACAGTGGAAAGTCGGACGAAGAGATCATGCTCTCGCTGATCGTCGAGGACATCCAGATGGCGGCCGACGTGCTCAAGCCGGTCTACGAGCAGACCAAGCACAAGGACGGCTACGTCAGCATCGAGGTGCTGCCGCGGGTCGCCAAGGACACCCAGGGCACGATCAACATGGCGCACGACCTCTGGGATCGGGTCGATCGTCCGAATATCTTCGTCAAGATCCCGGCAACCGACGAAGGCGTGCCCGCTATCGAGCAATGCCTCGCCGACGGTCTCAACATCAATATCACGCTGCTCTTCTCGGTCAAGATGTACGAGCAGGTGGCGCGCGCCTATCTGAAGGCCCTGCAGCGGCGGGTCAAGGCCGGCCAGTCGATCGATGTGGCATCGGTCGCGAGCTTCTTCGTCAGCCGCGTCGATACCTCGGTCGACAAACTGCTCGAGCAGAAGATCGCGGATGCGAAATCCGACGCTGAGCGCCAGCGCTACCAGAATTTGCTCGGCAAGGCGGCGATCGCCAACGCGAAGATGGCCTACCAGGCGTTCCAGCGCATCTTCGCTGAGCCTGAGTTCGCCGACCTGCGGCAGCGCGGCGCCAAGGTACAGCGTCCTCTGTGGGCCAGCACCAGCACCAAGAACCCGCATTACAACGACGTGATGTACATCGAAGAGCTGATCGGTCCGGAGACGGTCAATACCATGCCGCAGCAGACGATGATGGCCTTCAAGGAGCACGGCGAGGTCCGGCCCAGCCTGACCGAAAACATGGGCGGCGCCGAGCAGGTGCTCAAGGACCTGGCCTCGATCGGCATCGACATCGACAAGGTCACGTACGACCTGCAGGTCGACGGCGTCAAGCTCTTCGGCGAGTCGATCGACAAGCTGGTACAGGAGATCGCCCACAAGAAGCAGCAGCTCAAGCAGGGGAGCGCCGTCGGCGCCCACGAGGCCCAGCTGGGCTCGCTGGAAGGCCCCGTCGATCAGCGGCTGAAGCAGCTCGAGCAGCAGGCGGTCGTGCGCCGCATCGAGGAAAAAGATGCCTCGCTCTGGAAATCGAATGGCGCCGTGGGCAAAGAGATCCGGGACCGGCTCGGCTGGCTGACCGTCGCCGACCGGATGGAGGAGCGGGTTCCCGAGCTGCAATCGCTCGCCAAGCAGCTCTATCAGGAGGGCTTCCGGGACGCGGTCGTCCTCGGGATGGGCGGCAGCAGCCTGGCGCCGGAGGTCTTTTCGCAGACCTTCAAGGCACCCGCGGACGCGCTCACCGTGCACGTCCTGGACACGACCGATCCGGCGGCGATCGCGGCCATGGAACAAGCCATCGACGTGAAGACGACCGTGTTCCTGGTCGCGTCCAAATCCGGCACGACGCTCGAAACGCTGTCCCATTTTCATTATTTCTGGGAACGAACTGGCGGCCAGGGCCGGCAATTCATGACCATCACCGATCCTGAAACGCCACTCGCGGACGAGGCGCGGAAGCGCGGCCTCC
>DAIPYJ010000105.1:0-9031 GCA_036782775.1 Candidatus Dormiibacterota bacterium | reverse complement strand
CGCGCCCCGCCTCGACGACGTAGCCGGCGATGTGCGCATCCTGCGCGGTGATGCCTTCTCTCGCGTCGATAACGACAATCCCGACGTCCGCGCGTTCCATCGCGCGCAAGCCACGGAGCAGCGAGTATTGCTCGACGCCCTTGGTCAACCCCGGCCGGCGAATCCCAGCGGTATCGACCAGCAGCACGCGCTTGCCCTGGAAGTCGACGGTGGTATCGACCGGGTCTCGGGTCGTGCCCGGCACCGCGGTCACGAGGCTGCGCTCGTCGCCGATCAATCGGTTGACCAGCGATGATTTGCCGACGTTAGGTCTCCCAAGAATGGCGACGCGCCCGTCCAGGGAACCGTCCCCGGTTTCCGCAGCTACCGGGGGCAGACGATCGACGACGACATCGAGTAAGTCACCGCTGCCGGTTCCATGCAGTGCGGAGACCACCTCCGGGTCGCCGAGCCCGAGCTCATAGAACTCCGAGGCGAGCGCCTCCCGCCGGCGTCCATCGGCTTTGTTCCCGACGACGATCACCGGCGCTCGCGAGCGGCGCAGAACTTCCGCGATGTCTCGATCGATAGCGGTCAGGCCTTCACGCAGATCCAGGACGAACAACACCAGGTCTGCCTCCTCGATCGCGAGCCTCGTCTGCTCTTCCATCCGGCGCCGCAACTCGCGCTGCTCAGGGATTTCATCGCGTTCCTTCCCCAGAACGAGCCCAGCCGTATCGACGATGACGAAGCGTCGCCCCCGCCACTCGACCTCGGCATAGAGGCGATCGCGGGTGAGGCCGGCCATCGGGTCGACAATCGCGCGCCGCTCGCCCAAAAAGCGATTGAACAGCGCCGATTTTCCGACGTTGGGACGGCCGACGATGGCGACCATCGGCAGCGCCATCAGTGGGACTCCAGAACTATCACCATAAGCTGCAGTCCCGCTGGGGATTCAGCGAAAAAGCGAACCTATAATAGGCACCGTGTCGGACGGCCGCGTGGTTCTCAAGGAGAACCGGATCATGGTCGTCTCCGACGAGATGGGGGATATTCCGGCCGGCAACACCAGGGGACTCGGCCTCTACTTTTCCGACACCCGATTTCTTTCCGCCTACGAATTTCGCCTGAATCGTTTGCAACCAATCTTGCTCTCGGCGTCGGTCGATGAGAGCTACGTCGCGACCTTTCAGATGGTGAATCCGGTGCTCCTGCTCGATGAGGGCAAGCGTCGCATTCCACAGCAGAGCATCAGCATCCGCCGCAGCCGCTTCATCTATGGCGGTCTTCACGAGCGCATCGGGCTGCAGAACTGCGGCAGCGAGGCGGTCGAGCTCGAGTGTTCCCTGCACGTCGATGCCGACTTTCGCGACATGTTCGACGTCCGTGGCTACAAGTACCAGTCACCCGGCAAGCTTCGACCGGTGGAGTTGGCCCCGCAGGAGATGTCCTTCACCTACGAGGGCCAGGACGGCTTGCTGCGGCGCACCGAGGTCATCGTCAACCGGCCGATCAGCGAGCACGACGGTGGCATGATGACCTGGCATTTCCGGCTTGCCTCGAAAGAAACGATCACGCTGGTAGTCGACATCATTCCCCTGATCGGTCAGGACGAACCGACGTTGAGTTATCTCTACGACGATGCGCTGCAGGCGCTGCAGCGGTCCTATCGCCGCTGGGACGAAGACACCACTGGGATCAATACCGACAATGCGTTCCTCGACCGCGGCCTGCTGCGCCGCAGCCAGATGGACCTGCGCATCCTGCTCGAAGAGTTCGACACCGGGCTCTTTCCCATGGCCGGCATTCCCTGGTTTTCCGCGCCCTTTGGGCGCGACGCGCTGATCACCTCGATCCAGACCTTGATGCTGAATCCGGAGATTGCTCGCGGTACGCTGCGCTATCTGGCCCAACATCAGGGTCGCAACCTCGATCCCGGACGCGAGGAAGAGCCGGGCAAGATCCTTCACGAAGTCCGCTACGGCGAGCTTGCCAACCTGAAGATCATCCCTCATACGCCTTATTACGGCTCAGTCGACAGCACGCCCTTGTTTCTCGTCTGCGCCGTCGAGATGATGGACTGGCTCAACGACCAGGATCTGTTCGTCGAGCTGCTCCCGGCGCTGCTGCAGGCGCTCAAGTGGGTCGATCGCTACGGCGACCTCGATCAGGACGGGTTCGTCGAGTACGCCGAGCGAGCCAGTGGCGGCGTGCGCAACCAGGGCTGGAAGGACTCGTCCGATTCGCTGCTCTATCCCGACGGCCGCCCGGCAGAGCTGCCGGCGGCCCTGGTCGAGGTGCAGGGCTACATCTACCAGGCGAAGGTCGGCCTGAGCCGAATCCTCGAGCGGCTTGGTCAATCAACACTGGCCGAGAAGCTGGCGCGTGAGGCTGGTGAGCTGCGCCGGCGTTTCGAGCTGAAGTTCTGGCTCGACGACGAGCAGTTCTATGCGCAGGCACTCGATAAGGAGAAGGTGCCGATTCGATCGATCACCTCCAATCCCGCGCACTGCCTCTGGGCCGGGATCATCGATCCGGAACGGGCCGAGATCCTGCGCGACCGGCTGATGGCCCCCGACATGTTCTCCGGCTGGGGGATCCGCACGCTCTCCTCGCAATCGCCCCACTACAACCCGATGAGCTATCACAACGGCACCATCTGGCCCCACGACAACTCGATTGCCGTCGCCGGGCTGCGGCGCTATCGCCACGCCGAGGCGGCCAGCCAGGTGATCGAGGGAATCATGGAGGCGGGCGTCCGGATGCCCAACTATCGCCTACCCGAATTGTTCTGTGGTTTTCGCCGGGACCTGCGCTACAACAACGGCCCGGCGGAGTACCTGGTCTCGTGCAACCCCCAGGCCTGGGGCGCGGGCGCTGCGTTTCAACTGATGCAGACGGCGCTCGGCATCGTCCCCGACACCACCGCCAGCCGCCTCTATCTCAATCCGATTCCATTCGGTCACGCTCGCAGCGTCGAGGTGCAGGGAATGCGAGTCGGCGGCGGAAAACTCTCCTTCAAGGTCTCCTACAACGGCGGGCGCCCGCACGTCGACGTCAAGGAAAAGCCCGAGGGCCTGACCGTGATCTTCGACGAACCTCCCGTCATCACCTAAATCGTTGGCCACCCGACCCCGTCGCGTCGGGTTGCTGCATTACACCTGCCCGCCGGTGATCGGCGGCGTGGAGACCATCCTCTACGAGCAGGCCAGGCGCCTGGCAGCGCGCGGGCATTCGATCACCGTGATCAGCGGCCGCGGCGGGCCCCTGCCCGCAAGCGACGACGTCCGCCTGGTCATCGTTCCCGAGCTCGACTCACGCGACCCGCACGTCACCGCAGTACGTGAGCGCCTGCTCGACGGGCAGGTTCCCGCTGACTATGCAGGCTTGCGCGACCACATTCAACAGAAGCTCACGCCGATCGTGGAAGGCCTGGACGTTCTGATCGTCCACAATGCGCTGAGCCTGCATTTCAATCTCCCGCTGACCGCCGCCCTCTGGTCGCTGGCGCAGCGGCCGGCTCCTCGCATCATTGCCTGGATGCACGACTTGAGCTGGGTGAATCCGCTCTACCGGCCGCGGATGCAAGCCGGCGAGCCTTGGGATCTGCTTCGCCGCAGCAACCCTCGCATCAGGCCGATCTTTGTTTCGCGGCAGCGGATGGATGAGTGGCGCGGACTGACGGGCGCAGACGTCGATCCGTCCAGCGTGATTCCAAACGGCATCGACCCGGTTGCGCTGCTCCGCCTGGGGCCGACCGCGCGGTCGTTGGCCACGCGCTTCGGCCTTCTCGAGACCGATGTCGTCATGCTGGCGCCCGTCCGGATCACGCGGCGCAAGAACCTCGAGTGGGGCATCGAAGCCGCCGCCGCGGTACGCAAGGCTGGGAAACGCGTTCAACTCCTGATCACCGGTCCTCCCGGGCCGCACGATCCGCACTCGATGGAGTATGTGGACGAGCTCGAGCGACTCACCGCTCGGCTCGGCCTCGACGAGTCGGTGCGCTTCCTCTTTCGCCTGCAGGGCGACCGCCCGGGAGAGTACGCCGTCGATGCCGAGGCGCTTTCCGACCTTTATATGCTGAGTGACGTGGTGGTCCTGCCCAGCGCCAGTGAGGGCTTTGGACTGCCGCTGGCAGAAGCGGCCATCTTTCGAACACCGGTCGTCTCCACCGACCTCCCTGCCTTTAAGGAAGTGGCACCGGAAGCTGCGACCATGGTGCCCTTGAGTGGCGGCTCGACCGCGTTCACCGACGCGGTGCTCCATGTTCTCGAATCGCCCGCGGTCCGTTCCCGCCGGTATGTCCTCGACAGGCTCTCCTGGGACAGCGTGATCAGTAACCGGATCGAGCCCCTGCTGGCCTCGATGTGAGCCACTACCGGGTCCTGATCCCGACCACCAATCCGGCCAGGACCGGTCCGTTGCTCAAAACCGTCTCGCCATTTCTCAACGCTGAAGATTCGCGCGGCACCTTGCTCGGCGTGATCGAGATGGCTCCCGAACGGCCACTGAGCGAGGGTGTCGAAGTAGCGCGAGCCTACCGCGCTCTTCTCTCGCGCATCACACGGTATGCCGAACGCGGGCCGGGCGAACTGCTGGGACAGGTGCGGATCGCGCACGTGGCCGCGCAAGGTATCCGTGAGGCCGTGCTGGAAACCGACACCAACCTGCTCGTGCTCGAGGCCGCAGGTTCGCCCGGCGCCCGAAACGACGGCCTCTGGATCAATGCCATCGAGGACCTGCTCGTCGATCCGCCCTGCGATGTGGCCCTGGTGCGGCCAGACGGTGCGCCCGTGCGCAGCGTGCTTGTCCCGGTGCGCGGCGGCCCCAGCGCCGAGCTGGCGCTGCGCCTCGCCTCCACTGTCTGTAAGGAGTCGGACGCGGAGCTCTGCGTTCTCCACGTCTTCAACCCGCGGATCTCCGATGAGTCTCGCGCGCGAGAGGAAGCCGCGTTCGTCAAGCTTGCTGCCCGGGTCGACGTTCCGGTGCGCCGCATTACTCTCTTCTCGACTTCTGTCCGCGAAGCCCTCATTCGCGAGGCGGCGCAGCACCAGATGATCGTGCTGGGGGCGACCATGAGCCTGATGCACCGGCCGATGGTGCTTGGCGCCCCGGTGACCCGCTTGCTTCGCCGCCTTCCCGGAAGCGTCCTGGTGGTGAAAACGGCGGGGCCAGTCTCCGCGCTGAAGGACCCCGACCGCCCCTTCCGGGTGGAGACCCGCGCCGAAGCGGCTGAGCGGGTCGACCGTTGGTTCGCCGAAAACACGTTCCACAGCAAGGAGTTCGCCGATCTCCGCCGCCTGGTCGACCTCAAGCAGCGACAGGGCGTCACCATCAGCCTGGGCCTGCCGACGCTCAACGAGCAGACCACGATTGGCAAGGTGGTTCGCACCTTCAAGCACGCGCTGATGGACCGCGTGCCGCTGCTCGATGAGATCGTGGTGATCGACTCGGGTTCGACCGACCGCACCGCGGCAATCGCGCAGCGCGCCGGCGTGACCGTCGTCCAGCACAGTGAGATCCTGCCGCGCTACGGCGTCTTTCAGGGAAAAGGCGAGGCGCTCTGGAAGAGCTTGTTCGGCCTGAAGGGGGACCTCATCTGCTGGGTTGATACCGACATCACGAACATCCATCCGAAGTTTGTCTACGGCTTGCTGGGCCCGCTGCTGACGGACCCCGAAATTCACTATGTCAAGGGCTTCTACCGACGGCCGCTCGCGTTCGGCACCGAGATTCAGGCGCAGGGTGGTGGCCGGGTCACCGAGCTGGCGGCACGGCCGCTCCTCAACCTGTTTTTTCCCGACCTCTCGGGATTGGTGCAGCCGCTCTCGGGCGAGTACGCCGGTCGCCGCCGCGTGCTGGAAAGCGTTCCCTTCTTCACGGGCTATGGCGTCGAGCTGGGACTGCTGCTCTCGATTTCCGAAGCCTATGGCCTGCGGTCGATTGCCCAGGTCGACCTCGGCATGCGGGTGCATCGCAATCAGACGCTCTTCGATCTCTCGAAGATGGCGTTCGCCATCATCCAGGTGGGATTGAAGCACCTCGGCGACCGGCACCGGATCCACCTGCTGGAAGAGGTCAACAAGACGATGAAGCTGATCCATTACGAGGACGAGCGCTACTGGATCGAGCAGAAAGAGATCGAGGACCAGGAGCGACCGCCAATGAACTCGGTGCCCGAGTACTTCCTGGCCCGCCATCGAACTGCGGCCGCCGGGGAGGCCGAATAATCGGTTCGACCGCGCCGTCCTGAAGCGGACTAACACCCTCCCCGCATAATCACCCGATGCGACGGGGCTATGCGGCACTCGTGCTGCTGGCGCTGATTTGGGGCGCCAGTTTTCTTTTCATCAAGCTCGCCATCCGCGACATGAGCCCGACAACGCTCGTGTTTCTTCGATCGCTGGCCGGATTGCTTACCCTTGCCATCCTGCTTGCCGCGCGACGCCAAACCCTGGCGCCGACCGGGACCCGCGCCCGGCTGCTGCCTTTTGCGGGGATGGCGGTCTTCGGCAGCCTGCTGCCCTGGTTCGGTTTTGGCTTCGGGGAGCTCTCGATCAGCAGCGCGCTGGCCAGCATCCTCAACGCCACGACGCCGCTGTGGACCGCGATCTTCGCGTTCTGGGTGACGCCCAACGAGCGGCCAAGCCTGATCAACTACCTTGGGGTGGCGATCGGGTTTCTCGGCACCGGCATCCTCGTCGCGCCGGATTTGATCGGCCAGCCGCTCAAGGCCACCACGGTCGGGACGCTGGCGGTCGCCGGCGCGGCCGCCTGTTACGCGGTGGCCGCCCTGATCCAGCGCCGCCGGCTGCGCGGCGTGAGCTCGATGCAGGTGGGCTTCGGGCAACTGCTCTTCACCACCCCGCTGGCACTGGCCGTCTCCTTGCCGAGCATCGGCGCCACGCGCTTGCATCCGCTATCGGTGGTCGCCGTGCTGGCGCTCGGCGTAGGCGGTTCGGGGATCGCCTACCTCCTCTACTACTTCATGATGAACACACTCGGCGCGACGAGGGCGACCACCGTGACCTTCCTGCTGCCGCTGACCGCGGTCTTCTGGGGCGCTACCCTCCTGCAGGAGGTGATCAGCCTGCAGATCATCCTGGCGATGGTCGTCATCCTCTTCGGTGTCTTCCTCACCAGCCGGCCGAGCGCCCCAGCACAGTCGACGCGCCGGCAGGATGTCGCGCAGGTCAGCTCCGTCTAGAATCTCGCCTCGTGAGCCGGCGGTTGTTGTGGATCATGCTCATGGTCGCGCTTGCCGGCTGCACGAATCCGCTGCAGAGTAACGCCACGACGCCGAGCCCGAGCCCCACACCTTCGCCATCGCCAACGCCAACACCGATCCCCTCGCCCACCACCGTCAACGGACGGATCATCGTCTCGAACCTCGATCCGAACGGCGGCGCGGTCGTCGCCGGCATTCTCTATCCGCCGAGCGGAGCGCCGTGTGGCGGCGGAAGCGGAAAATATGACGCCTGCCCGGTGACCGACGGTCTTGCCGCCCGTCTCGATGGCAATCCGCTCAGGCAGGCTGAGCCATTGTGCCGCTGTCAGAACGTCTATCAGTCGCGGACCATCACCACCACGGCGCTACCTCCGGACAACCCCGGGGTGATCGCGCACGTGGTGCTGGATTTTGGCGGTTCGACAACCGTCAAGCTCGACGTCACCATCTTGCAGACGCCGAACGGCTGGTTCGCCAGCGACACCAGCTGCACCGGCCAGGATCCCCAGGCCACGTCGATCTACGCCGCGTCGCCGCCGCCCTGCGGGTAAGCCCCCCACCCTACCCTCCCCCCACAAGTGGGGGGAGGATTTATTGGACCTCGAGCGGTTCTTCCTCGAAGCGCTTGCCGTCGTTGAGCCGCCAGGAGCGCGCCTCGGCCAGCTGCCCGGCCTGGACCGATGCGACCACGTAGCTGTAGAAGCTCCAGGCATGGTCGGTGTCGAAGCGGGAAGGCACCGGCGGGTGATCGGGATGGCTATGCGCAAAGCCGATGATCTCCAGGCCGTTCGCCTCGGCCTCTTTCTGAACCTGCAGCTGCTCGAGCGGATCGAGCGCGTAGCGGTCGTGCGGCCGGTCGGTAATGGTGTTGCGCATCGGGCGAAAATCGCGGACGCGATGCACGCCGTCGTCAACCTGGCCGATCAAAGCCCCGCAGGCCTCGTTCGGATAACCGGCTTCGAGATGCGCCCGTAGCCGAGCCATCACCGCGGCCGGCATCTGAAGCATCAGCGCGACCGGCGCGCGGGGTCGCGCCGCATCAAAACCTGCGGCGGTAGAGCCCCGAGCTGAGATAGCGGTCGCCACCGTCGGGAAAGATCATCACGAAGACGCCTTCCGATGTGCGGCGGGCGATTTCGCGGGCGGCAAAGATGGCGGCGCCGGCCGAGTTGCCGACCAGCAGTCCCTCCGTCCGCGCCAGGTCATGCGCCAGCTCATATGCGGCCTCCGTCGGCACGCTGATCTTTTCGTCCTGCACGCTTGGATCGTAGATGCCGGGGACGATCGAGCTCGGCATGTGCTTCAACCCTTCCAGCCCATGGAGCCCGTCGGAGGGTTCGGCCGCGATCACCCGGATGTTCTTGTTGTGGCGCTTCAGAAAGCGACCGGCGCCCATCAGGGTTCCGCTGGTGCCGATGCCGGCGATGAAGTGCGTGATCTCGCCGTGCGTCTGGTCGAGAATCTCCGGTCCGGTGGTGTCGAAGTGCGCCCGCCAGTTGAAGGGATTGTTGTACTGGTCGGGCATGTAATACACGCCGGGCGACGCCTCCTTCATCCGATGCGCCTCCCGAATTGCGCCGTCCGAGCCTTCCAGCGCGGGCGTGAAAATCGCCTCGGCGCCGAAGGCGCGCACGATCTCCCGGCGCTCCTCGTTCACGTTTGCCGGCATCACCAGCTTGACCTGGTAGCCCTTCGCCGCGCCGATGAGCGCATAGGCGATCCCGGTGTTGCCCGAGGTCGAATCCAGGATGACCTTCTCGACGGTGAGTTCACCGGTCCGCTCGGCTTCCTCGATCATGCGCAGGGCCGGCCGGTCCTTGACCG
>DAIPYJ010000104.1:0-9246 GCA_036782775.1 Candidatus Dormiibacterota bacterium | reverse complement strand
AGGTGGGGAGAGGGAGAGGCCGGGCCCCCCCCCCCACCCCTCCCCCCGCAAGCGGGGAGAGGGAGATCTAGGGAAGCCCCTCACCCCGGCCCTCTCCCCGCAAGCGGGGAGAGGGAGATCTACGCAAGCCCCTCACCCCGACCCTCTCCCCACAAGTGGGGAGAGGGAGATCTACGGAAACCCCTCACGCCGACCCTCTCCCAGTGGGGAGAGGGAGAAGCGCGTGAGTGAGAGACTGCTAAGCCGAAACCGTGCACACGCTGGGCATGATGCTCGAGGCGACCGCACTTGGCGCGGAGGTGGTCGTGGTGCTTCTGCTCATCGGGCTTGGGCCCAGCCTAGTGGCCTTGCGTTTTTCGGGAATAGGCCTGCTGCTGACACCGATCGTCGGTCTC
This sequence comes from Candidatus Dormiibacterota bacterium, assembly GCA_036782775.1. GTDB lineage: Bacteria > Chloroflexota > Dormibacteria > CF-121 > CF-121 > CF-13. The sequence goes on along the minus strand of DAIPYJ010000104.1, from coordinate 8,851 downwards.
GCCATCCTCGCCGTGGCCATCCAACTGCTGACTCCGCTGCTGCCAAGCTGGATCACCGTTCTGGTGGTTACGCTCGTGTTTGGCGCCTTCTCAGCGGTCGTGATTTGGCGCACTCGTGTGGCAGTGTTGCCTGTGGCACACGCGCCGTCCCTCTCCGCGCAAGCGGGGAGAGGGAGAGCTTGGATCGACATCGCGATCGTGAGCGCGTTTGCGCTCGGCCTCTATCACGCCTTGCTCGGCTACCTCTATAGCGCGCGTTTCTTTACCCTGGCCGGTTGGCCCGCGGACAACATGGAGTTTTATGTGCCCGCCGGACAGTACCTGCGTGCCCATGGATTCGATCCTCTGCATCCCCTGGCCCTCGTCGACAACCCCACGACGCTTTATATGAGTCACTCGGCCTCCGAGTTTCCGAACAGCGTGGGCCCGCTGGACGGCGCGTTCAGCGTGCTCAGCCGTTTGCAGGTGCACCAGGTCTTCGACCCGCTCAACGCCGTTCTCTATGCGCTGTTGATCCCGGCCACCTACGTCCTGGTGGCGCGGCTCGGCGGCGGACGGACGACGCGGATTGCGGCCGTGCTCCTGCTCGGGCTCAACCAACTGGTTTTCTGGGTGATGGGACTCGGCTTTCAGCAAGAGATTGAGGCGATGCCGCTCTTTATCGGTGCGCTCGCGCTCTTGCTGATCGCGCTAGACGGCCGACAACCCGCGGTGGGCGTCCTGGCGGGCTTCACCGCCGGCGCCATCCTCGGGATCTATCTGCCGATCTTCGTCCTGTTCCTCATCTGCGCCCTCGGCTATGTCGCGACGCTCCTGATTGGACGCTTCGTCAACGGTGGATTCAGCCAGACCCTGACCCAGGTAGGCCTGCTCGCGGCGGGCGGACTGTTGGGGTCGGCTACGGCAATCTACTGGCTGCTGCGCGGCCCCGGCCTGCGCTTCTGGCTCACCGTGTTCGGCCAAAAGTATGCGGCGGGTGGGATCGGACAGTTCTTTCCATTGAAATTCCTCCTCGGCCTCGCCCCGCTGCCGGCGGTCTGGTGGCCAAGTTTGCCAGCGCTCTGGTGGGGATCGGCGTGGAGCAACGTCAGCCACCTGCTGGCTCTTGTCGTCCTCGTGCTGGTCCTGGCAGGCGGAGTGGTGCTGGCGACCCGGCGGAACTTTCCCGCGCTCGGCCTGGTTGCCCTTCCCGGCGCCTACCTCCTCTACCTGCGCTTTATCGAGCGCTATCCGTACGGGTTCACGAAGACGCTTTCGTACCTGATTCCGCTCAGCAGCGCCCTGGTGGCGTTCGGCGCGGTCGAGCTCGTGGGGGCGATCCGCCAGACGCGAGGCATCGATCGGGAGCTGCCACGCCAACCGGCCAGCGTGCCCTGGCAGGTGGCATCGACGGTCCTGGCGGCAGCCCTGGTTCCGGTCCTGATCAGCCAGGCGATGAGCTCGTTCGACACCGAGCGGCTGTGGAGCCAGGCCGGCCCGACCTTCCCATCCTCCTTCCAGGCCCTCGCCACCTTGCCACGGCAGATCCCCACGCGGGCCTGGGTACTGGTGGTCAACCCCGGCAGCACCTATGCTGACGAAATCAAGACCTCGGCAGTCCGCTACTACCTTGTCGAGGACAATCTCGAGGTCCACACGCGGCTGGTGGGGCAGAGCGACTTGAAGACCCGCTTTGATTACCTCGTCGCTCCGCCGACCGTCGACGCGGGCCCGGACTACCGCCAGGTGTGGGAGGCACCGGCGCTTTCGCTCGTGCTGTACCGCCGCCAGCCGGGATCGTGAGTGCCCAGGCCCGCTGCCTGATGACGGGGGTGGCCGGCTTCATCGGATCGACGCTGGCCGAACGGCTCCTTCGGGAAGGCCATCCAGTAGTCGGCATCGATGCCTTCACGGACTACTACGCCCGCGAGCTGAAAGAGCGCAATCTGCATGCGCTCGGTGAGAGTCCGGCGTTTCGCTTCGTCGAAGCGGATCTGCTCACGGTCGAATTGGCGGAGGTCCTGGACGGGGTGGATGTTGTCTTTCACTTTGCCGCCCAGCCCGGTGTGCGCAAAAGCTGGGGCTCGACCTTCGCCAGCTACGTCGACGCCAATATCCTCGCGACCCAGCGGCTGCTCGAAGCCACGCGCCAACGCTCGCTGCAGCGCTTCGTCTATGCCTCATCTTCTTCGGTCTACGGTGATGCCGAGCACCTGCCGGTTCAGGAATCGACGCCAACCCTCCCACTCTCGCCATACGGGGTCACCAAGCTCGCGGGTGAGCACCTGTGCAGGGTTTACGCCGCCAGCTTCGGAGTGCCCACGATCTCCCTGCGCTATTTCACCGTCTATGGGCCGCGGCAACGCCCCGACATGGCGTTCAATCGTTTTCTCGACGCGCTGCTGACCGACCAGGAAATCCCGGTCTATGGCGATGGGAATCAAACCCGCGACTTCACCTATGTCGAGGACGCGGTATCGGCGGCGATCAGCGCCGCCTTCGCGGCGCTTACGCCTCCCTGGGGACGCGTCTATAACATTGGAGGCGGGGTGCGCATCAGCGTCAACCAGGTGCTGAGCCTGCTGGAGAGAATCACGGGCAAAGCGGCGCAGGTTCGCCGTCTGCCCCGCCAGCCCGGCGACGCCCGGGACACCTTTGCCAACTGCGCCGCTGCACGCACCGATCTTGGGTACGGTCCCAAGTGGACACTCGAGGCAGGCCTGCGAAAGATGGTCGAGTGGCGGGCTGCGCTCCCGACGGCGGTCGCATGAGCGACTCCCGGCGGCGCCTGTTCTCGAGCGCACGTGAGGGCGCGCCGCCGGCAATCTCGGTGGTGGTGCCGATCTTCGAGGAGCAGGACAGCGTCGCTGAACTGCATCGCCGGCTGAGCGCGGCCCTGCGGCCGATGGGGAGTTACGAGATCGTGATCGTCGACGATGGCAGCCGCGATCAGAGCTTTGCCCGCCTCTGTGAGCTGTCGCGAGATGATCCGAACCTGCGCATCGTCCAGCTGCGGCGAAACTTCGGCCAAACGGCGGCCCTGCAGGCGGGCATCGAGCACAGTCGCGGCGACATCCTGGTCTTCATCGACGGCGATCTTCAGAACGATCCTGCCGATATCCCACGGCTGGTCGCCAAGCTCAACGAGGGGTACGACGTGGTCAGCGGCTGGCGCCGCGATCGCAAGGACGCCCTGCTCTCACGCCGCGTGCCATCCGTGCTGGCGAACAAGCTGATCTCGAAAGTCACCGGCGTGGCCCTCCACGATTACGGCTGCACACTCAAGGCCTACCGGCGCGAGGTGATCAAGGACGTCCGTTTGTACGGCGAGATGCATCGGTTCATTCCGGCGCTTGTGTCGTGGTCGGGCGCGACCGTGACCGAAATCCCGGTGAACCACGAACCGCGGCGCTTCGGCAAATCGAAGTACGGGATCAGCCGGACGGTTCGCGTGTTTCTCGACCTGATCACGGTGAAATTCCTGGGAAGCTATTCGACCAAGCCGCTCTACGTCTTCGGTTTTGCCGGCTTGATCTTCTGGCTGCTGGCCGTCCTCAGCGGCATCATCGTCATCGTGGAGCGGCTGCTGCCGCCCTATCCGCAGGCCCACAACAATCCCCTGCTGCTGCTGGCGGTCTTCCTGGGAACCCTGGGCGTCCAGTCGATCATGCTGGGCCTGCTGGCGGAGCTGATGATCCGCACCTATCACGAGTCACAGGACAAACCGATCTACGCCGTTCGGCGGGTGGTGGGCGGCACGGCGCTTTCCGAGACGGAAAGCGCGAGGCAAGCAGTTCCGGTTATCCAGCGCTGACGGGCGAGGGCGTATCCAGCTGTCCTTTGCATGTCAGCAGACTCGAGAACATTGGATTGCCCGGATCGGTTCCCGCGTTTGGAACCGTCTTCTCACCATCAGGGAAATGCAGCCGCCACGATGCCGGCACGACTCGATTGGTGGAGCACGTTCCGTCGGGGCTGGTGGGATCATCGCGGTACTCGGCCGCGAGCAACAGATTGCCAACGGTCTCGCCGGGGGGCGCTGACGATCCGGCCGGCACGGGCGCTGATCGAGCGGTAAGGACGAGCCCCGGCTCGACGCCGTAAGCGATGGTCTCGGTGACCGCGTGGCCGGTTCGATCCGTGCCGGTCACGGTGATCGGTCCAGCCAACAGGCAGGGTTGCGCGTCGACGTCCCGGATGCGGATCGTGCCGACGTCATTCCCAGCACCGGCTCCGCCGGCTACATAATCGAGCGCGAGTTGCCCGACCGTGCAGGTGGCAGCGGCAGGAGCTGACAGCACGACGTCGATCTGGTTGCCGATGCCAGCCACGTTGGCCGGTGGATATTGCAGCAGGACAGTGCCCGGGGGCACGGCTGGATCGACCTCAACTCCGTTCGAATCGAGGGTGAAGCCGGCCTGTTGGGCAACACGCATGGCGTTGGCGGCATCCATGCCGAACAGATCGGGTGCGGCGGCGCCGGCGAACTTCCCATAGCTCCCCGCGATCGCGATCACCGTCTCGCTGAGCGTGCGGTCGACGACACGGGGTTGGTCGGCGACCTGCGCGATGGTCGTCATGGCGGTCCGATCCGTGCAGCCAATCGAAACGTTCGACGTGCGACCACCGGAATAGATAAAGCGCAAGAGCACCTCCGTGTCCTGGGTGCTGCACGCTGGCGAACTCAGAGGCACGGCGGGCTCCGCGTTGAGCAGCCGCGCGATCGCTTGCGCCGGCCTCCCGTCCAGCACTACGCCGCCGGCTGGGCGGCCTTTCGCAGGCTGGCCGCCGCCGCCAAACAGACAGAGGATCACCGCGCTTGGGTTGACGTGAAGCGCGACCGAACTCGGCAATGCGGACGGGGCGGTTGCCCTCATCGGACAGGCCTGATCGACGCTGGCTGCGGGTGCACTGCGGTCGGAGGTCGCGATCCGGGCCGTAGGGTCCAAGCCTCCGCAACCTGTCAGCGAAAGAGCCGCGAGCGTTGTCGCTGCGAGCGCAACCCGCGAGAAGGACGTAAGGCTTTGAAGCGGGCGAGTGTCGGTCTTCACGCTCGGTCCAGTAGATAGAACGGTCCCGAACGGGGCCCCGTTACGATGCAGCTTGGCGTGTGTGGAATTGGCGGAGTTGCCGTCCGTCGCGGGCCCGCTCCGGACCTCGGGCTCCTGACAGCGATCTGTTCCACCCTTGTGCATCGGGGGCCCGATGACCAGGGCATCATGCTGCGCGACGGGGTCGGCCTGGGAGTGCGCCGGCTGGCGATCATCGATCCGCAGGGAGGCCACCAACCGATCCACGACGAGACGGAGGACGTGTGGATCGTCTTCAACGGCGAGATCTACAACTTCCCCGAGCTACGCGAGCAGCTGACCGCATCCGGGCATCGCTTCTACACGCGCGCCGACACCGAGGTGATCGTGCATGCCTATGAGACCTGGGGCGACGATTGCGTCGCACAGCTCAACGGCGTCTTCGGCTTCGCCATCTGGGACCGCAAGCGCAAACGCCTGCTGCTGGCCCGCGACCGCCTCGGCGTCAAACCGCTGTATTACGCGCAGAGCAGTGACGCCATCGCATTCGCGTCAGAGCTCAAGGCGCTCTTCGCCATCCCCTGGATCGGGCGGGAGGTCGACCTGGAGGCGCTCGACGACTACCTCGCGTTGGAGTACGTCCCAAGCCCGCGCTCGATGATCGCCGGCGTGCGCAAGCTGCCGCCCGGCCACACGCTGAGCTGGGAGCAGGCGTCGGGAGAGACTCGGCTGCGCCAGTACTGGGACATCGAGCTCGAGGCGGGCGAAGGGCCGTCCGACGGAGTGCCGGTAAAGGCGCGCGCCGAGACATTGCGCGAACTGATCCGCGAATGCGTCCGAAAGGAACTGATCTCCGACGTGCCGCTCGGTGTCTTTCTCTCCGGCGGGATCGATTCGAGCGCGGTGGCCGCGATGATGACCCAGCTTCGCCCCGGCGGGGTGCATACCTTCTCGATCGGGTTCAGCGACCCCTCGTTCGACGAATCGTCTTACGCCCGCGAGGCCGCAGCTCACCTTGGCACTCAGCACCACGAGATGATCTTCGAGCCGCACCTGCTGACGGATCTCGTTCCCGAGGTGACGGCGAAGCTCGACGAGCCGCTCGCGGATGCCTCGATCGTGCCGACGTATCTCCTGTCCCGGTTCGCGCGGGAGTCGGTCACCGTCGCACTCGGCGGCGACGGCGGCGACGAGCTCTTCGCCGGCTACCCCACGCTACTGGCCCATCGGCTGACGACCGCCTATCAGCGACTGCCTCGCCCGATGCGCGAGCGCTGGGTACCGGCCATCGTGGACCGGCTGCCCGTTTCGCTCGACAACCTCAGCTTCGACTTCAAGCTGAAGCGCTTCGTCGGGAGCGCCGCCCGTCCGCTCGGTGAGCGTCACGTTCGTTGGCTGGGCGCCTTCGGGCCCGGAGAGCGCCTAGGCTTGCTGTCTCAGAAGGTGAAGGATGGCCTGGCTGAGTCGCCGAAGGCCGACCTGGTCGCCGAACATCTTGCGCGTCGCCCGCTGAAAGACCCGCTGAACCAGGTGCTTTACCTCGACATCAAGATGTACCTGGAGAACGACATCCTCGTGAAGCTCGATCGCGCCAGCATGATGGCGTCGCTCGAGGCGCGGGTCCCGCTGCTCAATCGAGACCTGGTCGAGCATGTCGCCCGCCTGCCGATTGGCCTCAAGCTCCGGGGCACGCGCTCGAAGTTCTTGCTGAAGCTGGCGATGAAGGATCTGTTGCCGGAGCGAATCATCCGGCGCGGGAAAAAGGGATTCGGCATGCCGGTCGCCAAGTGGCTGCGTGGCCCCCTCAAAGAGATGGCGCTGGCCGCACTCGACCCTGAGAAGATCCGGCGCGAGGGATATTTCGAGCCCGAGTTTGTGCAACGCCTGCTCGACGACCACCTCAGCGGGCGCAAGGACAACCGCAAGCAGCTCTGGACGCTCTTCGTCTTCGAGCGCTGGCATGACACCTACCTCGCCGCGAGCCGCACGGACGCGGTGGCTGCGGCGGCGCCCTCCTTGTGAAGCCCCGTCTGCTGGCCTACCTCGCCTGTCCGGCCTGTGCGGGGCGGCTTAGGCTCGACGCCGATCGCACGGAAAAGGACGAAATCATCGAGGGCGCGCTCACGTGCGAGGGCTGCGCCGTCCGGTATCCGATCCGTCGGGGCGTCCCCCGCCTGGTCAAGCTGGCGATCTCGACCGACAAGGCGAAGACCGCACGCGCCTTCGGCTGGCAATGGCAACACTTCACCGAAATGCACGACCAGTACGAGTCGCAGTTTCTCGACTGGATCGCGCCTATCGGTCCGGATTTCTTCCGCGACAAACTCGTGCTCGATGCGGGCTGCGGCATCGGCCGCCACGCCTATTTCGCGGCTCGCTATGGCGCGAAGGACATTATCGGGATGGACCTCAGCGACGCGGTCGAGACCGCGCAGCAGAACATCGGCCACCTGCCCAATGCCCATGTTGTCCAGGCCGACATCTACGACCCGCCATTCCGCCAGGGGCTATTCGACTTCGTCTATTCGATCGGTGTGCTGCATCACCTGCCCGACCCGGAAGGCGGCGTTCGTTCACTGGTCCGCTACCTGTGCCCCGGCGGGACCTTCTTTGGCTGGGTCTACGGCTACGAGAACAACGCCGTGGTCCATCACCTGATCGACCCCTTCCGTCGCCGTGTCACCGCCCACCTTCCGCCGCCCGTCCTGCAAGGGATTGCGTTTCCCCTGGCGGTGATCTTTCATGCCGCGGTCAAGGGGGTCTATCGACCGTTGCGCCGAACGGCCATCATCGACCGGCTGCCCGCGCATGCCTACCTGACTAGCCTGTCCGGGTTCAACTTCCGGCAGAACTACAACATCGTCTTCGACCATCTCGTCGCCCCCACGGCGGTCTATCTCCGGCGAGAACAATTCGAGACCTGGCTTAACGAGGCCGGGCTGCAGGGCGTCGAGCTGTCCTGGCGCAACCAGAATTCCTGGCGCGGTCACGGCCGCGCTCCGCTGACATCGACCGGATGAGCGAAGGCGTGATGCGGGATTACACCTACGAGATCCTCTACCGGATGGAGGGCGACCACTGGTGGCTGTCGACGCGACGGCACCTCGTCCTCGATTGGATTCAGCAGACGTACAAGGGTCGCCATGATCTTCGGGTGCTCGACGTCGGCTGTGGCACGGGAATGATGCTCCTCGAAATGCGCCATCTGGGATCGGTCGAGGGCATCGATGCCTCCGAGGAGGCGCTGCAGTTTTGCCGTGCCCGCGGGCTCAATGACGTGCGGCTTGGCGACGTCGTCCATCTGCCCTACGCCGAGGCGAGCTTCGACGTGTTAACTGGCGTCGACATCCTGGAACACATCGACGACGACGTCGGCGCACTCCGTGAGTGGCGTCGCGTGCTCAAGCCGGAGGGCCGTCTTTTCCTCTTCGTACCGGCCCACCAATGGTTATGGAGCCTGCAGGACGAAATCTCGGGACATCGCCGACGCTACACCGGGAAGACGGTGACGCGCGCGATCGCAGAGGCTGGGTTCACGCTCGAGCGCAAGAGTTACGTCAGTACGCTCCTCTTTCCAGTCATCGTGGTCGGCCGTGCAGGTTTGAAGGTCCTCCGCCGCTTTCGAGAGGTGAAGAGCGAGAACACGCTCCACCCAGCCTGGTCAAACGGCCTACTGAAACGAATCTTTAGCGCAGAAATCCCGTTATCGCGACGCGTGAATTTTCCTTTCGGTGCGTCACTGTTGGTAATAGCCCGAAAGTCAACGCAAACAATCTGAGCGTCTAGCACCCCCCTCCCCGACCCTCCCCCCGCACGCGGGGGAGGGAGTTTGAGACAACTCT
>DAIPYJ010000103.1:0-9370 GCA_036782775.1 Candidatus Dormiibacterota bacterium | reverse complement strand
AAGAGAGTATTCATGTGGACTGGGCGAGAAGTGCCGCACCAGGTCGCCAGGCCCAGCGGTGGGAGTGATCGGAAACGCCAGCCCGTGATACCCGACGGGTCTGGCCGGTCCTTGCCTGGCCGTACGCCCTAGGCCAGCCGCACCTCAGCCGGCAGTACCGGGCGGGCGCTAGAGGTGGCCGAGGATCACGCTCATCGCACTAATCGCATGGGCCTGATCGGCGGGGGTGGGCACGGTGACGGTCACCAATAGGCCGTTCTTCAAGGCGGCGAGTTGCCAGGTCCCGAACGCGGACGCCATTCCATACGCCGTCTTCCCGGCCACCTGGACGGGCGTAGCACCAGGTTGGCCTGCCAACTGGCCTTGGGCGACTGAGGCTGCCCCTTCGATGACCACCTGATACGGGTCACTCGACGAGCTTGGAGCTTCTTGAGCGGTCGAGTACCCAGCCGTGAATGAGTGATGGCCGGAACCGGTCACGAGGATTGAGCAGGTCACAGGCTCGCCAAGGATGGAGCTGGCGCTGTCCGACGTGAAGACGTGACAAGGGTCGGGGGCAACTCTCGCAGCTGTATTGCCAGAGCTACAGCCACCGAGGCCGACGAGAGCAGCGACGAGCACCGTCGCCTCGCCGAAGCGCCTCAGTAGCATGCTGCGGGAGTCTTTCACGAAGAGCAGAAGGGCGACCGGTAGGTGCCGCTTTAGCCCTCCCTCGGCGAGCATGCCCCCCCCGAGATCACGCCCGGCTGCAATAGCTCGTTGTTACAGCAAGGCGAGCCAGGCGACGCCGCATGCGGCTGCCAACCCTAGGCAGACCCATGTCACTTTCCGCCAAATGGGCCTGAGCTGCTCTATGTGTCTCGCCTGAGTCTGAAGTAGCACGTGCCATCGCCTCCGTTGGAGTGGCGTATGGCTCATTACGTTCAGCTTGTCCAGGAGCCATTGTGCGCCATTGAAGGTGCGGGCACTAATCGCCGACACTCCAGCCCCAACCAGGAAGAGCAGAAAGCCGGTCGCTGTCCATACGCTTAAGGCACTTGCTCCTGCCGACGCCACGAGTCGGAGGGTAATCGGGCCGACCGGGACGTGCCGCACTGCGCTACTTTGGCGCCGGGGCGGATCGCCCATAACGCTCAGGCGGCGGGGATGATCCCGGTCGGCCCGGCCACCGCCGACCTGGCCCAAGGCTCCTAAAGGACCCGGAGCGCATCCCGGCATTCTGCGCTACCCGTTCCACATAGCCTTGGCAGCTGTGAAACAGCGTAGATGGACGATACGGATGACAGCCACAGTGAGGGCAAGCTCCGACTCCGTCGTTGAATGGTTCCGACGCCCAGGTCAAAGGGAAGCCGTCCTCGCTCAGTGGGAGCGGGAGGGCAAAACCGAATGTTCCATCGAAGACACCGTCACTGGGTCGACGTGGACTCGTGACATCAGATGGACTGTCAGGACCGGTGCGACAATGCACCAACACATCGAGTCCCCAATTGGTGCTGATGGACGACCGGGTACCTGGAACGGCGAGCATTTTGTGATCGTCGGCCACGAAGTGAACCACGTTTGCTTTCCCACAGGACGCGAAGAGACCGTCGATTGCGCCAACACCCTTGAGTTCGTCCCGGTTGGAGAAGGCGAGACTCAGATCATCAGCACTCATCGTCACCTGACCGTGGGGGCACATTGGTATCAGCGGCTTCTGCCTCCCAACAGGGCAAGGGCCCAGATGGCAAGCGAGTGGCAAGAGATGGCGGCACGGTGCGAGCACGACCTGCTCGGAGCTTCGTCGGACTAGGGGTAACCCGCTGGTCGGACCGCCTAGATGTGCCGGAGTCGGTCGCCTCGCCCCCGAGGCCACCCGACCTGTAACGACGGCTTAACGTGTTCCCGATCGGCTTGGGGCTGGCTGGCCTGGCCGGACGCCCTGACTGCCCCGCCCTGCTCCCGGCAGTTCCGAGCGGTCTCCCAGGCCTTTGTTGAGACGTGCGCCGACGGGCTCAAAGAGCGTCGAGTAGACCACGGGCGTGGGTGATGACAGGGGGGTCCTCGCCGAGCAGGTTGAGCACTACCGGCGTCGGGCGCCCATCTACGACACCTGGTGGCAGCGAACGCGACGATACGACGTCGGTGTCGAGGAGAAGCGAGTCTGGTTCAACGAAGTCGAGCAGGTCGAGGCAGACCTGGAACGCTTCGGTGCAACCGGCTCGGTGCTGGAGTTGGCGGGCGGGACCGGCTGGTGGACGAAGCATCTGGCGCGTACGGCCAGGAGCCTGACCGTCTTGGACAGCTCGCCCGAGGCGATCGCGCTCAATCGCCAGCGTGTCGGTCGACTCGACGCTCGCTACGTCGAGGCCGACCTGTTCCAGTGGGAACCGAGGAGCCGGAGTCGTTCGAGTCGTCTTTTTCAGCTTCTGGCTTTCGCATGTCCCCCGACGGCGATTCGAGGAGTTCTGGGGCCCGGTAGCCCGCTGTCTCAGCCCTGGTGGCAGAGCCTTCCTCCTCGACAACCGCCCCACCACCACCGAGGGGGGCGATCCTTACGTTGCCGAGTACCAGGAGGATCTTTACGTCCGCCGACTTGATGACGGCTCGGAGCACCGCGTGGTGAAGGTCTGCTACGAGCCGGACGAGCTGACCAAGAAGCTCCGACAGCTTGAGTGGGAGGCCGAGATGAAGAGCACGCCTCGCTTTTTCGTCTACGGCGACGCACGCCGACGTTGACTGGCCATCGTTGGCCTCGTGTTCGGAAATGCTCCAGCCCGGACTATCCGAACGTCCCGACCTCTCACGGTTGGCACTGGAGGAAGTAGCCTCGGGAATGGAATATGGGCGCTTACACCGAGCACTTCCTTCCCCACTTTCAAGACATCGCAATGCGCCGAAAGACGACGCGTCACCCACGCGCCCGAGTATGCGCTGACCTGCGGGGCGATGTGCTGGAGGTTGGATTCGGGACCGGCCTCAACACTCGCTATTACCCACCGAGCGTCACCAAGGTCCTGGCCGTAGAGCCATCGGCAGTCTGCATGAGGGTCGCCCAATCTCGGATCGCGTCCTCTACTGTGACGGTCGAGAACGCCGGCCTCACTGGCGAGCGGCTAGAGGTTGAGTCCGAGTCCATGGGGAACGCGCCGTCGCACGAAGCCCCACCGCAAGACGTAGTCCCTCACCGTCGATGGAGGGACCCCCGTCAACGCAGCAGCACTCCGATAGCTCGCTCCGGCGAGCACCGCCTCGACTGCCGCGTCGAGATCCGCCTGTGAACAGCGCCGCGTCATTCCCATCTGACACCCCCAAATCAGGAGATGTCGCGGTCACCCTTTGAGCCCAAGCTTCTCGCGATTCCAACCTTAACTCGCCTCGCTGACGGTCCCACTGATCCGAGCCAATTCGGCCAGATATGGGCGGGTCAAGCGGTGCCGGGCACCCAGCCGGAAGCTAGGTCATCGTGTAAGTGCCGAAGAAAGGTTGGTCGATCGAAGACCCAAACCTCGCGTAAACGATTCCTGTCACCGTCAGATCAAAATTATGAAGTCGCCCGTTTCCAGAGGCGTCGCTGCACGCAAGAGAAAGCACCGGTGAGTAATAGGTACCGGAACACGTCCCAACGAAAACCTTGCTCCCGACAGCTTGTACATCGTACGTCACGCTCGCGATGGCGCTTGAGAGACACCCATGGAAGTTAGACGAGGGATAGCTAGACCAGGGACCCAGATCGATCGTTCCAAGAGCGCCGGTGTCCAGCGTTCCTTCTAGGGACATGGAGTTGCTGTAGTAATAGCAATAGCTCGGGCTCCCTTGGAAATAGCCGAGATCGCCGAGCGCCGTTCCCGATCCGGTTGGCGTAGCAGAGGCAGGAGATGCAGTTGCGACGATGGTGAGACCCCAGCTCATGACCCCGAGCGCTGCGATTGCGGTTGGAACCAGGGCTCGGCCAATGCGTGCGAGCTTTGCGCGGGTGCCGTCAAGGCAGAGTCGTGGCATTTCGTCCTCCTCCGTGCCCCCCGTAAGGGTCTCCATCGGCCAGGGAACCTCTAGCGAAGGTCATTTCTTGCGGCACTCTCTCGTCGTTGGTGCCGGGACCGGCAAGGCGTTCGGCCTGGAGGCCTGATCGCCGAGACACGTCCGATGTGGTCCAGCTGGGCGGGCATCCTCGACGTACCGAACAAGGTCGCATCCCAAACCGGCCAACTGAGCGGGATCGCTCAAGGGGCCGGGTCATCAGGATGGTCAGCCCGCTCCCCTCTCCGGGTAGTGGCTCAGTGTCAGGTTGGCGGGGGGTCGAACAAGCCAGCTCGGCAGTATCGGGCGCCTGGAACACGCGTAGCCACCTGTCGAAGTCCGCGCGCCAGATTGGATACCTATCCCAGGGTGGCTCCGAGTTCCGGGCCTCAATACGCAGCCAGAGTTCGTCGGCAGGCACGTCGAGGTAGTGCATCTCGACGCCGACACCAAGACCGCGAGCCACGGATCGCATCTCGTCTCGTTCGATTCGCGCCCAGAGCCCAAATCGAGGACGACGCTCACGCCAAGGCGGAGGATTTCTTGGGCGAGCCGCCAGAGTTCACGTTCGACCTTCTCCCGGGTCGGCTCGTCCCAAGGGGTGGCACCGAGGGCCTATCTCCCGGGGTACATCGTCCGCGAGGAACCACCCGCTGTTCTTCTACTGTGGCTGCGGAGGCGCCCGGGTCTCACGGACTAAATTTGAGTCTCGCCTACTCCGACCGCACGGAAACGCGCGGAAGACCGCACGTATCGACCCCGCTCGACAAGTGCCGACCCCGGATACCTGGTCCCGGAGGTCGGGTACTCGAAGCTCCGGCACGCGATTTCAGGTCGGCCTGATCCCCATTGGCTGCTGCCCTGGCCTTTGCCAGGGAGCCCCGGGCCCGGCAAAGTAGGGCGGCTTCGGCCGTGACGTGACAGCATCAAGAGGAATCCTCTGGTGCCTCGGCACCCGAAGAACAACGGAGGGCGGCCCATGTCGGAGGTCGAGGCAAACGGTGTTCGATTTCACTACGAGATTGCCGGAGACGGCCCTCCATTGGTCTTCGTGCACGGCATGTGCGGCAGGGGCGCCGTTTGGAACGAGCAGGTGGCACGGCTATCGGACCACTTCACGTGTGTTACCTACGATCGGCGGGGTCATGGGTCGAGCACCGATGGTACCGATACGCATAGTGTGCCGCTTCACGGAGACGACTTCGCCGCTCTGGTGAAGGCCCTCGGGCTGTCGCCGGTCATCTACGTGGGTTCAAGTGGCGGAGCGCGGATCGGTGTGGACGTGGTCCTGCGCTACCCCGAACTCCTCGCAGGGGCGGTGCTTTCAGAGCCGCCGATCTTCTCCCTCTGCCCTGAGGACGCGAAGGTGTTCATGGGCAAGGTCGTTCCCCAGGTTCAGCCCCGCTTGGACGCTGGCGATCTGCCTGGGGCGGTGGATGCCTTCTTCGGGGTCGTGTGCCCCGGACTCTGGCGCGTTCTCGACGACAACGCCAAGGAGCCCTACCGCCAGAGCGGACCCATGCTGATAGCCGACCTCGGGCAGCCGCCTTTCCTGGTGACTCTCGACGACCTTGCCGAGGTGCGTCTTCCAATCCTGGCAATAGCTGGACTGGACAGCGATCCCTTCCTGCAGGGCACGCCCAGGGTCATTGCCTCCGCCGTGCCATCCGCCGAGCTTGTCGAGTTCGCTGACTGCGGGCATGTGACCTACGCGGAGCAGCCTGACGCCTTCGCCGATGCCGTCAGGACCTGCGCTGAACGCGTGTTTCGGTCGCCGGCATAGATCGATCGCACAGTGCCGATCCCTCGCACCCACCAGGAAGGCCACCTGCTCAGGATCGCGCTAGGACCGCGTTACCCGTTCGCCTTCAGGCGATGTTGAATCCATTACCTTCACGGACGTAGGCTGCCACGGAGCACGATCAAAGGAGATAGTCATGGCGATCGTCGCGGTCTTTCAAGGGCCCACTCTCACCCAGGATCAGTACGAGGCGTCCGTTAAGCAGCTCACCGGAGGCAAGAGGAGCCGAATGGAGGCAGCATCCGATTGGCCCGTCACCGGCCTGCTGGTTCATGTGGCAGGCGAAGGTCCTAATGGATTCCGCGTCGTTGACGTGTGGGAGTCCGAGGAGTCCTTTCAGAGCTTTGGCGATGCGCTGATGCCGATTTTGAAGGAGCTAGGCATCGACGTGCAGCCAGAGGTATACCCGGCGCACGCGGTCGTTACGACTTGACGCGGTTCAAGACCAGCGATCTCCGTCTCCGATAGGGGCCAAGCTGCCCGGTATTGGCGCCAGGGGGCATAGCATCGGGCAGGGCGAGAAGAGCCGTGGCCGCGCACGCGGGCAGGGAGCCCAGCCATCCGGGATCACGCAGCCTGAGCCTTAGGGGGCGACTCCGGCCCTCCTGGCCTGGTCGGGCCAGGAGTATGCGCTATCTCACCGGTTCGCGAAACAATCTTCGTGTCCGATGCACGAGGACGGGCTCGCGTGCCAACACATGTTACAAACGGCGTCTCCCCGCGACAACGTATGGGGGCGCTCATAGTGGGTGCCGGGTTCTGCTCCTCCTCCAGCGAGGATGTCGGCGGCGGCCCAGTCGTAGAGACACCACGAACGATAGAAGGCTTCAACCCCCCGTCGTCACCGTGTCACTCAACGTAACGCTGGATGAATCCCAAGAGCGCGCAATAGGTCCACTGAGCGTTGAACCTCCCCGGGTCAGCCCAAAGCCACCTCGTAGCCAGGACGCCCTGGGGCACTGAAAGGAAACCACATCAGCCATCTGAGTACCCGCTCCATCCGAGCTGAGGGTCGTGGGTCGTAAGACGAGCGATCGAAAGTGGGAAACCGAGCATCTTCTCTTAGAGCGTCCATCCAACGTCGGAACACAGTTCCCTTGCGTACGTTCCTTCGAGTCCGAGCCCGAGCAAGGTCTGATACGAAGCGATGGTAATCGCCGCCAGAAACACGTTGTTCCGGTTCCCGATTGTGGGGACCGAACTGAGGTCCTCCTCAGCCAGGATCTCAGGTATTCGCGTCCACACGTCGTGGAGGAGCCTCTCCACATCGGCGGCGAGAAAGCGTCTGACCTCGGCGCCTGATGGACTCATTCGACGCCCTTGGAGGGCTTGGCGCGCAGCCCGGCGCACGAGCGGTCGATACAGCCGCACAAGCACGGCGACCAACCCGTTGCCATGACCCAATGAATCAAGATCCATGGGCGTTCTCCGGCTATCGGGTCTCAGATCTGGATCACCATCGCGCACTCAAACCATGCGCCGGAGCTAGAGGAAAAGGTCCCGGCTGGACATATTCGGCCCTCGAAGCGCCGACCTTCGCGCCAGATTTGGGCGATTCCGTGGGGGCGAGCCGCCCTACCGCCCCTTGTGGTAGCGGCCGGGAGCCTCAGCGAAGCTTCGGACACAGGCGAGACTGCAGAACCAGTAGTCGACACCTTGGTGGCGCAGCCTCCCAGCGGCACCGTCTCGGGCCACGTGCATTCGACACACCGGATCGACGGCCATCCCGGCAGCGGCGGGCAACACCCCGAGGTCGAACAAGGTCACTGGAGCCGAGAGGTTGTGAAGGTCGAATGCCCCCAGCTCCACAACGTTCAATCGCACGGCGCGGGCCACGTCGGCGACACTGGCTGTGCCGAGCGCCTGGCCCCCGTGTGCCTGAGCAGCGACCCGAGAGGCCAGATTGACGCTGGCACCGAAGTAGTCGCCGCCGCGCCCTATGGCCGATCCGTGGTGCAGCCCCGCCCGAGGCAGCGGCAGCCCCTCTTCGGAAGCGCAGGACTCGAAGAGGAGCCTCGTCGTCTGGAGGGCGGTCTCGGGAGCGTCAAAGGCCATCATCACTGCATCGCCGATGGTCTTGACGAGTCGCCCCCCTGATCCCAGTGCGGCGCGGGCCTTGTCCTCGAAGCGTCCCAGGAGATCGACGGCCTCCTCGTCGCCGTGCGCTTCGGTAAGGGCGCTGAAGCCAGCCAGATCGACGAAGCAGAAGGTCAGCTCGACACCCTCGGCGCTCATGGGGAAGACCCTAGGCCCCTGGTCACCTCGTCCACCGAGGCGACCAGGGCACCGGTGACCTTCGGCACTGGTCTCTACCTGGTCCGGGGTCCAAGGTGAAGGTGGCTGGATCTGAACGATCGCGCAACGTCGGAGCCAGAAGGGAGGTGAGTTGGCCGTGATGTACTACTGGGGTAACGGCGGCGGCGTCGAGTGGTGGGGCTGGTTGCTCATGGCCTTGGGCATGGTCGTGTTCTGGGGTCTTGTCGTATGGTTGATCGTGAGCCTGGTGAGATGGGGACTTCCAGATCGATCCCCCTCACGGTTTTCCAGCGACGAGTCACCCGAGGCCGTTCTGAAGCGCCGCTTTGCGGTCGGGGAGATCGACGAGGACGAGTACTCCCGCCGCCTCGACGTTCTCCGCGGCCGGGAGCGAGTAGGAACTCACTGACACTTCTGGCCGCCCGATAACACGCGGCCAGGGAGGTTGTCGCGCCCGATCGCAAGGTCGCGCTGCGCTACCTGGCTTTAGGGCCACTCGACCGAGATCACGCAGCGACGGCATACCCGTGCGGCTGTCCTGGGCGCTACCGGTATGTCACAACGAAAAACGTCACGTCACTGGCATAGTGGAAGGCAGCCGTCAACCGGACGTTTCCCAGCCACCACCTCAATGCGCCGAGTCCGAGCCCGAACACAATGAGAGAGGGAATGGAGGACACCTGTTGAAGGTGGTAGATGCCCCAAAGCACGGCTGAGAGGACTGGGCCGCTCGGGCCGAGCCGCGGCTGGAGCCAGCCACGGAAGAAGCTCTCCTCAGCGAAGGCTGTCAGCGGGTATCGGACAAGCACCTCGGCCAGTAGCAGGCCGAGCCCAGCGCGGTGAACGGTCCCGTACACGCTCCCGGTCGTTGCCGACGAGCCCACCGTTAGCCACAAGGTGACTGATGCCAGGAGGACAACTACGAAGAGGGCTACAGGGAAAGCCGGTCTTGAAGCGCTGGCGTCTGAAGCAAACCCAGTGGCTCGGAGATCGAGGCTCCGACCCTCAAACTTCTTGAGGCCCCAAACCATGATGCCAATGGTGGCGAGCTTCCAGCCGACCTCGCCCAACAGGTACCCCGTCGACGGAAAATAGGAGCCAGTGTCAACAGCAGCGCGATCCGCGCCCCAACCAATCGCCCCAGCGACCAAGGTCAAGCCCATCGCAGCCAGAAGCGGTAGTCGCCGATCACCGTTCGGCCAGCACTGCGGAGCAATGAGGGCGACCAGCCCCCTCCCGCAATCCATTTTGGTGTCGCTTCTTGGCGCAGCAACCGAGCAACGGCGCCTACTTAGGCCACCGAGCGGAAAGTGT
>DAIPYJ010000102.1:8729-9576 GCA_036782775.1 Candidatus Dormiibacterota bacterium | reverse complement strand
GTGCGCCGTGCCGCTGCGATTGCGCGCTGGTTGCAGACTTGCTCAATTCGGCTTTAAAAAGGTCTTCGATTTCCGACAAACTTGGCGGATCGCCCCGCTTCCGTTCTGGCCATCGAACCCATTCCTCGGAATCAGGCTTCCAGATTTCGAGGTAGTCGGCCCAGGCCTTGAATCTCAATTGGCAGCCGTTGGGCTTGCCCCCACCGATCGTTATGGTGCGGTTGGCGCGCCAGGGTGCCGTGCGCGGTGCGAAGTGGACACGTGGATTCGATAGTTTGATGATCCGCTTGACGTGCCCGAAACGATTGACTGCGTAGACGTGCTCGTCGTCGGCCTCCAACTTGGTGTTCGAGTAATACAGGAGTTTCGCGGTCGTGAGCGCGAGACCGAGGCAAGCCACCGCCAGGCTAAGCAGCAGAACCAGATGGTTGCGCGTAACGAGCCCAACGACCGAAAACTGAAGAACACCGAACGCGAGGAGGCCGTATGAGGCCAACTTGCGAACATCTTTCTCCTGTTCGGGCCGCCAGACTCTCTGCCTCCGATTGGGAATCCCCGAGCTTTCGTCAACGAGGAACATGCAATAGACTGCCAACGCCAGGGCAATCAGATCGGCGGTGATCAACGCCGCATTCCATCGAGTTGGAGGCCAGCTGTCTGCCGCGAAGAACGCGGTAGCGAAGAACGCCGGCAGAACGAACATCAGCCAACGGGTCTTGTCCAGTAACCACGCGATCAACCGGTCATAACCCACCGCTCGGCGCTTGAAGTTCTCCCACTCCCACACCTCCGTCTCGAGGATCTGGCTGATCTGCGGCCGGAGGTCGTTGTGCACGTAGTACGCGGC
>DAIPYJ010000102.1:4898-8719 GCA_036782775.1 Candidatus Dormiibacterota bacterium | reverse complement strand
GAGGAGGAAAAACGCCCACGGAGTCAAGAAGAGGACGGCGCGGACGAGATTCGTCTGGTTCTCGTGCAGCGCGGCAGCGACAGTTGCCAGGGCGACGAGCAGCACGGTCGCGAAATTCATGATCGCGTTCTGATGGTCCTGAAGGCGTCCCACCTCCTCGCGAAGCGTTCGATATTCCGCCAGCAACGCATCGACAAGCGGAGACACGGATTTCGACTCCAGGACGCGAGCATGAGTACTCATCACTGCCCCTCCAACGGATCGCCTCGCTACATGGCGAATATGCCGAGGTTCTCAGGCGATGTCAAGGGCGACCCGAGCCGGAAAAATACTTAAGCAACTCACTCATTCGCCTCGTCCGTCAGCCCGCTCCGCACGACTGTGCATGTCTTGACAATTCGGTCCGCTTGGAGGGTAATAACGTTTTCCGCGCGGCGTGAATCGAAAGGAGGGAGCCATGCCAGGACCGTTCACCCACATCTATACGCAGCGTCGCCTTGCCGATTTTCTCGCCACCGACGCGAATGCCAACTTTGTCCGAACAGTTGACGGCAATCTCCTAAGCCAACTCGATCCGGCGATGCTCGCCGGGCTCACGCCCGCGATTGCCGGCCAGCGGATGACAGATTGGCCCAAGTTCGCCGCTCTGGGAGCGCTCGGCCCGGACCTCTTCTTCTTCATGCAGGACTACGCGCAGCCGCAGATCCCAAGCGATGAGCTGATGCTTGCCATGAGCCTCCTTTATTGGTTGGACGACCAGGGGCGGCTCGATGATCCCTGGGATGGCCTGCTCGCCATCATCGAGGACATCACCGGTAGCACCTTCGTCGCGTTGCTCCGCTTTCTCATCAAGCTCAGCAAGCTGTGGCAGAAATTCATCGACGGGTTCATGGACATCGTCGGGCCAATCCTGGACGCCGCCGGTCAGGTGATCAACGATCTCACCGGCGGGCTGCTCAGTGAGCTCGGCGATCTTTTCACCCAGCTCAAGAATGACCTGGTGGCGCTGATCATGGAAGAGGCGCTCTCCTGGCAGGACATCTTCGCCTTCTTCTCGTTGAAGCTGCGCACCGGCGTCGATGAGAAGGCCTTTGTCTGGAGCGACATGACCCACTATCGCCTGACCAGCTACGTGCCTCGCCGCCTGCTCGAGCACGCCAAAACACTGGCGGCCAGCGCCGATCCGCTCGACAAACAACACGCCGAGCAACTGACCGCCTACGCGCTGGGTTGGATCTCGCATTTAGCTACTGATACCGTTGCCCACGGCTATGTCAACGAGCAGGCCGGCGGCCCGTTCCGCACGCACTGGCAACGCCATCACCTGGTGGAAAATCACATGGACGCCTTCAACTATCAATGCACCGGCGACGGCACGCTTGCCGCCGACTCGAAGGTGGGTTGGATCGATGGCTATGAGGGGTTAAACCACAGCGCGCTGTTCTTCGGCGTTCAGATTCCCCAGGACATCGACACACTTCCCGCCGATCAGAAAGAGGGCGACTGGCGACGCCAGCCTCTTCCCGATGCGGATAGCCGGGAACATATAAAGGAGCGGAAGCAGCTGCTTGATACGGACGGCGCGCTTCCGATGTGGTTGGCCGAGATCATCACTCGCGTCTTGATCGAGGTCTACGCGACGCCGGATGAAGGTGGCCTGAGCGCGGCCGAGTACATCGCCGAACGGGGACCGCACCCGCTGAACCTGGTCGGTCAGAGTTTTCAGGACAGCCTGGGTGATGGGGCGGCCATCCTTGGCAAGTGGCTCGGCGTGCTTGGCATCGGTGACCCGCCGGAAGCCTTCGCCGATTTGCTCGAGGCGGTGGCGCCAAAGCCGCCGCCCGATTTGAAAATCCCTCCCGGCTTTCCGTTCCCGTGGGAGGTGCAGGTGACCTATCGCTTCCTGCTCAGCTGGTTCAAGCGGGAGTTCGACAGCGGCTTCGACATGGACAAGCCACGCCGGCCAACCGTCTTCACGCCGCCATCGTCCGATTACAACTTCGGACCGCCAGATTTCTCGGGGGTGGGTTCGTCCGACGATCCGATCGAGAACCTCTGTGCCGCGGTGCTTGCGCTCCTCGACTGGTTGGTCAAGACGCTGGAAAAAGCCGCCCAGTTGGCCTACGACCTTGCCAAGACGGTGATCTCCGGCGCGACCCTGCCGGCGCGCGAGGCGATCTACGACTTGCTCATCCTTCCAGCGTGGCAGGCCTGCGAGAACATGCGCCAGGTGCTGGTGCACATGGCCTATCTCAGCCCGCAGTCGGAGATGCGCTACGCCGACAACGGCGAGATTCGGCGGCCCAACGAGATCGACTTCGAGTTGATCAAGCTGGGCCATTCGGTTGACGGCGCCTTCGCCGCCGCGCTCGCGGCGGCCTGGGATCCGCTGGGCAATCTCGATACAGATCCATCGTTGACGGCACCGGCGAACCGGAATCCGAAGGGCGGATCAACCCGTCGTTATCCCTGGCTTCCGGTGCGGCCCACCAAGACGTCTTCCACGCAGACCACCGCCCCGGGTTCGTTCCCGTTCTATTCCGATGTCGTCGATTTTCAGCGGCCGTGGGGTTTCCCGGGCAAGACGAATGACAAGGACCCGAAGAAGGCGGGCAACAGTATCGAGACGCCGCAAACCGTGCCGGGCCCCTACCCGCAAGACGTTATGCCCACTGTGCTCTTCCAGACGGATGGGCCGGCAAACAACCGCATGCGGCTCGATTACGAGCATGCGCAGTGCCCCGAGCAGACGGATAGCTACAACGAGGAATTCATCGGACGAGCGCCATTCACCAATGGCTACGCCGCGCCTGCGGGAACACCGAAAGACCAGATCTCCGGCACCAATCCATTGGGTGATCCGATCGTCTTCTCGTCCTATCTGATCGGCCAGATCGCCGGAGGTCGCGAGTTCCACTCGAACTTCAACCTCGACGCCGACCGCGGCTTCGCCTACCTGTGCTGGGATTGGATCCGCGATCCGAATAACATCGGCCAGAACAAACGGGGCCAGCCCTACTCGAAGCCGGTCACCCCACCCGAAGGCGCAGTTGGCGAGTGGGAATACGCGGAATCGGCGCCGGTCGGTCAGGATCCGCCGCCGCTGTACCAATCGGATGCCGCGCATCCGAACCGGACGTTGAAACTGGAGTACCCGGGCCGGAGTTGCGGCGAGACGTCGCCCATTCCGCCAATCCGGTAGGGAGAAGGGTCAGAGATGAAAGACGCAGGAAAGATCGTCCGCCGGATCGTCGACGGCGTCGAAGACTCGGTCGAGCGCGTAGTCAAAGGCGACGACGACGAGCGTGAGCATCACGAGCACCATGAGCACCATCACGGCGGTCATGGCGGAGCCGGCGGTTCGCCGGTGGTGGTGAATGTCAACGTCAACTGTGGCTGCTGCCCGCCCGGACCACCGGGGCCAACTGAGCCGCCGGGCACACGACCGGGTCATGTAACAGGAACCGGTGACGGCACACTTCCCGGTGGCGTGGTCGATCCCGGAACCATCGTCGGCACCATCACGCGCCCACCCAACGTCTGGCCGGGACCGCGCGACCAGCTGTTCCTTCCGTTCCTCTTCATGCGCGCCAACGCCGGCGACCTCGGCGCGCGTCCAGTGGTCGGGCCGTTCTGGGAAAGCCCGGACATCATGATCGAGCCGGGGGTGGATCCGGCGCATGCGCCGGCGATTCCAACCTCGTTCGGCGCCATCGCGGACGCCGGTGTGGACAACACGCTCTACGCGCATGTGTGGAACCTGGGACAGGCGCCCTGTCCGGACACCCTGGTCGAGTTCTACTGGTTCAATCCCGCGCTCG
>DAIPYJ010000102.1:4339-4888 GCA_036782775.1 Candidatus Dormiibacterota bacterium | reverse complement strand
GCCGCAGCCTCGGCGGCGCTCATGACATGAATGTTTCGAGTCGACGAGCCAGCGGCTGGTCCGTTGTCCGGTCTCATGGGTTGCGCAGTACCTCAATGGTGGCCACGAGTGTCTGATGGTGCGGCTCAGTCAGCCCGCTCTCGATCCGCTCTCGGCGCCGGCCTGGGACGCATCCCGCAACCGGCACATCGGTCAGCGAAACATTCATGTCATGAGCGCCGCCGAGGCTGCGGCCAAACCGACGCTGCCAATCGCGGTGGGCCCGCTCTTCGGTGGTGCCGCAACGGTCGGGGTGCAGCGCGCCGATACGGGGACGATGCCCTGGCTGCATCTGGTGACGATGGACCGCAACCATCGACCGGGAACCGGCGCCGCTACCGGCGATGTCGGCCTGACGGCACCCACGCCAGAGGGTTCGCCGGTTCCGAACCTGGCCGGTGTTCCCGATCCTCGAGGCGCGGGCTTGATGGGAGACACGCATGGCGTCGTGGGCGACGGCCAGCAAGTGGCCTTCCACGCGACCGACGGCAATCCAGGTGCCGGCCAGGC
>DAIPYJ010000102.1:0-4329 GCA_036782775.1 Candidatus Dormiibacterota bacterium | reverse complement strand
TACCGGCACGCAGAATGGCTCGACATTCGGAGGCTATACGGTGGTCGTCCTAGGCAGCTGACGCCGCGGTGGCGAATCCGGTGATGCTGAGGTGACGGTATCGGGCCGATGCTCGTGCCATGGATGCTTCGACGGAGATCATTTCGGGACTGATTGGTCTTGCCGCGGGCATCGCGCTCGCGATCGTTAAGGGAGCATTAGATAGCCGGGCGAAAGAAAGTGAGGAGCTGCGGCAGCTTCGAATCGAGGCCTACAAAAGCATCTGGAAGCTGACAAGCGCTGTGGCTCGCTGGCCAAAGCAACATCCAAGCTTCGCCGACTTCTGGGTATTGCACCTGGCGCTTCGCGACTGGTACTACCAGACCGGCGGCCTTTACCTTTCGGAGAACGCTCGGGCTCGCTACGGGGACCTGCAGGAATTGTTAGATGCGTATCTATCCGGACGCGCTCCCGACGATTCGACCCCGGTGCCACGTGACCCCGATCGGAGGAGGGTTGAGTCGCCATACGACGCCTTGATGAAGACGGCGAGCGACTTCCGGACAGCGTTGACCGAGGATCTCGCAACCCGTCGCGCCCGCTCGGTTTACTGGACTTACCTGCGGTGGCGACTCCACCGGCTGCAGGCGGCGCGCGCGAAAGCACGGATCGCAGCAGCCGGGGTAAAGTCGCCTCCCAAAGCCGGCGATTAGACGCCGACCGCTTGGCGTGCTATGCGGTTAGGCGAGGTTAACGAGAATGACATGACACCAACGACCTGCGACGCGAACCGAATCAATCGACCGCGTGCGTACGGTTTGTCCGCTTCTCCAGGAGGATGGCGACGGCGGCGGCACGCTTGTGCACGCGGTTCTCGAGGTAGAAGCGATCGAGATGCGACTGAACTGTCCGCGCCGAGAGCCCGAGCTTCGACGCGATTTCCTTGTCCGACAGTCCGGCAGCCACGAGTTCCAGGATCTGTTCCTGCCTTCGAGTCATTCGCCGAAAATCGCCTGTCTTCTGCCCGCCTTCCATTACCCCGCCCCCTTAACCCGCCTGCCCGCCTCAGTCCCTGGTTCGCTCCGATTTCGGCAATTCCGCGACGAGATTGGCGAAGTCTCTGGCATAGGCCATGCGCATGAAGGCGTGCGCCCGCTCGTGCTCGCCTCTGCCCATGAGGAGATCGCTGTAAGCAGCGCACAGGTCGGCAAGCTTCGCCGCGGCCCGGCGCTCGTGCAGCATCACGAGAGCAGTCGCGAACAGCTCGTCCGCCTGCTGGCGCTTGCCGTCGTGTTCGGCCACAGTGGCCTGGATAGAAATCGCCGTCGCCTGGTAGAGATGGTCTCGAGCGCGCAACGCGGCCGCCTCACCTTCGGCAGCCAGCGCCGTCGCTTCCTCGAGCTGGCCCTGGCTCAGCGCATAGCGCGCGAGTTCGGTCGCGGCGGCAGTGGTAGCGACGGGGTCGTTCTGTTGCCGGCCGCGATCGAGGCACGCTTGCTGGCATCGAATCGCCTCCTGGATCCGGCCTGCCGCGAAGTGAACGTCGCCGAGGTTGTTGAGGATGTGGTTGGTCACGCGCTCATGTCCTAACAGCCGGTGCATCGCAAGGGCTCGGTCGCAGTGTTTCAGGGCGGCGGCGTAGTCGCCTCCTGCGCGTGCCGTGATGCCAAGCGCCATGTGGGCGTTGGCCATGCGGGTCAGGCTTTCGGCATCGCTCGCGATCGCGAGCGCCCGGCGCAGGTAGTCCGTCGCTTCCTCGAGCTGACCCAGGTGATACACGTCGTTGGCCAGGTTGGTGAGCGCGCGAGCGCTGATGTCCGGATCCGGATGCTTGCACGACTCGAGCGCCTTGAGCGCCCGAAGATTGGTCTCGACCGACGCGGAATATCGCTCCTGCGTCCCGAGGACGTTGGCCAGCTCAACGTAAATCTCGGCCGTCAACTCCGGATCGTCCGCCGGAACCTGCGCCGCGGCGAGCTGCAATTCCTTCAGGGCTCGCTGCCATCGACCGAGCGCCATCAGGGCGATGCCGCGCAGGCGAAGCAGGTTTGCACGCGTGTTGGCGGTGAGCGTTCCCGAGAGGCCGCTTTCGATCTCTTTCATCGCGCGTCTCGGCTCACCGGCCTTTAGGGCCAGTTCGGCGGTCTTGGCCAGCAGCGCCGGGTCCTCGGGCGGCGCTCCGGGGAAGAAGAAAGAAAGCGGTTGGCCGAGCCGGTCGGCGAGCAGGCGGAGCTTGGGCAGGGAGCAGTTAGCGAGGTCACGTTCCACCAGGCTGATGTAGCCCTTGGTCGCAACGCCCCGCGCCAGCTCGGCCTGCGTCATCCCGCGATGGGTCCGAGCTTGCCGGAGCCGAGATCCAACTGAGTTCAACGCTGACTCCTCCGTTTTATCCGGTTAAACCGGACGATCCCACTATATTGACACGAACTCGGGTCCGATGTAGGTTGGGGCCGCCGTCGTCCACCTGGACCCGAGAAGGAGTGGGAAATGCGCTACCGGCTCTTCGCTCTCGGCGCCGCGCTCGCCGCTTTCGTCGTCGCCACCGCCGAAATCTGGCCGGGCCGCTAAGTTTCGAGATCGAGCCGGCCGCACAGGCTGGGCTCGGAAGCCTCCGCGGCTCGTGGTTAGGGCGTTGTCCTACCCGGCCAGACCCGTGCCCATCAGCGGTTGTGCAGGATCTGCACCGGAATCGGGCCACCGTCCATGAGGCGCTGGGCGTCTCGTTCGAAGCGCGCCATGAAATCCTGGAAGCTCTCGTGGTGTGGGCTGCCGTCCGCCGGATCGACGAACCAGACGCCGGTGCGGTCCGGGGTACCGTCGCCGTGCAGCCCGGTGATCACCTGGATGTGCTCGTAGGGCCCGGACGCCGTCCAGATCCATAGGGGACCGTACTCCCGTAGCAAGGAAAGGAGGCCGGCCACGGCATAGCACTGGGGCGGTTCTGCCGTGAAGCTCAGGTCCCTGGCAAAGGCGTCGACGTCCGCGATCGGTAGGCCGGTGTCGTCCGCGTACATCTGCTTCCACTTCGGTCCGGCTGACGCCATGACCGACTCGACGGTGTAGGTCGCGCGCTGATCGCGCCAGGCCACCAGCATTGCTGCGCAGGTCGCCCAGCAACCCATCGACTTGATCTGCATCAAGGGCGAGAAGGCTCCGGGTACGTCGTAGTCGAAGGCCTCCAGCGCGTGGCTGATCGCGGCCGGCGGTGCGGGCAGCGCGGCGGAGATGGAGTCCACCAGCATGACCGCAGGATCGAACCTCGGCTTGCGGACATAGTCGACCTCGCCGCCGGCAAAGGCGGCCTGGATGTGCACGTGCGGAAAGCTGGTCGCCCCGAGGTATCCGACGAGAAGCGGCGTCGAGCCGGTCACGTCGGCGGCGCCGAGGTGCGCGCCCTCATGCATGCTCGGTCCAAAGCCGATGCCCTTGCCGGTTTTCGTCCACCGTTCGGCCGATATCTCATCACCGTGTCCGTCCTGCGGCAGGTACTCGTTGGTGATCAGGTGGAGATACTCGATGTACAGCGTGAAGGTTCCAGGCGAGCCGCCCTTCCGGGTGTAGTGGTACCGGCAGCTCAGCCCGGCCACGCCGCCACGATCGTCACCGGTGTGGCCGCGCCACGGCTGCAGGTGCACCACCACCTCGGCAAGGCTGGCGGTTCCCGTGCCCTGAATCCCAAGCCCGGAAAGCTTCTGGCTGCCGTCACTGGCGCGGACCGAGTTGAGGTCGGCGATGTCGATCGCGGATTTGATCGTCGCGTAGACGGGCAGGCCGCGTCGGCTGTCCGTCTCGTCGCCACCGTGCGCGTTGGAGGTGGAGACGTCGATGCCCAGGTGTGCCGCGCGGCCTTCGCTTCTGCCGGTGATGAACTTCTTCTCGTCCAAGTCCCGGTAGAACCCGTCGGTGATGGTGCCGCCTGGGACGCCGTAGCCCAGCGTCACGGTGCCGGCGGCCAGTGCGTAGGGCTGATCGGCAACGGGCGCCTTCAGATGCCCGACATACTCGAGTTGCACCAGGGCGATCTGGGCGATGTCTTCGGGGCTGTGCCAGATCGGATCGTCCTTGGTGAGCGGCACGCCGGCCTGGCGGTACGCCTCCAGCACGAGCTGCGAGCAGAAGAACCTGTTGTTCCCCGTCCCGATGGGGACGGTGACGCGCAGCGCCATGCACTTTTGTTGCAGCCAATCGCTAGGCAGGCGGGCACATTCCTGCCGCTGGATCATGGCCTCCAGCGGATCGGCCAGCCCAATCAGGTTGTACGACTTTCCCGCCTGGGCCTGCTGGACGAGAAAGTCGCAGATCTGCTTCGCCTGGGCATCGTTGAGATTGGGATAGCGAAACGCCACGGCC
>DAIPYJ010000101.1:8946-9650 GCA_036782775.1 Candidatus Dormiibacterota bacterium | reverse complement strand
ACATTCCCACGGAAGAACTTATCTCGCTCGTGAGGCGATAGCGAGCAGCATTCTATCGGATCCGAGTGTCCCAAATTCGAGCAGCAAACGCTATGTTCCAGCGAATCCTCGGCTGATACGATCGGCATCTGAAGAGCGCCGCGCATTGACCCAGGTGAGGGAGGCCGGATGAGACGTTTTTTGGCCATTGCCATGCTTACCGCGTCCCTGCTGACAGCCGGCCTCGCCGAAGCGGCTGCGCCGATGGTGCGGATACAGGCCCCAGGCTTCTATCGCGTAATGGTCGGCGGCCTCGAAGTCACAGCCTTGAACGACGGCGTCGTGCCGTTCAGAGTCCATGACGTCCTGCCGACCGCGACCAAGCGGCAGATCTCGGATTTTCTGCGGGACAACGGCCTGAAGGATCCGGTCGGCATGTCCTACAACGCCTTCCTGATCAACACGGGCGCGAAGCTGATCCTCGTCGACACCGGCAGCGGCGGGAAGCTCGAAGACGATCCCGCCTTCCACGGAACCGGCCGCCTGATGGCCAACCTGCGGGCCGCCGGATACCGGCCGGAGCAGGTCGACGAGATCTACATCACCCACCGAGGCCAGGATCACGTCGGCGGCCTTTCGATCGCCGGCGCAGCCGCCTTCCCGAACGCCCTCGTGCGGGCGCCGCGCGCGGAGTTCGAGGTGGTGGTCGACCCTGCAAAGGCGCA
>DAIPYJ010000101.1:0-8936 GCA_036782775.1 Candidatus Dormiibacterota bacterium | reverse complement strand
GATCCGGCGTGGGTGAAGGCCTGGATCAGCTTCTCCCGCGACGCCTTCGCCCCCTACATCGCCTCGGGCCGCCTGGAGCTGTTCGACGGTGACCCTACCTTTCCGTCGGGAGTCCGTGCCCTGGCGACGCCCGGCCATACGCCCGGACATACCTCCTACATCATTGAGAGCAGAGGAGAGCGCCTGATCCTGCTCGGCGACCTGGTCCTGAGCCCGCTGCAGCTCGCCAGGCCGGATCTCGGCAGCAGTTTCGACTCCAGACCGGCCGCGGCCGCCGCGCAACGCGCGAACGTTCTGCGGGCCGCTTCGATCGCGCATGCGTGGGTGGCCGGCGGCCACCTCCCATTTCCGGGCATCGGGCATCTGTCGAGCGAGGCGGGCGGCTTCCGGTTCCTCGCGCCCAATTACGAGTTGCCCGCTGCCGCAGACTAGCTGCCGCCGCGGGTTGGGATCCCGGTACCGCCGGCATCCAGGTGGGCTGACGGACGCTACGATTCCCTCAGACCCTCCGTCACCGGCATGCGCGCGGCGCGCACCGCGGGGAAGAGTCCGCCTACGAAACCGATCGCCAATGCCCACTTCAGGCCTTCCGCCATCAGCGTCGGCGTCACCCGAAACTGGAACACGATCGAGGTATAGTTTGACGTAGAAGCAGTGAAGTTGTCGAACAGCGCCCAGGCGAGCGCCGCGCCGACCAGCCCACCGAGCAAGGCAAGTAATATCGTCTCGACCAGCACGGAGGTGACGACGGGGAGGCCCCGAAACCCGACCGCCCTGAGAGTCGCGATCTCGCGCGTGCGGGAAGCTACCGCCGCGTACATGGTATTGAGTGCTCCGAAGAGGGCGCCGATCGCCATGATGATCCCTACTGTAGTACCCAAGATGCGAATCGCGTTACTGATAGGGCCCGACTGGCTATCGTAGTAGACGCGAGTGGTGGTGACGTCCACCTTCAGGCGCGGATCGGTGGCGATCGCCGCCTTGAAGGCGTCGAACGACTGCGCGCTCTTGAGGCGAACCGTCACCGAGCTCACCTGGTTTCCCTTGTTGAAAACCGTGGCGACCAACCGGGAGTCGGCCCAGACTTCCGAGTCATAGGCACTTCCCGTGGAGAACTCTCCCACCACGGTCCAGGGCTGCCCGGCCATATTCACACTCGCGCCGAGGGTGAGACCCTGGTATTCCCGCACGGCGTCCTGGCCTACGACGAGCTCCCGAAGTCCGGGCTGAAACCGCCGTCCGGCGATCAGGTGCGCCTGCGGGTGCACCTCCCAAGCCTCCGGGCCAATTCCACGA
Source organism: Candidatus Dormiibacterota bacterium (assembly GCA_036782775.1). GTDB lineage: Bacteria > Chloroflexota > Dormibacteria > CF-121 > CF-121 > CF-13. The sequence goes on along the minus strand of DAIPYJ010000101.1, from coordinate 7,640 downwards.
ACCGTCACCTCGCCATCGGTCTTCTCGCCCTTCTTCGGCAGGAAGCTCACCGTGACTACCTCGGGCGAAGCCATCGGGCGGCCCTGCTCATTCCTCATGACTTGCGGCTCTTCCCCGGCGATGACGGCCGTATCTCCGTCCATATTGGAGATCATTTCCGCCTGCGAGCCGGTTCTCAAGACAATGGCGGTGACGTCGTTGCCAGCCATGTGCAATGTCGAGTTGAGCCCCTGTCCCATCGATAACACTGCGACCAGCACTCCCACGACACCGGCGATGCCGATCACCACAACTGAAGCCGCACCCAGCCGCCGCGGCAAAGTGCTCATACCAACCTTCGTGACCGACCAGGCCTGGCGGCCCGCCCGCGTGAGCCCCAGCCAGGCTATGAATGCCGCAACCGCGGACGGGAGTGACCACCACGGCAGCCATACCAAGCCCGCGATCGCCGCGGCTGCAACGAGGAGCGTCGTCAGAGGGCTGATTATCCTGTACAGCATGGCGCGCTCAGCGGCCCGCGAGCGCGTCGACGATGCGCAGTCGCAGCCCGCGCCGGGCCGGCAACGCCCCGACCAGGAGGCCGATCGCGATCATGAGGCCGATGCCCTCGAGCCAGATCTGCAGGCCAACCGGCAACAGGGGGACTGTCGGACCGAGCCTGGCAAGCACCAGCCGCACTACCACGTCCGCCAACGCCAGCCCCGCCGCGCCTCCCAGCCCAAGCAGCAGCACGGACTCCGCGAGCACCAGCGCTAGAACACTGCGGCTGGAAAAGCCGATTGTCTTCAGCACCGCAAGCTCCGGTGTACGCTCGCGGACTGCCTGCGCCATGGCATTGCCGGTCAGGAAGATGAGCGTAAAGAACACCGCACCCATGATGGCACCGACGATGACGCCGACGTCGGCGAACCGGCCGATCGATGAGACTATCAACGCATTCTCGCTCTGCGTCCGCGTCTCGTGGTTGGAATTGGCAGAGACTGCATCGATCGCCTGGGCGACGCGATCTGCCTGCTTCGGGTCGGCGACGCTGTCCAGATACCAGGACACGTTGCCGTTGTCGAAGGCGCGAGCCTCGTCCAGGTAGTCCCAGTGAAAATAGATTGCCAGCTCTGCGTTATCATTCTTGCTCGTTTCGTGGGCGTGATAGATGCCGACCAGATCGAAGGTCCAGGTGTTCGAGCCATTCTTCTGCGGAAAGAGTGTCGCCTGCAGGGGAATCTTGTCGCCGATCTTCCAGTGATAGCGCCTGGCTAGCGCCGCCCCGACGATGGCCCCGGTGCGCGTATGGTCGAAGGCGCGCATCTCGGCCGGCGATACGAGAAGTTCCGGATAGAGATCAAAGTAATTGTCGGGTACCGCCCAGGTCACAAACTGACTCCGCATGGGCTGCTGGTAGTAAGCTCCGAACCAGCTCTGATAGCTGACTTCCCGTACGCCGGGGACGGTCTGCAGGTGGCTGTACAAGCTCTTGGGCAGGTCGACCGACTCACTAATCCTGGAACCGGTCCACAGGCGGTGCGCCCCCGCCGCGCTACTGGCGAAATCGATAAAGGCCGTTCGTACCGAATCGAGCAGGCCAAAGAGCAGGAAGGCGGCCATTACGGAAAACAACGTAAAAAGCGTGCGCGTCTTGCGGCGAAACAGCGCCGACCAAACGAGGGGTAGGTACTTCATGCCGCTTGCTCGGCTGCCGCCTCGACCAGCGCACCTTTGTCGAGGTGCAGGGTGCTCCGCGCGTATTCGGCCGCTTTCGGATCATGGGTAACCATGACAATCGTCTTGCCATGCTCGCGGTTCAACTGCTGCAGCAGCGTGAGCACTTCGACCGCGGACTGCCGGTCGAGGTCTCCCGTCGGCTCGTCGCACACGAGCAAAGTCGGGTCGGAGACGATGGCGCGCGCGATCGCGACGCGCTGCTGCTGGCCGCCTGAGAGCTCCCCAGGCTTGTGCGAGGTTCGATCGGAAAGGCCTACCAGTTGCAGGGCGATATCGGCGCGGCTGCGGCGCTGGGCTGCCGAAACCTTGGTAAGGAGCAACGGCAGCTCGACGTTCCGCCGCGCCGTGAGCATCGGTAGGAGGTTGTAGAACTGAAACACGAAGCCGACGCGGGCAGCCCGCCAGCGGGCGAGCTGGCTCTGTCCGAGTCCATCAAGGCGCTGGCCGGCCACGATGATGGTGCCTTCGGTCGGTGAGTCAAGGCCGCCGATCAAGTTGAGAAGCGTCGTCTTGCCCGAGCCCGAGGGGCCCATGAGCGCGACGAAATCCCCTTCTTCGATGTCGAGGTTGACGTGATGCAGCACCTCGATCTTCTGCTTGCCGCGCAGGTACACCTTGCTCAGCGAACGGCTCTCGACCAGCGTGCTCATCTCTCCCCCTCCGACTTTAACTCACCCCGCCCACCGGACCAGCTGCTGATCCGGCAACCCTGTCTCGTGGGGTCCCAATGGTCCCACAACACCGAGTCAGAGAGAAAGTTGCAAGCGCGATGCAGAGGCAGAAGACGGAAGCGGCCGGGGCGGTCTCGCGACTGCCGACGAATTGCCCACAATGCCAAGCGTGCCTCCGCCCGTACCGCCGGAGTGGCCGCCCTCGTCCGGATGCGTCCGCCCCGCCTCGATGCCCTGGAGGACGCCGCAGCGGCGCGACTTGTGGACCACCGCGGCTGACCTGGGTTGGGCTCGGCTATTGCATTCTCTGTATGTATGATTATCATACGTAAATGGAATCAAATGCCGAGATTCTGCCCCGTGCAGCTGCCTCCGCGATCCAGCACGCCCTGCGTACCTCCCCGGTGGTCGTGGTGCTCGGGGCGCGGCAAACCGGCAAGACCACGCTCGTCCGTTCCTTGCCGCAGCTTGCTGAGCGACCTTACCTAACGCTCGACGACTTTGACCTGCGAGTCCAAGCAGAGGCCGATCCGGAGGCCGTGGTCGATCGCGCCCCCTCGCTTATCATCGATGAGGTGCAGAGAGCCCGGGATCTGCTGATTGCCGTGAAGCGGGCAGTCGACCGCGACTCGAAGCGCAGGCCTGGTCGCTTCGTCCTCACGGGGTCCGCGAATCTCTTGATGATGGAACAAATCGGCGAGACGCTCGCTGGCCGCGCAATATACGTGACTCTTTGGCCATTCACTCGGCGCGAGCGGCTCGGACTAGGTCGATCGGGTCTCTGGGGCGAGCTTGTATCGGTGCGCTCGGCCAAATGGCGTGACGTGATTGACGAGTATGCAGGGCCGCAAGAGGACTGGCGCGCCGCGGTCCGACTCGGCGGCTTTCCAGTGCCTTCTCATGACATGTCTGATGATGACGCTCGTGCAAGTTGGTTTTCCGGATACGTCCAGACCTACCTGGAACGCGACTTGCGGGCGCTACGTGCGGTCGAAAATCTTGCGGACTTTCGCCGATTGATGCGGGCCGCTTGTTTGCGGATCGGCGGTCTGCTCAACCAGACGGATCTCGGCCGCGATGTCGGCATAAACCAACCGCAGGTCCACAGGTTCCTGAATCTCATGGAGACGAGCTTTCAGGTCATACGTCTCGCCGCATACGCCGTGAATTGCACCAAGAGGCTGATCAAAGCTCCAAAGCTCTATTGGTGCGATACGGCTCTCGCGCTCCATTTGACAGGGGAGTCGGAGCTGCGCGGTGCACATCTCGAAAACCTAGTGCTTATGGACTTGCTCGCGTGGCGTGACACTCAAGCTCGCAAGCCCGAAGTGCTCTACTGGAGGACCGCCACGGGCGAAGAGGTCGACTTAGTCATCGAGACACCGTCCCGCACGATTCCCATCGAAGTGAAATCTGCAACGCGCCTGGGTCCGGCGGACGCGCGGGGACTCGAATCATTCCTGGACGAGTATGTCGACTCTAGCGATGGGGCCTTACTGCTGTATGCAGGCACTGAAACCTTTCCGCTAACGAAGCGTGTCCTCGCAGTGCCGTGGTGGAGGATCTGCTGAACTGCGGGAGGTTTTCCGTATTTTTGCCGTGCACGTCGGACGGCTTCTTCGAAATGTCGTCCAAGTTCTTGATTTCTGGTGGGCGGTACTGGGATCGAACCAGTGGCCCCTGCCGTGTGAAAGCAGTGCTCTACCGCTGAGCTAACCGCCCATGCCCGAAGGGGGAGTAAGTCTATAGACCGGCCAGGCCGGAGGCAATGGCGGGGACGGGCCAGTGGCAATCGTGAGCAGGGCCGGACGGGATCAGGCGATGAGCAGGATCGATTTGCCGAGCTGGCGGCGGTTTTCGAGGGCGGCGTGGGCGATTTCGACCTGGTCGAGGTTATAGCGGGCGCTGATGTCCAGGCGCAGGGTGCCGTCTTCGAGGGCGGCGAAGATCTCGTCCGCGCGACGCTGGGTCGTTGTGCGGTCCGAGAGGTAGTCCGCCAGGCGAGGGCGGGTGAGGAAGAGTGAGCCGGCCTCGCCCAGCTCATAGGGATCGAGGTCGCCCAGGGAGCCCGACACCGATCCGTAGTTGACCACGAGCCCGCGGGTGCGTGTCGCGCGGAAGCTGTCGCGCAGCGTGGCGCGGCCGACGGCATCGAATACGACGTCGACTCCGCGGCCATCAGTTGCGGCGCGGATGTCGTCGGCAAAGCGGCCGCTCTCATAAAGCATTACGTGGTCCGCGCCGCGCTTGCGCGCTGTGTCTGCCTTGGAGTCGGTACTCGCGGTTGCGAACACAACGGCGCCGCGGCGCTTGGCGAGCTGCACCAGCATCTGTCCGATGCCTCCGGACGCCGCATGAACAAGGCATGTGCTTCCCGGACGTAACTGCGCAACGTCTTCTACGAGGTAATGCGCGGTCGAGCCCTGGAAAATGGCTGCGGCGGCGAGCTCGTAAGAGATCTGCTGAGGAATCCGTGCGACGCGCTGGACTGGGACGACCGCGTAATCGGCATAGGCGCCCCAGGAGATGCACCAGGCAACACGATCGCCGGTTTTGATCGAGGTCACATCGGGTCCCAGGCCGATTACCTCCCCGGCTCCTTCCATGCCTAGCGTGCAAGGGGGGCGGACGGGATAGGTCTTGGAGTTCCGGTACTTCCCTTGGCGCGTATGGACGTCCATGAAGTTGACGCCAGCGCAGGCGACGCGCACGAGCACCTCCCCGCGCGCAGGGGATGGGATGTCGATATCGACCCGCCGAAGGACTTCCGGACCCCCGTACTGTTCGATTCGTATGGCTCTCATGTGCGCCTGCCCGTGGAGTGAGTCGCCTGTGGCGTCAGTCCATCGGTACAAGCACCTGGCCTTCCATCAGCCGGCGCGCGGAGCGGCTCACGACCACCTTCCTGACGGCCCATTGACCCTTCTGACGGGTCGCTTCGGCGCCGATGGTAAGAGTGCCGGACGGGTGGCCGAACCGCAGGTTGCCTTCCCTGGAGAGAGGTGTGATGCGATGTACGATCGTTCCGGGAATCGCTGCGGCGGCGGCGATGGCGACGGCGCCTGTGCCGGTCATCGCGTGATGCAGCTTTCCCATGGAGAAGGTCCGTGCCAGCAGATCGATCGACTCCGCACCGATGCGCGTGCCGTCCGATGCGGTATATCCCGCCGGCCTCGCTACGAAGGCGAGCTTGGGGGTGTGAGGCCGCTTCGCGGTCGCCTCTGCTGCGGTCGCCGCGAGGCCCATGGCCACGGCGCCCTGTGCGCGTACGGTCTCGGCGAGCTCGAGCAGTTCCTTCCTGTCGTTGACGTGGTGCTGCAGCTCGGTGCCCTCGAATCCCAACGAGCCTGCGTCGACGAAGATCGTCGGGTTGCCGGCGTTGATCAGCGTCGCCTCGAGCGTCCCAAGGCCGGGTACCTCGAGCAGATCCATCTCACGACCAGTGGGGAAAGTTGCGCCCGGGCCGGACTGAGCGTCGTCACCGGCGGGATCGAGGAATTCCAGCCTCACCTCTGCACCGGGAAAGGCGACGCCATCGAGGCGGAAGCTCCCGCTCTCCAGCACTTCACTCCTGCGCACAGGCACGTAGGCGATGATTTTCTTGCCGATGTTGGCCTGCCAGATCCGTACTGTCGCCGCACCGTCTGCCGGCGCACCGACCAATCCGGCACCGATCGCGAACGGTCCGACCGCGGCGGTCAGGTTGCCGCAATTGCCCGACCAGTCGATGACCGGCGCGTCGATTGCCACCTGGCCGAAGAGGTAATCGACGTCGCAGTCGGGACGTGATGACCGCGAGATGATCACGACCTTGCTCGTGCTCGAGGTCGCGCCGCCCATGCCATCGATCTGCTTGCCGTAGGGATCGGGGCTGCCGATGACGCGCAGCAGTATCCGATCGCGCGCCTCGCGGTCGGACGGCAGGTCGCCGGCAAGGAAGAACACTCCCTTGCTGGTGCCCCCGCGCATGTAGACGGCTGGAATTCGAAGCTGTGTCATGAACCGATTGTGTTGAGCGCTGAGCCTGCCCGAAACCACGCGAGCTGGCGCTCGCTGTAGGAGTGCTCGAGCTCGATGGTCTCCTCCGTAGCATCGGAGTGTATCAGGCGGCAGATGACCGGCTTCCCGGCGGCGAGCTGCCGCAATCCGAGGAGGCTCAGGCGATCGTCGGCGCGCATACGCTCGTAATCGTCACCATGGCTGAAGGTGAGGGCGAGCAGCCCCTGCTTCTTGAGGTTCGACTCGTGAATACGGGCGAAGCTGCGGGCGATCACGGCCGCGCCGCCGAGGAGCCGGGGGGAGAGGGCGGCGTGCTCGCGGCTGCTGCCCTCGCCGTAGTTGCCATCACCCACGATGACCCAGCGAAGCCCTCGCGAGCGGTAGTCGCGGGCAACGGCGGCGATCGGCTGGCCGGGCGCACCGGTGATGACGTTGCCGGTTTTCCCTATCTCACCGGTCGCAGCATTCGTGGCGCCCAACAGTAGATTCTCGCTGAATCGCTCCAGGTGGCCGCGGTAGCGGAGCCATCGGCCGGTGGGGGAGATATGGTCCGTGGTGGTCTTGCCACGGGTCTTGATCAGGATCGGCATGTCGAGGAAGTCGTTTCCGTCCCAGGGCGCCCAGGGCTTCATGAGCTGTAAGCGCTCGCTGGCGGGATCGACCGCCAAGTCGATGGACCGGCCATCCGGCGGAGGCGGCACATAGTGTTCGCGCCGGCTCTCGAAGTCACGAGCGGGCACTTCCGGGGCGGGCTTCGGCGGGCGCAGCGTGAACGACTCGCCACCCGGCCCGACGAGGCTGTCCTTCATGGGATTGAAATCCAACCTTCCGGCGATCGCGAGTGCCGTCACGATCTCGGGGCTCGCGAGGAAGTTCATGGTGGAGCGATGGCCATCGTTGCGGCCGGCAAAATTGCGATTGTAGGAAGTGACTATGGCGTTGGGTGTATCAGCAGCGATGTCCGTCCTACGCCACTGGCCGACGCAGGGACCGCACGCGTTGGCGAGGAGCGCCGCTCCGGCGTCCTGGAGAGATTTCAGCTGGCCGTCACGCTCGATCGTCGATCGGACTTGCTCGGAGCCCGGCGTTACGAGGTAAGGAACTGCGGCCTTGGCACCGTGGGCACGCGCCTGTTCAGCGACGTCTGCCGCGCGGCTCATATCTTCGTAGGAGGAGTTCGTGCAGCTGCCGATCAGGGCTGCGGAGATGTCGCGGGGGAATCCGGATGCGGCGTCGGCGACCTCGGCGGCG
>DAIPYJ010000100.1:0-9724 GCA_036782775.1 Candidatus Dormiibacterota bacterium | reverse complement strand
CGCGCGGGGGCGCGCTCAGCGTCGGCTATCGCCCGACCTTTGGCGGCCACAATCTGACGGTCGAGGTCTTCATCCTCGATTTCGACGGCGACCTGTATGGACGCACGCTGAACCTGTGGGTGGTGCAGCGACTGCGCGGCGAGAAGCGATTTGCGTCGGTGGCCGGCTTGACCACCCAGATGGCACGCGACGTGGAGAACGCCCGACGGATCCTCGCCCGCTCGTAATCGTCAACCCGGTGGCCGGCAGCGGTAGTGCCGGCCACTTCTGGCGCCGCTGCGCGGATGCGTGCGCGCACCTCGGCCTCGATGTCGTCGAGACGACCGGTCCGGGCGACGCGACGGCGCTGGCCGAGACGGCCGGCGACCGGCTGGTGATTGCCGTCGGCGGCGATGGGACGGCGCACGAGGTCGTCAACGGATTGCTCCGGCGCCACCGCACGACGCCGCCCCGAGTCGGGTTCCTCCAGCGGGGGACCGGCGCCGACTTGCGCCGCAGCATTCCCGGCCCCCGGCGCCCGCAAGAGGTGCCGGCATGGCTCACCCGGGACCAGTGGCGGCCCATCGATGCTGGACTGCTGATGACAGCCAGCGAGCGGCGCTTCTTCATCAACGTGGCCGACGTTGGCATCGGCGCCGAGATGGTGCGGCGCGCCGCCCGCGGCCCGCGTCGCGCGGGCGGCACCGTCAACTTCCTGAGCGCGGCGATCGTCAGCCTGCTGGTGCATCGAAACGCATTGATCAGGATCCGCCTGGATGAGGGCCCCTGGCTGACCCGACGCATTCGCACCGTCGCCATCGCCAACGGCGCCTACCTTGGCGGCGCGATGTTCATCGCACCGCGCGCCAGCGTAGATGACGGAGCGTTCGACGTTATCACGGTCGGTGACATCGGCCGCGTCAAGGGGATCCTCAGCCTGCCGTTGCTCTACCGTGGGACACACGAGCGGCTTGCCGAGGTCGAGTTCGCCCGCGCCGGTCGCGTCCAGATCCAGAGCGATGAGCCGGTCGGCATCGAAGCCGACGGGGAACTGGCCGGCACGACTCCCGTCACCTTCAAAATGCTTCCGAACGCGCTGCAGGTTATCGATTGGCCACCTTCGGGGTATACTCTCGCCTGACCCGAAGCGCGGATGACCGAGTAGCCAACGGCATCTGGGCCCGGCAACACATCAGGAGGTACTGCGACTGGCAACGACGACCAAAGCGGCGGTGATCGAAACCAACCGCCAACACGACAAAGACACTGGATCACCAGAGGTCCAGATCGCGATCTTCAGCGAACGGATCAACCACCTCACCGACCATCTGAAGACGCACGCCCACGACCACAACTCGCGTCGCGGGCTGCTGCAACTGGTCGGCAAGCGGCGCCGGCTCTTGAACTATCTCCAGCGATCGGATATCGAGCGCTACCGGGCCGTGATTGCCAAGCTCGGCCTCCGGAGGTGACGGCCTAGCGCCATAACCTGTGGCCCGGCGGGGCGACGCGCAGGGTTAGAGATTGGTGTGCGGAGAAAGGGTTCTTTCTTCGAACCCCAACCCCTAACCTGACCACGATCAATCCCTGGGCCGGCTGCCAATCAATTGTTTGTGCCGCGCCTGGCGCGGCCCAGGAGGTATTCGTGAACCAAACACAAATCGAAATCGGGGGGCGCACGCTAACCGCGGAAACCGGTCACGTCGCCCAGCAAGCGTCCGGCGCGGTCACCGTCCGGACCGGGGACACCATGCTGCTCGTCACCGCCGTCATGTCGTCGGCGCCGCGGGAGGGCATCGACTTCTTCCCCCTGACCTGTGACTACGAAGAGAAGCTCTATGCCGCAGGCAAGATTCCCGGCGGCTTCATCCGCCGCGAGGGCCGTCCCTCGGAGCAGGCGATTCTCAACAGCCGGCTGATCGACCGGCCCGTCCGCCCGCTCTTTCCCAAGGACTTCCGCAATGACGTCCAGGTGGTTGCGACCGTCCTCTCGGTCGACCAGGAGTCGGATCCGGCCACCACCGCGATCAACGGCGCCTCGCTCGCGCTGACCATCTCGCCAATCCCCTTCCAGGGGCCGATCGGCGCCGTTCGCATGGGCCTGCTCGACGACCAGCTGGTCGTCAATCCACCAGTAACCCGGATGGAGGAGAGCCAGCTCGACCTGGTGGTCGCGGGTACCCGCGAGGCCATCATCATGGTGGAGGCGGGCGCCAAGGAGGTGCCCGAGGAAAAGATCGTCGAGGCGCTCCGCATGGCGCATGCCGAGATCGTCCGTCTTTGTGAGTGGCAGGACGCCTTTGCGCGGGAGGTGGGCAAGCCCAAAGTAGAGGTCCCGGAGACTCCGAAGGATCCGGAGATCGATCACGCGGTCGATCAATACCTCGCCGAGCGGCTCGACCAGGCGCTCTTCAATCCCAACAAGTCGCTGCGGGAATCCGCGCTGGACGACCTCAAGAAGGAAACAGTCGCCGAGCTCGGGCCGCAGTTTGCCGATCGGCTGCCCTACCTGTCGAAGAGCTTCGACGCCAAGGTCAAGGAGCGCGTGCGCGGAAAGATCCTCGACGAGGGCTTGCGACCCGATGGCCGCAAGACGACCGAGATTCGCCAGATCAGCTGCGAAGTCGGCATGCTGCCTCGCACCCACGGGTCCGCGCTCTTCACCCGCGGGCAGACGCAGGCCCTCAGCATTGTGACCCTCGGCTCGATCGGCGACAAGCAGAAGCTGGACGGCCTTGGCCTCGAGGAGTTCAAGCGCTTCATGCATCACTACAACTTCCCGCCCTTCAGCGTGGGCGAGGCTCGGCCGCTGCGCTCACCCGGGCGTCGTGAGATCGGCCATGGGGCGCTCGCCGAGCGAGCGTTGTCCGCCGTCGTTCCGACCGAAGAAGAATTCCCCTACACCATCCGGCTCGTAACCGAAATCCTGTCGTCCAACGGCTCGACCTCGATGGCGAGTGTCTGTGGCTCGAGCATGGCGATGATGGACGCCGGCGTGCCGACCAAGTCGCAGGTCGCGGGCATCGCGATGGGTCTGATCACCGGCAACGGCAAGGTGGTCGTGCTCAGCGACATCCAGGGGCTCGAGGACGCGCTCGGTGACATGGACTTCAAGGTCGCCGGTACTCGCCAGGGCGTGACCGCGATGCAGATGGACATGAAGATCAAGGGCATCAGCATCGAGACGATGGCAGGGGCCATCCAGCAGGCCAAGGACGGCCGCTTCTTCATCATGGACAAGATGGATGCGGCGATCAGCCAGCCGCGCGACAAGATGTCGCAGTACGCGCCGCGCATGCTGACGATCCAGATTCATCCGGACAAGATCCGCGAGGTGATCGGCCCCGGAGGCAAGATGATCCGCAAGATCATCGAGGACTCGGGCGTCACCAGCATCGACATCGAGGACGACGGCCGAGTCGTGATCGGCTCCGTCAACGGCGAGTCGGCTGAGAAAGCGCAGCAAATGATCCAGGACCTCACCGGCGAGGTCGAGGTCGGGAAGAACTACAAAGGCAAGGTCGTGCGCATCATGCCCTTCGGCGCCTTCGTCCAGATCATGCCCAACGTCGACGGCCTGGTTCACATCAGCCAGCTGGCGGAGGAGCGAGTGGGCCGCGTCGAAGATGTCGCCAATGTCGGCGATGAGATGGAGGTCAAGGTGACCGAAGTCGATCGCCAGGGCAGGGTGAACCTGTCTCGTAAGGCCGTCATCCAGGAAGCCAAGGGAATAACCAACGGCGACTGGATCGTGACAGAACGCGATCGTGGCGGCCCGCGGCGAAACGGTGGTGGCGGCGGAGGTGGGTATCGCGGCGGCGATCGCGGCCCGCGTCGCGACTACGACCGCGCTGGATCGAGAGGTCACGACCGGAGTTAACCCTGTGGAAAACCAGTATGCCGGGATGCCAATCCCGGCATACAATGGCGCCCGGTTTGGCCTTCGTCGACCTGCAGAGCCTGAGCGCGGCGGTGCATCAGTGCCGGCTCTGCCCGCTCGGTCGCTCGCGCACCAAAGCGGTCCCGGGCGTCGGTCCGCCGACGGCGCGCATCATGATCGTCGGCGAGGCGCCGGGCCAAAACGAGGACCAGCAGGGCGAGCCCTTCGTCGGCGCGGCGGGGAAACTTCTCGACCAGTTGCTGCACGGCATCGGCCTCTCGCGGGCCGACGTCTTCATCACCAACATCTTGAAATGCCGGCCGCCTGGCAATCGCGACCCGCTGCCCAACGAGGTCCAGGCCTGCTCGCCCTATCTCGATCAGCAGCAGAAGCTCATCCGACCGGAGGTTATCCTGCTGCTCGGGCGGCACGCGCTGGCGCGGCTGCTGCCGGGGTTCGAGTCGATTTCCCGCCTCCACGGCAAGGTCACCGTCAAGGACGGCGTAACCTATATCCCGATTTATCACCCGGCGGCCGCCCTGTATAACAGCTTTCTCATGGCGCCGCTGGAACAGGACTTCAAAGCCGTGAAAGCACATCTCGATCGAATGGACGAGCGGCGTCGGGCAACCGCGGCTGCCGCCATGCCGGTGGCCAAACCGGAGGAACAGCTGACCCTTTTTGGCTAAGCGACCTGGGCTGCGCGTGATCCCGCTCGGAGGGCTGGGCGAGATCGGGCGCAACATGATGGTTCTCGAATACGACGAGCAGATCGTCGTCATCGATGCCGGCCTGATGTTCCCCGAGGAGGAGATGCTGGGCGTCGACCTCGTGCTTCCGGACGTCAGCTATCTCGTGGAACGAAAAGACAAGGTGCTGGGCTACCTGACGACGCATGGCCACGAAGACCACGTGGGCGCGCTTCCCTGGATCTTGCCCAGGGTTCCGGCACCGATCTACGGCAGCCGCCTGACGCTGGGCTTCATCAAGAACAAGCTGCGTGAGCACCGCGCGATTGAGCACGCCGAGCTCCGAGAAATCAAGGCCGGTGACGTCGTCGAACTCGGGCCATTCAAGGCGGAGTTCATCCACGTTGCGCACAGCATCCCTGACACGACCGCGCTCGCCATCGAGACGCCGGCCGGCATGATCGTGCACTCTGGCGACTTCAAAATGGACCAGACACCCGTCGACGGCCGCCCCACCGACATGGCGCGGCTCTCCAACGTCGGAGACCGTGGCGTGCTGCTGCTGATGTCGGACAGCACGAATGCGGAACGCGATGGCTTCACGCCCTCGGAACGCACCATCGGCGACGCCTTCCAGGAGCTCTTCGGCCAGTGCCCGGGCCGGATCATCGTTTCCACCTTCGCCTCCAACATCTACCGGATCCAGCAGGCGCTGACGACCGCCGCGCGCTACAACCGCAAGGTCGCCGTCATCGGCCGCTCGATGGTCAACAACCTGACGATCGCCCAGGAGTTGGGTTACATCCAGATGCCGGGCGACATCATGATCAAGGTCCAGGACATCAACAAGGAACCGGACGAGAAGCTCGTCATCCTCTCCTCCGGCAGCCAGGGCGAACCGCTCTCGGCGCTCACCCGGATTGCGGCCCAGGAGCATCCCCAGGTCAAGCTGAAGTCCGGCGACACGGTGATCCTCTCGGCGACGCCGATCCCCGGCAACGAAGAGCTCGTTTCCCGGACCATCAACAACTGCTACAAGCACGGCGCCCGCGTCTTTTACTCGGCCCGGAATCGCGTGCATGCCTCCGGCCACGCGAGCCGGGAGGAGCTCAAGCTGATGCTCAACCTGGTGCGGCCCAAATTCTTCATGCCTGTCCATGGCGAGTTCCGCCATCTCTCGCTGCATTCCGAGATCGCACAGGACGTTGGCATCGCGAAGAACCGGGTGATCGTGACCGATGACGGCAACACCGTCGAGGTGGGGGATGGGACGCCGCATTTCGGCAACAAGGTCCCGGCGGGCTACGTCTTCGTGGACGGGCTTGGGGTGGGCGACGTGGGATCGGTCGTGCTTCGCGACCGGCGCGTGCTGTCGCAGGACGGGATCTTCATCGTGATCGTCACCGTCGACAAGGACACCGGAAAGGTCGTGTCGGGGCCGGACCTGATCTCGCGCGGCTTCGTTCACCAGCAGACGTCGGACGTGTTGCTGGAATCGGCCCGGCAGCAGGTGCTGAACACGATCAACGGCAAGGCCGGCAATGGGAGCGTGGAATGGCAGGTCATCAAGGGCCAGGTCCGCGACTCCCTGAGCAAGTTCCTTTATGAGCAGATGCGCCGGCGCCCGATGATCATCCCGATCGTCGTCGAAGTCTGACGCTTATCCGTTAAGGGGGGCGACAGCCTGTAACCTGCTGCCGTAATAATAAGTGGGTACGGTACGCTCCACACACGGGAGCACGTTGCTATCAGGTCGGAAAGGAGGCCAACTCAATGGCATACGTCGAACACGACGGCGGGTCGAGCGCGGGAGTCGTCGCGATCTTTGTGATCGCACTGATCGTCTTACTGCTGATCGTGCTGTTCTTCGGGCACCCGTTCCACCTCTTCACCACGACGGTTAGCCCAGCGAGCAGCGGGGCCGGGGCCGGCGCCTCGGTGCACGCGTCAGCACCAGCGTTGCCATCTACGATGGCGTCGCCATCGCATTCTTAAACCACGATTAGTCGACTCGAGCAGCGGCGTTTGCCAGCCGCTGCTCGTCGTCTGCGGCGTTAGTCGGCGGGTTAGCGCTCCTCTCGATACTCGAGGTCTTCGATGGGATCGCCCGTGTAGCTGTCGATCTTGCGATCAACACCGCCCGGGACCTCCTTCGTAATCCGCATCGCGGCCTCTTCTGCGCTCGGATAGCCGCCTTCGTCGCCAACTTCGGAATCGAAGTCGCCGCCGGTTTCGGCCTCGTCGTCGATCAGCCGAACGTCCTGCTGATCCGCGCGGACCGTGTCGGGCCGCTCCTCTGCCAGACGCTCATCGAGCGTGTCCTGGTGGTAGTAATCGTCGGGCGCCTGCTTGTACTCGCGCGGCGGAATTTCCCCTTCCTGCGCGTCGCCGGTGATCTCCTTTTGCGGCAAGGCCCCGATCAGGTCGGGCTGGCCTTCGGAATCCAGGTCCTCGTTTTCGCGCAGCTCGCCTCCAGCTCGACGAGACGAAGGACCAGGAGCGGCGTCTAGATCCGGGATGCCGGTCGTATCGAGAATGTCGTTCGGATCCTCTTGATCTCGCTTAGTCATTTCCTAGTTATACCCCTGCGCTAATCAATGCCGGGACGTTTAGAATGGCGCCATTCGTCCCAGCCAGCGTCGTAGCACCACGGCAATGAAAACCCGGCGGAAGCGAATCGCCCGCCCCAGGCGCGCCAGTTCCAAGCAGCGCTTTCGGATCAAGGCGCCGCGGCTGCCCAACCTCGAAGTATCCGCCGGCCAGCAACGCGAGCTGGCGGGGATCGGCTTTCTGCTCCTCGCCGGTCTGCTGGTGCTGGCGGTGATTCTCCAAACCAGCGGCTCCGCCATGCATGTCCTGCGTGGCGGATTGCTGGGATTGTTCGGCTGGGGGGTCGTCTTCGTCATCCTCGCCGCGGTCGCTGCCGGTTTCGAGCTGCTGACCCCATGGATCGAGCACATGACCTGGGGCCGCGGGCTGGGCATCGCGCTGCTGGCGGTCAGCGCTCTGGGACTGCTCCACCTCTCTGCGGGCGGTAGCGGCGGGTCGGTCGGACGGGTGGAGGCGGAGGCCCTCCGCAGCGTCGCCGGAACGGCGGGGAGCATCCTTATTCTCCTTGCCATCTTCCTTGGCGCGCTGGTGCTCGCTTTCGATCTCTCAGTTCGTGCTCTCGTCGAGGCACTGCAGGCGCATTACGAAGACAATCGGTCGAAACCGATTGTGAAGCAGGTCAGCAAGGGCAAAAAGCCGGCGCTCGCCGAGCCCGTGTCGGCGCAGAATCGCGTCGACCGCCCGCAGCCCGACGAGCCGGTGCTGGTACCGATCAACGGCGTTGCCGCCTCACCGCCCGCGGCCGAAGAAGCCATGGCGCCCGCGGCCGCTGCGGCGGCGATCATGGGGCTTAAGCCGGACGACGAGGACGGGGAGGAGGAGCCAGTTACGCCGCGACGCCGTCGCGAACGAGAAGCAGCCGCGCCCGTCCTGACGGTGTTGGCGGATGCTGAGTCGCCGATTGCCGCTCCTGTCGAGGACGAGGTCCAGCGTGTCTGGGTAAAGCCGGACCTGACGCTGCTGGACACGGTCACGGTGCGAAAGGAGCGGCTGCACGACGAGATCAAGGCGAACATCCGCCTGATCGAGCAGACGCTGGCGAGCTTCGATGTGCAGGCGACCGTGATCGGCGTCAACTCGGGGCCGTCGGTGACGCAGTACGAGTTGCAGCCGGGCGTCGGCGTCCCCGTTCGCAAAATTACCGCGCTCCAGAACGACCTCGCGCTCGCGCTCTCCGCCGCGATTCGAATCCAGGCGCCGATCCCTGGCAAGCCGGCGCTCGGGATCGAAGTCCCGAACAAGGCGACGAGTCTGGTCACCTTGCGCGAGATCATCCAGACTCCAACCTTCCAGAACGATCAGACCTTGCTCTCGTTGGCGATCGGCACCGATGTTTCGGGGAACACGGTGGTCGGCGACCTCACCCGCATGCCCCACTTGCTGATCGCCGGCGCGACCGGCTCGGGCAAGAGCGTGTGTATCAACGCCTTGATCGCCGGCATGCTCTTCCAGGCCACGCCGGAGGAGCTGAAGTTCGTCCTGATCGACCCCAAGCGCGTCGAGTTTTCGCTCTATCAGGACATGCCGCACTTACTGGTGCCGGTGGTCACCGAGTCGGATCACGCCGTCTCCGCCCTGCGCTGGGCGGTCGCCGAAATGGAAAACCGCTACAAGCTCTTTGCCTCCCACACCGTCCGTAACATCGCCGACTTCAACGGCCGGGCGCCGGAAATGGGCCTGAACCCGCTGTCCTACATCGTGATCGTCATCGACGAGCTCGCGGACCTGATGATGGTCGCGGCCGGCGAAATCGAGGAGCTGATCTGCCGTATCGCCCAGCTGGCGCGGGCCGTCGGCATCCACCTGATGGTCGCGACCCAACGGCCGTCGGCCGACATCATCACCGGCCTCATCAAGGCGAACATTCCGTCCCGGATCGCCTTTGCGGTCAGCTCGAGTATCGACTCCCGCGTCATCCTAGACGAGACCGGCGCCGAAAAGCTGCTGGGCCGCGGTGACATGCTCTACCTGCCGGTCGAAGCCGGCAAGGCCACGCGCCTGCAGGGCGTATATGTCTCTGACCGCGAAATGAAGGCGATCATCGATTTCTGGAAGGGGCAGGGCAAGCCCCAGTACCAGGAGGAGATCTTCAACGTCGAGGCGACCGTCTCCTGGGCAAAAGAGGGCATGAAGCGTGATCCCCTGTTCGCGAAGGGCGCCCATGTGGTTGCCACCGAAGGCCGGGCCTCCGTCTCGCTGCTCCAGCGCAAACTCAATGTCGGCTATACCCGGGCGGCCCGCATCGTCGACCAGCTGGCCGAGCAGCGGGTGATCGGTCCCTACGAGGGAAGCAAATCGCGGGAAGTCCTGATGAATCTGCTCGAGGTCGATGAGCTGGTCAAGGACCTCGACGACGCCAACTAACCCGCGCCGGTGCGCCGTCCAGCCGGTCCATCGCGCCCTCGCGCTTAAGAATGTGCGCTCGTGTGCGCGGCACAGACCGGCATTCGGCGCCGGCGCTGTACGGCCGAAAGGCCGGCGGCCCGAGGGCCGCTATCTGTTGAAAACTCGGACAGACAGCTGTCATCCATGAAGGGCAGACTGAAGTCAAGTCATGGTTTCAGCT
>DAIPYJ010000099.1:0-9837 GCA_036782775.1 Candidatus Dormiibacterota bacterium | reverse complement strand
CGGATCGACAAGCTGGCAGCCTGAAAGGTGAGGCCCCTCACCCCGACCCTCTCCCCACAAATGGGGAGAGGGAGAAACGGACGGAAGATATAATCGCCGCAATTCCTCCCATGCGCGCCAACGCATCCGCGGGGTCTGGCCGGACCCAGTCGCCGGAGACGCGCGGGGGCGTCACGGTGGTGGTGCTCGCCGCCGGCAAGGGGGTTCGCATGAACTCCAAGATTCCCAAGGTCCTCCATCCAGTGGCCGGGCGGCCGATGCTGCTCTGGTCCCTGGCGGCGGCGCGGGCGCTCGATCCGGCCCGGACCTTGGTCGTGACCAATCCGGAGCAGGACGGCGTAACGGCGGCCGTGGACGGGGAAGGCGAGACGGTGCCACAGCGGGATCAGCTCGGAACCGGCCACGCGCTGGCACAGGTGAGCCAGGAGCACCGGGGCGCCGGGCCGGTCGTCGTGATCTACGGCGACGCGCCGCTCTTGCGCGGCGAGACCCTGAAGCGGCTGCTCTATGAGCACCAGAAAGCGGCCGCAACGGTGACGCTGCTGACCGCGACCTTCGACGAGCCGAAGGGCTACGGGCGAATCGTGCGAGCGAAGAACGGCGCCTTCCGCTCGATCGTCGAGGAGAAGGATGCCTCGAGCGAGCAACGTGCCATCCGCGAGGTGAATGCCGGCGTCTATGTCTTCAACGGCCGCGAGCTCTGGCCCGCGCTGCTCAAGCTCGAGAACAAGAACCGAGCCGGCGAGTACTACCTGACCGACGTGGTCAAGCTGGTCAAGGGCAAGGTGCATACGGTCGCGGTCGCCGACGGCATCGAGACGCTGGGCATCAACGACCGGCGACAGCTGGCCCAGGCCGAACGTCTGATGCGCGAGCGCATCCTCGATCGGCTGATGGCCGATGGCGTCACGATTACCGATCCGAACACGACTTTCATCGACGCCGACGTGCGCATCGGCAAGGACACGGTCGTCCATCCGTTTACGACCATCACCGGCGACTCGGTGATCGGCGAGGACTGCGTCATCGGGCCGATGAGCCAACTGCGCGACTCGACCGTGGGCGATGGCTCGCGGATCGAGCGCTCGCACCTGGAAAAAGCGGTCGTCGGATCAAACGTGACCGTCGGGCCCTTCAGCCGGCTGCGCCCGGGAACCGAGCTCGCCGAGGGCGTGCGAGTCGGCACCCACACGGAGATCAAGAATTCGAAGATCGGGCCTGGAAGCGCGGTGCCGCACTTTTCCTACCTGGGCGATGCGACGGTCGGCGCCAACGTCAACATCGGCGCCGGCTCGATCACGGCAAACTGGGACGGCTTCGAGAAGAATCCGACGGAGATCGGGGACCGCGCCTACATCTCCTGCGACACGATCTTCGTCGCCCCCGTGCGGGTCGCGAGCGATGCCACGACCGCGGCTGATACGGTAGTCACCAAGGATGTGCCGGCCGGCAGCCTGGCGATCGGGCGGACGGACCTGAAGATCATCGACGGCTACACCGCGCGTCGGCGCGCGAGCCACAGGGCCCCTCACCCCGACCCTTTCCCCACAAGTGGGGAGAGGGAGAGACGCAACGCTAGTCACCGCAGCCCTCTAGCCTCAAGCGGGGAGAGGGAGATCCCGGAGGCAAAGCCATAGCCCAGCCGAGAGTCGGCGAACGGGTGGCGGAGGTCCGGGCACAGCCGGGCGAGGCGGCGCCGCGCCAGCCGGGGGAGCTGCGCATCCTGGCCGGCGACGCGAATCCCGAGCTGGCGCGCAAGATCGGACAGGCGCTGGGTGAGCCGGTCTCGGGGATGCGGATCAACCGCTTCGCCGATGGGGAGTACGACGTCAAGATCGCCCAGAGCGTCCGCGGCGATGACGTCTTCCTGATCCAGCCCACCTGCCAGCCGGTCTCCGAGAACCTGATCCAGCTGTTCATCATCCTCGACGCGCTTCGCCGCGCCTCGGCCGGCCGGGTGACGGCGGTGATGCCGTATTACGGCTACGCCCGGAAAGAAAAGAAGACGCAGGCGCGCGACCCGATCTCGGCCAAGCTGATGGCGGACATCATCACGCTCGCCGGGGCCAACCGCGTGATCGCGCTCGACCTGCATGCCGACGCGATCCAGGGCTTCTTCGACATCCCGGTCGATCACCTGACCGCGGAGAAGTTGATCGTCGATTATGTCCGGAACCTGCACCTGCCGAACGCGGTGGTCGTGTCGCCCGACATCGGCGGCGCCAAGCGCGTCGGCGACGTGGCGCGGCATCTGGACCTGCCCATCGCGTTCACCTACAAGCGACGGCCGAAAGACGACGTGGTCAGCGACCAGCGCGTCGTGGGTGAAGTGGCAGGCATGGACGCCATCGTTGTCGACGACCTGATCGACACCGGCGGCACGCTCATGGGCGTCTCCAAGGCGCTGCGCGCGGAAGGCGCGACCAGCGTCCGCGTGCTCGCGACGCACGGCGTCCTCGCCGGCAACGCCGTCGAGAAGCTCGCGAATTCGCCGATCGAAGAAGTCGTCATCACCGACTCGATCCCGCTTCCGCCGGAGAAACAGCACCCCAAGATCAAAGTCCTGACGGTCGCCCCCTTGCTCGCCGAGGCGATCCGCCGCGTCCACGAGGATCGGTCCGTCAGCGAGCTCTTCAAGTAGGCATCCTTGGGCGCCACGGGCTGGATCGAGCTGCTGATCATCGTCGTCGCGTTGGTGCTGGCGGCGCTTGCTGCCTCAGCCGAGACATCGCTCACCTCGATCTCGCGAGTCCGGCTCCGCCAGCTGGTCGAACAGAAAGTGCCCCAGGCGATCCTGATCGACCGGCTGCACAAGGACCCGAACGGCTATCTCTCGACCATCCTGATCGTGAATACCGTCGCCATCATCGTGGCCTCGTCGGCGGCGACGCTACTCTCCCTGCACCTGTATCAACAGCAGGCGCCGCAGTGGCTGGTCAGCCTCGTGCTCTCGCTCGTCGTGCTGGTCTTTTGTGAGATCACCCCGAAGACGCTATCGCTGCAGCGGTCGGAACGCGTCGCCTTACGCATGGCTCGGTTGGTGGGCGCGGCGACCTTCGTCATGCGGCCGATCGTTTATTTGCTGACCGGCGTCACCCGGCTCGTTCTGGTCATGATCGGCCAGCGCCGCCAGGTGCGCGGCCCCTTCGTAACCGAGGAAGAGCTGAAGCTGCTGGTCTCGGTCGGTGAGGAAGAGGGCGTGATCGAGGAAGAAGAGCGGGAGATGATCCACGGCATCTTCGAGATGGGCGACATGCGCGTGCGTGAGGTCATGGTCCCGCGCACTGACCTGGTCGCGATCGAAGTCAATCAACCGATCGAGCGGGCCGTCGAACTCGTCACCAAGCATGGGCATACCAGGATTCCGCTCTACGAGGGCAGCCTCGACCACATCATCGGCGTGCTCTATGCCAAGGACCTGCTGCGCGCGATCGTGCGCGGCGATCCGAAGACGCTGCGGGAGATCGCGCGTAAGCCGTACTTCACCCCGGAGTCGAACCTGGTTCAGGACGTGCTGCGCGACCTGCGCAAGAACCGTGTCCACATGGCCATCGTGGTCGACGAGTATGGCGGCACGGCCGGCGCGGTCACGATCGAAGACATCATCGAGGAGATCGTCGGGCCGATCCAGGACGAGTACGACGTCGGCGAGGAGGATGAGATCCAATTCCTGTCGCCCAACGAGGTCGTCCTCGACGGCAGGGTGAGCGTCGACGACGTCAACGAGCTGCTGAAGCTCAACATCCAGGGCGACGACTACGACACGATTGGCGGTTTCGTGCTCAACCAGTTGGGCGCCACGCCAAAGGTGGGCGCCACCCTCAAGATCGGCGAGGCTGAGCTACGGGTTGAGGCGGTCCTGGGCACCCGGATCAAAAAGGTCCGAATTCGCAGCGAGCAGCCGTTTCAGATACCCCAGACCGCGCCCGAGGAGCCGACGCTCTCGAGCACGCCCGAGCGCGCGCGCCGCCCCGAAAGCTAAAACCGGGGGAGGAAGGTTACCGGCGGGCCACGGATCGACGACGGTCCTGCCACGCCTCCCAATGAACGCCCGAGGGTCGCGTTTCTCAATCGGTGGGGCGCTGGGTCTCGGGCGTCCGGGGGCGCATGGTGGGCAGACGGTGGATCGCCGCTGCAGCGGCCGTCCTGGTTGCGCTGATCCTGCTGTCCGCCTCGGTGCTGGCCGCGAATCTGCAGCTCGCGCCTGGGAAGGCCCAGGCAACCATGCCGACCCCGTTCCCGTCGATCGAGTTCCACAGCCGGCACCTCGGGCCGTCGCCCACAGCCACTGACACGCCAACGGCGGCGCCGCCGACTCCTCTTGCGACAACCGCCTCGGTCCCGGCGACCCCTCGACCAACTCCGACACCGTTTCCCTTCGAAGCGGGGGTCAACGTGCTCATCTATGGCAACGATCCGGCGTTCGCCAGTAAAGCGTCGGCCCAGCTCGACCACCTGGCCAGCCTTCACGTCAACAGCGTGAGCCTCGTGTTTCCGATCTATACCGCGAACTGGACCGCCAGCAGCGTCTACGCCGATCCGACCTGGACCCTGAACTCGACGAATATTGCCACCTTCATCGCGGCCGCGCACCAGCGGCACATGCGGGTGATGCTGCGCCCCTTGATGGACGAGGCCAGCCTGCACCCGGCTGGAAAGTGGCGCGGGCAGATTGCACCCGCCAGCGTCAGCGGTTGGTTTGCGAGCTACGACAACCTCGTCCTTGGCTACGCCCGGCTGGCGCAAGCCCAGCATGCCGAGTCGCTGGACATTGGAACGGAGTTCGACTCGATGCAGGGCTACAGCCAGCAATGGCTCAACTTGATCAGCGCCGTTCGTGGTGTCTACAGCGGTCAGTTGACCTACTCAGCCAACTGGGCAATCTGGTACCCGAGCTACGGGTGGGCCCTCGACTTCCTCAGCGTCGACGCGTTCTTCCCCCTGAACGTTCCGCTCAATGCCACCCAAGCCCAACTGGCCGCGGCCTGGTCACCATGGATCGGGCGAGTAAATGGTTTTAGCGCGAGCTATGGCAAGCACGTCGTCTTTACCGAGCTGGGCACGACCTCGGAGGTAGGGTCGTTCCAACAGCCCTGGTTGTGGAGCCACGGCACCGGCTTAAGCCTGCAGGCGCAGCAGCTGTACTACGCCGCCTCGTGTCAGGCGTTGAAGAGCCGCATCAGCGGCATTTACTGGTGGGAGTACCTGCTCGACCCCCCGGCAACGTCGAGTGATCTCAGTTTCGACCCACAAAGCAAACCGGCTGATACGGCAATCAGCCGCTGTTACGCCTGATCCCGGCGTTCGCGCCGCTGTTGCAGCCGCGCGGCCATCGCCCGTTGCGATTCCTCATACCGCTCGGCGGTATCGATCGGAAAAATCGACTCGTCGCCGGTTAATGGGTAGGCTCCTATCCGTGCTCCGTCCATTACGAGTCGGGGAAATACATCGAATCCGAAGTCGGACGCCCGGCCCTCAGGGACCACACGAAGAACCGCTTCTTCAATGGCGTAAACTCCCGCGTTCACCCAGCCAGGCACTGGCGACGGGCTCTGTGGCTTCTCGACGAATGAACGAACCGCGCCATTGGCCTCGAACTCCACCAGCCCGCTCAGCCGTGCGTCGGTCACCGGATACACGGCGATGGTGGCGTCGGCCCTTCTCGTCTTGTGCTCCTGGACGAGCCGCTGGATGTCCAGCTGCACGAGATTGTCGGCGTAAATCACGAGCAGGGGCCAGCTAACCGGCAGCAGGGAGGCCGCCCGTTTGGCTCCCCCTGCTGTGCCGAGAGCCTTCTCTTCCGGCGAAAACACGATCGACATCCTCGGATGGGGTCTCGACTCGACGTGATGACGGATGACTTCTCCGAGGTAGTGAAGGTTTATCGCAACATCATCGACGCCCGACGCCGCCAACCAGGCGAGATTGCGGTCGAGGATCGCCTCCCCGGCCAGCTCCAACAACGGCTTCGGAGTTTTATCCGTGAGCGCTCCAAGCCGCTCGCCGCGCCCGGCGGCCAAGAGTACCGCTCGGAGCCGAGGTGAGCCGGCTCTCTCTACCGAGTTGTGCGCCCCGTAGAAGTTGGCTGTGCGCTTCGGCGCCGGTGCCCGTTAGACGTGAGAACGATCGGGGACTGTGCCGGTGAACGGCTAACGAATTCCTGCCAGGCTCGATCGAACTCCCGAGCCGCTTCTTCAGTCTTCGGATGATGGAGCATTCCCTCGAGGATCTTCGGCGGAACGGTCACGATGTCGGCACCGGCATCGAATGCTTCCGCCACGTCCTTTGGCCGCCGAATGCTGCCCGCGATAATCTTGGTCTTGTAGCCGCCCGCTTCGATGAAACGGCGCGCCCGGCCGATCTCCAGGCAAGGATCTTCACCGGCGTCTCTGGCTCGGTTGAAGAACAGGCTGACGTACGTTGCCCCTGCGACGAGGGCGAGGATTAGCTGTTCGGCGGTCATCATCAGTGTGGCATTGGTGGCACGGCCTGCCCTCGACAGCGCGTTAATGACCTGGAGTCCAGTCCCTTCCGCCGTCACAGGGACCTTGATGACGATATTCGGCCGCCAGGTTGTATAGGTGATTGCCTCGGCCAGCATTCTCTCAGCGCCGCGAGTGGTCAGCTCCACCGACACTGGAACGTCGGGAACAATGTCGCAGATTGCCTCAACGCGCTGGCGGAAGTCGACCGAACCCTCACTCAAGAAGATCTTCTGGTTGGTGGTCACACCGCAAACGACGCCGCGTCGATTCCAGGCCAGAAGTTCTTCGACGCTCGCCGTATCGATGTAAAGCTCACGCGACATTGGTCAATCCCTCCCCGCAAATCTCCCGAGTCGCGGCATCAAGGTTTTTGACGACCTTGACTTTCGGGGATCGTACCCAGTCCGCATTGGACTCACGCGCCAAGACCACCGCCTTACAGCCAGCCGCCTCGGCTGCAAGAAAATCACGCTCGCTATCGCCGATGAAGTAGCACGTCGCGAGGTCAAGTCCGAACTGCGCGGCAGCCTCTCTCAGCATGCCGGGTTTGGGTTTTCGGCATTCGCACTCCCTACGGTATTCAGACAGCGCCCCCGTAGGATGATGCAGGCAATAGAACTTCGCGTCAAGGGCGGCGCCAGCGTCGGCAAGCAGCTTGGTAAGCCGGTGGTCGATCGCATCGAAAGTCGCAAGCGAGTACTTGCGCTTTGCTACCCCAGGTTGGTTACTGGCCAGGATCGCTAGGAATCCAGCCTCATGGATCGTTCTCACAGCCCGTGCTGCATCCGGATACAGGGTCAAGTCGTCAGGATCTGTGGGTGAATCGGCTCCCCATGCCGCGTACATCACGGGGGGATTCATCACGCCGTCGCGGTCGAGGAAGACTGCCCGATTTCGACTATGCCTCGGCAATGCGTCCTCTCAGCCGATCGCAGACCAGGTGATGAAGGACGACGTGCAGGCCTTCGGTATGTGGGGTAAGCCGCTGCTGGGAAAGTGGAGGGATGACAATGCAGGCATCCGCTCGGGATGCCATGACGCCGCCGGTATCACCCGCGAAGCCAATCACGCGTGCACCCCTCGCCTTAGCCAGTTCGATTGCTCGTGGAAGGTTCTGCGACCAGGCGCCGGCATTGCCCCTGCCGGTCCCCCCGTGGACGCTAAAGCCGACGATGACGTCATTCGGCTCCAGCCAGGCCTCGAGCTGGGCGCTAAAAACGGCCGCCCAGCCCTCGTCGTTGGTCAGGGCTGACACCAGTGGGACGTTGTCGTTCAGGCAAAGGACGCGGAAGCGCTTTTTCCCTTCCAGCGCTGTCCACTTGGCGAGGTCGCACGCGAAGTGCGTCGCCGTCGATGCTGACCCACCATTGCCCATGACGAAGACCGTCCGGCCATCCCGCCAGGCACCGAACAGAATTTCGATGGCGGATGCGATCGGCTCATGCTCAATCCGACCGATAATCTCCGAGGTCTCGGCGCAGTACGTTCGGATGTATTCGAGGTCCGTGGCCAGCGCAAGGGCCCCCGCCATATCTCCCTCCCCGGAAACAGTTAGTGAATTATGCCAGATGGATCGTAACTGACCGTTAGAACGGTCGGGCGAGCCGTTGGGTATCGCGGAAACACGGTGCAATCAAACGTCGAGGAGGACTTTGGCGCCCTCCATCTCGAAGGTGAAGGCCATCTGGTTCAGGCCGAATTGCTTGATCGCATCGCGGACCCGCCGCACGCTGCCGTTATCGCACAGGAGGAGCAGAAACCCGCCTCCGCCAGCGCCCATGATCTTGCCCCCCAGGGCGCCTTCGCATCGCGCGGTCTCGTAGATCCGGTCGATCCGGCTGTCGCTGATCCGTTCGGAGCGCAGCTTCTTGTTCAGCCAGTGCTGGTGGAGCAGGGCGCCGAATTTGACAAGATCGCCCTCTTCCAGGGCCGCCTTGATCTCGTGTCCTAGTTCCTTGGTGCGGTGGAGGCTCTCGATCACGCGCCGATCGTCGTGCTCGGTTGCAACGCGCTGCTGCTCCAGGATCTGGTCGCTCTGCCGGCTCTGGCCGGTGTAGTACAGCAGGAGCGACCGCTCGAGATCTTCTTGGGCATAGCCCGGGACTCGAAGGGGACTGGGTCGTACCTCACCGCTTCGATCGATCTCATAGCAGTTGAGTCCGCCGATGGCGGCCACGTACTGATCCTGCTTGCCAACCGGGTGCGCAGCCAGCTCGATCTCGATCCGGCAGGCCTCCTCTGCCAGTGCCAGGCGCTGCCCACGGTCGCGCTTTAGCGTATGAAGCGCAATAAGTAAAGCGACGAGATAGCTGCCGGAACTACCCATCCCAGTGCCCGCCGGGACGTCGGCCATGGAAGCGATCTCGAGGTTCTTCGTCAGCCCGAGGGAAGTCAGCGTCGCCCGAACCAGGTCATGCTTCAGCTCCGACGGGCTCGCCACTTCCTCAGACCGTGAATACTTGACCCGAATGAGATCGTCGGAAGCCGGCCGGTTGACGTTTACGTAGACGTACTTGTCGATCGCGGCGCTTATGAAGAAGCCGCCGAACCGTGAATAGTAGGAAGGCAGGTCGGTGCCGCCGCCGCCGATCGGGATCCGCAGGGGCGCCCGCGAGAGGATCACGGGCGGCTGACCTCAACCGCTTTGGCCAGATCGTAGATGCGGTCCACCATCTCCATGATCTCCACCCCGGCGTCCCCATCGACCGCCGGAGGGCGGCGCTCGTCAATGCTCTTCACGAAGTCGTCCCAATCCGCCTGCCACGACGGGTCCGGCCCTTCGAACGTGACCCGCTCTTCGGTCGGCGCAGAGGAGTCGTGTTGCCGCCGCCCCAAGACGCAGGTCTCTGTGCCGTAGCTGCCGCCGAGACCGTGGATGCCGAGGTAGCCGTCGCGGCCGTAGAGCTCGAGGGTGAATCGGTTCCGCCACTGGGTCCAGCTTGTGTGCAGATGGGCAATCTGGTGATCGGCCGTGCCGATCGTCAGAAAAGCGTTGTCCTCGAGCGGCGCGATCTCCCAGAACCAGCGGCGCGTAACCGCCGCGATTGGGCTGCACTTGCCGAGAAACAGCCGCGTGAGATCGAGCAGATGGACGCCCTGATCAAGGAGTTCACCGCCACCGGCCAGCTCACGATTTCCCCGCCATTCCTTTGCATAGCCGGGCCGGCCTCCATGACCGTAGACGGCGCGAAGGAAGAAAATCGGGCCGATCGCGCCTGAATCGCAGGCGCGCTTCGCATGCTCGATCGCCGGATGAAAGCGGAGCGTGAAACCGATTTTTAGAGTCTTTCCCGAACTCCGGGCTGCCTCTGCCATGGCGTTTGCCTCAACGGCGTTGCGTCCCGGGGGCTTT
>DAIPYJ010000098.1:0-10006 GCA_036782775.1 Candidatus Dormiibacterota bacterium | reverse complement strand
TCGGCCCGGCCGAAGATCGTCGTCGTGCAGGCGGACGGGTGCGCGCCACTCGTGCGCGCCTTCGAACGGGGTTCGGAGCACGCTGTCGCGTGGAAGGACGCCTCGACGATCGCGGCCGGAATCCGAGTCCCCTCCGCAATCGGTGATTACCTCGTGCTGCGAGCAATTCGCGATACAGGCGGAACCGCGATCGCCGTCAGCGATGAGCAGATCCGTGCCGCCCAAGCCGAGATGGCGACGAGCACCGGCCTGTACACCGGGCCTGAAGGCGCGGCCACCTGGGCGGCCCTCCACCAACTTCTCGATAACGGATTTCTAAAGGGAACCGAGGACGTTCTTCTCTTCAGCACCAGCGCTGGAGTCCTCTATCCCAGTTAGCATCGATCTAATGTTCACGACACGTCCGGAACTGCGCGGCACCTTCGGGATGGTCAGCTCGACCCACTGGCTGGCATCGCAAGCCGGAATGGCCGTGCTCGAACGCGGCGGCAACGCCTTCGATGCGGCCGTCGCTGTCGGCTTCGTTCTCCAGGTTGTCGAGCCCCATCTCAACGGGCTCGGCGGCGAGGTGCCAATCATTCTCTGGTCGTCTCAGCGCCGTACGGTCGAGGTCATCTGCGGACAGGGCGTCGCGCCGAAAGCCGCCACCATCGGCGCAATGCGCGACCTCGGGATCGACATGATCCCAGGAACCGGCCTGTTGCCCGCCTGCGTGCCGGGCGCGTTTGGCGGTTGGCTTCAGCTCCTCCAGCGGCACGGGACCATGCGCTTGCGCGAGGTCCTGCAATATGCGATCGGTTACGCAAAGGCCGGCTACCCAACGGTTCCTGGCATTTCGCAGGCGATCGCGGGAAACGAACAACTCTTTCGAGAGGAATGGACCGAGTCGGCGCGTGTTTATCTGTCGAACGGCGTCCCTCGGCCCTACACAACCTTCCGAAATCCCAATCTCGGCGGGACCTATGAACGGCTACTCAGCGAGGCCGAGGCAGCCGGCTCAAACCGCGATTCACAGATCGAGGCGGCATTCAAGGCCTTTTACCAGGGGTTTGTCGCCGAGGCGATCGACGCACATTGCCGCACCGCGGCGATGGATAGCTCCGGCGACCGGCATGCCGGTTTTCTAACCGCGAGCGACCTCGCGAATTGGGGCGCGCGAGTCGAAGCTCCGACGAGCTACTCGTACGGCAACGCAACCGTCCACAAGACCGGACCGTGGGGTCAGGGGCCGGTCTTCCTCCAGCAGCTGGCCCTGCTCAAGGGCCTTGACCTTGGCAGGATGGGATTCTTGAGTGCCGACCACATCCATAGCGTGACGGAGTCCGCCAAGCTCGCATTTGCGGATCGAGAAGCGTGGTATGGCGATCCCGACTTCACGGATGTGCCACTGTCTGGACTGCTTGACGACCGATACAACGCGGACCGCCGAGGGCTCGTCAGCGATCGCGCCTCAATGGATCTCCGTCCAGGAAGCGTCGAGGGCCGTCGACCGACTATTCCGACCTTTAAGCCTTCCCCGCTGGCGCGGCAGGGCAGGGTGGTGAGGGGAATCTCCGAACCAACCCTGGCCCACACGGCTACCGGTGACACCTGTCATGTGGACGTGGTCGATCGCGAGGGCAACATGGTGGCCGCTACCCCCAGCGGTTCCTGGTTGCAGAGCTCGCCAGTCATTGCCGGCCTGGGCTTCTGCCTCGGGACACGCGGCCAGATGTTCAATCTCCAGGAGGCCCACCCGAATGCCTTGCAAGGCGCAAAACGACCGCGGACGACGCTGAGCCCGACGCTAGTCACTCGCGATGGTGAAGCGTCAACGGCATTCGGTACCCCTGGTGGCGACCAACAGGATCAATGGTCATTCAACTTTTTCATGGCGCATGCCGTGTTCGGCTTGAACCTGCAGGAGGCGATCGATGCGCCGATGTTCCACACGGCGCACTTCCCCAGCTCGTTCTATCCACATGATGCGGAACCAGGCAGCCTCTTCGTCGAAGACCGGATTGATCCGAAGATCGCCGCTGAACTCCGAAAGCGTGGGCATGAGCTTCAGCTGATGGAGCCCTGGTCGCTGGGTCGCCTCTGCGCCGTTGCGCGCGATTCCGAAACTGGCCAGCTGCTGGCGGCGGCCAACCCGCGAGGGATGCAGGGTTACGCCGTCGGCCGGTAATAGCGCTGAACCGCTATAGGGCGAGGTGAAGCCGTAGAGCCTCGTCGATCTTGAGCATGACGTTTGCCGGAATTGTGCCGATTCGCTCGCCCAGTCGTTCGACCGCAACCGACCTGATCTGCTCAGCCTGCGCCTTAGAGTCATGGAGAAGACCCGTGGAACGAGCCGGCAGTCGTACTTGGAACGGGTAGATGCGCTGGATATTGGAAGTGATCGGAACCACGGTTACGACGCCGCGGCCGAGGCGACTGGCCACTGTATTGGCGCCGTCGTTGCTAACGATGACGGCCGGACGGCGCTTGGTCGCCTCAGAGCCGCGGGCTGGTCCGAAATCGACGACCCGTATTTCCCCCCGGCGCATCAGGATTGCAGGCCATCAGCCGCAGTGGATTCCCACAACCGCTGGTCGCCGCTGTCTTCCCATTCACGCCAGGCCTCTTCATAGGCGGCGCCAAGCTGGGAAGCACGGAGGAGCCTGACCGCCTTATGGAGGACAGCCGAGCGCGATTCGCCCTCCTGTTTGGCGTAGCGATCGACGAAGTCGACGTCCTCATCAGGCAAACTAACGCTCACTTTCATACTATCATCCTACCATGGGTAGGACTAAAGTAGGCATATCCAAATCCGATTCGCTGTGAGGTGCTAAACGCATGCCGCACCTGCCATCGGTGCGCCTAGCGCGAACTTAGAACCGATGCCGCGATCCGGCTGACTCGAATGGAATCGGCAATGGCGTCGATCTCGACGATCCGGCCGTTGCTGACGATGAATCCCATGATCACGAAGGGCCGCCCCCGCGCGGTGATCACGACGCCGGCGGCGCCGTTGACCAACGCGGGATGCAATTCGGTGTTGGGTAAGGTCGCGCCGAAGAGGGCCGACTTCGCCACCTGCTCCGCGCCGCGGATGAGCGGTGGCACCGGAGGTCGCCCTCTACCGAAATCCGATCGGAGCACGACATTGGGATCCAGCAGGCTGACGAGGTTGTCCAAGTCGCCTGCCCGCGCCGCAGAAAAGAATGCGTCGACCACGGCCCACTGGCGCTCGCGGTCTTGATCGGGGACTGGAACCTTGGCGGCTTTCACCCGACGCCTCGCTCGGCTCGCCAACTGCCTGGTGGCGTCGGGGCTCCGGCCAATCAGGGAGGCGATCTCCGCGAAGGGGTAGTCGAAGACGTCGTGGAGCACAAAGGCCAGTCGCTCGGTTGGCGCCAGGGTGTCGAGGACGACAAGCACGGCCAGGCCTACGGAGTCGGCCAGCAGGGCCTGCTCCTCCGGTTGGAGCGCTTCGTCGCGACTGACCACCGGATCCGGCAAGCGAGCCTCGAGCGACTCTTCCTTGCGGATGCGCCGGGATCGCAACCGGTTGAGACAGACGCGAGCGACGATCGTCGTCAGCCAGCCGCCCAGGTTGTGGACCTCGCCGGCTCCCGTTCGACTGAGGCGGAGCCAGGCATCCTGGACGGCATCGTCGGCTTCGGCCAGCGAGCCGAGCATCCGGTAGGCCACCGCGCGAAGCCGCGGCCGCTCAGTTTCAAAGCGCTCGGCGAGCCATTGCTCCTGATCCATCCGTCACATCGAGCCCCTGCTAAGTGTCATCGATAGCAGGACAGTCGCCGGGCGACCGATGTGACAGGAGGTAATTCGGATGAGCGATCGGACAACAATCCTGGTGACCGGCGGAACCGGCAGGATCGGAAGCGCGGTCGTGCGCGAGCTGCAGGGGAGAGGGTTCAGCGTTCGGGTGCTCACCCGAGGCCGGCGTCCGCATCAACCGCTTGAGCGCGTCGAGTTCACGATCGGTGATCTGGCTACGGTCACCGGGATCGATAGCGCGCTGCAAGGAATCGAGACGGTCGTGCACTGCGCGGCCAGCATGAAATGGCCCGAGAACCAGGGGCAGGTACGCAATCTGATCGCAGCCGCGCGCGACGCCCGCATTAAACACCTGGTCTTCGTGTCGGTGGTTGGCGCCGATCGTGTCCCAACGCCCGGTCGGATCGACCGTGCCATGTTCGGCTATTTCTCGATGATGGGCGTGCTCGAGCAGATGATCATGGCGTCGGGCCTGCCGTGGTCGATCCTCAGGGCCACCCAGTTCTACCAGGCCCTGATCCTGATCGCCAGGATCATGGCGAGGCTCCCGCTGGTGCCCGTGCCTTCGGGTTTCCGCTTCCAGCCCGTTGATACTCGCGATGTCGCGGTTGGGGTCGCTGATTTGGCGATCGGCAATGCCAGCGGGATTGCGCCGGACGTCGGGGGACCACGTATCTACCCTGCGGACGAGCTGTTTCGCAGCTATCTCCACGCCGCCCACAAGCGGCGGCCTTTGCTTCGAATCCCGATTCCGGGAACGGCCGCACGTGTCGTCCGCGACGGCGCGATTCTGGCCCCTGATCGAGCGACGGGCCGGCGGACCTGGGAGGAATTCCTCGCAGAGTGCTTGTCGCCGGCCCGCGCGAGCGTTTAACGGATCAATCTACGGCGAGGCGTGCTTGCAGAGTCCGGCTCGATTCTCCGTCACCCCAAAGTCGTTAATCCAGAAGTTGGCGGTAAGCGCCGTCCCGCCGCCGGCGGTTTCGTCATAGCAGTCGGGGGCGTTCCCCGTCATGTGATTCTGCTGAATGGTGTTCCCGCTTGACTGCCCGGTCGCCGCAAGCCCGGCCTCCGTGTTGTTCTCCGCGCGGTTGGTAGAGACGGTGTTGTTGTTCGACGAGTCGCCGAGTCGGATGCCGTTCATGTGGAACCCATCAGCCTTATTGCTCTTGACGGTTGAGTTAGTGGTGAAGTGCAGCGATACGCCGTTATTCACTCCATTGTCGACGTCGTTGTAGGCGATCTCGCTATTCGTGACCTCATACGTCACGATGCCGCTGCCGATCGAGCCGATCACCCTGTTGTAGTCGATGGTCAAGTTGAATGCCGCCGGCGGTCCGTTCGACGCGAAGGCGACGATCGCCCCGTCGTTGACCGATTCGTTGTGCGTGATGGCAATGTCATGGGGCGGCCCGAGAAAGGTGTCGACAACGATTGCCGCATTTTGATCGCCGGTGAAGTAATTATTGGTGATCTGCGCATTCGATAGGCCCTGGTCGGAGTAGACACCGTTTCCAGCTGCGGCACCGTTGAGGTTGTTGTTGCGGGAGCAATTCTCGCTGACGTCGGTCGCGGCCGAGCCGTTGCTGTTGACATAGATCCCGATCGTGTTGTTCTGCACAACGTTATGCCTCAGTTCATAACCAGAGAAAAACCGGCTGGTGAATATCCCGACGCCATTCTGTGCAACGACGACATCCGGTTCGACCTTGAAACCGTCGATCGTCACATTCGACGACTCGACGTCGAAGCCTTCCGATGGATTCCCGCCATTCAGCGTGGTGTTGTATTTGACGATCGCTTCCTTGGTCGGGTCGTCAACGATCGGCGACTTACACTCCGTCGCCGTGCCCTGCTGCCGGGGCGCTTGCAGCGTGAGCGGCTTGTCGACAACGACCGACTCGTGGTAGACGCCTGGGCAGACGCGGATGGTGGCCCCGGGCGGAGCCGCGGCGACGGCCGCATTGATCGAGGTGAACTGGGCATTCGGACATTCGACTCGGTCGTCGTCGACGATGATGACGCCCGGATCGGTCGATAGCGTCGGCAGGGTATCGAGCACCACCCCGCTCGAGGCGAGGTCGGTTGCGGTCACCGCGGTGTCGGTAATCAGTGGATCGATGCCGCTGGTCAGCAACTGGACGCTCGGCAGCCCGGTGTTGGCTTCGTTGACCAGCGATAGGTCGGCACTGGCGATGCCGCTCCCTGCTGCGAGGGAAATGCCGGCGGTGGCGACGAGCGCGATCGGCAGAAATCTGATCTTCATGATGCCCATGAACCCCTTTAGCTCCTGAACCTCGGCGCATACCGAGCGTTTACTCAATTGAGATGAGCGTGATGGGTGGGTATTGTGATAGTCAATTCGGTAAAATGACCGACAGCGAAGTCAGCCGTCACAGGGGGTAGGGGGCCAGAGAGGGCTCGAACAACCGCTCGTAGCGTCACGGTCCGGCAGAGGCAGATCCTCGAGTTGGCTGCCTCCGGGTTGCCTGACAAGGAGATCGCGCGCCAGCTCGCCATCTCGCATCGAACCGTGCGGACGCACTTCGAGCGGCTTTTCGTCGATTACAACGTGCGCGGACGTTCCGGGCTGGTCGCAGCCTGGCTTCATGACGAATCGAATGGGAACCCTGTCCACCCCCGGGATGAGTGCCCCTTCTCCAGGCCGTTCCCCGAGGGCTTCGCCGAATGCCCCGCCTACCAGGCGATGGGCATGGTCACGCTGGACATCGGCTACCGCCCGCTTGGCCGCGTCTGGAGCTGCCGGCATCTACGCCCGCAGCGGCATGCGGCCGATGACCGCTGGTACGGCTCCTGCATCGTGGGCGACGTTCGAGACCGCGAGCGCTGGGCCGCTGCTTTCGGACAGGACCGCCTGCAGAAGATCGAAGGGCTTCGCCAGGAAATGGCGGCTGTGACCGCGCCCTATGCCGAACGGCTCTGGCAGCACAAGAGCCGCCAGCTGGCACTGATCGCATCAGGAACGGATGCCAGCCCGGAAACCCGTCGGCTGCAGTCGCTGACGGACCGGCTCGCCCTCAAGCTCGACGCCTTGCTTCGCTCCCGACGAGACCTGCTCGAGGAGATTCAGTTACCGGAGGCCGCCTGCAGGGAACTCATAAAGGTTGCGCTGGATCAGCTCGTCAGCCAGCAGAAGGCCGACTTCCAACTGAGCGTGCCAAATGAAGTGCTGGCGAAGTTTCCGTCCGAGATGCGCCAGTTCTTCCGGCCGAACTGACCCCGGTCAGGGCCGAACGTCCGTTCGCAAACACCCGGGTCGATAGCGAAAAAATTCCCTCTTGCGCGCTGGCGGAAGGCGTGCTACCTTGCGGTAAGCGCTTACCGGTAAGCGGTTACCGAAAGCGCTTACCGCGCGGCGGCATCGCTGAAGGGAGAAGCAGCATGGCAGAGGCGCGACGGCCGAAGGCGACGCCCACCATCTACGACGTTGCCCGCCGGGCCGGCGTCTCGATCGCCTCCGTCTCCCGCGTCCTGAACGACCAGGGCAGCCCTCGTGCCGAGACCCGCAAGCGCGTCATGCGCGCCGTCGAGGACCTCAGCTTCGTGCCCGACGGCGCAGCCCGCGCGCTCTCTAACAAGCTGAAGCAGGTCGTCGGCGTCGTCTTCCGGCGCGGCACCGAGGTGCCCTTCGAGGACGAAGACGAAAGCCTGCTCTTCATCGACGTCATCAACCGGGGCATCGAGATCGCCGCCCAGCGCCGCGGCTTCGACGTCCTGATGAGCTCGGTCGGGGTCCAGGAGAACCACGTCTCCGGCCGGATCTCCGCGATCGCGGGCAAGACGGACGGCCTGATCCTGCACGACCGCATGCTGTCCGCCGCCGAACTGACGAGGCTGGCGGAGATCGTGCCGGTGATCACGATCGCCGGGCCCTCCGCCCGCGGCACGACCAACATCAGCTGCGACAACGCCTCGGGAATGCGCGAGCTGGTGCGCCACCTGGTTCGCGACCACCGCTACGGCGACCTGGCCTACGTCTCGGGCCACGGCGACAGTCCCGACAACCAGGCGCGCGCCCGCGCCTTCGAGGAAGCGGGCCCCGCCCTGAACGTCAAGTGTCAAGCCGGCCCGGGCTGGCAGGGCGACTACAGCGCCGCCGGTGGCGCGCGGATCGTCAACGCGCTGCTTGATGCCGGCAAGCCGGTGCCGCGCGCCATCGTCTGCGCCAACGATCAGACCGCGCTCGGGGTCATGTACGCGCTTTCGCGCCGGGGCATCGCCGTTCCCGGTGACGTCGCGGTCACCGGCTTCGACGACGTCCCGGTCGCGCGCCATCTGCATCCGACGCTGACCACCGTGCGGCAGCCGATCCAGGACATGGGGCAGAAGGCGGTCGACCTGCTCCACACCCGGATCACCGCCGCACGGGGCGCGCGCGATGTCGTGCTGCCGGTCAAAGTCATCATCCGGGAGAGCTGCGGCAAGCACTGATGAGGACGCTGGCTCGTCGCCTGGCGGTCTATCTGGTGGCGGCCTGGGTCGCGCTGACGGTCACGTTTCTGCTCCCGCGGGTCATCCCCGGCAATCCGGTGGCTGGCGCGGTCGCGCGCGCCTCGGAGTCAGGCGTGTGCAACGAGCTCTGCGTCAAGGCAATCGAGGCCCAGCTCGGCTTCAACGTCCACACCAGCCTCTGGGATCAGTACGTCCAGTATTGGGGCAATCTCCTCCACGGCGATCTCGGCCACTCCTGGTCGGAGAACGCCCCGGTCAGCAGCCTCATCCTTTCGTACCTGCCCTGGACGCTGGGGCTGCTCGGGGTCGCGACCATCTTGAGTTTCCTGCTCGGAACCCTGATCGGCGTGATGATTGCCTGGCGACGAGGCACCGTGGTCGAGTGGCTGATGCCGGCCGCCACCTTCTTCCAGGCGATTCCCTATTTCTTCCTCGGGCTGGTCCTGGTGCTGATCTTCGGCCAGACCGGCAGCATGCTTCGCTGGTTCCCCAGCCTCTTCGGCTACGACATCTATAACGTCACACCCGGCTTCAACCTCGACTTCATCGCCAGTGTCCTTTCGCACGCCATCCTGCCGGCGACCGCGGTCGTGCTCGGCTCCATGGCGGGCTTCATCCTTTCGATGCGCAATCAGATGGTCACCACCATGGACGACGACTTCGTGCTCGTCGCCCGCGCCAAAGGCCTGCCGACGCAACGCGTCGTCTGGTACGCAGCGCGCAACGCCCTGCTCCCGGTCGTCTCCAACTTCACGATCGCGCTCAGCCTGGTGGTCGCCGGCCAGATCCTGGTCGAGATCGTCTTCAACTATCCCGGCATCGGCTTCCACCTCTATGACGCGCTGAGCAAGCTCGACTACACGCTGGTTCAGGGCATCTTCCTCGTGATCACGCTCGTGGTGCTCGCCGCCAACCTGCTGGCAGACGTCGTCTATGTCCTGATCGATCCTCGAGTGCGGCAGGCGAGCTGAGCCATGACCCTGGATACCCCCGCCATCGCCACCGTCCCCGCCGGTGGACTGCCGGAGGCGGTCGTCGTCGTCCGTCCGGAGCGCGTCTTCCGACTCCCGCGCTCGCCCAAGGTCATCATCGGCCTGATCATCGTCGGCGTTTTCGCGCTGATCGCGATCATCGGCAGTTGGATCGCGCCCTACTCGCCCAATGCGACGGACTCTGTCCACTGGGTGCGGCACGTCCTCGTCGAAGGCACCGGACCGGGCACGAACATCCCCGCGAATTACTATCCGCTGCCACTGCCGCCGTCCTCGGCGCACTGGCTCGGCACCACGGTGTTCGCGCAGGACGTCTTTTCGCAGCTGGTGGTTGCAACGCGCGCCACCTTCGTCGTTGGCTTGCTGGCCGCGGCGATCGCCACCGCGCTCTCGATTCTGTTCGGCGTCGCGGCCGGCTATTTCGGCGGCTTCTCCGACGAGGGCCTCTCCCTCGTCGCCAACGTCTTTCTGGCGATCCCCGGTCTGCCGCTGCTGATCGTGCTTGCGAACTACGTCCCCTCGGCCGGGACCAGCATCCTGGTGGTCGCGGTCATCATCGCGGTCACCGCCTGGGCCTATGGCGCGCGGGTCCTGCGCGCGCAGACGCTCTCGCTGCGCAACCGCGATTTCGTCGAAGCCTCGAGAGTCTCGGGCGAAGGCTCGCTGCGCGTGATGCTGGTCGAGGTCCTGCCGAACCTGGTGCCGATCATCGCCGCGTCGTTCCTGTTCACGACGCTCTACGCGATCTACGCCTACGTCGCGATCGCCTTCCTCGGGCT
>DAIPYJ010000097.1:0-10136 GCA_036782775.1 Candidatus Dormiibacterota bacterium | reverse complement strand
CCCTGTTACGCGCCCAGATCGCGCCCAGATCGCGCCCAGATCGGATGGTCCGGGCGTGTGCGGTCCCGGTTCATGCTTGACAGGATGGTCCGGGCGGGATGGTCCGGGCGCCTGAGGCTCGTCCCACCGGGTAGCGCTCAACCGGCATACCCGAGCGATCGTCGGCGTCCAAACCCGACAAAGAGGGTGTTGTTATCGGATGGGTCGTATTAGGCGGCTACTACGACCTGATCGGCAGCTATGACGGGGCCGGAGCGATATCACGCCACCGAGAGCTTCTCCGCCAGTACCTCTGTCAGTTGCTGCCGCACGCCCCCCACTTCCGGCGGCCCTCCGGAGGTGGATGCCTTTGCTGGCTTTCCGACGCTAGGAAAGGTCAGGAGCGGCCGGTCCTCGGCCGAGATCCACACGATTGGTATGCTCTTTCAACTTGTTGTTCAAACGGAGCACCACGGATTCGATTGCACGTCGCCCAGCAGGACTTGGCATTGCGTAAACGGAAGTCGTGAGGTCATGGGTTCTTGTTTTAACTTCAACGACTTCCTTTTGAGTGAGAAACATCAGCTTACGAGCTGCACTGAACCTCTCGATGTCACGCCACGAGACTCGGCTCCTTCGGAATGAAGATCGGATTTCAATGCCGTGTTCGAGCGCAATGATCTTCTGCCCCCATAAGACCGCCCATGCGAGAGCTGCGGAAAACAAAACCGCCACACCGCCCCAAAACCGAGCAATAACGACGGCAGCTCCGTGAAACGTGAACGCTCGCCAAGCCACGGTTAACCCAAGAATACTCATCGTCAATGAACTAACCATTGCGGCACCGTAAATCCTGTAGGTCGTGCCCTTTACCCGCATGATGGGCCCGGTGCCCCCAATGTATTCAGGGTGGCGTCGGGAACTGCAGCACCTAGACGTGAGAGAGCGGGTGCGGCTTGCCCTGCCAGATCAAATGGGAGAGAAACGAGACCTAAACCTATTCCTGTGATGCCCGCATCAAACACGTCCTGCCGCACCTGACATCCTGTTGGCTCACCCAGACGACTAACTCCCCTAGAAACCATTGCTATACCTTGTGCAAGCAAACACAGCTCAAAAGTCCCTGAGACGAGGCAAGTCACTCCCGCAGCAAGCGTAATCACGGTGGAGTAACTCGTATTGATCGTCGATACTGCTTGAAGAGCACCAATGTCCCCACTGCAGCCGCATGCCAGATCGTTTTCGGCGGTACTGAGTGCTTGTCCATAAGGTGAAGGCCCGCAGGAGCTACCCCCTCCGCAGGTGTAGTTCAGGGTTGCTGTCTGCGTCTCCGCTGAGGGCGGCGAGTATGACGTTGGCGGTAACCCACAACTGCATGCTCCGGTTGGTCCTGGTGTCCCGTACGACGATGGCGACGGAGTCGGATTAGAGCCTCCTTCAGTCTGGGCGTACGACGTCCACGGCGGGCATGTGTCCGTGTTCCTACAGTCCAATCCCGATGGATCGCTTGCATTGATTGGGTTGTCCCCGGTGTATTCATACGGCTGCCCGGTAATCGGGTCAAAAGGGTCCACGCTCATGAACTGCCCGGTCGAGGGGTCGTAGTAGCGGTGAAGGAGAGCGAACCGAAGGCCGCTCCGCCGCCACCGATCGTGGTGACGTCTGGACTTGCTCGAGGCGGCGCCGGGGCGGTTACAGATAGCTCCGTCATGGCCCCCCGAGGCGCATCTCTGCCGAGGTTCAACCGTCGTAGGGCGGGAGCGATCGGCGACGTTGCCCGACCCGGGGTGCAACATCAAGGTCGTCAGCTCGCCCTCTTCACCCGGACATCGACGTGCAGCCCAGCGGCGCTGAGCATATTCACCAGGCTGTCGATGCTGAACAGGTCGACCTTGCCTCGGGCCAGATCCGAGATGCGCGGCTGGGTGACCCCGAGCTGCTTGGCCGCCGCCGCCTGAGTCAGCCCCGCCCCCTCGATGTACCCCACGAGCTTGCGCATGAGGGCAGCTCGGATTTTGAGGTTCTCGGCCGTGGCCGGGTCCCCACCGATTGCGTCCCAGACGCTCTTGTATCGCTTGGCCGTCACGTGTGCCCCTTTGCTCGTACGATCTCCATCATCTCTCGATACCGGCGCTGTCCGACGGCGAGGGCCGCCGGCGGCGTGCGCTGGGACTTCTTCTGAAAGCAGTGCAAGACGTAGACGTCCCTGCCCATGTTGGCCACGAAGAAGACCCGAAACGCCCCACTGGCCTCGCGCACTCGGATCTCCCGGCACCCCGGCCCCACCGACGCCATGGGCTTGGCGTCGTGGGGGGCGTCCCCCATCTGCACCAGATAGAGCTGGTAGCCGGCTCGCTGTCTCGCCACGGCGGGGAACCGACGCAGCTCCTCGTCGGCACCGCCGACAAAGACGACCGGCTTCACCGCACAGAGTATACAAGACTTTGTATCGTGGCTAGGGGGTGGCCGAGCTGACAGGTCGGCGAGCCGACGGCGGAGGTCCGATCCGCTGTGGCCTCCCTGTCGGCCGTCGTGAAGGAGGCGGTAATGACCCCCATCGAAGCGGATGCCACCGAGTACCTGGGATGGATGGAGATCCACAACTACGCCCTCAAGACCATCGAGTGCCGTCGTCGCTACCTGGCCTATTTCTTCGCCTTCCTGGCGCCCCTCGGGATCGACGAGGCCAAGGAGGTGGCTCTGGAGCAGCTCCTCGCCTACCAGCACGCCCTCTTCGCCCACCGAAAGCGCGACGGCGAGCCACTCTCCTTCGGCACCCAGGCCCAGCGGCTGGTGCCCGTGGCCCAGTTCTTCTCCTGGTGCCGCCGCGAGCACCGCATCGAGGCCAACCCGGCGGCCGACCTGCTGCCCCGGCCCCGACCGGAGGCTGCCCGAGGCGACGCTCAGCGCCTCAGAGATGGCGGCACTGCTCGCCGCTCCGGACGTGTCCAAACCGCTGGGTCTCCGAGATCGCGCTGTGCTCGAGGTCTTCTACTCCTGTGGGCTACGGCGGGGCGAGCTCATCTCGGTGTGGCTCCGAGACGTGGACTTCGACCGGGGAACGATCTTCGTCCGCCTGGGCAAGGGGGCCAAGGACCGCTACGTGCCGGTCGGGGAACGGGCGCTGTTCTGGGTGCGGCTGTATGCCGAGATCGTCCGCCCCGGCTTCGTCACCGGCCGCTTCCCCGAGCACCTGTTTCTCTCCTCGGCTGGGTCGCCGTTGTGCCCGGACTGGCTCTGTCGCCAGGTGCGCAAGTACCTGGCCCGAGCCGGCGTCGACAAGCGGGGCAGCTGTCACTTGCTGCGCCACTCGGTGGCCACCTTGATGCTCGAAGGCGGGGCCGACATCCGCTACGTGGCCGAGACGCTGGGACATGCCCGGCTCGAGACGACCCAGCGCTACACCCGAGTCAGCATCGACCGCCTGCGGGCCGTGCACGCCAGCTGTCACCCGGGCTGCCGGCTTGAGCGTGGCTATGGCCTCGGAGCTGTGCGGCGCCCTTCCTAACGCCAGGCGGGCCATCGCCTCGGCCAGAGCGTCCTCCGCCCGCCGGCTTCGGTCATGATGGACCGGTGACCGGCAGCACCCACCAGGCTGGCCAGAACCTGAGATCTCGTCACGGTCGGTGTTCATTCCACGGTCGAAAGCCAGGCGTTTCCCTCTCACCGGTTCACCGCTACTACGACCCGACGACTGGACAAGTTCATGAGCGTCGACCCGCTGGACGCCGTGACCGGGCAGCCGTATGAGTACGCAGGCGACAACCCAATCAACGTCAGTGACCCATCGGGACTTCACATCGACTGCGGTCCTAACAATGTTGACTGTCAGGGTCTGAACGTCTGTCAGTACTCCGGGGAGTGTGGACCAAATCCTGCGCCCTCATTTACGAATGAGTCAGCTCCGGGCGCCGCGGTAATCCCATCTCCTCCCGCTCCTTCTCCGTCTCCTAGTCGGTCCTCAAACGGTGCCTCCGTCGTTTCTGTCATTTCCCCAACCACGTGGACCCAGCACGGGCTTTTCAAACCTCAGAATGGCTCTGAGTGGTTTGCTGCTGAACAAGGCCCAACGACGCTTTGGTACTTCGAATACGGACCGCCAGGTAGTGGTGGGCCCGGTTGCCCAAACTTCGGCCACCAGTCATTGTTCGGCGAACTTGTCCATAAGACAATCTGTGTCGCTGAGTTCACAGGCGGTGGTGCTGGCACGGGTGCCTTCGGCGCGGTTGAGTTCACGTCCGAAGTTGGACCAGAAACGATTGCAGGTGGGATGATCGGCGGAGCAGTGGTCGGTGGAACCATCGGCGTGGTCAAATGTTTCATATTTTGAACGGGAAGCGCTTCTCGCCCGAGGTGTCCGTGGGGACAAATAGACGCAGGTTCAGACTCTCCTTGCTCGCGGGAGGGACCTCCGCGGTGTTAGCCATTCTTGGGTGGTTATGGATCGGTTGGCTCGGAGCATTGC
Organism: Candidatus Dormiibacterota bacterium; assembly: GCA_036782775.1. GTDB lineage: Bacteria > Chloroflexota > Dormibacteria > CF-121 > CF-121 > CF-13. Next base: position 5,692 of record DAIPYJ010000097.1, on the reverse strand, counting down.
TGGCGATTGCCCTGATCGCGGTGGCTGGCCAAATATTGAGACGGACGGAGAGGCGGCGTGGTCAGTGCGCCTACACGTATAGGAGTTCCGTCGATATCAACCGTCAGGGCCGCTCCGGTAAGGGCGTGGTAGCCGACCTCGTACCCCTTCGGTTCAAGAACGATATCGATCAGTCCCTCACTCGTAACCAGTCCGATTGCCACTGAAGACCCACGGATGTGACGGGGTTCGAGTCGTCCACCGTCGATCTTCAAATCCTCGGAAACATCGTCGACCCGCCACCTTGGATTCAAGGAATTCAGAGCATCGCAAAGGCGTTGGAGGTTCTCTTTGGATGCTCGCGGCACAACATCCACATCAACAGTCTCGAGAGGCGCTCCTTGAAGGCGGCCCGCAAAGCTTCCGAACACGACGTACTCGACCTCGTGTTCATTTAGGACTTGGCAAATCCTCTTGAGGCGTAGCTCATCTTCATCAAACATCGGCCGAGCCTAAATCCGCCGTTGGCGCGCCTCGCGATTGGCCGCTCGCACCTTGTCGATCTTGGCCCAGTAAGCGGGATGGTGATCTCGGCCGGGTGTCGCCCATGACGGGAGGTGCAGGTCGTGCTCGTGGCCCTCGTCCCACCAATCTGGCCGGGGTGGCTGTGTGGCGCGCACGATTCGCAGTATCAGGTCGTAGCTAATGTCACCTTCGTCAGTCCCGGCTTCGAAGCGTTCCAACCATGTCGAACTAACACCTGCTCGTTCGGCGACAACCTCGATGCTGAGGTTTGCCTCGTTCCTCAGCTTGCGGAGATAGGCGCGGGTGGATGGGCTCCGGCTTCGGTGCTCCTGATTCTCCTCTTCGTCGACGCTAACCACGCCGGCTATTTTACCTGGTGGTCGGGGGATTCGGTCCGGTTCGGACCCCGAACGCTGTCGTGAGTCCAAGGGCAAGGCTCTTGAGCGCGGCTTCGAGCGCCTGACTCGGCAGACTTCTTGCATTCGTTTCCGACAAGGCGGCCGGTTCGAGCTTGCTGACCTTGGCGACGACGATTGGGCTCGTTTCACCCCGCATCCCAGTTGGTTGCGGGCATTTGACCCATCGCCGATGTCACCCAGCTCGAGGGTTCGCGTTGGGATCCTCGTCGTACGAGCCGCCGACTCGATACAACGGACCAGCGGAATCAGCGGCAACACGTCGGGCGAGGGGTATCCGGTATCCGCGACGATTTTGGGACCTAAGCCGGTTGAAAGGTGCGCGGTACTGCCGGATCTTTCACCCCCTGCGTTAAGGTGAACCGGACCCTCTCCCGCCCGGTATTCATCATGGAACGGCGACCGACTTGCGGTTGCAGAAACCCAAGCAGGAGCCGTTCATGTACGAGACCGGCGGCCCGAAACTTCTCCTTGACCGACGAGCCTCCACCCCCCGCACCTCCAACTGCCCCGCCGCCAGCCAGACCACCCCGGAGGGGACCCCGGTCCGGCTGCCGCCGAGCCAGTCTGAGCAGGGGGTCACTCCTCCCTCAAGGACAACCCCCGGGCCGCCTTTCTTTCTGAAGAGAGGGCCGGCTCCCTCGATCCGCATCTACGTGGATCATTCGTCTGTTGGCAAACGAACGGAGCCGACATACGGAGGAAGGAGCCGACCATGACCAGTCTGGCCCATCGGGGCTACATCCACCTCGGGATGGACGTGTCGAGGGACTCGATCGCGGTGGCGATCCTGGGCCCGGACACCGACGTCCCGGTCATCGAGAAGATCTCCTCTGACCCCGAGTCGGTGCGCCGGCTCATCAAGCGGGTGGGTCGGCCCTCTGGCATCTGGGCCTGTTATGAGGCCGGGCCCACCGGCTATGAGCTCCACCGGCTCCTCAGCTCCATGAAGGTGCGCTGCGAGGTGATCGCCCCCTCACTCGTCCCCGAGGGCCGGGGTGACCGGGTCAAGACCGACAAGCGCGACGCCCGCAAGCTGGCCGGGCTGCACCGGGCCGGCCAGCTGACGCCAGTGGCGGTGCCCAGTCGGGCTCAAGAAGCGGTGCGCGACCTGTGTCGGACACGAGGCCAGGTGGTGGGCGATCTCACCCGAGCTCGAAATCGCTTGACCATGTTCCTCTTGCGCCACGGCCTCGTGTATCGGGACGGCTCGAAGTGGACTCAGCGTCACGAGGCGTGGCTCGGCGCTCAACGCTTCGACGACCCGGCGCTGGTGGCCACCTACCGCCACTACCGAGCCGCGGTGGCCCTGCGCGACCGCGCGCTCGGCGACGTCGAGGCAGATCTGCGGGCCTATTTCGACACCGAGCCGTTCGCCGCTGCTGCCGTGCGTCTCGGCGGCTACCGGGGCATGACGCATATGGGAGGACTCTGCATCGGCGCCGAGGTCTTCGACTGGCGCCGGTTCCCCAAGGCCAGATCCTTCATGGCCTTCACCGGTCTCACCTGTTGGGAGGACTCCACCGGTCTCTCGGAGCACCGGGGATCGATTACTCGGGCCGGCAACTCGAGGGATCCGCGCCCAACTCGTCGAGGCGGCCTGGGCCTACCAGCACCAGCCGGCCGTCGGGGAGACCCTGCGTCAGCGCCTGGCCTTGGCCGGTCCGCAAACCTCCACCCGCTCCTGGAACGCCCAGACTCGGCTCTGCCGGCGCTTCCACGCCCTGGCCCAGCGCAAGAACCTCAAATCGAAGTGGCCACCGCCGTGGCCCGGGAGCTGGCCGGCTTCCAGTGGGCCGAGATGACTGCAGCGGACTGAGCAGTGACAACTTCTCGATCACGACATGATCGGCGCGGCCGTGATCGAGCCCCTCGCGACGCGCCGGAGCACCGCCGCAGCAGAACCGATCCTCGGGAGCGTTACGAGCAGCGAGTACCGAAGCGCTACTCGCCATGCACGCCGATATTTCGAGGCACCAATCTGCGCATGGACTTACTGCGATTTCGACACGCGGACAGCATCGTGGCGGTTCTCCGATCCACTGCGCTCCGGCGCGTCGCTTCCCCCACGGAGGTTTAGCTGGGCCCTGATATACACGTGCAGTGAAGCGGACCTGCCGGGCGGAGTCCACGACTCCCACAACCGGCACACATCTATTCTGTTGGTTGGTCATGAGCGTTGCTTGTGCGCGCCTTCAAGCTGGCGAGGGACAATCCGCGAAGGGGGTTGACATGCCGTTCCACAGCATCGCTCCGGGGGTGGGTTAGACCACCCGTCGGACGATCACAGGCCCCGATACACGTCTCGGCGGTGCCCGAGGCGGACCACGAGGACGAGTAGGACGTCGTCTTGGATCTCGTACACGATCCGGTATTCGCGTACCCGAACCCGCATGAACTCGGTTCCTTTGAGTGCCACCGCGCCCTGCGGCCGTGGGTTCTCGGCGAGAGCGTCGATCACCCGGGCGATCGTCGTCCGGACGTTTTTGGGTAGGCCCTGCAGCTGTTTGGCCGCTCGGGGGCGAAAGCGAACTTCGTAGATCACAACCCGAGGGCTGCTTTCACCTCGTCCCAGGGGATTGACTCACCCTCCTCCTCGAGGGCCGATCTGGCCTCGGCGATGTCGACTGCGTCCTCAGCCAGCTCGATCAGCCGGTCGAGGTCCTCGGCGTCGATCACGGCGACCAGGCGCTTCCCGCGTCGATTGAGATACACAGGCTCGTGGAGGCGCCGCGCCTCGTCGATGACGTCGGCCAGGCGATCACGGGCCTCCGACACGCTCACTTCGCTCATGTACGAATCGTACCAGTCGTACAGTGAAGAGCAGCGGTCAAGGGCGGCCAAGGCCGGCGGAGCGGACCCTTGACGGCTGCGAGCTCAAGCATCGGGACCCAGCTGATCGTGGCGCCCGCCGGCCGCCATGCGGCCGGCCTAGGAGCAAATGCCCAGCTGAGGGGTGCGCTCTGTAACACAGCACCCCATAACTACACACTTGACATTCATCCCCGAAAGTGCAATTCTGCGACTCCATGGACGAACACGCAGAACTGCGACTTGACGAGATCGATGAGAATGGGGCCCTCCCCGACTTCCGAAGCTCCCGCATGGGAACCGCTGAGGGGGCTGGGCGGGCCCGAGGGCGCCTTCACCACTTCCACGAATTCGGTGGCGGCGACGAGCTCGCCCAGGAGCTCTACGAGGCCCAGGGGGGAAGCGGCTCCTCGTGGATCTTCAACGCCGACCACGAGGACCTCACCCCCGAGGAGCGCTACGTGGTGACCGAGGTGCGCGAGGAGATGGGTCAACGGGCCAAGGAGGAGGCCGACCTCATCGGGTTCTACGTGGCCTGGCACCGCGCGGGTGGGTTCGCCGGCCTCGAGCGCGCCGGGTGGCATCGAAGCACCATCCACCGTCGGGTACGTCGCTTCCGCGCTTGCTTCGGAACCCATCCCGACACCATGGACTTCTCCTGGATCACCTTGGATCTCGACCAGCTGTGGCGCGAGCAGTACGAGAAGCGCATCCGGTGGGCCAACGATCCCCCCGAGTACCGGGAGCCCGAGCCGCCCGACGAGGACTACTGACCATGGCCAGGGTCCAAGTGCTCTCCTCGGGAATGGACGCCCTCTACCTCTCGGGGTACGGGGCGGTGCGGAGAGAGACCCTGGCCGAGCTCGCGGTCCAACGAGACCTGGCCGAAGCCAAGCTCCCGGCCACCATCGCACTGGGCCCGCTCCCTTTTGCTGTAGCCGGTCACGGCTGGGGCAAGTACCGCTACTGCCTCGAGCACCCCATTGGCCAGATCGGCATCAGCCCGGGCCGCCACCTGCCGGCCGTCCGTGTCCAGCCCCGATCTGAGTTCCTCCACGCGGTGGGGCCCGAGAAGGCGGTGGCCGTGTTCGCCCACCTCCTCGCCGAGCACACCGTGGGACTGCAGTTCTCGGTGTCCAGAGTCGATCTGTACGCGGATGTGACCGAACTGGCCCTGGCCTCCTCGCTCCACGAGGCCTTTCTGTGCCGAGCCGATTCCAGGCGCATCTACGAGAGCTCCGGCGTTGCAGCGGATTCGACTTCGGTAGCCGGAGCGGGGCCACGATGTACGCGCGGGTCTACGACAAGCTCCTCGACATCGAGCGCACCGGACATGACTGGTGGTTCGAGATCTGGGGCGGCCACTACGACGAGGGCAACAGCGTCACCCGGGTCGAGTTCGAGATCGGACGCAAGGCACTGTCGGAGTTCGGCCTTGACTCCCCCGCCCAGGTCCTGGCCGCGGCCGGAGCGCTGTGGCGATATGCCACGGAAGAGTGGCTCACGTACCGCGAGCCCACGACTGACTCCAATCGCACCCGCTGGCGACTGGCACCGGAGTGGGAGGTGGTCCAGGCGGCTGGGCTGCAGACCACAGAGATGAGCCTCGAGCGCCTGCAAGAACGAGGCAAGGCGGGCTCGCTGCGCAAGATCACACCAGCACTGGTGGGATATCTGGCCGGCTTCGCCGCCCTGGTGGGCACGAGCGACGTCGACGACACCCTGACTGCCCTCGACGACCATGTCCGCAACGACGAAATCGTGCGCCACCGGAGCTTCGCCGAGCGGGTCGTCGAGCGCCGAGCGAGGAAGATCGCATGAGCTCCCGGACCGAGCACGGAGGCGGCGTGGTCAAGTGCCCGGAGAGCGAGGGCCGTCGGTCGAGCGGTGGCAACGGTGAGGGCGGCACGGGCCGAGTCGGAGCCGCCCGGCGCCCGGGGCCCGGCCCGCAGGGGCGAAGG
>DAIPYJ010000096.1:0-10143 GCA_036782775.1 Candidatus Dormiibacterota bacterium | reverse complement strand
GCACCCGGTCGCCCGCGTGATGATGCGACGAAAGCCACTGCATCGCCTGCCAGGCGTCGGCGCTGATATAGGCCTCCGAGAACGCGCCCGAGGCGAAGCGCAGCGCAATCGCAAGCACGATCAGCGACGACAGGCCGCAGGCGGCGACCAGCGCGGCCCGGGCGCGGCGGGCCAAGCGGGCGGGAAGTCGCCGGGTTACCTCCTGCAGTCCGACCGCGGCGAGGATGCCGAGGGGCACATAGATCGCGTCGAGCAACCGGCGCTGGATATTGGCGAAGTTCGGTAAATAGAGCAAGACGAAGACCAGCGGCGGCCAGGCCATCGCCAGGGCCAGCGCCCGGTCGCGCCGCTGCCAGGCGACCGTGACGCCCACCACCGAGAGCGCGAGCGGCAGCCCGAGACTGAGGGCGAGGCTGACTGGATCCGGCGCCTGATGTCGCCACTGGCTCGCCCAGCGAGCGATCACCGGATCGCGATAGAGGATCCAGGCGCTGTAGGCAAGGAGCGGCAGGGTCGCCGCGAACGGTACGGCCTCCGCCGCCAGCGAGCTCCAGCGAACCCGCGACCCCCATGCCAGCAGCAGGCCCTGGTACGCGGCCCAGATGAGGCAAACGACCGGGATCATCTGCGGGTGAATCGCGGTGAGCGCAAGCAGGGCCAGCGAGGTGAGCAGGACGGGCCGGAGGCGAGGCCGCTCCTCGATTCGGAGCAAGCCGAGGAGCGCCGCGACGATCAGCGCGGTCGCCCAGGTGAAGTGCGGGATGGCAAGGATCGAGTACCAGCCGCTCAACTCGGGCAGGTGGAGATCAAGCGCCTGCAGGGGGGTGCCCATGACGGACGGATTTCCGGCCGCCTGCACGAGGAATCCAAGCCCGGAGCCGAGGACGACCAGCGCCACCGCCAGCCGGCGCAGCGCCGCATCGAGCAGGCGGCGGCACAACAGGTCAATCGCGAGCACCAGTGCGAACGCGCCCGTGATTCGCGCCAGGTGATAGCCCGCGATCAACGGAAGGTGGAGGAGAGCCGACAGATGCCCGAACACCAGGTAGAAGCCGAAGAGAAAGACGCCGCCGTGCGGCTCGCTGGTGTAGGGATCGGTCCAGAGCCATGCGCCCTCAGCCCCCTGGCGCATCTTGGCCAGGTAGGTGGTCGCATCGTCGGCGATAAAGAAAAAGCCGGCGAAGTGGTGGCCGGGCGGGGTCCAGAGATAGGCCAGGAGATAGGGGAGGAGAGAGAGGATCGAGACCACTGCCGCGAAGGTGAGCGCAAACACGGGGATCGTGCGGGTGCGCGGAAGCGGCGCCGCCGCCGGCGACCTCAGCGGGAGCGCAGCAGCCATGGGCTCAGCAAGAACAGCACGAGGGTGGAAAACAGTAGCGCGTTGGCGGTGAAAAACACAAGGACGTCTCCGGTCTGCGCGGCCTTGAAGCCCGCCTGGCCAAAGGTGGGGCCGGGTGACCATCGAGCCAGCGCGCTGAAACCGGCCACAACGGCGGCGATGGCGGCGCTCGGCGCCAGCGGCCAGCGACGGTTGGCGACAGCGATCAGCCCAAACCAGATCACCGGCAAGACGATCACGAGATGGTGCGGCCAGGTCACCGAGGACAGCAATGGCAGCAGGGGCAAGAAGGACCAGGCGCGGACCGCGGCATCGTCCCGCCGAGTCGCGACCAGCCAGAACGCGATCAACGCGAGCGCGGCCAGGACGAGGACGAGAGTCGTCCAGCCGACAGGGGCCCACGGCTGCGTGTACGGGTTGACGCTGAGCACGCGCTTCAGCAAGCCGTTGAGTGACTGGTTGGCGTAGACCGCCGTCCCACCGGCGAGCGCCGGCGCGACGCGGGTGAAGAAGACGACGGTGTCCTGCCCGCGGACTAGGGCCCCGGCGCCGGTCGCGGCCAGGAAGCCAATCGCCATCCAGAGCGCATCGCGAAAGCGCCGCTCGAGGAGAAGCCAGGCCAGCAGCAGGCCGGGGGTGAGCTTCAGCGCGGCGGCGAAGCCCAGGGCGGCCGCCGCATGCGGTCGGTCGGCCAGCACGCCGACGATCCCGGCGGTGACGAGCAAGAGGATGAGCAGGTTGGCCTGCCCCTGCGCGGCATCGATCCAGAGCGGATAGAACGTCAGGGTCACCGCGATCACAGCCACCGTCGCGGATCTCCCTGGGCGGCGCCAGAGCAATGCGATGGCGATCGAGGCGGCCAGCGATACCTGATTGATGACCAGCCAGATAGCACCGGCCGCTCCGGTCGGGAGCAGGGCGAGCGGAGAAGCGAGCAGGGCAAAGATCGGCGGATAGATATAGGCAGGGCGCAGTGTCGGGTCGGGAAACGGATGGTGCAAGAACGGGTCATAGAGCGGTCGGCCAGCGAGCAGATCGTGGCCCGCGCGCAGGTAGGCACCCAGGTCCTGCTGATGCAGCCCGGCGTGGCTGAGCACCAGTCCGTAGATGACAAGCGTGGCCCCGAGGAGCGCCCCCTGGACGATGAATGCCGGCCTGATGCCAGTCGCCGTTGCCGGCGCCACCGGGAGCCGCGCGGCGGAAGGGCGCATCGTCACTGCGCAGCTATAACGGGCCGGAGAAGGGGTTCCTCACACCGTCCGTTACACCGTCGTCATGGCTGGCGCCTGATGGCCCTCGCACGTCCCGAACTCACGCCCACCGCTGCGCCGGCCCCTCAGCCGGATGCTCGTCGCCGTTTCGTGCTTCCGGCGGTGGCCTTTGGGCTGGTCGGAGCGCTGACCCTGCCTCCCATCCTGCTCGCGGCGGTTCGCACCCCCACGGGCTTCATTTTTTCCGGTTATGTCGTGATCGCCCGTGATGCCTTTGTCTACCAGGCGATCGGGCGTCAGGGATGGAACGGCGCCTGGCTCTTTCACTCCCCGTATACCTCGGAGGCTCTTCCCGGTCTCGTGCTCTATCCCTGGTACCTCTGGCCGGCGCATTTGCTGGGCTGGATTCCCGGCCCGTGGTTGTATCACCTCGAACGCCTGGCCGCCTCGGCGGCGCTGCTCGCCACGCTCTGGTGGCTGACGGGCGAGCTGTTTCGACCGCGCGTCCTTCGCTGGTGGGCGATGATGCTTGCCGGCCTCGGTGGCGGCATCGGGCTCATCCTGCCTCAGCTCCAGCTGGGACCGGTCACGCTCCGGGCGACGGAGATCCAGTCGCCAGGCTCGAGCGTCGCCGACCTGGTGGCGATGGCGCCGCACCTTCCCTGGTCGCTGGCCCTGAGCTGCTGGGTCTTCGTCGTTGCCCTGCGGCTTCGCCGCCGTCTCATCTGGAGCGAGCTCATCAGTGCGTTGGCCGCCGTCGTCGGTCTGCAGCTGATCTACCCGCAGCTGGCGCTGCTCGCGACCGTGGTCGTGGGCGCCTGGGCGCTCGCAACTCGCCGGCCGCTGGCGCGCTGGTTTGCCGGCGGCGCCGCCCTTCTGCAGCTGCCTTACCTGGCGTACCTGGCAATGAGCCTGCGTGCCATTCCGCATGCCTTCAGCGTCATCAGGGGCTCGCTCGCGGTCGGCGATCCAATCGGGTTTCTCGTGCTGTCGCACCTGGTCGCCAGCGGCCTCATCCTTTTGGCGGTCCGTCAGGGCCGCCTCCGCGGCGATCTCCTGCTCCCGGCGTTCTGGATCGTCGGGATGACGCTCTTCATGTTCACGCCCGGGGCGAATCAGGTGTTGGGCCGGTCCTTCATGGCGAGCTCGATTCCGTTTGGTCTATGCGCGGCTCCCGGACTGCTGAGCCTGCTACGGCAGGTTCGCACTGCGGCCTGGCGGCGGCGGGTCGCCGGCCTGGTGCTGGCCGGTTCCAGTTTCTACGGGCTCTTCAGCCTGGCGCAACCGTTCTGGATCGCCGCCCTCCGTCTCGACGCGGCGGCGGAGTACGAATCGCAGGCCGAGGCGGTGTTGCTGGCGCGCCTTGCACCCCATGTCTCGACTTCCGACGTCGTGCTGACCGGCTATCTCGATGGCATCTTCGTCCCGGCGCAAACCAACGCCCGCGCGTTCGTTGGCCATCCGGAGATGACGATCGACGCCGCGAAAAAGGCTGACGAAGTCGGCGCCTTCTTTACCACCTGGGATGCCGCACAACGCGACGCGTTCCTGCGCGCGAACGGGATCGACTACGTCCTGACAACCACGGGGGCGAGTACCGCCCATCTGGCCGGAGATTCGAACCTTCGACTCATCGATCACGCGGGCGAGGCGGCACTTTTTGCCGTGGCACCCGGATGAATCGCCGTCATCGCCTGACGCTTGCCCTGCTGATCGCCTTTACGCTGGCGGGTTTCCTCGCCGGGGCGCTGCAGTCTAGCCGTGCCCGCCGCAGCGCCGATTTCACCATCGACTACTCCGCGGCTTCATTGATTCGAGAGGGCCATGCCGACGCGGTCTACGATCGCCAGCGGCTGGGCCCGCTGATGCTGCGGCTTTCGGACAATGCGATCGATCCTCGGCTTCCCTTCGATGCCCCGCTGGCTCTTGCCCTTCCCCTGGTTCCGCTGACCTACCTGCCGTTGGAAGTTGCCTTCCATCTGTGGCAGCTGATTACCGTGGGCCTTTTGTTCCTCGTCCTGATCCTCCTGGGGCGCTGGTTGCCGCTGTTTCCTCGATCGGCCTGGCTCGGCCTGCTGGCCATACTCGCCTTTCCGGCGACCTGGTCGCTGCTCTCTGAGGGCCAATCGAGCGCGATGCTCCTGCTGGGCGCCACGCTGTTGATCGGCGCCTGGCGCCGGGACCTCTTGTCGCTCGGCACCGGGGGCGGCGCGTTGCTCGCGATGAAGCCGCATTACCTGCCTGTTTATCTGATTCTTCTGCTCGCGGCGCGCCGCTGGAAGGCGCTAGGCGGAGCATTCTTCGGCGGCATCGTGGTCGGCTTCAGCCCGTTGCTGGCTGGCGGCGTCACCGGTATGACGTCGATGGTCTGGAGCGCGCTCGATTCGGGCCAGGGCGTGATCCGATACAACGAGAGCCTGATCGGGACGCTGGCGCCGCTGTTCCCAGGGCCGCGGGCGACCTACGTCGGCTTCGCGATCTGGGCGCTGGTCTTGATCGTGCTCGGCTGCGCCGCCCTGCTGCGGCCCCTGACCGATCGCTCGGGCATCACAACGGACATCAGCATGGCGGCGGTGATGACCATGGCCGGCCTGCTCTTCGCGCCCCACGCCCTGCCCTACGACCTGGTTCTGCTCGCGGTTCCTTGCTGGCTCACCTTCGCGCTGCATCGGGACGGCAAGGCTGCCGATCCGTCACTTGCCTGGATCGTGGTTGGCCTTGCCCTGCTGCTCGACCTGCACGCGTCGATGGTCCCGCTCGCGCCAATCGCGATCGCCGGCGTCATCGGTTGGACACTGCTTGGCGCATTCAGGCCGCGGTCGTCGTCGGGCGCGGCTCCGCCGGTCGTTCGGGCTGCCTGAGAAGCGCGGCCCGACGCTCGAGGCGCAGCATCTGGATCAACAGGCCCCAGATGAGAAACAGACCGGCCAGCTTGACGGAGGTGCCCGCGAGCATCAGGGCAGCCTGCCCGGCGTTGTGCACGTGCAGGTCGGCAGGCAGTGGAAAGACGCGGCGGTCGATCCAGCACAATGCGTAGGCGCCGGTGAGCAACCAGCCGTAACGTGCCGGCGGCCGTCGTGCTGCGATCCACGCCATTCCGGTGGCGAGCGGGAGCAGCAGCGTGACGAGATGGTGTTGCCAGGTGACGCTGCTCGCCATCAGGAGTGCGGCGGTGAGCGCGGCGACCCCGAGACGTATGCGCCAACGTGGATCGCCGCCGCGGGCATGCCAGATGGTGGCGCCGATCAAGGCCACGGCCGAGGTCGCGATCACGCCCTTGGCCACGGTTTGCGTCGCGCCACCGAACAGCGTCGGCGAAAGTCCGACGATGCGACTGATGAGCCCGTTGATCGAGCCGTTGTCCCAGTTTGCGGTCCCCAGGCCGATGCGCGGCAGGACGACGGTGAAGAATTGCCAGCTGCCGGGCGCGCGCAGCATTGTGATCACCGTCATGCCGACGAGGATGCCGGCGCCGAGCACGGCCATGCGCCGCCGGTCTACGCGAGCGAGCAGCGGAATGAAGAACACGGGACCGACCTTGAGGGAGGCGGACATGGCGAGCGCCAGGCCTCCGATGCCATCGCGGCGCCGAAGCGCGGCCCACAGCGTCAACGCGAGCAGCAGCAACCAGAGCGTGGCGACCTGTTGAAACTTGAGGTTGAGGTAAACCGGCATGAAGCCGATCGCCGCCACCAGGAAGAGGCGGCGGCCGGCCCGGCTGAGCTCCGGGTTGATCCGGATCAGGAGGACGAGCGCCACGAAGAAGGCGGCATGCACGGCGAGCAGCCAGATCCTCGCGGCCGCAACCAGGCCGAGCGGCGTCAGCGGTGCCAAGAGCTCGGCGAAAAAGGGCGGATAGATGTAGGCCACGACCCATGCCTCACTGCCCCAGCCGCGTTTGAAGGCGGCGTAGATGTCGGTTCCATGCGCCGCCGCCTGCGCCCCGCCGAAGTAGTTCACGAAGTCGAATCGCAGCGCTGTCGGGGTCAGCGTGACCCACTGGGTCGCCGACCAGACGAGGTAGTAGCCGGCGATCGCGACCAGCAGCAGAAGCAGCAGGCGCTCCTGGAATTGCGGCTCGTAGAGGCGCCGGACCATGAACCAGCGCCTCGGCTGCAGGCGCATGTCAGCCGCGCGCCTGGGCAGCGTAGGCACGATTGGCAGGGGTGTCGCGCATCATGATGGTCGCCTTGTCGAAGCTGCCGAGCTCGAACCAGCCGGAATGCCCGGGAGAGGCCGGCATCTGGCGAAGCTCGGTGATGATCGGATCGTTGGAATGGAAAATCACCCAGTTGATCTGGTACTTCGCCATCAGCTTGGCCTGATCGGGAGCCAATGATTGCAGGTCCGAGTAGTCCTTGAGCAGCTGGTCGCCGTCGAGCGCGGCGTCGCCGAAAATGAATACCGGCTGAGCGCGCGTCGCGTTGCTGTCGAGCCGGAAGATGAGATAACCGCCCCAGCCGTAGACGTTGAGCATGTGTCCGGGCGGCGGATGCTGGAATAAAAAGTCGGCCGCCTTGATCGGAAAGTCCCGGGCGACCAGCTTGCCCTCGACTCGTTGAACCAGGCTCGGGACGCTGGCGAGCAAAACGACGAGCGCCAGGAGCGTCAGCATGCTGAGGTTTAGCGCAAAGGTGAAGGCGTTGGTCTTCGGCGGCCGAAACGGCCAGCGCCATGAGAGGCGGTCGATCGCCTGCTGTGAGTAATCGGCAAGCGCGGGAACACCAACCAGCATGAAGAACGAGAGGTTTCGGACTGAGTGCAACGCCAGGCCGAGGCCTAGCAGCATGAGGAAGAATTGGCGCGGCTCGATTCGCCGCGAGACGGCCAGGCCGCCGATGATCAGGAAGATCATCGCTTCGAAGGCCCAGATCTGCGACATCTGGAAGTTGGGTGAGAACCATTCAACGATCAGGCGCTGCTGTTCCGGGCTGCCGCCGGTCTGCAGCGGATAGAGATAGATGTCCCACCCGTTCGGATTGATCACCGCCACCGCGATCGACGCCAGCAGCACGATGCCCATGGCACGGAGGCGATCGAGCGGCATGGCGTCCGTCCGGCGTAACCAGTGACGCAGTGCCTCGATGGCGAGCGCGAGGCCGACGATGGCGTAGGCAAAGATGAATCCCGCGTGCAGGTTGACCCACAGCAGGACCAGCGCCGGGAGCGCATAGAGGGCTCGGCTGCGTCCCTCGCAATAGCGCTTCACCCACCAGTAGGTCAGCGCGCTGAGCGCGAAGGTGATCATCTGAATGCGCGGACCCCAGATCGGATTCGCCGCAGCAACGCCGAGCGCAAGCGCGAGCGCCCGAATCAGGAAGCCGGCACGCCGGTCGATCGACAGGTAGACGAAGAGGAAGCCGGCGGCGGTGACTGCTCCGAGCACGATGCTTACAAGGGGGAGCTTGCCGATGGCGTAAAGGACCGCCAGGATGACCTCGCTCAGCCACTCATGCGTGATCCACCGATGGCCGGCAACGGTGAAGGTATAGAGGTCCTGGTGGGGGATGGCGTGGTGGCTCAGGATCCAGTTGCCGGTCGTCAGGTGCCACCAGAAATCAGGGTCCGTGACCGGCTGCACCGCGGCGATCACCATCGTGGTAAAGATGGCGACCACGAAGAATCGGGGAAGGTCCAGCCAGCGCACGGCCCGGCGGAAGGGCGAACGCTCGGCGCCTGGCTCGGGAGAAAACGAGGCGGCGGAACGGGCCAGGCTTGCCAATTTAACAGGGGAGTAACGGCGTTGCGTTGGGCGCCTTGCAGCCCTTAAGCCGGCGGCGGGCTAGTAAAGGAAGGGGATCAGGCGCTTGGTCCGCCGCGCATAGATCTCGTAGGTCGGGAACGCGGACTGCAGAACGCGCTCCTCGAAATGGATGCGTACCAGCTGGGCGCCGATAAAGATGGCCAGGATGACGGCATGAATGCTGAAGAGCGTGGGCAACACCAAGCCGATGCCAGCGGTGATCTCGCCCAGGTACACCGGATGGCGCACCACGCCGTAGGGGCCTCCTGTCACCAAGCCGCGCGCCTCGGGCACAATGCTGAAGCGATTGCGAAGGTAACTCAGCCCATAGAGCGCCCACGCCATCCCACCGGCGAGCAGCAAATCGCTGACCGCGAGCACCCGCAGATCGGTGCTTCGAGCAACACCGGGCACGATATAGACGGCGTAGAGGATGAAGCTGCCGACCATCGCCGCGGCAATCGCCGGTGGCTTGTAGTCGCCGCGTACGGCCTTGGTCCGAAGGGCGTAGATGACCAGCAAGAAGGTGAAGAAGGCGACGACCAGGACACGGTTGATGAGGTACATAGACTCCGATCGATCGAGCTGACCGGAGAGGGCATGCTGGAACCCGGCGAAGGCGAGTTGCGCCTGGATGGCGAGCAGCAAACCGAAGACGAGGATTGGCAGCGCCCGGCCGACGTAGAAGTACATCCGGTCGCTCATCTGCTACGGAAGTTCAGCGTGAATTCGCAGATTTTCCTGCTATCATGGGGCCGCCAAACGGGGCTCGACCAGCCAGCGGGGACCCGTTCCGTAGACCTATATGAGTGCGATTCAGGCCACGGATGAGATCTTCGATCCATTCGTGTTGATCCATCAGTCGGTAACCGCCCGCTTGCAGTCGGTTGAGGCGGAGCTCGAGACCGCCGAGAACAAGTCCCGGGATCTGGAAGCGACCCTCGACCAGGCCCGCGAGCAGGCGGAAGAAAGCCGAGTGGTGGAGAAGCACCTCCTCAATAACCTCAAGCAGTTCTCGCCGGCTGAAGTCCAGGAAACCTTTTCGAACATCCGCGAGAAGCAGCTCGGGGTCGAGCGCGTCCAGTTCGAGTACGAAGCGCTGGCGAGCCGGCGCGCCGAGCTCAAAGACCAGGGCCAGTTTCTCCGCTCAGCCGGCCAGATCCTGGCTGACCTGCAGCGGATGTACGGGGACAACGGAGGCCGGCCGGCAGCCGCGGAAGGTGACAAGCAGTTCCGCGACGCGTCGCGACAGGTCTTTCAGATCATCGAGGAAGAGCGGATGCGCATCGCCCGCGATATGCATGACGGTCCGGCGCAATCGATGGCCAACCTCGTGCTCCAGGCCGAAATCCTCGAGCGCCTTCTCGACCGCAATCCCAAACAGCTTGTCACCGAGCTTGCCGAGTTCAAGAACAGTGTGCGCAACGCCCTCGAGGAAACGCGGCAACTGATCTTCGATCTGCGGCCGATGACGCTCGACGACCTCGGGCTGGTCCCGACCCTGCGCAAATTCATCAAGGAATACGGGGACCGCTATGGGCTGGCGACTCGATTCAATGTCGTCGGCCAGGAGCGTCGCCTGCCCGGCAACACCGAGGGCGTTCTCTTCCGGATCATCCAGGAAGCGCTGACCAATGTGCACAAGCACGCGCGCGCCAAGATGGCGGAGGTCACCATCAACTTCCAGCCCGCGCGAGTGTCGGTGGTGGTCAAAGACGACGGCCAGGGTTTCGATGTGGCGCGCACGGAAGCCAACCTGCACAAGAACAAGAACCTCGGATTGCTCAGCATGCGCGAGCGCGCCGAGCTGGAAAAGGGCACGCTCGAAATCCGCTCCCAGCCGGGCCGCG
>DAIPYJ010000095.1:9623-10519 GCA_036782775.1 Candidatus Dormiibacterota bacterium | reverse complement strand
GCGGCCGCCGACTCCTGGGGACGGCTCGATGTCCTCGTCAACAACGCCGGCATCAATCGGGACGCGATGCTGCACAAGATGACGGACGAGCAGTGGCAGCAAGTGCTCGCGGTGGATCTCTCGGGAGTGTTTTTCATGACGCGTGCCGCCAGCCGAATCATGCGGGCGGCGGGATCGGGTCGCATCGTAAACATCGCCTCCGCGAGCTGGATGGGCAATATTGGCCAGGCCAACTACTCGGCGGCGAAAGCGGGCGTCGTCGGATTGAGCCGGACGGCGGCGAAAGAGCTGGCGCGCTTTCAGGTCACGGTCAATGCCATCTGCCCCGGATTTATCGACACCCAGATGACGCGCGGCATTCCGGAGAACATCCGGGAGCAGCAGGTGGCCAAGATTCCCTTAGGGCGGATGGGACAGCCAGCCGACGTTGCGGCGCTGGTCGCCTTCCTGGCCTCCGACGAGGCGGGCTATATCACCGGAGAAGTCATCAACGTCGGCGGCGGCTACGTCCTTTAGGCCTGCAACTCCCTCTCCCCGCTGGCGGGGAGAGGCCCAGCACACGATTCCCTCCCCCCGCTCGCGGGGGGAGGGTCAGGGTGAGGGGTAATGCGACTCGTTTCCGTCGACGAAGCCGTCGCCCTCATTCCGGACGGTGCCACCGTTGCCGTCGACGGCTTCACGTTGATGGGCGTCGCGGAGGCGTTGTACGAAGGCGTCGAGGAGTCGTTTCGCAAGGCGGGCCATCCGAGAGATCTCGTGATCGTTCATGCCGCCGGCCAGTCCAATCGGGTCGCCGGCTTCGAGCACTTCGCGGTTGAGGGCCTCGCCAAGCTCTCAGCGTGGGACGAGAAGAAGCCTCCGCCAGAGTACGCAGCGCATCTGCGCGAGCGGATCGG
>DAIPYJ010000095.1:0-9613 GCA_036782775.1 Candidatus Dormiibacterota bacterium | reverse complement strand
CGCCGTCGAGGGCCTCGCCAAGCGGATCGTTGGTTCGCATTGGGGCTTGATGCCGAGGATGTCGGCGTTCCTCGGCCAGGGGCTTGCCGAAGCCGTCTGCCTGCCGCAGGGTCAGCTGGCTGTTCTTTATAGGGCGATGGCCGCAGGCCGTCCTGGAAATCTGAGCCGCATCGGCCTGGGGACCTTCGTCGATCCACGGATCGAAGGTGGCAAGGTAAATGAGCCGGCGAAACGCCAAGCACCAGATTACGTCCACTTGCAGGCAATCAACGGCGAAGAGTTCATGCTGTACCGCAGCTTCAAGATCGACGTCGGCATTTTTCGTGCCACCTCGGTCGATGAAGACGGTAACTGCTCGCACGATGACGAGGCGGTCACTCTCGATGCGCTCGCCATCGCCCAAGCGGCGCACAATTCGGGCGGCATCGTGCTCTGCCAGGCCAAGAAGCTCGTGCCCCGTGGTGCGATCCCGCCGCGGCTGGTTACCGTTCCCGGAGCAATAGTCGACCTGGTTGTCGAAGCCCCTCAGCCCGAGCGCCAACATCGGCAAACCGACGGGACGTTCTTTGACTCTGTGTATATCTCGGCGTCATCGGGTAGAGAGTTGCCCCGGGCGCCGTACTCGACCAGGCTGGCGATCGGTCGTCGTGCGATCAGATTTCTGCATCAGGGCGACGTTGTCAACATCGGTACCGGCATACCGGGCGATAGCGTCGGGCCGGCTCTTGCTGAAGCCGGCCTATCGAGCGCGATCACGCTTACGGTTGAGTCCGGTGTTTACGGCGGCGTGCCCGCCGGCGGCGTCGACTTCGGGATCACGGCGCATCCAACGGCGATCATCCCGCACGCGAGCCAGTTCGATTTCTATAACGGCGGCGGCCTCGACGCGACCTTCATGGGGGCCGGTGAGATCGACGAGAAGGGAAACGTCAACGTCAGCCGCCTGGGCGGGCGAATCATCGGCGCCGGCGGCTTCATCGACATCACGCAAAGCGCGAGGCTTGTCTGCTTTTGCTTTGCGTTCGAGGGCAAGCACGAGAAATTCGTCAAGCAGGTCGGCCATCTGACGTTCAGCGCCGAGCAAGCACGGAAGCGTAAGCAGCGTGTCATTTACGTGAGCGAGAGCGCGGTCTTTGAACTGACCGCGCAAGGCCTCGAGTTGATCGAGATTGCGCCGGGTGTCGATCCGAGCGCCGTCCGCAATCGACTGCCATTCGATGTCTCCGTCCGGCGGCCGCTGGCCGCCATGCCTTCGGACATCTTCCAACCCACGATCAAACCATTCAGCCTGCCGGAACGGCCAGCAGGCAAAATACGGGAGGTCGCTAAGGGCCGTTAGCTCAGGAGGTTAGAGCGGCCGGCTCATAACCGGTTGGTCGAAGGTTCGAGTCCTTCACGGCCCAATTTGCGCTGTGTATTGATCCGGCTGAAGTGTCCCATTGGAGCTTCGGCTGATGTGTCCCGCCGGTGGGCCAGCCAGCGGGGGAGGATGACAGTTTTGGGAGCGCGGCGATATCGTAGTTAGAGATGGCTAGGCAGCCGAAAGCTGGGGCAGCATCCAAGCTTCCCCTTCCGGCCGAGGACATCATCGGCGATTACCGTCTTGCCTATCGCAGCCGTCGCGCCAGCATCATCGGCCGCAGCGAGGTGCTGTCCGGCAACGCGACCTTCGGCATCTTCGGCGATGGAAAGGAAGTCGCCCAGCTGGCGCTGGCGCGGACCTTTAGGCCGGGCGACTGGCGGGCCGGCTACTACCGCGACCAGACGTGGATGTGGGCGACCGGCATGTCAAACCTCGACGAGTACTTCGCCCAGCTCTACGGCGACGCCGATCTAAAGCTGGAGCCGGCGTCCGGGGGCCGGCAGATGGGCAATCACTTCGCGACGCGCTTCCTCGACGACGCGGGGAAGTTCGTGCGCCAGGTCGACCGGCTGAACTCCAGCGCCGACGTCTCGAACGTCGCCGGCTGGATGCCGCGGTTGCTGGGACTGGCCTACGCCTCGAAGCTGTACCGAAAGAACCCGCAGCTCGAATCGGTTCAGGATGGCTTCTCGGTGAAGGGCAACGAGGTGGCCTTCGGCTCGATCGGTGACGCCTCGACCAGTGAGGGTGCGTTCTGGGAGGCGATGAACGCCGCCGGTGTCTTGCAGGTGCCGCTGGTGATGTCGGTATGGGACGACGGCTACGGCATCTCGGTGCCGGTCGAGATGCAGACCACCAAGGGGTCGATTTCCGAAGCGATGCGTGGATTCATGCCCGACGGCGGTTTGGGGATCGACATCTATACCGTTCCCGGCTGGGACTATCCAGCGCTGGTCGAGACCTACGCCAGGGCGGTGGAGAAGGTGCGCCGCGAGCAAGTGCCGGCCTTGATTCACGTGACCGAGATGACCCAGCAGCTCGGGCACTCGACCAGCGGCAGCCACGAGCGGTACAAGCCGAAGGTTCGCCTGAGCTTCGAGATCGAGTACGACTGCCTCACCCGGATGCGCGACTGGATGATCGAGTCGGAGATCGCGCTGGAATCGGAACTCAAGCGCTGGGAGGACGAAGACGCCGAGGCGGTGGCCGCGGCGCGCGAGCGTGGCTGGGAGACATACCAGGCGCCGTTGGCGTCGGACCGCGATTCGCTGCTCGCGATTCTGAACCGCATCGAGACGCCAGCCGTCGCCGAGATTGCCGAATCCCTGCGGGATGCGGCCAAGGTCACCCGGAGCATGGTGGCGGCCGCGGCCGAACGGGCTCTATACGAACTCCGCGACGACCAGTCAGCAGAACGCGGCGAACTTAGCCGCTTCGCCCTGGAATACCGGACGGCCAACGTCCGGCGGTACACCTCGCACCTGTACAGCGATTCGGCAGAGTCGCCGCTCAAAGCGCGTATCGTGCCAGCCAGCTTCTCGGAGAGCTCACCAACGCTCGACGGCCGGCAGGTCCTGCTGCGGAACTTCGACGCCAACTTCGCGCGGGATCCACGCCTCTTCGTCATCGGTGAGGACGTCGGGGTCCTCGGCGACGTGAACCTCGTCTTCGAGGGGTTGCAGGCGAAGTATGGCAACCTCCGGCTGACGGACACCGGGATTCGCGAGGCGACGATTCTCGGGCAGGCGATCGGCGCAGCGATGCGCGGGCTGCGCCCCATCTGCGACATCCAGTACCTCGACTACTTCTTTTATGCGCTGGAAGCCGCGTCGGACGACCTGGCGACGCTGCACTGGCGAACGGCGGGCGGACAGAAGGCGCCGGTGATCATCCGGACCAAGGGCCATCGGCTGGTCGGAATCTGGCACTCGGGCTCGCCGATGTCGGTGCTGCTCAACGCGCTGCGAGGCATCTACCTCTGTGTGCCGCGCAACATGACCCAGGCCGCCGGTTTCTACAACGCGCTCTTTCGCGGCGACAATCCGGCGGTCGTCATCGAGGTGCTCAACGGCTATCGACTCAAGGAACGGCTGCCGGACAACGTGGGCGAGTTCACCGTGCCCCTCGGCATGCCCGAGGTGCTCCGGGAGGGGACCGATGCAACCGTGGTCACCTACGGCGCGTGCTGCGCCCTGGTGCTGGACGCCGCCAAAACGCTCGAGCGCCTTGGCGTGTCCTGCGAGGTGATCGACGTCCAGACGCTCAACCCGTTCGATATCGAGCACACCCTGGTGCGGTCGCTGGAGAAGACGCATGCGTTGATCTGCGTCGATGAGGATGTGCCCGGCGGCGCCTCTGCCTTCATCATGCAGCAGATCCTAGAGGTGCAGGAGGGCTGGTGGCACCTCGATGCCGCGCCGCGGACGTTGAGCGCATCGGCGACGCGGCCCGCCTACGGACCAGACGGAGACTATTTCACGAAGCCAAACCGGGAGAGTATCGTGCGCGCGGTCTACGAGATTGTTCGCGAGCCGCGGCGCTTCCCGCCCCTGGAAGGCTGAAGGAGCCGGTCAGCTAGTCGCCGTGCTCGGCATGCTCCATGAGCTGCTGCTCGAAGAGCTTGCTCCCAATGCCAACTTCGTCCAGTGGACCGTAGTTGTTCGTGACGTCACTGGTGTTGATGACCTTGGGTCCCTTCCAGTGCTGCTGGATGCCTTTCATTTTGAGCACCCAGACCTCGAGCTTGCCATCCTGACGTACGCCGCCGACCCGCGCTAGCGGCCGGTCGCCTGTCTTGAGGCGCACGACGTCCTTGACCGCAAATCGCTGGGGGAGACGGACGGCGCTCAAGCCATCCGGCGAGTCGCCGCTCCTACCGGCTGGTTCAGGCCGCGGACGCACCCGGCGCATGAAACGGGCAAGGGGGTCATACACGTCGGTGGCAGTGCGCTCCTTCAGCGGGATGATCGCATTGTCGGTGATCTTGATGTGCTCTGGACAAACTTCCTGGCAGCACTTCGTGATGTTGCACATGCCGACACCCGCGGCGCCGTGAAGCAACCCGGTGCGACGCCGGGTATCGAGAGGATGCATCTCCAGCGCGGCCATTCGCACCATGTACCGAGGGCCGTAGTAGAGCGACTTGTCGTCGTGGTTGCGCAGGACGTGGCAGACGTCCTGGCAGAGAAAGCACTCGATGCACTTGCGGTACTCGTAGATTCGCTCGACGTCTTCCTGGAGCAGCCGATACGGCACGCGCTCAGTGGCCGCCGGCGTGAAACCGGGAATCTGCTTGTTGACTTCGTAATTCCACGAGACGTCAGTCACCAGGTCCTTGATCAAGGGGAAGGTCCGCATCGGCGCCACATGGATCTCGGCATCCCCGAATTCGTCGACGCGCGTCTTGCACATCAAGCGGGGCCGGCCGTTGATCTCTGCGCTGCACGATCCACACTTGGCCGCCTTGCAATTCCACCGGCAGGCCAGGTCATTGGCATAGTTCGCCTGGATGTAATGGACGGCGTCGAGGACCACCATGCCTTCCACCGCGGGCACTTCGAAGCGCTCCTCGCGGCCGCCTGACGAATCACCGCGGAAAACCTGGAGAACGATGCGGCCATCGCTTGCCTCCGGCTTTGTCTCAGCAAGATGCGCGGATCGCTTGACCGCCGTACTCACGCCGGAACCCGTTTCGCCTCGGGCGGCGTCGTCGCCGCTGGCTTGCTCGGAGCAGGGGAGTCATCAAATAGCGCAGCCAGCTCGGGCGGCAGCTGGGGGACCGGGCGTTGCTTGAGCTTGACGGCGCCCGCCTCGCTGTAGGCGATGAAATTGACTTTGCCGAGCGCCGGATCTTTCTCGAGATAGTCGAGCCGCCAGTGCGCTCCACGGCTCTCGCGCCGCTCGATGGCGGCACGGACGATGCACTCGGCAATCGTGAGCATAAACCGAAGATCGCGCGCCGTATGCCAGCCGGGGTTGTAGCGCCTGGAGCCCGGGACGTGGATCCTCACCGAGCGCTGCCGCAGTTCGAGAACAGTCGCCAGGCACTTTTTCAGTCCCTTCTCGTCCCGCGCGATGCCCGCGCCCTCCTGCATCGCTTCTTGAAGAGCCTGCTGGAGCAGGTAGGGATTCTCTTTACCGTCGCCACGCAAAGGCAGGAGCAAGGTCTGTTGCTCTTGCTCCACCAGCCGCTGATTGATCTGGCCGAGCCCGACCTCACGCTGGTAGGCGGCGGCGGCCGCCCCCGCCCGGCGCCCGAAGACCAGCAAGTCGGACAGCGAGTTCCCACCGAGCCGGTTGGAGCCATGCAAACCGGCCGCGACCTCACCGGCGGCAAACAAACCCTGGAGCGTCGTCTGCCCGGTTTCGGGCTCGACGCGAAGCCCACCCATTGCGTAGTGGATGGTCGGCGCGACCTCCATTGGTTGGGTCGTGATGTCGATGTCGGCCAGGGTGTGAAACTGCTCCCACATCGAGGGCAGCTTCTTCTTGATCTTTTCTGCGCCCAGGTGGGTGACATCCAGCCAGGCCCCGCCATGCGGCGTCCCGCGCCCGGCCTGCACTTCCTTGTAGATGGAACGGGCAACGACATCCCGCGACGACAGCTCTTTCTTCTTGGGGTCGTACTCGAGCATGAAGCGCTTGCCTTCGCTGTTCTTGAGATAGCCGCCTTCCCCGCGGACCGCCTCCGTGACCAGGATCCCGCGGACGCCCGGAGGCCACACCATCCCCGTGGGGTGGAACTGCACCATCTCGGGGTCGAGCACCTCGGCGCCGGCCTCGAAGCCCATGCCGACGCCGTCGCCGGTGCCCTCCCAGGAATTCGACGTCACCTTGAAAATCCGGCCCCAGCCACCGGTCGCGAGGACAACGGCTTTCGCGCGGAAGGCGACGAATGAACCGTCGACGCGGCTGTAGCCGAAGGCGCCGACCACCCGATCGCCGTCTTTCAAGAGGCGAGTCAGCGTCCATTCCATGTGGACCGTGATGCCGAGCTGCACGGCGCGGTCTTGCAGCGTCCGGATCATCTCCAGGCCCGTGCGGTCGCCGACATGGCAGAGCCGCCGGTAGGTATGGGCGCCGAAGGGCCGCTGCATGATCCGGCCGTCGGGCGTGCGGTCGAACAGGGCGCCATAGGTCTCCAGCTCGTAGACGCGATCCGGCGATTCCTGCGCGTGCAGCTGCGCCATGCGCCAGTTGTTGATCATCTGGCCGCCGCGCATCGTGTCCTGGAAATGCACCTGCCAGTTGTCATCCGGGTCGACGTTGCCGAGAGCGGCCGCGATCCCACCTTCGGCCATGACGGTGTGCGCTTTGCCCAGCAAGGATTTGCAGACGATGTCGACCCGGGCGCCCGCCTGTGAGGCTTCGATCGCCGCCCGGAGCCCGGCGCCGCCGGCGCCGATGACGAGGACGTCGGTGGTCACCGTGGTGAAGTCTTCCATCAGAACATCACCCGCGGCTCATGGATGACGCCCGCCATCAAGAGCCGGATGTAGACATCAGTCAGCGCCACTGAGAACATGCTGACCCAGGCATAGAAACCATGCCGCGGGTTCATCCAGTTGAGCAAGAGCACGGCCCGATGCCAGAGCTGGCCGAATCGCACCCGGGAGAAGGCATCGATCCGCCCGCCCATCAGGTAGCGGAAGGAGTGGCACGTGCCGGTGTAGAGCGTGAGCAGGACGACGTTGACCAGCATGATCAGCGAGCCGAGGCCTACGAAGAAATGCCCCTGGTAGATGAAGGCGCGCACCACGTCGACCCAGAGGAAGACCAGCACGATCACGCTGAGAATCAAGAAATACCGGTGATAGTTGTTGACCACCCACGGGAAGCGGGTCTCGCCCCGATAGCGCCCTCGCTTGAGCTCTTGAATGGCGCAGGCCGGTGGATCCCAGAAAAACGACCGGAAGTAGGACTTGCGGTAGTAATAGCAGCTGCCCCGAAGACCCAGGGGAATGACGGCCAGGATTGGAATCAAGATCCCGATGACAGGGACCTTGATCAGGCCGAACCCGAGCCACAGTGAAAAGAATGGCGATACGTATGGAGGGAACCTGACGTTGACCTGGTCGAACACCGACCAGGTCGCGTAGATGACGAAGGCGCTGTAGCAGATGACCGTGAGGGCCGGCTCGATCCACCACGCCCTTCCCGGCGATGCCTCCTGCGCCGAGGCGGGACGCGGCGAGAGGGCAGTCTCAACGGCCACGAAACAATTTTAGGTCCGCTCTCTCGTATTTCGGCTCAGTCGGCGCCAGCGCTCCGACGGCCAACAAGCAGACCGATGACGGACGCCCCCACCGCCATCAGGACGGCGGTGCGGGCGCGGATGCGGGCCTTCACCGGTCCCGCCGCACCATTTGGAGAAGCTGTTCTGGATGCGCGCGCGCCCTTACGTCGAGCCTCGCCTGAGGTTTCCGGGGCGGCGGGCACCCACTGGCCACGTGCTGCATGGTCTTTGTCATGCGGATAGAGCACACTGTTGACCTCGACGCCGACCATCGTGATCATGCCCATCAGCAAGAAGAACGTCATCAAGATAAAGAGCAGCGCAAAGGTCGCCCCGTACTGGCCAATTCCCTGGTCGATCGCGAGGTAGAGCGGGAAGAGGAGGGAGGTGACCTCGAAGAGCACGGCCGCCACGATGGCGCCGGGAAGCACTTTGCGGATTTGCTGCTTGCGGTTGGGGATCACGTAATAGATGGCGAGGAAGAGGACAAAGCCGGCGATGGTCCCGACGGCGATTTCCAGCACCACGGAGCCGCCTGAGTACAGGAAGCGTGGGAGGTCGGGAATCTGTCGGATGCTTTTCAGCGCTCCAACGATGGTCGACCCGATCAGGGCAATGCCGACCAGCACAGTGAAGACGAGCACCATGGCAAAGGAGACGAGCTTCTGCGGGATGAAGTCGCGAGGCTTGGTGTGATAGATCACCGCGAACGCCTGCTCCATGATTCCGAACAGCGCCGAGCCGCCCCAGAGCATGAAGAGGAGGCTGACAATGAACAGGATGCCGCTCTCGGTCTTGACCTTGCTGACCACGGTGACCAGTTCCTGTTGCTGCTTCGGATCGGGAATGGCGCTGAAGATGATGGTGAAAACCTTGTCGTTGGCCTGTCCGAAAACGCTGAGCACAAAACCGAGGATGGCGGCCGTAAAGAGGACCATGGGGAACATGGCGAACAGGGTGTTCCAGGCAATCAAGGCGGCCCAGTTCGGCGCCTGGTCTTCGAGGAATTTCTGCACGACCCGGCCCGGGATGCTGTTCATCAGCCGGTCCACGAGACCGATTCTAACTGACATCGGTCCTATCATCTAAGTGGAAGTCGCAAGGCAGCAAATCGAAGTCCAGAAGCAGCTCGCGGCAGAGCAGGCAGCCGCCCTGGCCGACTCCGGAATGCTGGTGGGGCTGGGCACCGGCAGCACCGCCCACTACTTCATCGACGCCCTGGCGCAACGGGTTCGGCAGGGGCTCGTGGTCCGTGCCGTCGCGACCTCAATCGATACCAAACGGCGCGCCGAGCAAGGCGGAATTCCGGTGGTCGACGATCTGGAGACGGAGCTCGACCTTGCCGTCGACGGCGCTGATGAGATCGACCCGGGATTGAACTGCATCAAGGGCCGGGGCGGGGCGCTGCTTCGCGAAAAGATCGTCGCCCATGCCAGCCGCCGCTTCGTCCTGATTGCCGACGAGAGCAAGCTGGTCGATCGGCTCGGCGGCGTTCCGGTGCCGATCGAAATCCTGCCGTTCTTGTGGCAGGCGACCAAGCGGTCGATCGAGTTGCTCGGCGGCCGCGCTCAACTCCGCTTGTCGGGCGGCGAGCCGTTTCGCACGGACAACCAGAACTATGTCCTCGACGCCGACTTTCCCACTGTCGATGAGCACCTGGCTGCGACCCTGCATACGATTCCCGGGGTGCTTGAGCACGGCATTTTTCTCGGCATGGCCAGCGGCGCCCTGATCGGCCTCGCCGACGGCACGGTACGCCGGATCGGCAAGGTCTGATTCGGCTCGCGCTGCGCCGCCGAATCGCCCCCGCTATGCTTACCTGAGCCCATGCCGTTCGAATACAAGGTTGTCCAGAGCGTCGAGGAGGCCAATCAGCTCAGCGACGACGGCTACGAGCTGTTCACGATCCTCCCGCCCGGGCCGGCGGGTGGGCCAGATCGGCTCTATTTGCGGCGGGAAAAGCGCCGCGGACAGACCCCGGGCTTCTCCAGGGAGTCCAAAACCGGCTAAGGCGT
>DAIPYJ010000094.1:0-10709 GCA_036782775.1 Candidatus Dormiibacterota bacterium | reverse complement strand
GCACCGATGGTCAAGGCGGAAGCGGTCCACAAGAATTTCGGCCGGCTCGAGGTGCTGCGTGGCATCAACCTCGAGGTTCAGCCGCGCGAGGTCATGTGCATGATCGGGCCGTCCGGCTCAGGGAAGAGCACGTTTCTGCGCTGTATCAACCACCTGGAAAAGATCGATGCCGGCCGGTTGTCGGTCGACGGCGCGCTGGTCGGCTACGAGCAGCGCGGTGACCGGCTCTACGAGCTCCGCGACGAGGAGGTATGCCGCAAGCGCTCCGAGATCGGCATGGTCTTTCAGCGCTTCAACCTCTTTCCTCACATGACCGCGCTTCAGAACGTCATCGAGGCGCCGCTGCGCGTCAAGAAAGAGAGCCGCGAGGCGGCGGTCGCGCGTGGCCGTCAATTGCTGGAGCGCGTCGGGCTCGCCGAGAAGGTTCAGGCCTACCCGAACCAGTTGTCCGGAGGGCAGCAGCAGCGCGTCGCGATCGCCCGGGCGCTGGCGATGCAACCGAAGTTGATGCTCTTTGACGAGCCGACTTCGGCGCTCGATCCCGAGCTCGTCGGCGAGGTGCTCGATGTCATGCGCAGGCTTGCCGAGGACGGCATGACCATGATCGTCGTCACCCACGAAATGGGATTCGCGCGCGAGGTGGGCGACAGCCTGGTCTTCATGGACGGCGGCATCGTCGTCGAAGCCGGGAAGCCAAAAGACGTGATCGCTAATCCGCAGCACGAGCGGACGCAGGCATTTCTTTCGAAAGTGCTTTAGGAGAAGGCCCGTCCTGCTTTAGGAAACGCCCATCGTGCCCTGGCCCCGCGAGCGTGGGGAATGTGAGCGGCGACTCCGTTTGAGGTCTTTGAGGATCTCGCGCGCCGCATTGCGTCCATTGATGCCGCTGATGCCGCCGCCTGGATGCGTGCCGGAGCCGCACAGATACAGGTTGCGAATCGGCGTCCGGTAATCGCAATAGCCCGCCACCGGACGCCAGGAGAACAGCTGGTCGAGGGTGAGGTCGCCGTGCATGATGTTGCCACCGATCAGCCCGTACTCCTGCTCCATGTCGTAAGGGCCAAGCACCTGGCGATGCTCGATCGCGCCCTTGAGATTGGGCGCGAAACGGGCGTAGCCGTCGACGACCCGATCGGCGTAGGCCTCCAGCTCCTCCCGGTGCGGCGCCTGGGACCAGCCGGCGGGGACATATTGGGTAAAGCAGCTCATCAGGTGCTTGCCGGCCGGCGCCAGCGAATCGTCCGCCATCGTCGGCAGCACGCCGTCGGAGTAGGGCGCGGCGGAGGGCCGGCCGTACTTGGCGTCGTCGAAGGCGCGTTCCAGGTACTCCATCGAGTCGCAGAGCTGGATGAAGGAGCGCGCCGCCGTGGCTGAGTCCGCCTCGCTCAGGCCGTCGAAACGCGGGGGCTCCGCGAGCGCGAGGTTGACCTTGACCGTCCCCGAGCGCGTCTTATAGCGCTCGATGGCGCGGACGAAGTCGGGCGGTAGCTGCCCTGCGTCGAGCAGCTCGCAGAACGTGATCCGGGGATGCGCGTTGGAGACAACCGCCCGGCTCTTGAGCTCGGTTCCGTCCCGCAACACGACCCCGCGGGCGGCGTTGCCCTCGACGAGGACGCGGACGACGGGCGAATCGGTCCGGATCTCGGCCCCATGTTCCCGGGCGTCGTCGGCGATGGCCTGCGAGACGGCGCCCGTCCCTCCGCGGACGAAGGCCCACTCCGCCATCTGGCCCTCGATCTCGCCGATGTAGTGGTGCAACAGCACGTAAGCCGTCCCCGGCGTGTACGGCCCGCCGTAGGTGCCGATCGCGCCGGAAACGCAGCGGGCAGCCTTGACCTGGGGAGACTCGAACCATTCCTCGAGCAGCTCGGCGACGGAGAGGGTCATGACCTTGACGAAGTCCGCGGTTTGCTGGACGTCGAGGCCCTTGAGTTTCCAGGCGAAGCGCGCCAGCTCCAGCAGGTCTGAGGGTGACTTCGCCCCGACCGCCGGTGGGGTCATCAACAGCAGCGGCCGGACGAGCCTGGCGATCCGGCCGAGATAGGCGCTGAATTCGGGCCAGGCCTGCGCATCCTTCGACGAGAACCTGGCGATCGCGGCCCGGGCCTGCTGCGCGTCCTTGGTGAGCAGCAGGTGGGAGCCGTCGGGAAAGGGGACGTAGTAGTCGGCGGCCAGGGGATAGAGTGTCAGGCCGTGGCGGCGCAGCTCGAGCTCGCTGATGACCTCGGGCGGCATCAGCGAAAGCACGTACGAGAGGGTCGACACGGTATAGCCGGGCCAGGGATGCTCGCTGACCGCGGCCCCGCCGAGAACGTGGCGCCGCTCCAGAACCAGGACTTTGAGCCCGCTACGGCCGAGGTAGGCGGCAGTCGCCAGGCCGTTGTGGCCGCCGCCGACGATGATGGCGTCGTATTCGGCGGGCATCCGCGGCCGAGTATATCGGCGGCTACCGGGGTCGTTTAGTCCTTGACAAGCGTTTGGCCTTGCCCCAAATTGCGAGCGAGGCTCATCTCACGGGCCAAGCACGCACAAGGAGGGTAAGTTGGCAGAAGCGGCTGCGGCGACCGAACTGCTTGCGGAAAAGCGCAAGCTCAAGAAGTCGTTGTTTCGGCTCGACCTGGTCTTTTTCACGATATCCGCAATCGTCGCGCTCGACACGCTTGGCGCCGTCTCGACGCAGGGCGCGCAGGCGATCACCTGGCTCGTCATCTCGGCGATCACGTTCCTCATCCCGTATGGGCTGATTACGGCTGAGCTTGGATCGGCGTTCCCGGTCGAGGGCGCGGTCTATGAGTGGGTCCGGCTCGCGTTCGGCCACCTGGCGGGAGCCATCACCGCCGTCATGTACTGGATCAGCAATCCGGTCTGGCTCGGAGGGACGCTGGCGGTCACCGCGATCGCGGCGATGGACACCTTCTGGGGCAAGCCATTTGGTGGCATCGGCACCATCGGCTGGCTCGAATTCTTCGTCGGCGCTGCCTTTATCTGGGTCGCGGTAGGGATGAACATCCTGTCGCTGCGGCAGATGAAATGGGTTCCGAATTACGGCGGCATCGTCCGCCTCTTGCTGATTGGTCTCTTCGGAATTCTCGCGGTGGTGACCTTGCTGGCAGGCAAGGGGCACGGCAGCTTTACCGGCTGGCAGCCCACTGGTGACGTCTTTATCGGCGTCATCGGGGTCCTCGTCTTCGCCTGGGTTGGTTTCGAGATCTCGACCAACGCCAGCGAGGAGATGGAGAACCCGCAGCGTGACATTCCGCGCATGGTGATCAGCTCGGGCATCGTCAGCGCGCTTGCCTACGCGATCCCGATCGTCTGCGTCATCGCGGTCCTTAGCTCGAAGGACCTGACGAGCGTCGGTAGCTTCGTCGCGGCCTACCAGACCGTTGTCGGCAACGTTCTGGGTGGCACCGGGGAGAATATCCTCAACTTCTTCGTCGGCGCAGCGATCGTGTTCTCGCTGCTCACCAGCGGCACCGTCTGGCTGATGGGTGCCGACCGGATGATGGCGATCGGTGCGCTCGCCGGCTCGGGCCCCAAGCGGCTCGGCTACTTCTCGAAGCGGTTTGGCACGCCCGTTCCGGTCAACGTGCTTTCCGGCATCCTGGCGACGATCTTCTTGCTGGCGAACGTCATCGTGAACCATATCTTTGCGAACGGGCAACTCGCGTCGCTGTTCGGCGTGGTGTTGAGCCTCGCGATCTCGACGACGACCTTCTCCTACATCTTCGTGTTCCCGACACTGGTGATCCTGCGACACAAGTTCCCGAACGCGCCCCGTCCATACAGGATCGGCGGCGGCTGGGTTGGCGTCTATGTTGTGGCGGCCCTCGCGTGGGTCTACGCTGTCGTCGCCACGGTGTTCTCGCTCTGGCCGGGACTGTTCACCAGCGGCGTGTTGGGCCAGGCATCGAGTGTCGACCGAGCGCCGTTCGAGATCACGGTGTTCGTGACGATGGCGATCATCGTTCTGATTGGTGTCGTCTTCTGGGCGATCGGCCGTGGCCATGCCGTGTACGAGGTCCTGCCCGGCGAAGGGGCTGCGACCCCCGCGACTCCAGAGTTGGCCGGCGTGCCGACCAAATAGGCTCGAAACGCTAGTGGGCGCGGGCGATCGTCGCCCGCGCCATTCTTATAATTGACCGGACATGGCGATCAAAATTCGCGTGCCCGGCGCGCTCCGGCAGCTCACGCGCGGCGCGGCCATCGTTGAGGTCAATGCCAGTGATGTCTCGCAGGCGCTCGATGAGCTCAACCAGAAATATCCGGGCTTTCGCGAGCGGCTCTACGACGACAAGGGTGAGCTGCGCCAGTTCATCAACATCTACCGAAACGACGAGGACATCCGCTTCGGGTCGGGGCTGAAGACGCCGTTGCGCGACAGCGACGACCTCTCGATCGTGCCGGCGGTCGCCGGAGGCTGAGGTCGTGGCGCGGGCGACGGTGCGCCTGACGTACCGCGGGGACACGCGCAACGATCCGGTGATCTACCGCATGGGACAGGACTTCAAAGTGGTGACCAATATCCGCCGAGCCGACGTCGGCAACGACACCGGGTGGGTCGAGCTCGAGCTGGACGGGGAACAGGCCGAGATCGAGCGCGCGCTCGACTTCTGTCGCAGCCGGGGGATTGCGGTCGAGCTGAACCCGGCGTGAAGATCGCCGTCGCGATGAGCGGCGGCGTCGACTCGTCGGTCGCCGCCGCCCTGCTGCGCGAGGAAGGCCATGACGTGTTCGGCCTGACGCTCCAGCTCTGGCCGAAAGAGATGGCCACGCGCGATTTCGACAAGCACCATGGTTGCTGCTCGCTCGACGCCGTCGAGGACGCCCGGCGGGTCGCGAACCGGCTCGGCATCCGGTATTACGTGCTCAACTTCGAGGAGGACTTCCGGGCGGCGGTGATCGATCCCTTCACCGAGGCCTACCTCGGCGGACGAACGCCGAATCCCTGCATCCGCTGCAACGAGATGGTCAAGTTCGGGCTGCTGCTGCGCAAGGCCCTGGCGCTCGGCGCCGATGCGCTCGCCACCGGGCACTACGCGCGGATCGAGCGCGAGGCCGGCGGCTACACGCTGCACAAAGCCGCCGACCCGCGCAAGGACCAGTCCTACGTGCTCTATCAACTGGCCCAGGAGCAGCTCGCGGTGCTGCGCTTCCCCGTCGGCGAGTGGAGCAAGGATCGCGTCCGGGCCAAGGCGAGCGAGCTGGGACTGAAGACCGCGCTCAAGCCCGAAAGCCAGGAGATTTGCTTCGTTGCCGATGGCAGCTATCGGACCTTGCTCAAGGAGCGTTTCAAAGAGCGCGTGCAGGCGGGTCCCGTGATCGACGCCACCGGGACAGTGATCGGGGAGCACGACGGGGCCGCGATGTACACCGTCGGCCAGCGTTCCGGCCTGCGGCTCCATTCCGCCGGCGGGAAGACGGCCGCCCATTACGTGAGCCGAATCGATGCCGCGACCAACACCCTCACCGTCGGCGGCGCCGACCAGCTGCTGCGCCGATCGTGCCGCGCCGAAGGCGTTCGCTATGTCGGCGGCAAGCCCCCGGCAGCGCCATTCAAAGCCGGCGTCAAGGTCCGCTCCCACGCGCCCGAGGCGACGGCACTCGTCACCCCGCTCGGCGACCAGGCGAGAATCGAGTTCGACGAGCCGCAGCGCGCGCTGGCTCCGGGCCAGGCCGCCGTCTTTTACGACGGCGACCGGGTCATCGGCGGCGGTCCGATTGCGGTCGCGGAGGGGTGATCCCGCTCGACGCCGCCTCCCAGCATCCGCTGATCTGGACCACCGGCCTGGTCTTGCTCGTCTACCTCGCCTGCCTGGTCTTTGCCGTCGCCGTCGAGCTCGCTCGGCGAGGACGGAACGCCTACTGGCTGGCGGCGACCGGGACCGTCGTGTTCATGATCGGCGCCATCTGGGGCCGAGGCTATCTGTCGGCCGGCGCCACCGTCGGCTTCGTGACCGGCGGGCTGGTTGCGATCGTCTTCGGCGTCGCCCTCGACCTCATCTTCGGTCCGCCCTTCAAGCCCGCCGCGACCGAATAGGATAGCGACGTGCCGGTCGACCATTCCGAAAAGTACATGCTCGTGCCGATCACCCGCCGCGAAGACTATTCGCCCACGCTCTGGTCGGTCTGGATGAAACCGCCGGAGCCGCTCAGCTTCAAGGCCGGACAATACGTCGCCTTCGGGGTCGACAATCATGACAAGGTCCTGGAGCGGGCCTTCTCGATCGTCTCCAGCCCGCTCGAGCCCGAGCTCGAGTTCTTCATCGAAAAGGTCCCGGAGGGCGCGCTCTCGCCCCAGCTCTACGAGCTGCAGATCGGCGACTGCGTCTACATGCGCAAGAAGGCCAAGGGCATCTTCAACATCGACCTCAAGTCCGGCCACGCGCAGCATTTCTTGATCTCGACGGTCACCGGCGTTGCGCCCTACATCAGCATGGTGCGCACCCTGGTCCGCGATCTGAACGAAGGCCGACTCTCGGAGCCATTTCGACTGGTCGTGCTGCAGGGCGTCTCGCGCTCCAACGAGTTCGGCTACGATCGCGAGCTCAAGCAGCTGGCGGGCGAGCACGAATGGCTGACCTACCTGCAGACGATCAGCCGCCCCTGGGAAGATCCAGCGTGGCAAGGGGAGCGAGGCAGGGTGGACGACCTGATCCGCAAATACGGAGACAACCTCGAGCTCACGCCGGAGACGACGACGGCCTATCTCTGCGGCAACGCCGGCATGATCGTCAACGCCCGGGATATCCTTCGCCGGCGGGGCTTCGAGCAGACCTCGATCAAGGAAGAAACCTACTGGCCGCCTGGCGAAGGCGACGTGGAATATTGACCCGCTTGTTTAGAATCTGACGCCGTGCTTCCGCTGATCGGCGCGCTGCCGGCCCCGATCTCGTCGGCGCCGCTCGTCATCCTTATATATGTGCTGCTGATCCTGATGCTCGCCAGCGCCGCAGCGACCGTGGTCTTCCAGGAGGCGCGCCTGGCGGTTGGCGCCTTCGTTGCGACCATGCTGCTGGTCGCCTTGCTCTACCTCACGCTGGCCCCCGCGCTGTTATTCGCCGTGCAGCTGCTGATCTTCACGCTGGTCTCGGGCCTGCTGACCATGGGCATGCTGCGCCGCACGAGTGGACTTGACGCAACTGCCGTCGGCCCGTTCAGTCGCGAATGGATTGCCGGAGGCGCGGTCGCGGCGGTCATGCTGGCGCTTCTCGCGGTCGTCCTGGCGGCCACCGCCTGGCCGGTGCGACCGGGCCGCAGCATCGTCGAAGACTTCGGTTCGACGCTGACGACGGATTACGTCGTTGCCCTCGCGACCGTCGTGGTCCTGCTCGGCTCCGCAGCCCTGGGGCTGAGCCTCCTGCTTCGTGCCGCTCCGGTGCTGCCTTCCCGCACGGCCAGAACGATCGATCCGGGCGCCAGGCGGATTCGTAGGACGCCGCCGCCTTGACGGTGGGTCTCAATCTGCTCTTGATCGCGTCGGCGGCGCTGCTGGCAATCGGCGCCTTTGCCGTCGCCGCTCGTCGAAGCGTCCTCGTCAGCCTGGCCGGAGCCCAGTTCATGCTGCTGGCCGGCGCGATCGCCTTCGTCGCGTTCGGTCGCTTCGGTTCAGGGGCGGCGAACGAGAATGGGGCCGCGGCGATGGCCATGTTCGCGGGGGCCAGCGCGTTGGCGCAGCTGGCGGTCGGCCTGGCGTTGATCATCGCCCTCTATCGTGAGGGCCGCAGTTTCGCCATCGACGCGGACCGCGGGTAGGCCGGCGCACTCGTGACGCTCGCGCTCCTCGCCGCGGCTCCCAGTGGGCCGCTCGACACCTGGAGCCCGACCCTGATCGCCCTCTTCACGCTGCTCCTGCCGCTGATCGCGCTCATCATCATCCTCGCCTTCACCATCGATTCGCGCCGGCTGAGCCTGGCGATTTCGGTCGTTTTCACCCTGGCCGCCGCCATCTGCGCCCTGCTCGTGCTGGCGATCGAGCTGGCGCACCCGCTCCATCTGGAGCGGACTTACACCTTCCTCCAGTTCTTCACCGGGCAGTCGGGCGGAGTCGGCGAATTTACGCTGCAATGGGGCGTGGTGGCCGACCCGCTGTCGGCGGTCATGCTCACGGTCGTCGTCCTCGCCAGCCTCCTGATCCAGCTCTACGGCCTCTCCTTCGTGCGCCGCGAAGACGGCCCGATTCGGTTTTACAGCGTGCTGCTCTTCGCCACCTTCGCCATGGTCGGGGTCGTGCTCTCGATCAGCTATTTCCAGATGCTGGTCTTCTTCGCGTTGATCAGCGTCTCGACCTACCTGATGATCGGGCACTGGTGGCAGCGGCCGGAGTCGACCGCCGCCGCTGGATTGGCCTTCGTCATCTCCGTCCTCGGGGATCTCGCCTTGCTGGCTGCGATGGCCTACGTCTACTTCCGCTTCAACGAGCTCAACTTCCAGACGCTCTCGACCATGTATCACACGCCGAAGATCACGACGAACGGCGTTTTCATCATGGCCGCGATCGTCTTCCTGGCGGCCTCCGCAAAGTCGGCGCAGTTTCCGCTGCACGTTTGGCTGCCTGGCAGCGCGCAGGCCCCGGCACCCGCGGCGGCGCTGCTCCATTCCGCCGGCGCGGCGCTCTGCGGCGTCTACCTGATCGCGCGTGACTACGCGCTCTTTCATGCCAGCCCCCGTGCCCTTGCCCTGCTGGCGATCGTCGGCGGCGTCACCGCCATCCTGGGCATGGTGTTCGGCCTGTTCCAGGGGAACCTGAAACGCGCCATCGCCTACACCACGATGGGAGAGCTGGGCTTGATGGTGCTGGCCCTGGGAATCTCGGCGTACGGCGCAGCCGTCTTCGAGGCGCTCACCCAGGCCTGGCCGAAAGCGTTGCTCTTTCTCGCGGCCGGCGTCGTGATTCGCGAGATGCGAACCGAGCAGATGGCGCAAATGGGCGGGCTGTGGCGCCGGATGCCGCTCACGGGCTGGGTGATGCTGATTGCGACGCTGGCCGCGGCGGGCATCCCGCCGCTGAGCGGCTTCTGGAGCAAGGACGCGATCCTATCGAAGGCGCTCGCGATCGAAAGCGGACCGGCGATCCTCGTCGTGGTCGCGGTCACGGTCCTGGGCGCGATGGCTGCCGTCCGCATCTTCTCCCTGGTCTGCCTGGGAGAAACGGCGCGCCGGCGGCGCTTCGAGCCGGACCGCATTCGCGATGCCGGGGGCCGGCTGGCATTTGCCATGACCATCCTGGCGATTGCGTCGGTGATCGTCGGCGCCATCCGTCGGCTTCCGGGGCGGCTGGATCCGATCGCCTTCGTGACGTTCCGCAACGTCCCGCTCGCGAACTCGCATTTCGCCGCGGCCGGCATCATTACCGTCGCCGCAGTGGCGGGGGTGGCCGCCGCCTGGTTGCTCTACGGTCGTGCCAGGCGGATCACGCTGCTCCAACGCGTCGAAACGGCGGTCGGTGAAGGGCTCTACCTGGGTCGCGGATATTCG
Organism: Candidatus Dormiibacterota bacterium; assembly: GCA_036782775.1. Classification (GTDB taxonomy): domain Bacteria; phylum Chloroflexota; class Dormibacteria; order CF-121; family CF-121; genus CF-13. Next base: position 1,232 of record DAIPYJ010000094.1, on the reverse strand, counting down.
CTGGCCGCGGAGCGAGGGCTGCTGCCGGCTGCGGAGCGGCTCGGCTGGGTGGACGAGCGCGTCGTCGACGGCGGCCTGATCGGCGAAAGCCTCGCCTATGCCGGGCGGCCGCGCCGGTGGCTGGCTGAGTTCCCGATTCGCCAGCTGGCAATCGGCATCATCGCCGGCGCCTTCCTCCTGGCCCTGGTGACGATTCTCGCCGCCGGCCTCCTGGGGACGGCGGGATGATCCCACTCGAGGCCGCCTCGACCACTACGACCACCGTGTCGATTCCGACCCTACTGCTGAGCGCCATCGTCTGGGTCCCCGCCATCGGCGCCCTGGCACTGCTCTTCTTTCCGGCGCGGACCGACGCCAACCGCGAACGGATCCGATCGTTTGCGCTCTCGGTCGCCGCCATCGTCGCCGGGCTGGGGGCGCTCATGTGGTACGGCTTCAGCGGCCAGACCGGGACCTACGCCTTCGAGGAGACGCGCGGCTGGCTGCCTGGGCTCAGCTCGAGCTATCACCTGGGCGTCGACGGGGTGAGCATGCCGCTCTTACTGCTGAGCACGGTGCTGTTCGTCTTTGCGGTCCTCGCCTCCAGCCGTGTCCGCGAGCAAAGCCGGGAGTACTTCATCCTGCTGCTCGTGCTCGAGACCGGCGTCAACGGCGTCTTTGCTTCGCTCGACTATCTGCTCTTCTTTCTCTTCTGGCAGCTGCAGGCGGTGCCCATGTTTCTGCTGATCGCTCGCTTCGGCGGGATGCGGCGCCTGGCGGCGGCCTGGAAGCTGCTGGCGATCCAGCTGGCGAGCAGCGCGCTGCTGTTGCTGGCGATCCTCACCCTTTATCTGACCGCCAAGACGCACAGCTTCGACATGGCGGCGTTGCACGACATCTCGGTCCCCACAGCCAGCGCCTTGCTGGTGTCGTGGCTGTTCTTCATCGCCTTTGCCGTCCAGCTGCCCGTCTTTCCGTTTCACAGCTGGTTCATCGATGGCGTGGCCGAGGCGCCGCCCGCGCTTGGCCTGCTGTTGGCCGGCGTGGTCGTCAAGCTGGGCGGCTATGGCCTGATCCGGATCAACGTCGGGGAGTTCCACACCAGCTTTCACAAGATCGTCGGCTTCGTGGTCATGATCGCCGTGCTCACCGTGCTGTGGAGCGCGCTGGCGGCGCTCGGACAGGACAACCTGCGCCGGCTGGTTGGCTATGTCGTCATGAGCCATATGGCGCTGATCCTGCTGGCGGCGGCG
>DAIPYJ010000093.1:0-10870 GCA_036782775.1 Candidatus Dormiibacterota bacterium | reverse complement strand
CGCCCCCGACTCCTACATTTATCGAAATCACGCTCACCCCGAAGCCTGACGGTACAAGTGTGAGGGTGCAGTTTTCCAGCCTAAGTGAAGAGGAGGCCGCGTTCTACCCGCAACTCTGGGCGCGGCACCTTGACCGGATCGCAGCTGCACTGGCTGGCGCCGAGCCCGCTCACGGCAACTGAGGTCGGGACCGCCTGCTCTGACTCCTCTGACGTCACGGTGCATAACTGCCGATCCCGGGCGGAGTATGTACCCAAATGGAACGGGCGGAATGTGCCACTTGCGATCGGCCGGCCTGGCTCGCCAAACCGCACGATATCGCGCGCGCCTCCGCATTCCGCGAGCTGACACCCATGAGCTGGCGGAAAGAGGCGCTTGGCGGACTGCTACGCAGGAACGTAGCGCTCCGCATCGCGCGTCCATCGCGCGGACGCCGAAATCCACCCCCGTCCGCCGTCGTGTGGACAACCCGCTGACCAGCCATTTCAGTCCGCCGCAGTCCACCGAAATCCGCCGAATCTGCATTCGCAACGTAGAAGTCGGCGGTTCGAGTCCGCTCACCTCCACTGCGAGGAACGTGGTGTCCGCCCAGGTTGACGCCGATTTGGTTTGACGGCGACGAACCCGTCCCCGACCACCGTGACTCCTGATTTCGTCTCCGATCCGGCACGGGTCCGGCACGACGGTTGCGAAGCGAAAAGCACAGAAGTCAGTCCTCGGCCTCAGGCCCTTCAAACCGTCTCGGACGGGTCATGGCGAGACGCGAATCGACCGAGATCAGCGATTACGGGTGAGACATGACGATGCTCGTCCGACCACGAACGCTGAGGCAGTGGCAACGAGGGAACCACCAAGACCGAGATTAGAAACGCGGGGTTCTCCGCTGCCGCGGACCGGTCCGCGGCAGCGCGCCTCGACGCCCTCGTCGGAACTTGGCTACCGGGCTCCGGGACGGGTGGGCAGGCGTAGCCGCCCGGTGATCGCGGGCGGTGACTGGCCAACGACGGGCGCGCCGACCGGCGGTGGTCGGACGCCGGCTGGACTGGGAGAAGATTGTACCTCTACAATATCTGTGTGCCTACCACTCATCAAGCGACGAAGCCGGCTGAACTGACTGACGCTGTGCTGAGCGCCAGCCGGGTGCTGGTGGCGGTGGCTGCCCGTTCACTTGCCGAGCACGAAGACGAGGTGTCGATCTCCCAATACCGCGCGCTGGTCATCCTCGCCTCGCGGGGGCCACAGCGACCGGTGGACCTGGCCGAAGCGCTCGCCATCGACCCTTCGACTGCCACCCGCCTCTGTGACCGTCTGGTCCGCAAGCGACTCATCTCCCGGCGCCGCCAGGGAGCCGACCGTAGGGCGGTTCGCCTGGACCTGACCGCCCGGGGACGACAACTCGTCGACAGTGTGACCGCCCGTCGCCGGCTTGAGATCGAGCACGTCCTCGAAACGATCCCGGCTGGGGAGCGCAACGCTCTCGCCCGCGCCTTCGTCTTGTTCGCGAGGCGCGCGGGGGAGATCCCAGAGGCCCAATGGCCCCGCAGTTGGGAGCTTTGAGCCGTGACGACCCTGTATGAGTGACTCGGGGCCTTCGGCCGATTTCGACGGCTCCCGAGAGCCCGGCGGCGCTCCCGAGGCAGTGTTGAATGCCGTCCCAGGACCGTCCCGTCGAACGTCGATCAGGGCCTTGTCGGGGTGGCTGCGAGCCTCACGCCTTGGTCTCGTCACCATGGCGTTGGCAGTGGGGATCGGCGCCGGTTTCGGCGCCGTGGGGTTTCGATGGCTGATCTTCGCCTTCACCTGGCTGGTGACCGGGCACCAGCAGTTCGGCCAGCAGGACCGTATCGGGAGTGCGCACCTCCCGTTCCTGGGAATCTGGTTCCTCCTACTGGTTCCCGTGGTCGGTGGCTTGCTCTATGGGCCGCTCATTCAGCGCTTCGCCCCGGAGGCGCGAGGCCATGGGGTGCCGGAAGTCATGCTGGCGGTGGCCGAGAACGGTGGCCGGATCCGCCCACCAGTGACTGTCGTCAAAGCTCTGGCGTCGGCCATCTGCATCGCCGTCGGTGGATCCGTGGGCCGCGAGGGCCCGATCGTCCAGATCGGATCTGCGTTCGCCTCGTCACTGGGTCAGTTCGTCCGCATGTCGGAGGCGCGGCTGCGCATCGTCGTTGCCTGCGGCGCCGCCGCCGGGATCTCCGCCACGTTCAACGCGCCTATCACGGGCCTGTTCTTCGGATTCGAGATCATCCTACGGGAGTTCTCGCTCGACGCTCTCTTCGCCATCATCCTCGCTTCCTTCGCCGGCGACGTCGTCAGTCAGGCGTTCTTCGGGACCGCTCCGTTCTTCTCGAGCATCCCCCATGACCTGTCGGTGCACCACGACTACACGTACCTCTTGCTTGCTCTTCTCGGTGTGGCTGCAGCGCTGGTCGGCTACGGATTCAAAACTGTCCTCTACAAGCTCGAGGATCGGGCCGACCTCCTGTGGAACGGGCGACCCCAATGGGCCCGGCCTGCGATCGGTGGACTCGCACTTGGGGCTGTGCTCCTGGCCCTTCCGCAGATGTACGGCGTTGGCTACCCGGTCTTGGACAAGGCGGTCTCAGGGCACATCGTGCTGTGGCTGTTGGTGATCTTGATGATCGGGAAGATCCTGGCCTGCAGTCTGACACTGTCGATCGGCGGATCCGGGGGCATCTTCGCCCCGTCGCTGTTCACCGGCGCTATGGGCGGCATGGCGTTCGGGTTGGTCGTCCAGCACCTGTTTGGGTCGATAGTGAGCTCACCGGCCATCTTCGCGGTCGCCGCCATGGGCGGAGTCTTCGGCGCTGCCGCTCAAGCGCCCCTCACGGCGATAGCCAGCGTCGTGGAGATGACGGGCAACTTCACCCTCATTCTGCCCGTCATGCTGACCGTCGGCATCGCGGCCGCCCTCTCGAAGCGTCTGAGCCACGGGAGCATCTACACCACAAAGCTCCTGCGCCGCGGGATCGACATCGACCGGGTCCGGCCGACCAACGTGTTACAACTTCTCACCGTCTCCGACGCCATGCTCCCGGTCGCCCCTTACGAGATCCGAGGTGAGTCGTCGAAGACGGGGGATGGCGCACCACACCGTGGGCCTGTCAGTCCTGAGAGCTGGGCAGAAGTCGCGGGAACGGTCCTGCAGAGTCGCAAGCCCCAGGCGATTTTCGCAGACGAGACGCTCGAGCAAGCCCTGCGGCAGCTCGTTCTCTACGGACGCGTCGGCCTCCCCGTGCTCTCCCCGGACGGCCAGCGCTTACGGGGCTGGGTGACCAGGCACAATGTCCTTGAGGTGCTTGCCGATCGAGTCGGTTCCTCTGCTCGAGAAGCGGAACGTGGCACCGCCGCTTCGGAGTTCTACGAAGAAGATCCGCAGGCAAGAGCCCACATTCCGCGAACACCACTCGACGGGTACGAGACCGTCGAGATCACAATGCGGCCAGGCGCCCCCGGCATCGGACGGCGCGTCGACGAGATCGATTGGCCGCCAGGATCAATCGTCGTGGCTGTGAGCCAAGGGCGAGAGCTGCTGGCGCCGAATCGAGATGTCGAGCTGCGCAGCGGTGAGAGGGTCATCGTCCTTGCCCCTACCGGTGTCGCATCCGGGCTTGCCTTGGAGGCGGTCGCCGGTCAGGATCACGGGAGTTGAGCCCTGTGCTTGATTCCGCAATCGCCACGTTCGGCCTGACCAAGTTCTACGGGCGCAACCGGGGCATCGAAGAGCTCTCGATCTGCGTGGAGCGAGGCGAGGTCTTCGGCTTTCTCGGACCCAACGGAGCGGGTAAGTCGACGACGATCCGGGCACTGATGGGGCTGCAGCGCCCCACCAGGGGCCAGGCCACCGTCTTGGGATTCGATACTTGGTCTGAGAGCGTCGAGGTTCACCGCCGCGTCGGTTACCTGCCCGGCGAGCTCATCCTGTTCGACAGGATGACCGGCCGCCAGCACGTTGAGTGGTTCGCCCGCGCCAGGTGCTTAGACGTGGCGAGTGAGCTGGTCGGCTTGGTTGATCGGCTCGAGGTGGTACTCGACCGTCCGGTCAGCCAGCTCTCCAAAGGGAACCGGCAGAAGCTCGGGATCGTGCTCGCCACGATGCACAGGCCGGACCTGCTCGTGCTCGACGAACCCTCAGCGGGCCTCGATCCGCTCATGCAGCAGACCTTTCATGAGCTCCTGCGGGAGGTGGCCGCCGAGGGGCGCACGGTGTTTCTCTCCTCACACGAGCTCGACGAGGTCCAGCGCGTCGCCGACCGGGTCGCCATCGTGAGGGACGGGCGGCTGGTAGTGACCGATTCAGTCGACCACCTGCGGGCCAACGCTCCGCAGACGATCGAGCTCGACTTTCGCGGCCCCGTGGACCCGAGACAGTTCGAAGCGATCCCAGGAGTGCAGCGGGTCCACTCCGATGACACCCGAATCACCCTCGAGTTCAGTGGGGCGGTGGCGCCTCTTCTCCGGCTGGTCGCCGAGCTCGATCCCGTTGGTCTCGTCGCGCGAAAGGCGGATCTCGACGAGCTGTTCCTCCAGTACTACCGCTCCCAGGAGTCAGCAAATGCGCCTTGAGGTCGTCCGCCTCGAGCTCTTGGCGCGCCGGCGCTCGACGCTCGGATATGCCGTCGGCATGGGGCTCTACACCTTCGTGATCGTCGCCCTCTACCCATCGTTCCAGCACGACACCAGTCTCGACAAGATCACGAAGAGCGCTCCGACGCTCTCGGCGCTCTTCGGCGCCATCGGCTCGCTCACCTCACCGACCGGATGGCTCAATGCCAACATCTACGAGAACTTCTTCCCGCTGATGATGCTGCTACTCGCCATCGGCTACGGGGCTTCGTCGATCGCAGGACGGGACGAGGAGGGGACGTTGGCACTCCTGGCGACGCTGCCTATCGCCCGAGCACGCCTAGTAGCCCAGAAGGTGTTGTCCTTGGTCGTCCAGGGTCTCGCTCTGGCATCGATCGTCGCCGTCATGGTCATCGTCGGCCGGTCCTTCCACCTGGCCCTGCCGGTGGGGCATGTCGTGGAGGCCTCGCTGGCAACGCTCCTGCTCGGCCTCGATCTCGGGCTGCTCACCATGGCTGTCGGAGCCAGGACCGGGAGCAGGGGAACCGCTCTCGGGGTCGGATCCGCCATAGCGGCCGCGTCCTACCTCGTCAGCTCGCTCGCACCCGTGGTCGCATGGGTCCGTCCGGCGCGTTTCGCGTCGCTCTTCTACTGGTCGATTGGGAACGGTCAGCTGTCGACTGGTTTGACGCTCACGGATGCGGCTGTGCTCGTGCTCGTCGCATTGGCCGCTGGTGTGGTGTCAATTCGTATGTTCGCTCACATGGACCTCCATTGAGAAATGTGCGTCAACGATCGGGTCCAGCGGTTCGACCGCTGACACAGGGGTCCATGCCGCTCTTGGCCACCCAGGAGCATGGCCCGGTCCAACGCTCGCATTCCGCAACAAGTTGGGCGACTACGTGCCGTACTGAATCGCCCTGGGAAACTTGGAGACCGCGAAATATTCGGTCACCGGCTCGGGAGTGGTCACTGCGTCCCCGGTTGCAACAGAAGGGCCGTAGCTGGGTGGCCAGTTCTCCTAGGCGCACTGCTCCCCGGAGAAGTCCTCCGGGCGGGTTCCGGGGGATATTAACCCGTAGCTCGCATCCAGGTCGCTCACCTTCTACGACTGGCGGACCAACTCGAGACTCGCTGTCCGAGTCTCCCTCCAATGAGCAACCCAACCGTTCCCACGACCAATGTTGCCAGTAGCTGGCCCCCGGCTTCGATTTCGTGTGCCCAAAACGTGCGGGGCGGCGAACCTGGAACTCCAAAATCGAATAGCACGTGGCCGATGAACTGGACGACTGCACCCAACATCACGACCACAAGGACGACCTCGGCCCACATGCTCAAGCCGACCCGGCGGGCCGAATAGCTGAGCCAACGCATGCCTATCACTACAGCCAACGCAAAGACCGCCGTGGCGGCGTTGGCCCAGAAGGAGGTCAGGACGCCGAGATCGCTACCGAGCAGGGTTTGCACCGACTGACCAGGGTTCCGCGTTCCTTGCCAGCCAACAACGCCGGTACCGAGCCCACCGACTATGAGAAGGGATTGGGCACAAAGAACTGCGGCAGCAGCAAGGTCGGGCCATTCCCACTTCGGCTTCGATGAGGTGTTGCTCATGAGTCAGAGCCTACGACCGAGTAGGGATTGAACAGTGGAGCTGACGCTCCGGGCCGAGGAAGAGTCAGAGCCGGTCAGGGGCCGGAAACCGACCTCGATCAAGCAGGTTGGTCATTACCGTGCGTTCGGCCCTGGGGCAGGGGGGGCACCACGGCACATTCAGGATTCCCTGATCGGCCGGTCGGGTCACTTCAGGGCGCTCACCGGCATCCCTCTAGAGGAGTGAGTCTTTAGCTCGTCGATAACAAGGCGTGAAGGCTATTTTGGGCGGGGGTAGCGCAAAATGCCGGGATGCGGGCTGGCATGGGCACGGCCTCTACCACCTCGGAGGGCCGAGGCGTCCGGATTCGAAAGCCCTGGGAGTATGGGGCGGGGTGGCCTCCGAGGCGAGGCGACCTATTCGGCGCGTCCCGGATGCCCGCCCGTTTAAGTACATATCGCAAGCGTTACCGGTAGATTCAGGGCCTCGGGAGCTGGGCTTCGATGTCGTGAAGGTGGTGCTGGATCTCGTGCTCGGTGTGGACAGCAACCCATTTGAGCGTCCGCTCCAGTTGCTTCGGATAGTTGTACATCACGGTCCGGCTCCAGTCCGTTGGATCAAGCCGGTTGAGCACGTTCGCAAGCAGAGCTGCTGCATCATTCAGTTGCCGAGCCACGTCGAGGGGATCTTGGGCGAGGTACCCGTCGTGCTCGACCCGCTCATCGCGTCCCATCGGATCGAACGATGGCCGATCCATGCGCCTCGTGGCGAGAACTCGCTCCCGCTGAACAAGAAGTACGTCTCGCACATGGCAGCCGTACTCGAGGGGGCTCCACACCCCGGGTTGTGGCCTGGCTCGCAGGTCAGTAGCATCAGCCGCCTGTAGGTGGGCGGCGATGGCGGCGGAGCCGCTGACTATCGCCGAGGCAGCACCAGTTGCCTGTTCAAGGTCGTACTCGAACCCACATCCGCCACAGCGATCCACGCCATGACGATAGGACGGGTCGTGCGCCGACGGGCCACCCGGCCAGGCCAGGGGCGCCCACCCAACCCGAGATCATCCCGGTTGAGCATTATGAGCGACCCGACCCGGCCGTATATGGCGCAGAGCGGCACATCTCGGTCGGCGGACATAGCCTCCCTGGGGTGACTCTCGACGGCCCAGCCGAGGGATGGCCCCCGCCGATAACCAGCAACAAGGCCGATTTGGCAAGACGGGTCATGTTTCGGCTCCGCCGCGAAAACGGATTGACGAGGTCCACGGCGTTGGTGTCACCCAGACCGCCGAGGGCTGGACCGCCCGGGTCCGTATCTCGCCATCAAGCGAGGGTTCCGTGATTGCGGCGATTCGGGATGCCCTAGCGCCGATGGAGGTCGAGGTCTCCGTAACGGAGATGCCGCAGCCCTTCGCGGATGGATGATCGGTACCTGGCGCTTTCAGGATCGGCACCCCGGTTGATTTCGCCCACCAGGGTGCACGAACATGGTGTGGCCTCGGGGGTCGGCGTGAATCATCAGTACGCCAGGTATGGCCTTGGTCAGCCTATCGGCCAGGTCGGGCCAGCCGGGGCCGGTCGGGATCACTCCGAGGCGTCGTTACCCGGCAGGGGACCGATCAGCCGGGATGAACTGAACCGGCACATCTCGCCCGCGACATCTGGATACGCAATCCGACCGGGGTTTTGCCGTTATCGGCTCTCCGTCGGGTGCAATGATTCGTCGATAGGGCGCCTCGAAGGCGAACTCGAGGGTTGTCGAGGCCCGCTCAGATGGATCGTTAGGGCGCGGATGAAAGCTGGGAGCTGGGCTCCAACGAAAGGGCCCACCGGACTAGATATCGCCGCTCTCGGTCTGTGACATGCGGATCCGAGATGCGCGCGCTTATCACAGCCCGAAGCACATGCCCAGCCGCCTCCTTGGCAGAATGTCGCAGGAATGAGCGGAGGAAGGCTGTTCGCCCGAGGCGGCTGAGAGCTGATTGCATGGGCGACCCCGGGATCTCCGAGCACTGGATGATGACCCAGGTCGCTGCCACATCCGTTTCGGGGCGACCGCGGGCAGCGCTTGACCAGTCGATGACCACGGGTCCGTGGCTCGCCATGATCACGTTGTAAGGATGCAGATCGAGATGGACAACAGAGTCACCGTCGTCGCCCAGCGGGCGAAGTCCAGCCGGCGCCGGGATGGATCCAAGGGACCGGTGCAACTCAGCCAGCAAGCGGGCGAACTCGAATAGGCGCCAGGGTTGGCGCAGGACGGCTTCGCCCATAAGCGGGCCGTCCACGCGCTCCATGACGAGCCCTGCGCCGTCGTCCTGGAGATCGTCCACGCGGGGAGCCGGAAAGCCCGCCCTCCTCACGTGGTCCATGACCTCGGCCTCGGGGGCGAGCGATCGGCCGTCCCGACTGCGGCGGAGAACCAGCCCGGCGCTGACCTCGTAGATGTCGGCGTCGCGCCCGGAGGCCAGGAGCCGATCAGCTGTCCTCACTGAGGCTCACCCATTGCCGCCACGGCGATCACAGGCGTGACCACCAGGCCGAGGGCGACTCCCAGGATGATCTTGTAGATCACAAAGCTCATTCGGGTGATGCCTCCGACGTTGCCGAGCTCGAGGATGAGCAGGCTCACGGGACCAAGCAAGGCCAGGCTCGTGTCGGCAAACCGCCCAGCGCGTCGAATCGGGCTCACAGGCATGCGGGCGAGCAACCGCCCGAGGGCTGATTGGTTGGTGATCGGCGCGAGCCGTCCGAGGCGCTTCTCCCGGCGGATAGCGGCGCCGACCACCAGGGCGGTCGTGAAGGGGAGGATGGCAAGGGTTCCCAGGGTGTCGCTCACCATGCTCGGCTTCTGCAGGAGCGGGATGGAAAACAGCGGAACCGTCTTCTCTCCGGTCGAGCTCAACCAGGCGATTGATCCGTTGAGAAGTGCGTTCACAACGACCGGGATCATGAAGGCGTTGATGACGATCCAGCGCTGATGCTCTGGGCCAAAGCCCATCGACTCTCGAGCTGGAGCCCTCACCGTCACGGCCTGCCCTCGCCTTCGGGGACAAATGCCGCGAGGAGCAGCTCCTTTGTCGTCTGGTAGGCCTGGTCGTCTCCGATCATGGCCGAGTCGGGATCTGCCTTCCTGTGCCAGGCGAACCAGGCGACGGACTCGACGATGAAGCGAGCGGCCACCTCGACATCGGATACGGCCCGCAGGTCCCCACTTCGAATGCGACGCTCGAGGTAGTCGGCCAGCTGGCGGACCTGGGTTCGCCTCCCTTCGCCGAAATAGAAGGCGTGGAGGTCGGGGAGATCGAGGGCTGAGCGCTCCATGAGGGCCAACAGGCGCCGGTTGTGCTCGATGAACTGGTAACGCTCGTCGATGATCTCACCGAGTTCGCGACCGATGTCCTTGGATCGCCTGCTGGCAAGAGCGGCGCTCAGGATCGGAAGGGCGGCCCGCTCCCTCGCCCACTTCTTCACCAGGTCCAAGGTGTGTCCGGGCGGCGGGGTCGGCAGCGGCACCTCGAGCGTGGACACCGCCTCGGGATCCATGGCATAGCGGAGAGCCAGCTCAAAGAGGGCCTCTTTGCTCTCCACATAGCGGTAGAGGAGGGCATGGCTCAACTCCAGCTGGGCCCCCACGTCGGTCATGAGGGTGCGCCGATAGCCCTTTTCGATGAAGACCCGGCACGCGGCCCGAGCAACGTCTCGGACCCGGTCGGGGGGTGTCCGCCGAGGCACGAAACCAGTATAACTAACTCGGTCAGTTAGTCAAATGCTTCGTCGTTGGATCGGCCGACGGGGCTGTCTGGGTGGGGTGACCGCGGCGATCGAGAGGTCGCCGGCAGGGGCGTACGCAATCTGGCGTGCCGCCCGAGTGGATATGCCGGCGCACACCGGTCGTTTTGGCCCCGTCCCAGCCCATCGGTCGGGCCGATGTTCGTGGCGTCGGCACTTCCCAGATGGCCAGGGGCCGGCCCAGTCCGGGAGCTGGACTAACCGGACAGCGACTCCTTCAGTGCGACTTCATTCCGTTCCCAGAAGGACGTGACGTTCTCTTGGTCGAGGTCAACCGTCCACAGTCTGTCGTTCTTCCCGTCGGCATCTAGGCGGCTTATCCAGATCGCCATGTTGTCGAACTTGTCTCCGCCGGGACCAGTGCCAGTCTCATGAACAAGTGAGATCGTGCACCGGTCATCCGCATAGATGCACCGCCCGTCCTGGTGCCATGTCCCCTTGAAGAAGGGCATGAACTGCATGACGAACGTAAAAAATGCTTCCTTCCCTTCGACAACTCGCCAGGGTCCCGCTCCTGGACCATTCTCGACAATGACGTTGTCAGCTTGGTCATCAAGCCCAGCTAGCTCCCCTCTTGCAAGGGCGTCCCACGTCTCTTGAGCCTTCCCTAGATTCGGATGCGGAACGTCGCCTACGGTCCCTCCTTCTCCCCGACGACCTGAGTTGCCTGGGACTAATGGTAAGACGGGTGGTGGAGGTTGGGCTGAGGGCGAACGGACCGAGCGGGAATGCCGGTCCATCGCTCCCTGGGCCGCTCGGCGTTTCCCTGGCCAGAAGGCCGCGACCTCCGGGATCGCCCTGGCTGAGTGTCGTGCGCCCCCCGCCCTCGCCGCCTGACAGCGCATCACAACACTTTCCGCTCGGTGGCCTAAGTAGGCGCCGTTGCTCGGTTGCTGCGCCAAGA
>DAIPYJ010000092.1:8485-11042 GCA_036782775.1 Candidatus Dormiibacterota bacterium | reverse complement strand
AAGTCGACCGGCTTAGTCAAAGTTCTCGTGGTTTCTGGGTGCCTGATCACCGCCGCCTGCGGCAGCGGTGGCGGCAACGCCGGGACCAGTAGCTCAGGCAGCGCCAACGTATCCGAAGCCCAACAGCTCGCGAAACAGGCAGAGGCGCCTCAAAGCTCCTGGAAGCCGGCGGGCCAGCCGTTCAACGCCGCGTCGTTAAAGGGCAAGTCGATGTGGTACATCTCAGCGAGTCTGAGCATCCCGTTTGAGCAGTTCATCCTTCAGGGGATGAAGGAAGGCGCTGCCACCGCCGGCGTCAACGCGGTCGGTTTCGATGCGAAGGGCTCGGTGGCGGAAGCGACCCGCGGCATCGAGCAGGCCGTTCAGGCGAGAGCCGGGGTCATTTTCGTCGACGGCTTTCCCGCCAACCTGGTCGCGCCCGCGATCGCCCAGGCGAAGGCGGCGGGCATTCCCGTGCTCACGGCCAACGCCCAGGGCCCCGGCCCGTTGCTGCCTGGCGCCCCGGACGGAGTAATCGGCCAGGCCACCCACCAGTTCGCGCTCCCAGGGAAGATCGAGGCGGACTGGATCGTCGCCGATTCGAAGGGCAACGCCAACATCATCTACACCCGGTCCGCGGACGTTCCCGTGATCACCGACCTGGAGCGGGACGCCTTCGTCAACGAGCTGCATCGGTTGTGCTCGAGCTGCAAGGTGCAGGTGGTCGACGTGCCGATCTCGCAATGGAACCAGCTGACCACCAAGACGGCATCACTGATTCGCGCCAACCCCAATGTCAACTACTTCGTGCCTGACTTCGATGGCGAAGTGATCTTCATGGTCCCGGGCGTCACCTCGGCGAACGCGCAGACCAAAGTCAAGATCGTTTCGTTCAACGCTACCCCGTCGGTGATGCAGAACCTGAAGAACAAGTACGTGGTCGCGGCCGAAACCGGCGGCCCCAACCTGCTGCAAGGCTGGGCCTTCGCCGACCAAGGCATGCGCGTGCTGGCGGGCCAGCAGCCGCTGCCAGACCTCAATATTCCCACCCGGCTGTTTGACGCCTCGAATATCGACAGCGTCGACCTTAGCGCCCAGGAATCGGAGTGGTATGGCGTCGGCGATTACAAATCAAAGTTCAAGGCCCAGTGGGGTGTGAGCTGACCAATCCGGTTCTCTCGGTCCGCGGACTGTCAAAGACCTTTAGTGGTCGGACAGTCCTGCGGGCCGTCGACCTCGACGTCTTACCCGGCGAGATCCATGGTCTGGTCGGACAGAATGGGTCGGGGAAGTCGACCCTGATCAAGATTCTGGCCGGTTATTACACGCCTGATGCGGGCGGCGCGCTGTCGATCGCGGGCGAGCCTATCCCCCTACCTCTCGACGCAAGGAAGTCGGACGCTTCTGGGCTCAGCTTCGTCCACCAGGACCTGGGCCTGGCGCCGACGATGACGGTGCTCGAGAACCTGCGGGTCGGGCATTACGACACCGGCGCGATGTGGCGCATGCGCTGGGGCAGTGAGCGCCGGCGCGTGCGGGACCTGCTGGGTCAGTTCCGCGCCGACCACATTTCGCCCGATGCCCTTGTGCTTTCGCTTTCCGCCGTCGATCGCGCCATGGTCGCCATCGTCCGCGCACTCGATCGGATCGGCGAGCACCAGCGCGGTGTCCTGGTGCTCGATGAGCCGACTGTCTACCTACCGCGCGACGGCGTGGAACGCCTTTTCGCCACGCTGCGCCGCGTCACCGAGTCGGGCTACGGCGTGATCTTTGTGACGCACCGGCTCGAGGAAGTTCGCGCCGTCACAGATCGCGTCACCATCTTGCGCGACGGTGCCCGCGTCGACACCGCGGTGACCCGGGATCTTACCGAGCGAGATCTGCTCGAACGCATCCTGGGACGCGTACTCGGACAGCTGTATCCGAGCAGGGCCGAGGTGCAGGGTGACATCCTGATGGACACCGAGATCGTGTCCGGTGGCGGCCTCGCCGACTTCCGGCTGCAGCTTCGCCGTGGCGAAGTCGTCGGTCTAACGGGGCTTCTCGGCATGGGACATGATCGCGTGCCCTACCTGCTCTTTGGAGCGGGAGGCGAGGCGCAGGGTGGCCTGCAGATCGGCGGGCGTCGCCATGACCTGCTCGATTTCTCGCCGCGCCGCGCGATCGAGGCCCGGCTCGCCTTGCTGCCGGCCGACCGGTTGCAGAATGGCAGTGCCCAGGAGGCGAGCGTGCTCGAGAACCTCACCCTGGCGACCGTTTCCCGCTACTTCCGGGGCGGCTTGCTTCGCCATCAGCAAGAGCGCCGCCGTGTGACGCAGTTGCTCGGCGACTTTCAGGTCATGCCGCCGGATCCTGACAAGCGCTTTGCTGAGCTCAGCGGTGGGAATCAGCAGAAAGCTCTGGTCGGCAAGTGGTTCCAGGTCGATCCGCTGGTGCTGCTGCTGCACGAGCCAACCCAGGGCGTTGACGTCGGTGCCCGCCAGCAGATCTTCCAGCGGATTCGCGATTTCGCCGCGGGCGGCGGCGCCATCCTAATCGCCAGCGTCGAGTACGAAGACCTCGCCCACCTCTGCGACCG
>DAIPYJ010000092.1:0-8475 GCA_036782775.1 Candidatus Dormiibacterota bacterium | reverse complement strand
CCTGCGCGAGTTCCGGGTGGGATACGCGCCGCAGTCGTGGGATCGGCTCGTGAGTGCCTCCCGTAAGGCCGGTTACAGCGCCGAGGAGCTGCCGGCGTCGGGCGCGCGCTGCGACCGGGTGATCGTCTTCCGGCACGGACGGGCTGTCAGCGAGCTGCGCAAGCCCAACCTCACCGAGCCGATGATCGTCGAGCAGTGTTTCAAGACCGAGGCGGGCGCGGCGTGAACCTGCAGCAGGTCAGCGTTCCGGGACCGCCACGCGATTTCGTCGGCTACGGTCCGAACCCGCCGCTCGTGCGCTGGCCCAACGACGCGGCGCTGGCACTGAGCATCATCGTCAATTACGAGGAGGGCTCCGAGTACGCCAAGCAATTTGGTGACCAGCGAAACGAAGGCATGACTGAGGTTTCCTACATCCTCCCGGAACGATTCCGCGACCTTGGCGCCGAGTCGATGTACGAGTACGGCAGCCGCGCCGGTATCTGGCGCATCCTGCGCCTGCTCGACGAGTACCGGGTCAAGGTCACCTTCTACGCCGCCGCCGTCGCCATCGAACAGAATCCGCAGGTTGGCGAATGGATCCGCCGCGCCGACCACGAACCCTGCAGCCACGGCTGGCGCTGGGAAGAGGTCTGGCTGCATGACCGCGAGGAGGAGCGCCGGCGTATCAAGCTCGCGATCGAGTCCATCACCCGAACCTGCGGCCGTCGTCCGGTCGGCGTGTACCACCGATACGCGCCCAGCATCCATACGCGAGAGCTGCTGGTCGAGGAGGCAGGATTCCTTTACGACTCGGATGCCTACAACGACGACCTGCCCTATTTTGTCGAGGTCTCGGGCAAGCGCCACCTCGTGATCCCTCATTCCCTGGTCTACAACGACTCGCGATTCATCTTCGCCCAGGGGTTCTCGAGCCCAACCGACTTCGTCGATCTGGTCAAACGCGCCATCGACGAATACCGTCGCGA
Organism: Candidatus Dormiibacterota bacterium; assembly: GCA_036782775.1. Lineage (GTDB taxonomy): Bacteria > Chloroflexota > Dormibacteria > CF-121 > CF-121 > CF-13. The sequence goes on along the minus strand of DAIPYJ010000092.1, from coordinate 7,507 downwards.
GGCGCGCGCCGGCCATCCGAAGATGATGACGATCGGCGTCCATGCGCGGCTCTTCGGCCAGGCCGGCCGGCTGTCCGCTCTGCGCGAGGTGATCGAGCACGCGCTCGGCTTGAAGGACGTCTGGATTGCGCGGCGGGAGGACATTGCGCGCTGGTGGTTGGAGCATTCCCACGAGTGGGCACGGGCAGAGGCCGCCGTTGCCCGCGACTGAGCGGCGGCTCGTCGCGAAGATTCCCCATCACGTTTGGGACCGACAGCTTTCCCCTGCGCTCGTAATCGGCGACGGCGATGTCGTGACGCTCGAAACCAACGACGTCAGCGACCACCAGATTCGGCGCGGAGATCCCGCTAGGGTTGTCACCGAGCTCGACCGAAGCCGGACCTATCCGTTGACCGGTCCGATCTACGTCGAGGGCGCCCGTCGCGGTGACATTCTTGCGGTCGAGGTTCTCGAGGTAGAAACGGCGAGCTGGGGCTGGACCGCGATCTTGCCGGAACGGGGACTGCTGCCCGACGATTTTCGGCAGCCCTACATTCGGTACAGCGCGCTCGCTGACGGTGTGGTCGAGTTCTTGCCCGGCATTCACCTGGTGCAGGCCCCGTTTTTCGGCACGATCGGGGTCGCGCCGGACCGCTCCGGTCCGATCCCGGTTCGACCGCCGCACGAGGGCGGCGGCAACATCGACACTCGCCAGCTGAGCCGTGGCAGCATCCTCTATTTACCCGTGCTGGTCGAGGGGGCGCTGCTGTCTGCGGGTGACGGGCATGCGGTTCAGGGCGACGGCGAAGTTTGCCTGACCGCGATCGAATGCGACCTGAGCGCCCAATTGCGGCTCCGCGTCATCCGCGGGCGTTCCCTTCCACCTTCGACTTATCAATTCCTCAGTCCTCGCGGGGACTCCCTGCCGCGCGATGGCGGACCGGTGGCGTTTGGCTCCTCGGCAAGCGGACCGGACCTCAGGGAGAACGCGCGCAACGCCGTTCGGGGGCTGATCGAGTGGCTGCAGCGCGAGCACGATCTCTCAGCGGAAGACGCCTACCTGCTGTGCAGCCTCGCGGCCGAGCTTCGTATCAGCCAGATCGTCAACGAGCCCAACTTCTGCGTCACCGCCCTGCTTCCGCTGGCCATTTTTCCCTCCCCCCGTTCACGGGGGGAGGGCAGGGTGGGGGGCAGCCATGGATAGGCGCCGCTACCACGCTGACGGCCGGGCGGTCGCTATCGCGACGCCACATGAGGCCGCGACTCACGCCGGCATGCAGGCCTTCGATGCCGGTGGCAGCGCGGCCGACGCTGCGATCGCGGCGAACGCCGTGCTTGCGGTCGTCTATCCGCACATGTGCGGAATCGGCGGCGACTTCTTCGCGATCGTCGCCGACGGCGGCTCGCGGGTGGCAATCAACGGCAGTGGCGCGGCGGCACTGGCACTCGATGCGGCGACCGTTGCCCGCAGCCATCCAGCGATGCCCGCCTTCGGCCCTCTGTCCATCAGCGTGCCCGGCACCGTAGCAGCATGGGGGACCATCATCGAGCGATACGGCCGGCTGCCTTTCGCCAACGCGATCAAGCCGGCGATCCATTTCGCCGAAGCGGGCGCCCCGGTCGCGAGTTCGCTGGCTCGCTCCATCCGGACGCATGGCCAGCGGCTGCAGGCGGACCGCGGCCTTTCTGAGACGTTCTTTCGGGGCAACGCACCGCTCGATGCCGGCGACAATCTGCGCCAGCCAGCGTTGGCGGAGACGATGCGTGCGATCGAGGCAGACGGCGCCGGCGCGTTCTATCGAGGTCCACTCGCAGCTCGGCTCATCAAAGGGCTGCAGCAGGCCGACTCACCACTTACGATGGAAGACTTTTCGAGGCACGTTACCGAGGTCGTGAGCCCGCTGGCACGCTCCTACCGGGGTCTCGAAGTGCTGGTGACGCCCCCCAACTCTCAAGGGTTTGTCCTGGAGGAAATCCTCAGCGCCATCGAAGCTGGGTCTCTCGAACCCGATCATCTTGGTTCCCAGGCGGCGACGATCGCCCGCCTTTTCATGCTGGCGTCGGCCGACCGCGACCGGCTCAACGCCGATCCTCGCGGGTCGCCGCCGCCGATTGACAAGCTGCTGGGTAGCGGGCACATCCGCGAACTGGTAGAAGCGGCGCAATCCTCGCCGGCTCCAGGCGTGTTAGGACATGCGGCCACGGGCGATACGGTCGGGATCGTGGCGGCCGAAGCTGGTGGGCTGTGGGTCTCGATCAATCAGAGCCTGTACGACGCCTTTGGTTCCGGCTTCCTCGAGCCATCGACCGGCGTTCTCTTTCACAACCGAGGCTCGGCATTTGCGCTCGATCCTTCCTCGCCCAACCGTCTGGAAGGTGGACGGCGGCCGGCCCACACCTTGATGCCGGTTATGGTCCTCGAGCATAGTGAGCCGCGGATTGCCAGCGCCACGATGGGCCGAAGCGCCCATGCCCAAATCCACGCCGAGCTGCTGATGTCGGTCATCGATCAGCATCGAGACGCATTCGTCGCGGTCGACCGGCCGCGCTGGCTGGCCGGTGGCCTGCGCGCTGACGCCGGCGTTGTCGCGGAAAAACGCGTCCCGCAAAAGGTCTTCGACGCATTCACCGCCGCCGGCATCCGCGTCGATCCCGTCGGCGATTGGGATGAGCAGGTCGGGCACTCCCAGTTGATTGCCTTGAACGACGACGGCATCCTGCAAGCCGCCTCGGATCCGCGCGCGGACGGGGCTGCAGCCGCCCGTTAGGGAATCAGCAGCACCTTTCCAAAGACGCGACGCTGTTCGAGCGCCTCGTGGGCGGCCGCGGCCTCTTCCAGGCCATACCGCCGATCGATCACCGGACGGATGGCACCTTCAGCGAGCAGCTGAAGCACGGAATCGGTGTCCCGCCGATTGTTGTTCGCGGATCCGATGATTGACCACTGATTGCGAAAGAGTGGGATGAGATCCAGCGTCACCTGCTCCCCGGCATGAGCGCCGACCGTGACCAGCTGCCCATTCCACGCCAGGGCCGAAAGGCTCGCCGTAAACACCGCACCGCCCACGCAGTCGAAGACGACATCCACGCCGACCCCCGAGGTCATTGCCCGAACGCGCCCAGCGATGTCATCCTTCTCGTAGTTGATAGTGGCCTCGACTCCCTGCTGGCGGGCGCGCTCTAGCTTGTCGTCAGAGCCGGCCGACGCGAAGACGCGGGCGCCGAGATGCCGCGCGATCTGGATCGCGGCGTTTCCCGCGCCGCTCCCCGCGGCATTGACCAGGATCGTCATGCCTTTTCGCAACTGAATCCGGCCGGTCAGCGCATGCCAGACCGGCGCGAAGGTCGCCTGGAGCGCGGCCGCCTCATCGAACGAAACCGAGTCCGGCAGACGGATGACCTCAACCGCCGGCACCGCGACATACTCCGCATAGCTCCCAGGCTCGGTCGCGCCAAGCACGCGAAGTCGATTGCAATGGTTCTCCTCGCCGGCGGCACACCAGGCACACTTGCCGCAAACCCATTGGAAACGCGGCAGCACGCGAGTACCGACCTCGAATCCGCTGGTGTCCGATCCGACCGCGGCAATCTCGCCAGCCAGCTCGATGCCGGGTTGATGCGGCAGCGTCAGCGGCAGTCGCGAGGTGCCGCTGCGCATATCGAGGTCCCAGTGGTTGACCGCTGCTGCGCGCACCCGAATCAGAACGTCGCTGGGTCCTGAAACCGGGTCCGGGACTTGATCGACTCGCAATCGCGACGCAGGCCCGTAGGCGTGGAACCGGACTGCCCGCATCAACCGCTCACGCCGGCCGGTAACGCGCGCGACGAATCAACCGCCCTCGGCCGGGATGGCTCTTGACCATCCCGTCTTCGATGATCACTTCGCCACGCGCGATCACTGTGGTCGGCCAGCCGGCGGAGACATACCCCTCGTAGGGGTCGAAATCGGAACGCGACTCCATCGATCGGCTCTGGACCGTGAACCGCTTCCCCGGGTCGATCAGCATGATGTCGGCATCAGAGCCAGCCGCGAGCGTTCCCTTCGCCGGCCAGAGTCCGAAGAGCTTTGCCGGATTCGTCGAGCAGACCGCGACGAACTGGTTCTCGGTGATCCGGCCTTTGACCACGCCTTCCGAATAGAGCATGCCAATACTGGTCTGGACATTGGCGACGCCGCCGGGGACGTCGGCGAAGCTCAGTGCGGGATCCATCTTCTGGGCCGAGGTCCAGGTGGTGTGGTCGGTGGCATAGGTCTGAATCTCGCCGTTTCGCAGGCCGGTCCACAGCGCCTGCTGGTCGGCCGACTCCCGAAGCGGAGGCCAGGTCACGTACTTGTTCCCCTCCTGGCCGGGCAGCTCGTAGCGGCTTCGGTCCAGATATAGGTACGCCGGCCGCGTTTCGACGTAGACTTCAGCGCCCTCCGCCCGCGCACGGCGGACGGCATCGAGCGCCTGGCCGCAGGAGAGATGCACGAAATAAACGGGAGCGCCGACTAAGCGAGCGTAGGCCGCTACCCGCGCGGTCGCCAGCGCTTCTGCTTCGGGCGGCCGGGCAGGGCCCAGGCTGGCGACTTCGCGCTTGCCCTGCGCGAGCAGTTGAGCAGTGAGATAGCTGATCATCCCGTCATCCTCGGCATGCACGTTGACGATCACGCGATGCCGGGCGGCCTCTGCCAGCACGCGCAGGATGCCGTCGTCCGTGAGTCGAAACTCGCCAATCGTGGTAAACAGCTTCAAACTGGGAAAGCCTTCCTCGGCAAGCCGGCCGATCTCATCGATGACGCCGGCGATCGAGATATCGGTCACGACCGTGTGCACGCCGTAGTCGAGGTGACTCTTGCCTTCCGCCTTCGCGAGCTCGGCAGTGACCGCCTCGTGGAGCGATTGGCCATGTCGCTGAAAGGCAAAGTTGACGAAGCTCGTGATGCCGCCTGCCGCCGCGGCGCGGCTTCCGCTTTCGTAGTCATCGGCGGTCGATCCCTCGCCAACATTGGTCGCGAAGTGCGTGTGGACATCGATGGCGCCGGGAGCGACGATCAGGCCGCTCGCATCGACCACGCGGGTGGCCGTCTGCCCGTCGAGCCCCTCGGCAACCGCGATGATCTTCTCGCCCCTGATCGCCAGGTCGGCACTCAAAGAACTTTCAGCGGTGACGATCCGGCCTCCCCGGATCAGGAGATCGACATCCATCGTTTCCCGTACCTCCTCAAGACGTGGCCGCTGGCCGCCCCGGTCAGCTTTCCAACTTATCCCTGCGCCAGGGCCAGGTCCGGGCGGTCGATCTCCTGTTCTGGGTTTCGCAACATGTCGAGCAGCCGTGGGTCGTGCGGCACGATCACACCGTCAACCCCGGGCCGCTCTTGCTGCAGTATGGTCGCCCACGCCGCCCGGTCCGCGGGAACCTCAACGACCTGCCAGCGTTCGTTACTCCCGACCACGCGATTTCGGGACAAGCGCTGCAGCGTATGGACCCGGCGCTCATCCATGGTGCTCAGCTCGGAGGGCGGACCAGGAAGTAAGCCGAGGCGGACGTCGTTCGTGGCCGCGGCGATCGCGGCAAGCATCAGCCAGGGATCCAGTTCGCCCGCGTCTTCGTTGATCCAGATGCTGTCGACGTCCGCCGCCTCCATGGCTCGCGCGTCGGCGATCAGTTCGCCCGGGCTCTCGAACCCGGCGGGGAAGAGGACGCCGACCTTCACCTAGGCCTGGGCGCTGAAGATGATGACCGCGCGAAGCGCCAGGACGCCAGCCAGCACCAGGATCATGGTCAGCAGCGGCGAAACCTGGCGGACCAATGCCGGACGCCACTGGACAACCAATGGCACCACCGTGCCGATCAGAACGATCAACCAGAGGATGATCCACCCACCGCCCAACACCCTTGACACGATGCCACCAAGCCCGATCAGGAAAACCAGGATCAGGACCAGCTCGAGGATCAGGAAATAACGATCAGCCTCGATCAGCTTCGGGTGTGTCAGTGCAGCCTGCCGATGCCGCTGGGTGAAGAGGATGACGGTTGCGGCGGCGCCACTCAATCCCGAGGCCAGGAACAACGCGCCCAGCGACCAGGTATCGCTCCAGACCGGCTGATTGCTCACCGCGAGCAGCACGCCGGTGTAGGCCGCGATGAAGATGCCGAGAATCGCGCCGATGATCATCACTACGAGGCCGAACGGACTCGTCGCCAACACGCCGAGCCGTTTGACCGGCTGCCAGTAGCCGGCATCGCCCAGCGCGACGAGGAACATGACGAAGGAGAAAATTCCGAAGAGTAGCAATCCCCAGGCGCCCAACGACATGGGCGACCAGATCTTGAACGATAGCCCGCCGCCGCTGGTGTCGATCAGCATGTGCCAGAAATCCAGCGGCTTTCCCAGGTCGATCGTCAAGAGAATCGGACACAGCACCAGCAGCGGAAAGCTGATCAGGAAGGCGATTCGCGCCGCCGGCCAATCGGCAGGGCTGCCAAAGACCCGAAGCATGGTCCCGATCACAAAGGCGCCACCGGAGAGCCCGGCCAGGAAGAAGTAGAGAAGGATGTACCACTCCCAGTGCGGCGCGGCGACGAAGTGCTCGCCAGGCATTAGACGGCCCCTTCCCGGCCTTCCCCCGAAGCGGGGGAGGGTGTATTTGAGGTAGTTGCGGTTTCGCCACGGCGGCGGAAGGCGATTAGGCCGGCGATGCCGGCGATGATGGCGGTAGCGAGTGCGCCGAGATACCCAAGCGGGTCGTTGCGGCCAGGAAGCACCGCGCTCTGGCTGCTGGGCAACTTGTACGCCTCCGGCTTTTCGGTGATCAAGAAGAACGCATGCAGTCCACCGTATTCCTTGTCGCCGTAGATCTGCGCATTGCTGACGCCCTGCGCTTGCAGCGCGCTCAGCCGTGTGGCCGCGGTCTGGCGCAGCTCATCCAGCGGGCCGAACTTGATTGACTGCGTTGGGCAGGCGGTGGCGCAGGCCGGCTTGAGATTGTTCTGCAAGCGGTCATAACAGAAGGTGCATTTCTGGGCGGTGCCGGTGCTGCTGTTGAAGCCGATCACGCCATAGGGGCACGCCGAGATGCAGTCGCGGCAGCCGTTGCAGACGTCCTGCTGGATGAAGACGGTGTCGAACTCCGTCTTGATGATGGCGTTCGTGGGGCAGACCTCCAGGCAGCTGGCGTTGGCGCAGTGCTTGCAGACGTCCGACATCATCGACCAGGCGACGGGCTTGTCCGGATTCGAGGTGCTGTTCTCGACAAAGCGAACGTGCCGCCAGTTCGCATGGTCGAGCTGGCCGGTGTTGTCGTAACTGTCACCGAACTTCAGCGGGTTGTTGGGCAGCTGGTTCCATTCCTTGCAAGCGACCTCGCAGGCCTTGCAACCGATGCAGAGCGTCGTGTCGGTGAAGAAGCCGTAGGATCTGCCGGGCTCGATCCTGACCCCGGCGGTCAGTTCCGACTCGTCCGCGATCGCCCCGTCGAGATCGGAGACGGCATGGTCGAGCGCCCGCGGATGAACGGTCATTCCGATTCCCGCCACACAGGC
>DAIPYJ010000091.1:9626-11052 GCA_036782775.1 Candidatus Dormiibacterota bacterium | reverse complement strand
TCTGCCGCCAGGTAATGCGCTCGACACGAACCCCGTGCGAGATCTCACCGAGGGCCTCAACGATTCGTAATGCCGTAATCCCATTGGCGGCGGCCCAATCCGCCGCGATGGTCTCGGCGGCGACAACCGCGCGATCGCCCGGATTGACCAGCACGCGCCGCGACCGACGGCGGGCAAAGACGGCCAAGGGTCCGTGTGGTATGCCGCCGTCAAATGGCACCAGTGGATCCGCCGTCCCCTCCACCATCAGAACCGGCATCTTCCCTGCCGGCCGGGGTCTCGCTTCCCGGCTGGTCTTGCGAGCGGTTCCGGCGACGAGAACCAGGCTGGCTGCAGTAATGACTCCAGTGCGCGCGAGCCGTTCGGCAAAGAAGGCGCCATTCGATAGCCCGATGAGCACGGTGCGCCTCGGGTCTGCGATGCCATCAGCGACAAGCCTGCTGATCAGCTCTTGGATGAATCTGGCATCGTCACTCCCATCCAGCCGGCCGTTGCCGAAGTCATCCCATTGCTCTTTGCCTGCCTCCGGAAAGACGGCGGCGAAGCCGGCTTCCGGCCCGCGGCGTGCCAGGCCCGTCCACTCGGCCATCCCCACTGCGGGGATGCCGGTGCCATGGAGCACGACCAGTAGCACCGCGGGGCGCGTGGCAGGACCCGCAAGCCAGTACGGGCGATCGACGCCGTCGACCCGGATCGTGCGCCGATCCATATTCGTCTGAGAACCCGTAACCACCTTGCATCGCATTATTAGTGGTATGGCGCTAATTCCGGACGAAACCCGACAGCAGCTCAAAGCGCGATTCGACACGCGTCTTTCCGGCCCGGTCACCTTGACGCTGTACATCAGGCCGGGCTCCTCCCGACTGGTCCTGCCGCAGGGCCTGGGCTGCGCAACCTGCGACGATGCCCGGCAGATCGCGGAACTGATCCGTGATTCGGCGCCGGACAAGGTCACCCTCGACACGGTTGACGTGACGACGGACGCCGCTCGCGCCGAAGTGGATGAGGTGGTCGAGGTGCCGACCATCGCGATCGCTGCCAACGCTGACACCGGACGGATCCGGTTTCAGGGCCTGCCAGCCGGTACCGAATTCCCGGCACTGATCGACGCGGTCGAGCGCGTCTCTACTGGCGATCATGGGCTGAGCGCGGAAACCGTCACCTCGCTGGCGAAGCTGACCGAGCCGACCGAGGTCATGGTCTTCGCCACGCCGACTTGACCATACTGTCCGCGGGCCGTGAGCCTGGCCAACCGGATGACGATGGTGTCGCCGCAGGTTCGCGCACTCTGCGTCGAGGCCAATGAGTTTCCCCAGCTCTCGAATCATTTCCGGGTTCGTGGCGTGCCGCACACCGTGATTAACCGTCGCGCCGCCTTCGTCGGCGCCTTGCCGGAGCGCGACTTCGTCGCCGCGACACTGGAAGG
>DAIPYJ010000091.1:0-9616 GCA_036782775.1 Candidatus Dormiibacterota bacterium | reverse complement strand
AGCCACCTAATCAACCCCTCTCCCTGACCCTCCCCCCGCAGGCGGGGGGAGGGATTAGACGGGATGCCGGTCGTCGACGGGCATTCGATCACGATCACGCATCCGGACAAGGTCCTCTTCCCTGCCGACGGGATTACCAAAGCCGAGCTCGCCGACTACTACGAGCGGATCGCGGCCCGCATGGTGCCGCTCGTCGCCAACCGCCCGCTGCACATGAACCGGTTCCCGGACGGCATTGGCGGCATCCAGATCCAGCAGAAGCGAATCCCCGATTCGTTTCCCGACTGGATCGCGCGCGTCACGGTAGAAAAGGTTGGTGGCACCGTCACCCACGCGATGATCAACGACGCGGCGACGCTCGTTTATCTGGCCAACTACAACATGATCACCGCGCACGTATGGCTCTCCCAGGCCGACGCCATCACCCAGCCTGACCTGGTCATCTTCGACCTCGACCCCGCCGATGAGAATTTCACGCTGGTGCGGCAAACCGCGGTAAAGCTGCGGGCGATGTTGGCGGAGTACGACCTCAACGCGTTTGTCAAGAGCACCGGCTCAAGAGGACTGCACGTCGTCGTCCCGATCGCGGTCGGCCCCAACTTCGAGCAGGCGCATCTCTTCGCCGATCACCTTGCTCAGCGGCTGGCCGCCGATGATCCGGATCACCTGACGACCGAGTTCATCAAGGAGGCGCGGCGCGGCCGGCTCTTCCTCGACGTCAACCGCAACGCCTACGCCCAGACGGTCGTCGCGCCCTACGCGGTTCGGGCGAAAGCCGGCGCGCCGGTGGCAATTCCGGTGAGCTGGCAACTCGTCGAGCGAGGACCGCTCGCGCCGAACCAGGTGACGATTCGCAACGTGTGGGACTGGTTGAAGCGACACGACGATCCCTGGGCCGATATGGATCGCCAGGCGCGGCCGCTCCCGGCGTTAAGCGAGGCGCAGCGGCCGGATCGCTCCGGCCGCCGGCGTGGGGTGCCGAAAAAAGCCGCTGACGGTGAGCCCGTCAAGCCGTCGCGGCGGGCGCGTGCCGGGCCCTCCAAGCAGTAGAGCGCCGCCCGACGCGGATGCGAGCGACCAGTTCGGCGGCTGGCATCCAGGCATCGAGGTAATAATCGGCACCCGCATTGAGCAGGCGAACACATTCGCGGCTGTTGGCGCCGCTCGAGACGGCGACGACCGCCCGGTGGCCCTGCCGGTGCAAGCGCCAGCAAGTCTCGACCGGATCAGCGTCACGCATCTTGATCAGTACTACGTCGGCGGGTCGATGCATGGCCAGTTCGCTGGCCGCAATGACGTCCAGCCTTAACCCGGCGTCGCGGAGCGTTTGGGTCAACCACGGGGCGGCGCCGTCGAGGCCGTCCTTCACCAGTACGACATCGCCTCTCATAGGTTCGACCCGCCTTCGAGTGACGAGAGGAGCTGCTGCACCTGGTTGCTCGGGATCGCAAAGCCGACACCGACGTTGCCGTCAACCGGGCTTTCGATCGACTGGGTGATGCCGATCACCTCGCCCTGGGCATTGACCAACGCCCCACCAGAGTTGCCGGGGTTGATCGGCGTATCCGTCTGGATCAAACTGTTGAGGCTGCTGCCGATCGACGAATTGGACGTGATCGACGAGCCGCTGCGATTGACGCCGGAGACGATGCCTTCCGTCAGTGTGCCCGACAAGCCGAAAGGCGAACCGATCGCGTAGACCGTATCTCCAACCTGCACGTTGCTCGAGTTGCCGAATGTTATGGGATGCAGCTTCGACGATGCGACCGAGATCTTCAGCACGGCCAGGTCATATGACGAGTTGGTGCCAACGACCGTGGCGACGGCGTTGGTTCCGTCGCTGAGGGTCACACTCACCGAGGTGCTACCGGCGATGACGTGGTAGTTGGTGAGGATGTCGCCCTTGCTGTCGAGGACGATGCCGGACCCGGTTGCCTGGCCTTGCGCTCCAAACCGGCCGGTGACGGCGGCATTGACGGTGACGACGCCGGGCGCGACCGCCTTATAGACCGCTGCCGCGTTGCTGCTTGCGTCGGTGCTCGATGCGGCGGACACGGGCGCGGCTGCTGGCGACTTGGTAGCGGTCGTTGCCGGCTGATTGTGCCCCACAAGCGTTGCGGTCAGCGCGCCCGACCCGGCCCCACCGGCTAACGCGAGGGCGAGCGCGCCGGCGGCGATGCCGGCGCGAAAGCGCCGTCGTGGAGGTTGGGGCGGCGTGGCGGGCGACGACGGCGGGCTCGCCGGTTCGGTGAAGTTGGGCTCGAAATACTCGTGCGCGACCATCTTTGCTACCTCTGTCCTTGGATTGACGTCTGACTTGATGGTGCGCGGCCCAACCTTGCAAATCCGTGACGATTTTGAATTGCGGTTCTGAAGGGTTTCTAAGCCCGGCATGAGAGCAACAACTCGCGTAGCCTTCCGATGGTGACCGAGGATATTTCTGTCTGCCCCGGTTGTGGGTTACGACGGCCCGCCGCCGGATTGGAGCCGGATCGTCGGGCGAATGCCTCGGGAGAGTGCCGGACGCTGATGAACGAGCTCACCTATTACACGCTGGCGCATGGCGATCCACGCTTTATCCATCAGCACGCGGTCGATGCCTACGGCGCCCAGCACCTTCGGGTCGGCAAATCGACGATCGGCGGCGCATTCACGCTGGCCGGTCTCTATCTCGTAGTGGAAAAAGGCTTCACCGGGCGGCGCGTCCAGCTGATGCACATCACGATGGGTAAGCGATCCAAGGAATGGCCGCGCTTCATGCCGCCGGCGAATCTCGGACCGATCACAGTCGCCGACGTTGTCGCCGTGGACCCTGGGGCCGCGCGCGACGAACGGCTACTGGACTGGTGCCGAAGCGTCTGGACTGCCTGGGGCGACGACCAGGAACGCGTCCGCGCGATGGTCGAGCCCTTTCTCGCGTCGACCTAACGTCGAAGCCCTGAAAGCACCGCGTTCGCGAACGCCTTTGGCTGCTCGACGTTCGCCAGATGCGCCGCATTCTCCAGGACGACGAGGGTCGAGCCGTCGATCCGCTCGGCGATCAGGCGCGACTGCTCGATGGGTGTTGCCTGGTCACTGCCACCCGCGAGGATCAGCGTCGGGGCATTGATCCGGGCCAGGTCCGGTCGCAGGTCCATCGCCGCGAGCGCCTCGCAGGTCGAGGCGTAGCCCTCGGGGTTCGCCGAGACAAACAGCCGGCGGATCGCGTCGACCTCGTCGGGATGGCTTTGCACGAACGCCGGCGTGAACCAGCGGGCGATGACCGCATCGGCGATCGGCTCGAGGCCTTCCCTTCGCACCCGCTCGGCGCGCTCGGTGTAGATCTCGGGTTGGGGCATCCGTGCGGCGGTACAGCAGAGAACCAGGCGCTCGACCCGATCGGGCGCATTCGCGGCGAACCACATGCCGACCATGCCTCCGAGGGAAAGGCCGCAGAGCGAGACTCGCTCCAGGCCAAGCCGATCGAGCAGCGCGACGAGGTCGCCCCCAAGGTCTTCGATGCGATAGGGGCCGGGAGGGACCCGCGATCCACCGTGGCCACGATGGTCGTAACGCAGGACGCGGAAGTCGCGGCTGAATGACTCGACCTGCGCATCCCAGAGCGCTATCGATAAGCCGATGGCATGCGAGAGCACCAGCACCGGTGCGCCTTCGGGGCCATCCCAGCGAACGTTGAGCTCAACGGCCTCGGCCATATTCCTTCCGCAGGACATCTTTTGCGACGCGTTGCGTCGGCGTCATCGGGAGGGATTCGCGAAAGACGATCCGTGACGGCACCTTGAATGCGGCCAGGCGCGTTCGCGCAAATGTCTGCAGCGTCGCCGGGTCCACCTCCTTCCTGTCGCGCAGCACGACCGCTGCGACCACCTCTTCTTCCTCGAGGCCCGCGTCGACGCCGAAAACCGCGACCGATTCCACCGACTCGTGGGCGGCCAGCACGTCTTCAACTTCGCCCGGTGCGACGTTTTCGCCCCGCCGGCGGATCATCTCCTTGTAACGGCCGGTCAGGAAGACGTCGCCGTCGCGATCGCGGTAGCCGGCATCGCCGGTGCGTAGCCAGCCATCGACCAGCACCGTCTGCGTCACGTCGGGCGCGTTCCAGTAGCCCGGGGTCATCACCGGATTCTGGAAGCAGAGTTCGCCGACCTCGGCGTCAGCGGCATCCCGGTGATCCGGCCGAAGAATGCGCAGGCGGTTGTCGAAGGCGCCGGATGCCGGCTGCCTGGCTCGCCCGACGCTGCCCGCCTTGTCGCGTGAGCTCGCACTTTCGGCGCATCCGAAGGGATTCTCACTCATCCCGTAACCGGTCACGATCCTCACCTTGAATCGCTGCTCGAGCGTCCGGCGCTGCTCGGGTCGCGGCCCCGGCGCAGCGTAGACCGTCCGCAGCGAGCACTCGACCCAGGCGGCGTCCGGCTGTCTGGCGACGAACTCGAGCATGGCGCCGACCACGTTCACGCTGGTGACGTCGAGCCGCTTCGCATCCTGCCAGAAGGTGGTCGCATGGAATTTCTCCGAAAGCGCCAGGCTGTAGCCGTGCGCCAGCGTGCTCATCAGGGAATAGGCTTGCGCGTTGATGTGACAGAGCGGCAGGCAGGCCCAGAGCCGCTCGTTCTTGCCCAGACCGATCCAGCCGGGAAACGACTCACCGCTCTCGGTGTAGGCGGCGTGACGGACCATCACGCCTTTGGGGCGGCCGGTTGTTCCCGAGGTGTAGACGATGGCAGCGATGTCCAGTGGACCCTCCCCCCTCCCCCTGCCCCCTCCCCCGCTGGCGGGGGAGCGGGTCGCTGAAAGGAATGCCAGGACATCGTCCTCGAGGAGCGTGAGCCGCGGCTCGAGATCGGCCGCGAAGTATTCGAGTTCTGATTCCGTCGACTCGGGATTTACCGCGGCGGGAATCGCGCCGGCGCAGATCGCGCCCAGCCACACGTGAACGAGCTGCAGTGAATTGCGCGCCGCGATCAGGACCCGATCTCCGGGTGCGACGCCGCGGCGTTCGAGCTCTCGAGCCGCCCCGTTGGCCGCCTGCGCGAGCGCCTGAAAGGACTCGGACTGCTGATCGGTCACGATCGCCGGCGCGTCTCCATATTTCGCGACCGCCGCCTCTAAGAGCTGGGGGACGGTCCGAAAGCTCACGTCTGACTTGAGCCGCCGAGCACCTCTTGCGCCACGCGGAAGGCGCTGTTTGCCGCAGGGAGCCCACAGTAGACGGCACTCTGCATGATCACCTCGCGCAGTTCGTCGACCGTGACACCGTTGCGAAGCGCGCCCCGAAGATGCAGCTTCAGCTCTTCGGGCCGATTGAGCGCAATCGTCATGGCGACCGTGACGCAACTCCGAATCCGGCGGTCGAGCCCCGGACGCGCCCAGACCTCTCCCCAGCCGTAGCGCGTGATCAAGTCCTGGAAGTCACGGGTGAGCTCGGTCGCTGTGTTCATCGAACGGTCGACGTGCTCGTCGCCCAGCACCTCACGCCGTAGCTTCATGCCTTGCTGCCGCCGTTCGTCGTCGTTCATTGCTTGGGTTGGCTCATCTTCTGATGCTGCTCGAGCGCGCGGTCGATGAGCTCGGCGGCTTCGCCGAGCGCATGGCGAGGATCGAGCGCGCTGGCAAGCTCCCGGTCATCAAGATGGCGCCGGATCTCGGCGTCGCTTTGAAGAGCGTCCTTGAAGGGACGCCCTGAGTCCCGGGCCGATCTGACAGCCCTCTCCACCATCGCGCGGGCCTTCAGCGGATCCGTTCGCTGCCCGAGTTGCAGGGTGACATGTTCAGCCATGATGATCCCTCCGCCTTGATCCAGGTTCTTCCGCATTCGTTCGACATCGACCTCGAGCGAGCCCAGCATGGCGGCAAGTCTGGAGGTTGCGCCCCCGGCCTGGAGCAGGAGATCGGTCATTGCCGGCCATTCCGCTTGCCATGCGCCGGCGGCGCGTTCCTGCTCCTGCTGGAGAGCCCCGATGAGGACGCCGACCTGCGCATTGACGCCCCGCACTGCCGCCAGAATCTCGACCGCATCAACCGGATTCTGCTTCTGAGGGATTGCCGACGAGCCGCCGCGCCCAGCTGACGGCCGCTGATGGACCTCACCGACCTCTGTTTGGGAGAGCAAGACGACGTCAACCGCAACCTTCCCTGCCGTTCCCGACGCGAGCGCGACGGCCATGGCGATTTTGAGGACCGGAGTCCGGTCCGTGTGCCAGGGCAAGACCGGTGCGTTCAGCTCGAGCCTCGAAGCCACGCCCTCCATCAGTTCGACGCCCCTCCCGCGAAACGCCGAGAGGGTTCCCACGGCTCCGCCAAGCTGGATGCCAAGGTCCTTCTTACGAACCCATTCCAGTTCTTCTTGCGCCACGTCGATCGCGTTCAGCCAGCGCGCGGCCTTCAGGCCGAAGGAGGTGATCGACGCCTGTTGCATCAGCGTACGAGCCGCCATGACGGTTGTTCGATGGCGTTCAGCCAGGGTTGCCGCAAAGCCGGCGGCCTGCCGCAGATCGTCGACCAGCAGGGCCATCGCGTTGCGCGCGACCAGCATCATGGCGCTGTCCAGGACGTCCTGACTGGTGACGCCGAAATGCACATACGGCGCGGCTCCGTTGGATAGGGTGGACCTCAGCGCCTCGACCAGCGGCAGGACCGGGTTCGCGCTCTTGACCGCGGCTTCTCCGAGTGCCGAAATGTCGAAGGCGCCGGCGTCGCCATGCGCGTCGATCTCCGTGGCCACGGCGGCAGGGATGAGACCAAGCTGCGCTTCCACATTGGCAAGCGTGGTTTCGACGTCGAGCATGGCCTGCACCCAGGCGCGATCGGACACCGCCACACGCATTCGCTCACTGCTGAGGCTTGGACCGAAGAGCGCGTCAGATGACAAAGAACACCGTTTCCTGATCGCCCTGGAGGCGGACGTCGAAACGCAGGAGGCTCGCATCACCGGTCGCAATCAGCGTCGAGCGGCGATCGGGCTCGACCATCTGCAGCACCGGGTCCTGCGCGTTCGCCTCGACCTCGTCCGGAAAGTACAGGCGCGTGATGAGGTGTCGCAGCAGGCCCCGTGCGAACACCGTGACATTGAAATACGGCGCGCTTCGATCACCATTGGCCACCGCCGGTTTCGCGACCACGAAGTGGAAAGCGCCTTCGGGGTCCGATCGGCAGCGCCCGAACCCGGCGTCCGGGTTCCAGAGCTCGATCAGCGCATCGGGCACCGGATCGCCATGGCCGTCGAGCACCTGCCCCTCGATCCGGATTGCGCCTGGGCTGCCAGGGGCGACGAGATTCTCACTGCCCTCAAAGGGAAGGCCGACGCCGAAGAAGGGTCCAACCGTCTGCGAGGGCGTGGCTGGCAGGTTCATCGATGGCCCTCCTCGAAAGGCGTTGCCTCACGCCCGCGAAGGACGATATCCCACCGATATCCAAGCGCCCACTGCGGGACGGTCGTGTCGGGATCCCACGACGAGACCAGCCGCTCGCGTCCCGCCGGATCCGGAATCGATTGCAGGATGGGATCCTTCGGCATCAGCGGGTCGCCGGGAAAGTACATCTGCGTGACCAGCCGGCTGC
Organism: Candidatus Dormiibacterota bacterium; assembly: GCA_036782775.1. Classification (GTDB taxonomy): domain Bacteria; phylum Chloroflexota; class Dormibacteria; order CF-121; family CF-121; genus CF-13. Next base: position 2,056 of record DAIPYJ010000091.1, on the reverse strand, counting down.
GAAAGTACTGACCAAGCAGCGAGAAGTGAATGTGGGCGGGTCGCCAGGCGTTCTGATGATTGAGCCAAGGGTAGGCCCCCGGCTTGATCGTCACGAACTGATAATGCCCCTCACCATCGGTGAGGCAGCGGCCCGCCCCGCTGAAGTTCGGATCGAGCGGCGCCGGGTGCTGGTCCTCCTGGTCGAGATAGCGGCCCGCGGCGTTCGCCTGCCAGATCTCGACGACCGTGTGCTTGATCGGCCGGCCGTCACTGTCGAGGACTCGACCGGTCACGATGATCCGCTCGCCCAGCGGCTCACCGGAATGCTGGCGGGTCAGGTCATTGCCGAGCTCGCTGATCTCGCGCGGAAACATAGGCGCGGGAAAGTCGTGCGAGCCCGCGGGAACGCGGACGAGTGGCTTGCGCGGCGCGCGGAGCCGCGTGCCGACGTAGTCCGGATATAGATATGGTGGTTCCTGGTCGACGGACGTGGTCACGTACCGCCTCCCGTCTCGTCCCTGCTAAGACTGGAAACTACTCTGTAGACGGAATATACGCAAAGCAAACGGCCGCAAGCCAAGATCGCACACAACTGGATAGCACCCGAGTCGGCATCATCGGTGCCGGTCCCGCAGGGCTCGTGCTCTCGCACCTCCTGCATCAGCAGGGCATCGAGTCGGTCGTCCTCGAACAGCGCAGCCGCGAGTACGTCGAGCAGCGGGTACGCGCCGGCGTCCTCGAGCAAGGATCGAGGGATCTGCTGATTGCCACCGGCGTCGGTGCGCGGCTGCAGCGGGAGGGCATGGTGCATCACGGCATCAAGCTCCGGTTCAGCGGCGAGGAACACCGCATCGATTTCCAGGCGCTGACCGGCCGAGGCATTACGGTCTACGGCCAGCAGGAAGTGGTCAAGGATTTGATCGCTCGGCGGCTGGCCGACAAAGGCGAAATCTGGTTTGACACCGAGGCAACAAAAATCGACGTCTCCGGCGATCGACCGCGGATCACCTACCGCTGTCGCGACCAGGAACGAGAACTCGAATGCCAGATGATCGCCGGCTGCGACGGTTCGCACGGGATAACGGCCACTTCATTGCCCTCCCCCCGCATCCGGCGGGAGGGTCATGGTGGGTCTGCGCTCTACCAGCGCGATTGGCCCTTCGCCTGGCTCGGCATCCTCGCGAAAACCCCGCCCGCGACCGACGAGCTGATCTACGCCTATCACCAGCGCGGCTTCGCCCTGCACAGCATGCGCACACCCGAGATGAGCCGTCTCTATCTACAGGTCAGGCCCGACGAAACCATCGACAACTGGCCAATCGATCGCATCTGGGAAGAACTGCAGATTCGCCTGGCGGAACCGCGGCTCCAGCCCGGCGACATCCTCGAGCAGGACATCACGGCGATGCGCAGTGTGGTCATGGAACCGATGCAGGCGGGCAATCTGTTCCTGGCCGGCGATGCGGCGCACATCGTCCCGCCGACCGGCGCCAAAGGCATGAACCTGGCGATCAACGACGTCCGCATCCTCGCCGAGGGCCTCGGCGAATTCTTCAAAACCGGCTCCCACGCGGTCCTCGACCGCTACTCCGAGCGCTGCCTGCAGCGCGTCTGGCGCGCCGAGCACTTCTCCGCCTGGATGACCGGCCTGCTGCATCGCGATCCTGCAGGCGATCCCTTCGAGCACAAGCTGCGACTGTCGTATCTGCGGTACGTGACCACCTCCACGGCGGCGGCGACCACACTCGCGGAAAACTATGTCGGCTTTGAGCCCGCTCGTTAATGGATGCGTCGGTACAGCTGTGCCTCGGCCTCTTGCGCCGCCTCGAATTCCTGATGGGCTCGGTTTCGGGCTCGAGCGAGCCTCTCTTTCCGGACTGATGGGCGGATGAAGGTGTGCGCCAGAAGGAGCGGAGAGACTGCGAAGAGAGCGACTGCAGCGTTGAAAATCATCCCTGCGTCGCCCCATCAAAGGTTAACCGTGCCCTGGGCTGCGGGCGATGACGTTATCGCGGCGAGCTCGAAACGATCTCCATACATGCAAGGGAGTAAAAAGAACGGAGTACAGGAGGAGG
>DAIPYJ010000090.1:3606-11171 GCA_036782775.1 Candidatus Dormiibacterota bacterium | reverse complement strand
CGGTTACTCGGCCTCCAAGGGTCGGTTCGGCCGCAGCAGCTGCCGCATCTCGTCACGGACGGCCGGGCTGATGACGCGCGGCCCGCTGGCGTAATCACCGAACTCGGCTGTGTCGCTCACGCTGTAGCGCATGTAGCTCAAGCCCCCCTGGTAGATCAGGTCGACGATCAGCTTCATCTCGTGGATGCATTCGAAATAGGCGAGCTCCGGCTGGTAGCCCGCCTCGACCAGCGTGTCGAAGCCGCTCTTCATCAGGTGGCTGATGCCGCCGCACAGAACGGCCTGCTCACCAAAGAGGTCGGTTTCCGTCTCTTCCTTGAAGGTTGTCTCCAGCACGCCCGCCATCGTCGAGCCGATACCGCGCGCATAGGCGAGCGTTTTCGCGCGAGCCTTGCCGGTCGTGTCTTGCTGGACCGCGAAGAGTGCAGGAACGCCAATGCCTTCTTTGAACATTCGACGGACGATATGGCCGGGGCCCTTGGGCGCCACCATCGAGACGTCGACGTCCTCAGGCGGGACGATCTGCGAGAAGTGAATGTTGAAGCCGTGGGCGAACATCAGGGCGCTGCCGGGTTTCAGATGGGACTTGATCGCCTGGTCATAGAGCTGCTTCTGCGTCTGGTCCGGGACCAGCATCATGACCACGTTCGCGATCTCGACGGCTTTCTCGACCTCTTCGACACGAAGGTCTTCCTGCTCGGCGGCGTCCCATGACTTGCTGCCCTTGTAGAGGCCGACGACCACGTCAACGCCGCTGTCTTGCAGGTTCAGAGCGTGCGCGTGGCCCTGGCTGCCGTACCCGATGACCGCAACTCGCTGTCCGGCGAGCGCCGCCAGGTCCGCGTCGTTGTCGTGATAGACCCTGGCCATCAGAGGTAGGTCTTGGTGGTGAGGTTGTAGAGGCGCGGGTTCAGGCCAATCACCTGGTCGGCGTCGACCGGGACGTCAACCATGATCGAACGGCCCTTGGTCTCGTAGCAGGCGTCCATGATCTCGGCTAGATTGCTCAGATCCGGCTTGACCCGGTAACTCTGCCAGCCATGCGCACGGGCGGCGCCGACGAAGTCGATCGATGGAAGGGCCGAGTGATAACGGCGCTTGTCCACATCGGGAATGACCACTTCGAGGCCCTTGTCGACGATGCCGTAGACGCCGTTGTTGATCACGAAGACCCGCAGGTCGAGGCAGGCCGCGTCGGCAAGCGCGCCGCCGAACAGCCGGTAACAGCCATCACCGGTAAAGACGAAGGTATGGAGATCGGGGTCGGCCATCCGGGCTCCGACGCCGAGCCCGAACCCACCGCCCATCGCCGATCCGTCGTGCATGGTGTGAAACGGGATGTACGGATGGGGCCGCTGACTGACGTATTGCCGGTCTTTGTAGGCGATGCAGACGTCATCGAAGCCGATGCTGTATGGGCGCCAACACTGGTTGAGCTTTTCGTAGAAGGCGATGAAGTCGACCGCATCGAGGCGGACCTCTCGCGAAATATGCCTCGAGTTGAGGCGGCCGGGCGGGTCGATCGCGGGGCGGCGTCCCACGCCTTTGGCGGTGAGACGCGGAATCATGGCACCGAGGGTGAGGTCGATATCGCCCCGGACGACGTGGTAGTTGCCCTTGACACGATGGCGAAACTCGCCGGCAAGGTGGCCGTATTGCTCGCTCCAGCCGGTGAAGTGCCAGACATCGCCGGCGGGAATCGCCGCCAGGTTGAGCGAATATTCGCCGGGGTCGAAGCCCAGGCTGATGACGCAGTCCTCGGGTCCCAGGCTGCGCCAGATGGTCATCGCCTCGTCGTTTCCGCCGAAGGAAATGTAGCCGAAGCCCAACGGGTTATCCGGTGAGACGGCATTCGCGCCGTTGACCGACCAGACCGTCGGGGCTTGGAGGAGCTCGCTGAATTTCGAGGTCAGCGCCTGGATGCCGGGCCAGCGCGCAGCCTCGCTGCCGACGTAAATGACGACGCGGCGCCCCCCAGCAATGCCCGGAAACTGGTCGATGAATCGATCGACATCGGCCTGGCGATAGCCGCGGGGTCGATGGCGGGAGGGCACATCGACCGCCGCGTGCTTGGAAAGGACGTCCGGATAAAAACAGATCGCGACTGGCTTGGCCTCCAGGAGCACGGCCTGGGCGCGCTCGAGCTGTTCTTCCATGGCGTCGACGTCGTCGAGAACGACACAGCCGTCGCCCAGCTCCGCCTGCAACTGCGGGACGATGTTCATGCCATGGATCGATACGTCCTGAAGGGGCGCGTGCCCGATCGAGACTGTCGAGTTGAGGGCCACGATGTAGACGGCGGGAATGTTGTGCAGTTTCGCGTCGGTCAGCCCGCTGCCCGCCAGCTTGGTCGCGGCTCCAGTGGTCGTGATGCAGCCGCCCACGCGTCCCGAGGCCAGGTAGTAACCGAGCGGGGCGAATCCAGCCACGTACTCGCCCATGGTCAGCATCCGGGGAACCCCGTCGCGAGCCTGGCTCGGATCCTCAAAGGGCTGCAGGTGCTTGGTGACATGGATCAGCCCGCCGCCGTTGACCCCCGCATATCCGGTCACGCCCCAGCGGCGGAGCGTCTCGATCAGCCAATAATTACCGCTCTCCTGCTCGAGCGGCGTGAAGCTCGGCGACGCCTCGTCGATCCGATCAAGCATCCTGGTGCTCATTGGCGGCCAATCAGTCGCCGAAAATCCGGTTGATTGCCGCGGCCTCGATGGCGTAGCTAGCCATGCTGGTACCTCCTTGGCGGTCGAAAAATCGTCGCAGGGACGAGAGACGCTCCCGCGGTACCACCCTGCTTGCAGCCGATGCTGCCCCTCTTGCCGAGCCCGCCCGCTCCGGGGGTGAGTAAACCCCATCCTCGCCGGTTGGCTCAGGCTGAGACGCTAGCAGCCTCAGCGATAAGCGTCCATTGTTCGAACCAACCGAAAGTTCTTGGTGCGTTTGGTGCTTCACGTGGCTGCGGAATTCCGGCATACTAGTCACTCCCATGGCGCTGACCGTACGGGAAGCGATGGCGCTAGGGGGATTGAGGAGGGGAGAGGTGTTGGGCGGGGCCGATGGCCTCGATCGCACCATCACCTGGGTCAAGGTCCTCGAGTCCCCGGAGACGATCAGCTGGCTCGCGGAGGGCGAGCTGTTGCTGACGGTCGCGTTTGCCATCAAAGACGACCTGGCGGCGCAGCACGACCTGATGCGAAACCTGGCGGCGGTCGGGTCGTCCGGGCTGGTGATCAAGCCCGAGCGCTACCTGCGCCAGATTCCTCCCGACATGGTCGGGCAGGCGGACGAGTTCGGCATTCCCCTGATCCGCATCCCCGCCGATGTCTCCTACCTCGAGATCATGGCGCCGATCCTCGAGCGCATCATCAACGCCCAGAACAGCCAGCTCCGCCACTCGATCGAGATCCACCGGCAGTTCACCGACCTGGCGCTAAGCGGGCAGGGGCTCGATGCCGTCGTCCGGACGCTGGGCGAATTGGTCGAGAGCTCCATCTCGCTCGAGGATGCAGGCTTTCACTTGTTGGCCAGCCACATCGTGCCAGGGGTGACGGACCGGCATCGACAGCAAACCCTGGCGCATCACGGCACGCCTCCGAAAGCGCAGCTGGCCGTCAAGACGATGCTGCAGCAAGTGGTCGAGGGACGTAAGCCGCGCAAGGTTCCGCCCATCCCGGAGGCGGGCATGACCGCGCGACGGATCATCGCCCCAATCCTCGGCGGCGGCGCGAACCTCGGCTACCTCTCGATCATCGAGCACCCACAGCGGCACGAGCAGCTGGCGATGATGGCCATCGAGCACGCGGCGACGGTCATCGCGCTGGAGATGATCAAGCTGCGAGAGGTCGGTGAGGCAGAGGACCGAGTTCGCGGCGAGCTGGTCGATGACTTGCTCAATGGCACTTTCGGCGACGAGGCGAACGTGCAGCGGCGGGCGCGCTACCTGCGCTACGACCTATCTGCCCCGCATCTCCTGCTGGTTGTCGACGTCGATCACTTCCGCCGCTTCATCAAGGAGAACCGGTACGCGGAGAGCCGGGTGATTGCGCTCAAGCATCAGCTCTTTCAGCTGGTGACCGGTGCGGTGCGCCGGCATCATCCGCGCCACCTGGCGACGGCGCACAGCGACAGCATCGTCGTGCTCGTGCCGCAACCCGTCGGCGACGACGGCACGCATGGCGACCAACTGGCGGCGCAAATCCGAAGCACCGTTGCCGATGCCGACCTCGGCGTCACGGTCTCGGTGGCGATCGGGCGCCGCTGCGTCAAGCCCGACGATTTCAAACCGGCGTACCGCGAGGCGCAGCAGGCGCTCGACCTGATGGTGCGGTTCGGGAAGCGCGAGCAGGTCGTCAACTATGACCGGCTGGGGGTCTACCGCTTGCTGGCGCAAATCGACGACCGATCAGGACTGGAGGCCTTCGCCGGTCGCATGCTCGAACCGATCGTTGCCTATGATCGCGCTCGCGGAACCCCCTTGCTGAAGACCCTCGAGGTCTACCTGCAGCGCCACGGCAATCTGCGCCAGTCCGCCCGCGACCTGCACATTCACCTGAACACGCTCCATTACCGGCTGCAGCGGATCGGAGCGTTGATTGACGCGGATCTCAAAGACGCCGATGTACGCCTCGACTTACTGCTCGCCTTGAGAGTGCGCGCGCTGGCTGAAAACCCATGAGCAAGACGATGGCCCAGAAGATTTGGGACGCTCATGTGGTCGCTGCCCGGGACGGAGAACCGGACCTGCTCTACGTCGATCTGCACCTCGTCCACGAGGTCACCTCGCCGCAAGCGTTCGAGAGCCTGCGCCTGAATGGGCGGAAGGTTCGCCGCCCCGATCTGACGCTGGCGACCATGGACCATAACGTGCCGACGCAGGACGGACGCGAGGTCGCCGATCAGATCTCTCAGCGGCAGATGGCCGCCCTGGAGGAGAACTGCCGGCGTGAAGGCATCACCCTCTACGGGATTGGAAGCCGGCGGCAAGGGATCGTTCACGTGATCGGGCCGGAGCTCGGCCTCACGCAGCCGGGCCTCTTGATCGTTTGCGGCGATTCGCACACGTCGACGCATGGCGCCTTTGGCGCGCTTGCTTTCGGTATCGGAACCTCGGAGGTCGAGCACGTGCTGGCAACCCAGTGCCTGCGTCAGCGGCGGCCGGCGGACATGGCGGTGACGGTCGAAGGCCCGTTGCCGATCGGCGTGACCGCCAAGGACATCGCGCTGGGCATCATCAGCCGCATCGGCGTCGAGGGCGGACGCGGCCACGTCATCGAGTACCGCGGCTCGACGATTCGGGCGCTATCGATGGAAGGACGGATGACCGTCTGCAACATGACGATCGAGGGCGGCGCGCGCGCCGGCATGATTGCGCCGGACGAGACGACGTTTTCGTATCTCAAGGGTCGGCCGCACTCCTCGGCGGGCGAGCGCTGGGAGGAGGCCGTCGACTCCTGGCGCAGGTTCTCGACCGACGCGGAGGCGCGATTCGATCGTCACGTTGACCTCGAGGCCGGTACGCTCGAGCCGTATGTCACCTGGGGAACGAACCCCGGACAGTCGGTACCCGTGACCGGCCGGGTGCCCGAGCCTGCTGATGATTCCGATGCCCGAGCGCTTCGCTACATGGCCCTCGAACCCGGCACGGCGATCGAAGCAATCAGCCTGGACCGCGTCTTCATCGGATCGTGTACCAATGCGCGGCTCGAGGATTTGCGCATCGCCGCGACGGTCGTCCGCGGTCGCAGCGTCCATCCAAAGATCCGGGCAATGGTCGTCCCCGGTTCCACCGGCGTCAAACGCCAGGCCGAGGCCGAAGGGCTGGATGCGATTTTCAAAGACGCGGGCTTTGAATGGCGAGACGCGGGCTGCTCCATGTGCCTCGGAATGAATCCGGACATTCTCGGGCCCGGCGAACGATGTGCCTCAACCAGCAACCGCAACTTCGAGGGCAGGCAGGGCAGTGGCGGTCGCACGCATCTGGTCAGCCCTCCGATGGCGGCCGCGGCGGCAATCGCCGGCCACCTCGTCGACGTCCGCGAGTTCAACTGATGGAGCCGTTCAGGCAGGTCACCGGCGTCGTGGCCCCGCTCGACCGCGCGAACGTCGACACGGACCAGATCATCTCCAAGCAATTCCTGAAGCGCATCGAGCGCTCGGGCTATGGGCCGTTCCTGTTCTACGACTGGCGACGGAGCGGCGACTTCATTCTTGACAAGCCGGACTATCGAAACGCGAGATTCCTGGTGACGGGTCCGAACTTCGGCTGTGGCTCGTCGCGCGAGCACGCGCCCTGGTCGCTACAGGACGCTGGTTTTCGCGCCGTGATCGCTCCGTCGTTCGCGGACATCTTCAAGAGCAACAGCTTTCGGTCGGGCTTGCTGCCGATTGAGCTTCCCGAAACGACCGTCCGACAGCTCACCGATCTGGCCCTCGAGGCGCCTGGTACCACGATCTTCGTCGATCTGGAGGCGCAGACGATCATCGTCCACGCCGAGACGGGTCAACCGGATTGGCAAATCGAATTCAGCGTTGATCCTTTCTTCAGGGATTGCCTGCGCAACGGCTGGGACGAAGTCGCGCTGACCCTGCGCCAGGAGGCGGCCATTACCGCCTTCGAGGCGGCGCGCTCGACGCTGCTGCCGGTAACGACCTAGATTCCGTAACGAATTCGGCCGCGCCAACGTAATGTAAACGCCCGAGGCGGGCCGTTCGTAGTACAGGTGAACAAGGAGGCTACGCTGCCAGCCGAATCGCGACCGTGGTTCGAATCGCATGTCCGGTTGCTGGCGCGCCCGGCTTACCAGTTCGCCCTGATGCTGACACAAAATCCCGCGATCGCCGAGGAGATCCTGCAGGACGCGCTCACCCAGTTGTGGGCGTCGGACAGGACGCCGGACGAAGAAACGGAGTTCCGGCGCTATCTCTATCGTGTCATTGCCAGCCGATCGACCGACTACCATCGGCGGGAGGCGCTGGCTCGCCGGATCAGGTTCTGGCAGCCGCGGCCACCCGATCCGATGGCCGAGATCGACCGGCGGGCGGGCGACGAAGAGATGGGGCGCCTGCTGCGTCGGCTTTCTGTTCGCGAGCGCCAGGTCGCGTATCTATCTTACTTTGAGGACCTGTCCGCGGACGACGTCGCCAGGCAGCTTGGCATCAAGCCGGCGACGGTCCGCGTTCTCTTGCATCGAGTGGTTGGCAAATTGCGCCAGATGCAGCCAGGTCTCGCGATTCAGGAGCAATCGAGCTGATGGATAAGGAACCAATCGAACACCGGCTTCGTCGCTACGCGCAGGGCTTCCGAAAGGAGGCAAACCCGCGCCCGAACCTGGCGTCGAATCTGATCGCAAACCTCGACAAGCCACGCCGCCGCGATTCCGCCGTGCCATCGTTTGCGATGGCCGGGCTGGTACTCGTCGCTGGCGGTCTCATCGCGTTCGTCGGCTACCAGCTACACAATATTGGCCGGGCGACGGCATCCCCGCCGGTTAGCTTGGCATCGCCTACGCCGACTGCAACTCCACAGACCACCACGACCCCCACGACAACGGCGAGCGCGTCCGCTAGTG
>DAIPYJ010000090.1:0-3596 GCA_036782775.1 Candidatus Dormiibacterota bacterium | reverse complement strand
CCCCCCCCCACACCCCCCCCCCCCCCCCAGGAGGGGGGGGGGGGCGCCCCATGGGGGGCGCGGGTGCGCGTCAGCGGCGCCGGTCGGCGACGTCCCGCAGTATGTCCCAGGTCTCATGTCGATTCAGATGCTCGGATCTCATCTGGGCTGGGCGGTCGGCTCCCATGGCATCTACTCCACGAGCGATGGATCGCACTGGAGCCGCCAGTACAACTCAAATGACCAGTTCGTTGGCCTCGACTTCATCAGTACGACGACTGGGTGGGCGGTCGGGACGCAGTCCTTGCTCGGCACCACAGACGGTGGCCGCAGCTGGCACCAGCTGGGTGAGGCGCAGCAATGGATTCGGTCGGTGCACTTCGTGAATTCGAACAACGGCTGGGGTATTGCCGGTGGCACTCAGCCCGCCGGCGGTTGGGGCATCGAGATTCCGTCGATGGGAGCGCAGATCATCGTGACCTCGGACGGCGGCCGAACCTGGAGCAGCATTAACAGCCCCGCGGACCCGCAATCCATTTGCTTCAGCGACGCCGCACATGGCTGGCTGACTACGGAAGAAGGCGTCGTGTATCGCAGCGGCAATGGCGGCCAGTCCTGGACGCCGAGCCTGCAGATGGCTGCGGCGCAGCAAGGCTTGCCAGGAAAGTCGCGACTCGAGTGCGCGGCGCCATCGGCGGCCTGGGTGGAGTTTTCCAGTGGCGGCGCCGCTGCAGGCAACATCCCATACATCGTCTATGCGACGGTCAACGGCTCTTCCTGGCGCGCGGTGATGGAAGAGCAGATGACGATGCAGCAGGCAGCCCCGGGCGTGCCTTGGGGTCCGGGTTCGTACCCGGGCGCCTTCAGCGTCGTTGATCCGAACGACGCCGTGTTCGTCGGCGACACGCCACCGGCCAATCGCGCCAACGTCATGATCGCGAGCAACGGCGGAGCGAGCCTGCAGTCGACCGGTTCGATTCCTGGCCCGAGCGAGACCTATGACGCCGCCTTCGTGAGCACGTCCAATGGCTGGGTGCTCGAAGTCAATACCAGCAATCAGGTCGTTATCGAACGCACCACCGACGGCGGCTATCACTGGTCGCAGCAGCTCGCCGTGCCGAACTCTTAGCCCGTACCGGTTATTGAGTCAAGCTCGTTCGCCGGTAGTGCGGTCAAGCTCGGCGCGAGCCGCTTTCAAAACCTCTTGTCCAATTGGCGAGCCCGGTCCTGAAGCTAGTTCATCCTCCAAGACCATTTCAATGACGCGCTGCGGTTCATGGAGTCGTCCCAAGATTTCCAGTCCGACTTCCATCACCGTTGCGGTCAGATCTTTGAGCACCTCATCCAGGTTGCTTCCATCTTCAAGCACAAACCAAATATCAGGCCGATCGTGAACGTCAGTCCGCAACATGTGCTTGAGGCCCTCTCGATGGGCTCGCATCGGAGGCGTTAGATTTTTAGGAGAGCGGGTGAACGGCTCGAACCATGGCTGTTTGAGCTCTTTATCAAGCCAGACTAAGAAGGGATCGCATTGCCAAAAGTGCGGTCGCAACGGAGCCTCGGCTAGCGGGGCAATCGTTGGCATCCAGGAACTACTCGCCGCCACGCAGGCCGAAAAGGAAAACGAAGTGCAGCCCACAATGTCAGCCTGGGCGCCAACCGAAGACAACTCGACAACATCGATGACGCCGCGATTACGACGCCAACCGACCCGGTCGGTGTGATCGGAAAAGCCTTTGCTTTCCAGAAGGGGCCAAAATTTCTGGCGAAGTGCACGGTTCACATCGCGAACCGTGATCGACACTTACCAGTTGGTCGCGATGTACTTGGTCTCGAGGAACTCCATCAGGCCCTCGTGCGAGCCTTCGCGCCCGACGCCGCTTTGCTTGACGCCGCCGAAGGGCGCGGCCGGATCTGAAATAAAGCCCCGGTTCAAGCCGACCATGCCCGACTCGATCGCTTCGGCGACGGCGAGGCCCTTGGCCAGGTCACGCGTGTAGACGTAGGACGCAAGGCCGCGGTCGGTCTTGTTCGCGAACTCGATCGCCTGGTTCACGTCGCGGAAGGTGACGACCGGCGCGATCGGGCCGAAGATTTCTTCTTTCAGAATGTGCTCTTCGGCGGGCACCTCGCTGATCACGGTGGGCGGCACGAAGTATCCCGGACGATCGGGCGGCTTGCCGCCGGTGAGGATCCGCGCGCCGTGACCGGCCGCTTCGTCGACCAGGCCCAACATCTTCTCGCGTGCCGGCTGGTTGATCACGGGACCAACTTTGACGTTCGCATCGAGACCGTTGCCGACGGGGAGCGCGCCCATTGCCCGAGCGAGCATCGCTGAGAACTTCTCGGCGATCCTGGCGTCGGCGTAGAACCGGTTGGCTGCAATGCACGACTGGCCCGTGTTGCGCATCTTGGCGATGATCGCGCCCTCGAGTGCCGCATCGAGGTCCGCATCGTCGAGCACGATGAACGGCGCGTTCCCGCCCAGCTCCATCGAGCAACGGACGACGTTCTCGGCTGCCTGCGCAAGCAGGATGCGCCCCACTTCCGTGGAACCGGTGAACGACAGCGCGCGGACGCGCGCGTCCTTGAGCATCGCCTTGACGACTTCGGACGAGCGCTTCGAGGGGATGACGTTGACGACCCCCTTCGGTACGCCCGCCTGCTCGAGCAGGTCGGTGATCGCGAGCGCGGTCAGCGGCGTCTCGGACGCCGGTTTCAGCACCACGGTGCAGCCGGCCGCGAGGGCGGGACCGATTTTGCGGGTGGCCATGGCCGCCGGGAAATTCCAGGGCGTGACCAGGATCGAGACGCCGATCGGCTGATGCTCGACGAGGATCCGATTGGCCCCGCTGGGCGCGATCGACACCGACCCGATGTTGCGAACGGCCTCTTCGGAGAACCAGCGGAAGAATTCGGCCGCGTAACTGACCTCGCCGACGGCCTCGGCCAGCGGCTTGCCGTTCTCTCGGACCATCAGCTCGGCGAGCTTGTCGCGGTCGCGAATCATGAGCTCGAAGGTCTTGCGCAGGATCTCGGCGCGCTCCCGCGGCGGCTTGGCGGCCCAGCCCCGAAATGCCTGCGAGGCTGCCTCCACGGCGGCCAGCCCATCCTCCACCGTCGCGCTCGCGACGCTGGCGATGACCTCGCCGGTCGCGGGGTCGGTGACCTCGATGCGCTGGTTGTCGGAGGCGGCCCGCCAGCTGCCGCCGATGTAGAGGTCGGTGTGGCGCACGGAGATCAATTCGCTAACCGGGGTCATGCCATTGATTTTCGCACCGGCGGCGGTCCGGTTGATTCCCGAACCACCACGGTGGGTTGGAGCTTCCGGGCGCCTGGCCGCTGACCGGGCGACGCCATGAGTTCGAGCATGGTCTCGGCCGCAGCGCGGCCAAGGTCCTCGCGCGGCACGCGAATGGAAGTCAGCGCGGGCGCGGAAAGCTCAGCATCCCGGACGTCGTAGTAGCCAACGATCGAAAAGTCCCGCGGCGCGCTGAGCCCGCGCTCGCGGGCAAGCTGCAGCACTCCGAATGCCATGGCGTCATGGTGAACGAAGATCCCGGTCGGCATGGCGCCCTTCCGCCGCAGCAGCTCGAACATCAGCCGCCGGCCGTCTT
>DAIPYJ010000089.1:0-11385 GCA_036782775.1 Candidatus Dormiibacterota bacterium | reverse complement strand
CGCCGGTCATCGAGACCTGCGTCTGATACTCGGCAACGTAGCGTGCCGTTTGCGAGTTGGCCGCGATCGCCGCCGCCAACTCCTGATCCGTGATGCCGGACGCCACCGTGCCACCCTTGCCTCCTGGATTGCCGTGGTGATAGATCGTGACCTGGACCGCTTGATCACGAGTGATGCCGGCTTTGACGTCGGACAGCGAACGCGTCAGACCGAGCGCGAACGTGATCGTGGCCACCCCGATGACGATGGCGACCAGGGTCATGGCTGAGCGTACCGGCCGCGCAAAAGACTCGCCCGCCCCGAGGCTCCAGGAGCGCGGCACTGGAAAGCGGGACACGAGACGCGTCACGCGATAACCGCGTGCCGACGCCGGGGCGCTACCCGTCGCGATCGCCGATGCCGCGCTCAACCGGCCTGCCCGCCAGGAGGCAAGCAGGGTCGTCAGCGCGACCACTGCCAGGATCGTCCCGATGCCGACTGCGTCGGGGAGCGGCGCGACGCCGAAGGTCCGTGGCAGATTGAAGGCGCGCGCTGTATCCGAGAGGAACGGCTGGCTGGCGACGATGCCGCCGACCAGCCCGAACACGCTGCCGATAACGGCGGGGCCGAGCATTTGACCGGCAAAGACGAGGACAACCTGCCAGGGCGTGTAGCCGACCGACTTCATCACGCCGATGTCCCGCGTGCCGGCAATCACCGCGCCGCTCACCAGGTTGGCGATGATCAGCGCTGAAGCCAGCAAGGCAAATCCGCTGAAGGCGAGCAGAAACGGAATCATGACGGCGGTCGTGCGGTCTGCGCTGAGCTTGGCGTCGAGATAGTTGTTGCTGTCGACCACGGCGCCGCCGGGCAATTCCGCCGTGATGGCGTTCGCCACCGCGTTGATCTGGCTCGTGGTTCCGGCCTGACTCAGCCGGTAGGCCATGTCGTACATGGTTGGGATCTTGCCGGTGGTGACCACCGGGAAGTTCGTGGGAATCGTCCAGCCGGCCGGGTTGTCTCCTACCCCTGCCGCGATACCGACGACGGTCATCGCTGGAAAGAGGCTTCCGCTTTGCGCTTGGATGTGATCGCCGATTTGATGCCCCGACTTATCGGCAAAGTCCTGCGCGAGAACGACTTCATCGGCCGTATCTGCCCATCGGCCCGTATTCAGCGTCAGCCGATCGGCCGGACCTCCCGGCCCACTGCGTCCCTCCAGGGGAACGAGCTGCGTCAACCCACCGCCCATGTCGGCGGCCCAGGGAGAAACGGGCCAGGGCCCCGCATACGCAGTGACGCCCGTGATCGACCCGGTGGCCCGCAGCTGGTCTTGCGTGACGCGCGAAGCGTCGAAGCTCATCGTCAGATGGGCGCCCTGCGCCTGGGCGAAGGCGTGATCGAAAGGCGCATCCGATTCGACCAGCAGGGTGAGGGCCATGGTGGCCGCCAGGCTCGAGAGCAGCACCACCAGCATGACGACCGCGGTTTGCACTTTTCGCCGCCGGAGATCCGCAAGCGCTTTGCGAAGGATGGCTTTCATTGGATCTGCACCATCCTGGGCGCCTCGCCCGACGCGATCGTGCCGTCGATCAGTCGGATCACGCGGGTCGCGTTAGCGCGCGCCAGGTGCTCGTCGTGGGTGACGAGGACGATCGTTTGGCCACCCCCATGCAGTTCGGCCAGGATCGCCATCACTTCGGCTCCGTGTGCGCTATCCAGTGCACCAGTCGGTTCGTCGGCCAGCAGGAGCGGTGGATTGTTGATCAACGCCCGCGCCATCGCCACTCGCTGGCGCTCGCCTCCGCTCAGCTTCGCCGGATATTGATTGCGAAGCCGCGCAATCTGCAACCGCTCCATCAACTCGTCGGCGCGGCGCCGGGCGACCGTGCCGTTTTCGCCCGCCAGCTGGGCTGGGATGAGGATGTTGTCCAGCGCGGTCAGGTTGTTGAGGAGGTTGAAGAACTGGAAGACGATCCCGACCCGATGCCGGCGAAAGCGAGCCAGCCGTGCCTCGCTCAGCTTTCCCAGGTTGGTTCCGTCGACCACCACCCGACCGCGGCTCGGTCGGTCCAGTCCGCCGATCAGGTTGAGCAGCGTCGACTTGCCGCTCCCTGAGGGGCCCATGATCGCGGCCGCCTCACCGGTCGCAATCGTGGTCGAAACCCCATCAAGCGCCGCGAATTTTCGGCCGCCGTCATAGACCTTACTGACGTCAGCGAGCTCGACCAGTGGTGTCACCGAACACGCTCCCTTTGGGCCATGGCCCGTTTGATGGGGCGAGCATGAAGGCCGCCGAGACGGCTGTCGTCACTCGGCGGGGCGAATTCATCTCCGATGCCAGGCTGATAGCCCACCGCCTCAACCCGCCGATCGACCGGGACTCATCCTCGTGGCCGATGCGCCCCGTTCCGGTGCTCGGTACAGTCTTGCCGTGGGGCAGGTCGCCCGTCTCGCGCACCGCCTCGACGTCCACTGGATCGACGTCGCGATCGTGGCCATCCTGACCGTTTTCGCGATCGTCCAGGGATCGCCGCAGGACGGCCAGGAAGGCTCGCCCGCGGTCTTGCTCGCGATCGTCCCCCTTCTGGTGCGACGGCGCTGGCCGATCGCCGTCCTTGGAGCCGCGCTGCTCGGGCTCGGGATCGCGGGAAATTCGACGGACTTGTCTGCTCTGATCGGCGGCCTCATCGCCGCCGTTTCAGTCGGCCTTTACTCGCGCAATCAGAACGTCGCGATCGCGGCGGTGACGGCAGCCGCCATCATCATCGCGCTCGAGTTCGGCCGCGGCGCAACCTCGACGCTGCCCGTGCCAGGGGCCATCCTCCCGTTCCTCTTACTTGGGGCCGCTTATCTCGCCGGTCGTGAGATCGGCTCTCGCCAAAAGGCGCTCCATGAGCAACGCGAGGCCGCCGGCCGCCAGGCGGCCGAGCACGAAACGGCCTTGAAAGCCGCCGCCGAGGCTGAGCGCCGCCGCATCGCCCGCGAGCTGCACGACGTGGTCGCCCACAGCGTCAGCGTCATGGTGGTGCAGGCGGGCGCGGCCCGCCAGGTCCTTAGCGAGAAACCGGCCGCGGCGAGAGAGGCGTTGCTCAATGTGGAGACCGTTGGCCATGAGGCGATGGCCGAGCTTCGCCGTTTGCTCGGCGTACTCGCCGACAATGGCGCCGATCCGGCACTGCTAGCTCCGGAACCGCGGTTGGACCGATTGCCGGCGCTGATCGAGCGAATCAGGGAAGCTGGACTACCGGTGCAATTACGAGTCGAGGGTGAGAGTGTGGCGCTCGCCGCCGACCTCGATTCCGCCGCCTATCGCATCGTGCAGGAGGCGCTGACCAACGTGTTGAAATACGGTGGAGGCGCGCCGACCGAAGTCGTCGTTCGCTACGGCGCCGACAGCCTGGATCTCGAGGTCATCGATGAGGGCACGGCGATCGTTCCGAGCGACGCAATCGGCCGAGGGCTGATCGGGATGCGCGAGCGCGTCGCGATCTTCGGCGGAAGGATCGAGGCTGGAAAGCGCCCATCGCGAGGTTACGCCGTCCATGCTCAGCTGCCCCTGGCGGCAACCTCCGCAGAGACAGCGAGACTCGATTGAGCGAGACAAATCCTACCCGCGTCCTGATCGTGGACGACCAGGCGCTGGTGCGTGCCGGCTTTCGCATGATCCTGGAATCCCAGCCTGACATCAACGTCGTGGCCGACGCGAGTGATGGCGGCGAGGCCATCCAGATGGTGCAACGGCATCGCCCGGACGTCGTCTTGATGGACATTCGGATGCCGAAGCTCGATGGCCTGGAAGCGACCCGCCGGATCATGGCCGATTCTGGAGGAAAAGAGCTTCGCATCATCATGCTGACCACCTTCGATCTCGATGAGTACGTCTACGGCGCTTTGCGGGCCGGCGCCAGCGGCTTTCTGCTCAAAGACGTAACGCCGGAGCAGCTGATTGCTGCAGTTCGACTCGTGATGAGTGGCGACGCCCTGCTCGCCCCCTCCATCACGCGACGCTTGATCGAGCGCTATGCCAGCCGCGACGCACCCAGCCGGCTGGGGAAGGACCTCTCAGGCTTGACCGATCGTGAGCTCGATGTTCTGCGCTTGATGGCGCGCGGGCTGGACAACGATGCGATTGCGCAGACGCTCGTGATCTCCGAAGCTACCGTCAAGACACACGTCGCCCACATTCTCGACAAGCTGGGGGTCGAGAACCGAGTTCAGGCCGTTGTCATCGCCTACGAGTCGAGGTTGGTTCAGCCAGCGTCAGCGGGTGAGGCGTCCATCGAATAATGCGCTCGCATCCTGATGATGCTGATCCGACGAGCGAGCTGGTCGCCGACCAGATCGACTACTATCGCGCGCGCGCCGCCGAGTACGACGCATCGCTCCGGGACCTCGCCCGTTACTACACGCTCGGAGGAAACGTCGCCGGCGGTGACGAGGCGGGCGACATTGCGATGATCGAACAGGAACTGCTGCGCCTCGCGCCGTTCGGTCGGGTTCTGGAGCTGGCTTGTGGGACCGGCTGGTGGACGCAACTCCTTGCCGCCAACGGTGCATCGGTAACCGCAGTCGACGCCTCACCGGAGATGCTGGCGATCAATCGCGAGCGGGTCGCACGACCGAATGTCCGCTACGTTGCCGCCGACATCTTCAATTGGAGGCCCTCCGAACCGTACGATCTCGTCTTCTTTGCCTTCTGGTTGTCTCACGTTCCGCACGCGCGGCTCGAGGCATTCTGGCGCGTCGTCCAGCAGTCGCTCGCGCCAGGCGGTCGCGTGTACTTCATCGACGAGCTGGAGGGCCGCGCCCCGGAAGAGGATCGGATCGACGACGACGCGGTCCGCCGGACCCTGCACGACGGCCGAAACTTTCGAGCCGTGAAGGTCTTTTATCGTCCGCCCCAGATCGCGGCCAGCCTCAAGGCGATGGGCTGGCGTGCTACGGTTTCGGCCGCAGGCCGATTCTTCTACGGGACTGCGATGGACGCACCGCCCTGATCAGGTCGCTTATTCGCCGGTCCAAACGGGCTTGCGCTTCGCCAGGAACGCCTCGACGCCTTCCCGGAAATCGCGCGAGAGATAGCAGCGAACGATCAGGTCACGGTCGGCATCATCCGGCATCA
Source organism: Candidatus Dormiibacterota bacterium (assembly GCA_036782775.1). Lineage (GTDB taxonomy): Bacteria > Chloroflexota > Dormibacteria > CF-121 > CF-121 > CF-13. Next base: position 6,281 of record DAIPYJ010000089.1, on the reverse strand, counting down.
GGGCGTCACGCAGGCGCCGCAGGGCCACCTTGGTCGCCCATATTGTGAGCGGGGCGTTGGCGGCCACTTCCTCGGCGAGCTGCTGAGCCCGCTCCGCTAGTGAGGCCTCGTCGGCCGTCAGCTCGCTGAGCATCCCGGTGGCGAGCATTTCCTCGGCATCCATCAGGCGGGCCCGCATGATCAGGTCCTTCAGCCGCGCCATTCCCACCAGCGCAGCCACTCGGGCGTAGTTCGACATCGACAGACAATTCCCCAGCGTCTTGGCGATGGGAAATCCATAGCGAGCCGAGGGCGTGGCGATGCGAAGATCGCAGGCCGCCGCAATCGCGCCGCCAGCACCGGTGCACGATCCGGTGATCGCGGCGATGGTTGGCACGCGAACGGACTCGAGCGCATTCATGACCTGGCTGCCACGTGCCTCGTACTCGAGCGCGTCCTGCTCAGTCCGAAAGTGATCCCGAAACTGGCGGATATCGGTCCCGGCGACGAAGGCCTGGCCGCCGGCACCGGTGAGCACCACGGCGCGGATAGTGCCATCCTCGTTGACGGCCTGACACTCTTCGACCAGCCGGTCGTACATCTGCCAGGTCAGGGCGTTGCGCGCCTGGGGCCGATTGAAAATGATCCACTGCACGGCGCCTCGCCGCTCTGTGAGAAGTTCGTCGGCCGAAGCAGGCTGCGGTTGACTCATACCGCCGAAATGGCCTGCGGAACGCCAATCACGCCGCCGGCCTGCATGCGTTCGATCTCCATCGCCGAATAGCCGAGCTCGCTGAGGATGGCGACCGAGTCTTCACCCAGGCGCGGTCCGGCGTGATCGCGCCGCGCCGGTGTCCGGGCAAAGCGCATCGGTGACCCGATCTGGCGGACCGGTCCAAGCGTTGGATGCCGGCCATCCCAGAAAAACTGGCGTGCCTCCAGATGGGCATCGGTAAAGACCTCGCCGTAATTTTCGATTGGCGCACACGGTACCCCCGCCTTGACGAGGAGGTCGAGCCAGTGCTGGGTCGGCCGCGTGACGGTCAGGGCCTCGATCGATGCGATCAGGCTCTCCCGGTTCTGATGGCGGCGGTTCATGTCGAGATAGCGAGCATCGGTGAGCATCGATTCCAAGCCCAGCGCATGGCAGAAGGCCTCCCAGGTTTTCTCGGTCGCTGCCCCGATGGTGAACCAACCGTCGCTGGAGCGGACCGCCTGATACGGCGCGTTGGTTTGATGCGCCGAGCCGAGCGGTTCTGGGATCTCGCCGGTCGCAAAGTATTTCCCCGCTTCCCAAATAGCGAACGAGACACCGGATTCGAGCAGGCTGACGTCGATGAACTGGCCGATTCCGGTTTTCTGCCGCTCGTACAGGGCGGCAAGCGCGGCCATCGCGCCGTAGAGCGCACACACGAGATCGCACATCGGGACGCCGATTTTGACCGGGTCGCCGCCGGGCATGCCGGTGATGCTCATCAGCCCCGAGCGCGCCTGGGCCATGATGTCCAGCCCGGGTTGATCCTTAAGCGGGCCATCCTGGCCCCATCCGGATGCAGCCACGTAAATCAGCTCCGGATGATCCGGACGGAGGGCCGCATCGTCGAGGCCGAGCTCGCGCATGGTTCCGGGCCGGAGGTTCTCGACGATGACATCGGCGTCCATCGCCAGCTTGCGAAAGACGGCTTTCCCTTGGTCCGCCTTCAGGTCGAGGGCGAGAGATCGCTTGTTGCGGTTGAGCCGGATGAACGGCGAGCTCTCGCCGTCGAGGAATGGTCCCAGCCGGCGCACCACGTCGCCGCCCTGCGGGTTCTCGATCTTGATGACCTCGGCGCCAAGGTCGGCGAGCTGCATGGTGCAGAAGGGTGCCGCCATGTAGTTGCCCACCTCGAGCACGCGAATACCGGCTAGGGGCGCGGCAGCCACGAGGCCGAGTTTAGCCTCAACGTCTTCTCAGCCTTTTGCGGCATTATTGGCACAAGCGTGGGGAAACGTTTGACCGGTTTGGGCTGGCTGAGGGGCGGCCTGCGTCTGATCGTGCTCGCGATCTCCGCCGGCGTCGCGGTGGCGGTTCCTACGGCAGCCTTCCCAACGCTTGCCGTCGATCCGCCGCCGCCGGTTTTGAATCCGCCGCTGGTCGGCTTCTCGTTCAGCCCGCTCGCGATTACCGATGGGCGGCCGCCGGAAGAGGTCCTGAGCCGCCTGCTCCAGGAGCTGCAGCCCGACCTCGTGCGCCTGCCGATCTACTGGGACTCGGTCGCGCCCACCGCAAACACGCTCGACTATCGGGAGATCGACCGGATGATCCAGACCATTCGGGCGCACAACGCGAAGAAGGGAGCACGACATACGCAGGTCGTGCTCGTCGTCGGAGCGCGCAATCTCGTTTTTCCCGAGGTGCATCTGCCCGCCTGGCTCGACACCAGCAAGGTGCACAACCTCGAGACGCTGATCAAAACCTCGAGCTACCGACGTTATCTGCAGACCACCTTCCATCGCTACGTGAATCTGTCGCTCCTGCGCGCCTGGCAGGTGGAGAACGAACCGCTCGACGACGCGACCATCGACGGCGTCAGCAAAGGATCGCTCTCCGGGTCGACGGTTCAGAAGGAAGTTGAGCTCCTTCGCTCGATCGACCTCGTCCACGAGGTCGTCATCACGACGTTCAACTCGGCACATCCGGTCCAGGACATCGAGGGCGCCAGCCCGATCGCCTGGCTCTACCAGCACCTGCCCGGCGCCAAGCCGGTTGGGCATCCCTCGCAAGCGCTCACCATGGGCGACACCCTCGGCCTCGACCTCTACGTCGTGACCCAATCGACGCCGCTGGACGTGATCAGTCCCAGCACCCGGATCGCCTGGAAAGAGGAATCGCTCGACTTCTGGCAATCCCAGGCACAGAAGACCGGCCGTGCGCTCTGGGTCACGGAGATGCAGGGCAGCCCCTGGATTGGCACAACCGGCTTCACGACGCGCGACCTGCTCTCCAGCGCGCTTGCCTATCGCGGCCACGGCGTGAGCGCCTATTTACTCTGGGGCGTCGAGGATTGGCTCGATTCGCCGCAGTGGATGAAGACCGGGCTAACGGCGATCAAGCTGCTTCGCCAGTCTTAGGCCCCTCTCACAGTGCTTTCAGCGTCGCTTTAGCCTCGCCTGCCATCATATTTTGACATCGGGACTATCCGCCGGCTGGTCCCTCTGGGGATCGGCATCCTGCTGATCAGCGCCGCCTGTCAGCCCGTGATGCAGTCCAAGCGTCCGCCGGGCAAATCACCCACGGCCGCTTCAACCTCTCCATCGCCATCGGCCACGCCGACGCCTTCGCCCGAGCACGTCTTCGTGATCGTGCTCGAGAACAGCTCCTACAGCCGCTCGCTCGCCCAGCCCTACATCAGCAGCCTGGCCAGCCAGTACGCCGTCGCCACCGATTACCACGACGTGGCCAGTCCCAGCCTGCCGAACTATCTGGCCATGACATCGGGATCGACGTGGGGCGTTCGGGATGACGGCTACCATCGTTTGCCTGCGAGCGGACTTGGCGACCAGCTGACCGCCGCCGGGATCGCCTGGAAGGCGTACTTCGAAGGCTTCAGCGGCGATTGCTTCAACAGCCCCTACCCCTACGCCCTCAAACACAACCCCTTCGCCTATTACGGCGGGCAGTGCCCGGCGAATATCGTGTCAACGGATCAGCTCGCGGGCGACCTGAACGGAAATACGCCGCAGCTCTCGTGGATCACACCCGGCCTCTGCAACGACGGCCACGATTGCGGCACCGCGCGCAGCGATCAATGGCTCTCGCAGACAGTGCCGCAGATCACCGGCTCAGCCGCCTGGCAGCAGGGCGGCGTCCTGTTCATCACCTGGGACGAGTCGAGCGCGGGCGACGGCCACGTTGCCCTGTTGGTCCTCTCGAGCAAGGTCCAGGGCCAGATCAGCACGCCGCTCGATCATTTCGGCCTGCTCGCGACCGTCGAGGACTTGCTCAGAGTCCAGCGTCTCGGCCAGGCTGCCCAGGCGAATTCGCTTGCGTCGCAGTTGAGGAGCACGACCGGAATTACCTCCGCATAACGGAGTCGCCGCTGGAAGCCAAACCTGAGGTCAGCCGACCCACGCCATCCAGAGTCGACCACCGAGGCGAGCCAGCGGCCGAAGCCAGACGGGTGACTGCCGCCTCGGGGTTTTCCTGCGGCTGCCATCCCAGCGCTCGAAACCAGTCACATCGCTCTTCCAGGAGCCATAGGCGAACCATCCCATGACGATGGGGATGATGATCGGGACGAGCACATACCACCAGGTTGCGTTCGACTTCATCGTCTGGTAGTCGCGGGTCTGGGCGCCGTTCACAGCGGTGACATCGCTGCGGTTGAAGACTTCGACCGTCGCTGCCTGGCCTGCGACCGGTGCTGGCTGTGGGTGCGTCCCCGGCAGGAGCCACTCGAACACGGACCGGTGGTCACCGCCTGCCAGCGTGTCCTGAGAAAAGCTCAGATGGACACCAGTCCATCCCCGGCTCTGCTGGACGGCGGTCACGGTCGCTGTGGCTTCGAGCCGGCAGCTCAGCGGGTCGCTGGGCGGCTGCGTGCAGACGCCCCCGCGTTGGTAGGCCGACCACTCACTGACCGACCTGAAGGCGACCACCGCAAGGAAGATCGTCATCGCCAATCCGAGCAGGCCGACGGTGGCGAAGGCGGCGACCTGCGCACGCTTCCTGCCCACAGCCCGCCACCGTTCGTCGACCGCGTCGGTCTCCGCTTCAACCGGTGGAGGTGTGTCGACCGGACTGACATCCACACCGAGGTAGTTTGCGAAGGAGCGCATCTGCTGAGCGCTGAACCGATCGACCCATAGCAGCGCAGCGCCGTCACGGTTGACGAAGTAATAGCGCTGCCGACCCGGACCGGTGGTGGTCAGGAAGCGGATCGCACGGACCTCCGCCTGTCGCGCCTCGCGTGCCGGCCCGCGGCCCTGGATCGTCCAGCGGATCGACGCTCCGTCCGCGACCAGCGTCCGTGGCAGGAAGATCCTCACCGTCAGGAAGACCAGCACCAGGGTGAGGATCGCGCCTTCGAGGACAGCCCTGGCATGGCGCAGATCAAACCAGCCCCACAGGACCAGTGCTGATCCCGCGGCCAGGATGACGGCCACACTGATTGCGGCCCTGAGCGGCTTGAAATACCGGAGCTGGTCGGTAGCCGCTCGATCAAGCGGGGTCGGAAAAGAGAGCGCCATGCCGGAGCAACGGACGGCCGTTAGAACGCTTGCTGGGGCAGGGTGGGGGAGGGGGCGGAAAGACGAGATAGCTGAGCAGCAGGCCAATCGCGCCGGACACGACCACCGACCCAAGCCAGAGCGTCACCGGCCAGGCCATGCCGATCGTCATGCTGACCAGCAGCAGGTAGAGCGAGGACACGGCAACCGGGCCCATGAAGGTCGCCAAGCGGATGGCGCCGAGCCGCTCCGGTCCCGGCCGGAGCCACCTGAGGACCAGGTCGGCAAGCAGGCCGCCAACGATGGCGACGGGGATGAGCGTGAACTGCTCCTCGAGCGCACCTAGAAGGATGCCGTTCAATCCCGCGATCACCGCGATGCTGCCAAAGGGCAACTCGAACCGACGCAACAGATAGAGGACGATGCCGGTCAATAGGGCGCTCTGCACCATGATGCCGAGAATCCCCAGCTGCTGAATGTAGGGAACGATGTCATTGGTCGCTTTGAACCCAGGCCATGGATTGACCAGCGGTTCGTCGAACTGGTTGAAGAAGGTGAACATCGAGAGCAGCATGCTGGCCGAGATGATCGCCGTCCAGGGCGCCCGGATGACGGGCCGGCGCCAGGCCGCCCGCAGCGGACCCGTCGCGATCAGCGCCAGCGAGGCCATCAATAGGAGGTGCGGCGGGCTGATCAAGGCGGAAAGGCTCCGCTCGATGCCGAACCGCAGATGCCAGAGCATGTCGATCGAGCCGGAGATGCCAAAGGCGATGCACCCCACCAGCGAGAGCCCATAGCCATCGGGCAGGGCTCGGGTCAGGGCCATACCGCGTGCCTGGTTCCGCAGCGTGTTGACGGCGAGATAGATGAGCACCGCGGCCATGCCGGAGTAGAGGACGCCATGCCAGGGCGTGAAGAAGGTCTCAAAGGCGAAGTGGCGGTGCGCCCAGGCGTCCAGGTAGGCGCCGGTGAGCAGCCATGTCGTGGCCGCGATAAAGGTCCATTCGAACCGAGGGTTGACGCTCACGCTCGTGAGTTCCTCCCTCTCCCCACTTGTGGGGGGCGGATTCAAGTGGTCGGCGCAACACCGGCCT
>DAIPYJ010000088.1:0-11672 GCA_036782775.1 Candidatus Dormiibacterota bacterium | reverse complement strand
GAGGCCCATCGCCGCCAGGGCGATGGCGAGCCATGGCCCCCCGGGCGGTGCCATGAAGAGGCCGATGGTCGTGATCGCACTCAGCGGGTAGGCCAGCAGGAGCACGGTGCGGCGACCGATCCGATCGCTGATCGGGCCCGCGACCAGCGGACCGATGACACTGCCGACCAGTATGACGAGATAGAGTTCGGCGACCAACGCATTCGACAGGTGCAACGCCAGCTTGAGGTAGAGCGGAACAACGAGGATGACGACGCCGAGCCCTCGGCCGCCGGCGGCGATCAGCGAGGCGAGGAAGATCAGCACCAGGGTGCGCGAGCGCCGGACCTGGCGCAGCCCGGCCAGCATGTCGCCCATCGCCGTCCGGCTGGTCTGCGGGCGCGGGCGCTCGCCGATCGCCAGCAGCACGATCAGGCCGGCGACCACGGCCGGGATGGTCAGCAGCAGCAGCGCCTGGCGCCAGCCAAGCGTGCTCAACAGCACGGCCGCGACCGGCGTCAGGACGACCGTGCCGACGTTTCCACCCGCCACGTGCGCGGCGATCGCGGTGCCATGCCGCGCGCGCTGGTAGAGATCCGAGAGCAAGGAGTTTCCGATCGGATGCTGTGGGCTGGTCGCGATCGACCGGAGCACGTTACCCAGGGAAAACTCAAGAAAGCTGCCCGAGGCGGCGGTCAGGGCGGCCGCCGCCGCCATCAGCAGAGCGCCGAGCCAGATCAGGGTGTGTCGCCGAATCACGCGGGTGACCAGCCCGGCCCCCAACTGCAGGAAGCCGCCGGAGAGATTGGCGACCGCAACCATGATGCCCAGCGCGAACACGGAAAAGTGCAGCTCGGTCAGGGCCAGCGGGTAGATCAGCGGCAGCAAGGTCGAGTAGGCGTGGATCACCGCGTGGGCGCTGCTGATACTGAGCAGCACGACAATCGGGCCGCCGACGCGCGCCCACACGACTGGCACGGAAGCATTTCCCTCCCCCGCTCGCGGGGGAGGGTAGTGAGGGGGCGTTACCGCGCTAGCGCCTCATCGGCGCTTCCAGTGCGACCGGCGACGCCTCGCCGGCGGTCGCCTCCTTGTCGTCGAGGCTGAAGAAGATGATCGAGATCGCGATGAAATAGATGATGTTTCCCAGTCCGAACATCACCAGCCCCGCGATCAACTGGTCGTCGAGCGGTGAGAGCGGTGTTACGCGTGGCGCCGCGGCATAGAAGGGATACAGCACCGTCGGCGAGAGGATGAATGCCAGCCCCAGGATGGTTGGTGGCACACCCGCAAACCCTAGATAGGCGATCTTCCCGACCACGCTCATCGCCTTGCGTGTGGCGGAAGGCACGATGATGGGCCACCAGAAGATCATGCCCGCCGCGAGAAAGCTGAGGTGCTCGAGCACGTGAATCGGCTGGTTGCGAAGCGTCGCTTCATAGAGAAACGGCAGGTGCCAGACGGCCAGCACCAGGTTGAACAGGATATTAGCCGCCAGCGGCGAGACCCGCAGCCGTCCCGCGCCTCGCCAGGCGTCCGGCAGGCCGAGCAGCAGTAACGGCGGCACGACCATCGCGAGCAAGAGGTGCTGCAGCATGTGCGCGCTGAACAGGTAGTTGTCGCCGCCGACGTCGATCGGTGACTCGAGCGCCAGAAAAAGAAGGAGAAGCCCGCCGGCGAAATAGACGCGCGCGAGCGGTGACCAGTCGGCCGCTCGCCCGCGGCGGCCAACCAGCCAGGCATAGCCGGCCGCCAGCGCCAGCGTTCCCGCCACCACGGTAGGGTCCCACGACCAGGTCCAGAGGCTCAGGCTCGCGTGCAGAACAACCACGGGTCAGCCTTTGACGCCCTCCTTCACGATTGGTTGCGCTAACAGCCACAAGCTCGACATCGTGTAACCGACCATGGCGGCGATCCAGGGCCATTCCGCGCGCCGCCCCTGGACCTCCGTTCGTGCCGTCCGGCCCAGGTAGCCGTGTGCCAGCACGACGGCGGCCACATGCACCGCGATGATCAGCAGGATCTCGAAGTACCAGATGAATCCGGTAGGGATCAGGTTGCGATTCGGTTCGTAATTGACCGTCCCCAGGAGATTGAGCGTGCCGCTGCCGAACGGATCCGACGCCTGGTGGATCAACAGCTGGCCGTTGATGGCGAGGTAGTCGAGGTTGTGCGCCAGCAGGTAGCCGAAGGCGATCGGGGCCAGGGACGGAATCAGGCCGGCGATCACCCGTATCAGCGGATCATCGAGACGACCTACTGCGCGAACGGCGGCGGCAAAGCCGGTGAAGAGCCCCCAGATCAACCCGACCATCGCCGCGAACACGATGACCAGCAAGGCCGTGTACCAGGCTGATCCCGGTTTCAAGGTCGCCGGCAGGGTGTTGATGCTGTTCCTCCACAAGGGGGTGGCCAGCAGGCCGTCGAAGCTCACCGAGACCAGCAGCAGCAGCACGAACGTTAGCCGGCTGACATTTGCCTCGAACGGCCGCGTCAGGCCGCCGAAGAACCCGCGCCGGCCTGGGGCGCCGAAGCGAAAGAACCCGAGCCGTCCCCAGGTGGCGAAGAGGACGGAAAACACTTCGCCGCGGCGCAGCCAGGTCTCGGCGCCGAACAGCCAGGCCATGATCGCGTTGACGAGCCCATAGGCCAGCAGCACCTGCGCCGCACCCGCCGGCGTCGTGGTGACGCCGTTGAAGATCAGCTCACCGCAGGCAAACAGGAAGAACAGGATCGTCGCCGGCCAGTAGCCCCACCATCCGGGCCAGGCCAGGCGGGCGCTGGGACCAACCAGCCGTGCGACGACGTTCAACGGGCTGATGTAGGGCCAGTAGTTTCCGATGATCGCGACGCTGATCGGCACACCGATCCAAAACACCAGCCAGAAGGCGGTCACGATCACGTTGTCCGGCGTGCTCCGCGAGCCGTAGAGGCCGCCGAAGATCAGGACCAGGCCCAGCAGCACCATCAGCCATCCCGCCCAGCTCGGCGTCCGCAGGACCGGCGGCAGATCATCTCCGGTCGGCTGAACTCGCAGCACCGGGCGCTGCAGGACCAGCAGGAACGAGAGAAAGACGACCGCGCCCGCGCCGATGAGAAACAGGTAAAGGGGGGCGGGCAGATCGTAGCGCGTGCCGAAGGCGTGGAGCGGGACGAGCATCATGGCGGTCACCATAAGCCTAGGTCAGCGGGACCTTTTCTTTCCTCGTTTCTGCGACCGGCCGCCGGTCGGCGTCGCCGACGCTCGCAGCTGACGGCGGCGCCGGATCTCCTGCACCAGCGCGATCACGCCGAAGATGACGACCAGCGCCAGGATGCCGAGGAACTCGAGGTAGCGGCTGAGGTCGCTGAAAGGGCTGCTGGACGTCGAGGCGCCGTTGCGCGCCATGGCAGCGTATTCGCCAAGGCCCGGCGCGTTGACGCTCGCGAACGGGTCTCCACCGGGCGCGAAGAGCGTCGTGAGGTTGTGCCAGGTCTGGCCGTCCCAATAGCGAATGTCGTTGACGGTCCCCGGCGGGATCCGCAGGGTCAGGTGAAAGGTCGAGGTGAGGGTGACCGTGCCGTTGCCCGGCTGGCCGACACACTTGATGCTGTAGACGTTGCCCCGGATCTCGAGGCCGGACGGCGGCGAGGGCGGATCGGCCACCGGCGTGATGGTGCACTTCACACCGGTCGCCCCGGACGGCGCCCGCAACGTTCCCGGTCCCCAGAAGGTGATCACCTGCGCGTCGTCGGTCTGCACGCCGCCCCCGGCCACTGAACCACCGGGCGCCGGTAAGGTGCTTTGACCTCCCTTCGGCGTGCAATTGCCGTTGGCGAGATTGGGTGGCGGCGACTGGTAGCAATAGGGCGCGGGCGGCACGCTGATCCCGTCGTACACGGGCGGCGCTCCAATGCCATGGAGCAGCGCCGCACCGACGACGCCAAGCAGCAGGACGAGCAGCCCGAGGCGGTGCGCCCTCATGCCCAGAACCAGGCGCCCCAGTCGGCCATCGTGTGGGCGACGGCGCAGGGCAGGATCCGACCGGAGATTGCCCGTAAACCGCCGAGGGCCAGACCAACCGAAAAATCCAGTGGCATTGCGGCAACGCCGTATCGGAACAGGTGGATGAGCGCGAAGACCGCAGCCCCGATGATGATCGCTGTCAACGTTCCCGCCTCGTCGCGCCAGTGCTGGTAGAGAACGCCGCGAATCGCAGTCTCCTCCAGGGTTGCGACCAGCGCCGCGATCAACGCCCACGACCAGAAGGCGGCGAGCGGTCGTCCGGTCATGCCGCCCCCGACCAACGGCGCGATCAGGAGGACCCCCACGCCGATCCCAGCGACGATCGCGCGTCCCCTCCCCCATCGCACGGCATCGTTCAGGGACACGCCGCCTGCAGCCGTGATCCCCAACAGGCACGCGGCAAACACGGCCGCGCTAAATGGGTCGCCCAGCGGCAGCAGCGCGGCGCGAAGCACCGCAGCCGCCAGCACCAGGCTGGTCATGACCGCGGCCCGCCGCGGCGCGGCGAGTCGGGCGCCGATCACCGCGGCAGCGGGATGAGGCTCGGCGTCCCGGTCGCGAAGACCGGTGGGTAGACGGTGACGCTGTGGCGGACGGCCTGCCACTGCCAGATGACGCTTGCCGCCAGAGTGTTCTGCCCCATCAAGCTGCCCGACGACGCGAATTTCACGCCGCCGCCATTGGGCAGTGTCCCCGGCGGCAGGTCGAGGCTTCGGGCGGTCGCTGCCAGCGCGCTCGCGTCCGAGCCATGCGCGTGCGGCAGCAGGTAATGAAAGAGCACCCAGGCTGCCGAGAAGCCGGCCAAGGCTTCCTCTGTCGGCGCGGTGCCGAACCGGCGCGTGTATTCGCTGGAAAACCGGTCATAGATCGCCAGGCCGCTCGCATTGAGCGCGCCGGGATTGAATCCCTTGCCGGGCGGCCGGTCCGAGGCAAAGACGCCGATTGCGTCAGCGCCCATCATGGCGCCGAAATCGGGGATGCACTGCGCCATCGTCGAGCCGATGAAGGCATCGACGTGCAGGCCGCTCTGGACCATCGCCCGACGAAAGGCGACGCCGTCATCGATGTAGGAGGCGAGTACCAGGATGTTCGGCGCCGACGCTCGCACCTGGTCGAGGACAGTCGGCCAATCCGGCACACGCGCGTCGTACTGGACGTCATTCACGACCTGGAAGCCTTCGAGCCGCGCCTGTTTCTGCACCGCGTCGGCGACCGAGCTCGGATAGCCGTCGACGTTGTGCACGACCACGAGCCGCAGCGCGCTCGGCGCCTTGTTCAGCCGTGGCGCGATCACCTGCGCGGCGAAGTGACTGGACATCGTGCCCAGGTTGGTTCCCGTCGCGCCCACCCGGAAGACGAGCGGATAGCCGCGCCCGGTCAGCTGGTCCGCGACCGCGCCGGCCTCCCAGTACAGCAAGCCTTCGTTCTGGGCGGCGGCGCTGACCGGCATCGAGAGGCTGCTCGAATAGGCGCCGACCACGCTCGTGACGCCGGCACGCTTGAGCTCGCTGACGCGAGCGCTGGCCTGTGAGGGATCCGTGACCTCCTTGGTGACCAGCGTGATCGGCACCCCATGGATCCCGCCATCGGCGTTGGCGAAATCGCGCGCGATCTGGACTCCAGAGTATTCCTGCTTCGCGAGCGGCGCCTGTGGTCCGCTCAAGGGGAACACGGCACCGACTTTGACGTTCGCCTGCGCTGTCCGGGTCGGGGCCGTCGCACAGGCGGCGAGCGCAGCGACAATGCATATCGGGACGATTAGACGGGCTCGCACCGGAGGCATTTTAGGCGCACCCAACGCATGAGAGACCGTGACAGCTACCGTAGTATCGAAGAACCGAGTTTATGGAGCCAGCCGATGTCAAGCAGCCGTACTTCCTAGCTCCGAACCAAGGTGTCGAAGAGTGGTGGGTACGGGGAAATCGGTTCACATTCAAAGCGAGCGCGAACCAGGTCGGTCCAGGCTTTGCCGTCGTCGAGACACTGCTTCATCCCGTCGCTGCTGCCCCGGCCCACGTTCATGACCATACTGATGAGGCGGTGTACGTCATCGAAGGGCAGCTCGGACTGGAGGTTGGCGAGGACCGCTTCGAAGCGCGTACCGGATCGTTCGCGTTCCTTCCGCGGGGCATTCCGCATCGCTACTTACCGCGGCCACCTGGTGACGTGCGCGTTTTGTGGATGCTTACACCGTCGGGTTTCGAGAACTACTGGCGCGATATCGGCCAACTCGTCGTTCCCGGTGAACCGGAACCAATACCGGAGCCGGCGGATCCTGAATTCATGGCGAAGTTGGGGCGGCGGTACGCGACTCGCTTCCTCCCATAGCATCACCGAGCGAATCGAGCTAGGCCTGCTCGATGCCTTTCATCAGGATCGTGATCAGCGCACCCAGCGCGGTGATCCCGACCAGCAGGTAGAACAGGGGCGCGATCCGTGCGAAGGGCAAATGCAGGAAGGTTGCCGCGGCCGCCCCAAAGACGGTCAGCGCGATGGCCGCCGATGAGGCCCGGCCCCATGGCGTGTGACGAACCCGGAGATTCCGTCGACGGAGCACGAGAAACGTCAGCCCTCCCACGATCGGCAAGGCATAGCGGAAGCTCACGAGCGCGGCCAGCCATTCGGGCAGCACGCCGATGAGCGCCAGCGAGATGGCGGCGACACTGAAGAAGATGCCGTCGATCACCGGGTCGTACAGGCGGCCCCATCGTGTCGACCGGTGGCGGCGCCGCGCCAGCCACCCATCCGCCAGGTCGGTGAAAGCGGCCAGCCCGAAGACGCCGACCAGCGGCAGGTAGGCGCCGGCGGTCGCCCAGTGAGCCACCCAGGCAACCCAAACCGCGGCAAAGCCTCGGATCTCGGTCAGCCGGTTAGGCCAGCCGAGCGTCTGCAGCAGCTCACCCGACTCGAGATTGACCATCAGCCCCAGGTGCAAGGACAGGTCGAACATCAAGACGCCCCACCAGATCAGGCTGGTCAGCAGAAAGGGAATCGCATCGCCCAGGCCGAAGGCCGCATAGACGCCAACCGATGCGGCGGTGATGCCGGCGATCCCGGCCATGGTGAAGCGCAGCCAGGACCCACGCAGCTCGTCGCTCATCTGCAGGATCTGCATCGACCGGGTCCAGGAGGCGCGCCAGAAGGCAGCCCAGGCGCGGCGACTGTACCCCCCGTTCCTGAGCTCGTGGAGGAGGCCGATGACGAAGATATTGGGCGGGAGATCGGGCTCCGAATTCTGGCCCGTCCCCTCGTTTGGACGGCGGACCACGCCTTTGAGTTAAATCCGTTTGGCTCGACGCGTCAAGGACCGTTCGGCGGGATCAGCCGCCGGAGTCAGCTGCAGGGGTCGGCGATGCCGCCGGCCCATCGCTGCCCGGAACCGACCCGCAGGCGGCGCGAGGCGAACCGCGGTCGGGGGTGACCACCAGGTCGGTGATCGCCAGGTCGGGCGCCAGGCCGTCGAGCGCCGGCTGGCCGGTGAGCTTGCAGAGTGCCATCGAGGAGACCTCGGCGGGCCGGGTCCAGTCGGCCGGCTTCTTGCCCGCGTAATACGCCTTCATGAACTCCCGCCAGGAAAAGGCAGGGCCCACCTCGCCCCAGAGCCCGCCGTATCGCGCCGTCGACATCGATTCGTTGTGCGGCGTCGGGGTGCTCACCGTCCGGCCCATCCAGGCGGCGACCGCCATGTCCGTGCTGTAGCCGACGTACCAGGCGTCCTTGAAGTCGGTGGTCGTCCCCGACTTGGCGGCCACCGGGATGCCCATCGACGGGTGGACGGCGCCCTTGAGGACGTCGGTAAGCAGGTAGGTGGCCGACGCCGGCAGCACGCGCGGTCCCGCATCCGCCTGGGGGGCGTGTGACTCGAGGAGATTCCCCGCGGCGTCGCGCACCTCGAGGACGTCCATCGGCTCGATTTTCAGGCCGCCGTCGGCAAAGGCGCTGTAGGCGGACAGATGGTCGATCATCCGCACCTCGCTCGCACCGAGTGTGGTTGGAAGGGTCGGATCGAGCCTGGTTGTGATCCCCAGCGTGGTTGCCAGGTCGAGCACTTTTTGGACGCCCACGTCCTTGAACAGATGCACCGACGAGATGTTGCGCGATTGCTGCAGCGATTGCCGAAGCGTGATCGTCCCCAGCTCCTTGCCGTCCCAGTCGTGGACCGGATATCCGGGAAATGCCCTGGCACCGTTGCTGTCGTCGAGCGGAGAGGCCGGCGTCCAGCCGTTCATCAACGCGGTGACGTAGGTATACGGCTTGAACGACGAGCCCGGCTGCCTGGGCTCGACCGTGTAATTGACCTCGCCGCCGATCGCCGCGTTGTTGTAATCGGCGCTGCCGACCATGGCGAGGATCTCGCCGGTGTGCGGATTCATCACCAGCATGGCGCCGTTGTTCACGCGGTAGCTGTTGGCGAACTTGGCGACCCCATCGCGGACGGCTTGCTGTGCCAGCGCCTGGGTGCGCGGGTCGAGAGTGGTCACGATCTTCAGCCCGGCGGTCAGCAGGTAGCCGGGGTCGTAGCGCTGCTCGAGCTCGTTCCAGACGTAATCGATGAAATGGGGTGCCAGCGATGATCGCTGCGCGGCGATCGCCTGGTGCGCCGCGGTCAGCGCCGGCCCGAGATCTTCGGCGTAGGCCTTGTTCGCGCTGGCCGCGCTGAGATACGCATCGCGCACCATGGCATCGAGCACCTGGCGCTGCCGGATCTTGGCATTCGCATAACCCTGGGTCAGGAAGGGATTGAAGGTTGTCGGCTGCTGCGGGAGGCCGGCGAGAAAGCTCGCCTGCGCCAGGTCCAGGTTGCGCGCGGATACGCCGAAGTAGGTCTGGGCAGCAGCTTCCACGCCGAATGCCTGGTTGCCGTAATAGATCGTGTTCAGGTACATCTCGAGGATCTGGTCTTTGCTGTACTGCTGCTCCAGCTGCACCGCGAGGATCAGCTCGCGGGCCTTCCGATCGAGGCTCCGGCTGCTGGCGCTGTCGGAAAGCAGATAGTTCTTGACCAGCTGCTGCGTGATCGTGCTCCCGCCCTGCGCCGCGCTGCGGTGAAGGACGTCGTAGATCCCGGCCGCGATCATGCGCACCGGGTTGACCGCGCCGTGGTTGTAGAAGTCCTTGTCCTCGATCGAGATCGTCGCGTGGCGCAGGTCCCACGACATTTCGCTCAGCGGGACCACCGTGCGGCGCTGCTGGTATCGCTCGTCCAGCAGGGTGACACCGTCCCGGGCATAGATCCTGGTCGTTTGCGGCAGGCTCTGGGCGCTGAGATGGTCCAGGCTGGGCAGCTCGCCGGCGTAGCTGTAGAGCAGGGTCCCCGTTCCCGCCAGGATGACCAGCACGCCCGCCGTCAGCAGCATCACGACGGTGCGAACGAAGCGCCGCGTGGCGTTCTGGGAACGGCGCCGGCGCCTCGGCGACGGAGAAGTTCCCATGGCGCGCCCGTTGAACGAGGCCATGCGGCGGAAGGTTACCCTGCCGCAGCCAAAAACAACGGCGGTTGAATTACCTCAAAGCTTGATAGCGGCTCGCCCGGTCACGCTCAGTGAAGAATGGCCGACTTGCCATAGCTGGCGGCCCGGTAGAGCGGTTCCATGAGGAGGCCCATGAACACGACCCCCGCGCAGGCCAGTCCGACCGCCGCCCGGATTCCGCGGTCGAGCTTGGCCGGGACGACCTCGAACACGGGCGGCTCGATGAAGGCGATCCGAATGACTCGCACCATGCCGAGCGTCGCAATCACCATGTTGGCCAGCCCGATGACGGCCAGCCAGGCGTAACCGCCATCGACGGTGGCCTGCAGGATGAGGAGCCGTCCCAGAAATCCGGCAAGCGGGGGGACTCCCGCCATCGACAGCAGGGCCAGGCCGAGAGCGAGCGCAATCCCGGGCGCCGGTACCGAAATCCCGGCCAGATCCCCCACCGCGTCGCTGTGGACGGATCGGGTGTACGCGATTACGGCCCCAAACGCGGTGACGGTGGTCAGCGCCATCGCCACCAGGAAGACGATCAGCGCGCTCAAGCCCAGCCGAGGAAGATCCGTGAAGGCGGCCAGCGCGAACCCGGACTGGGCAATCGTGCTGTAGAGCAGCATCCGCCGCAGGCTCGACTGCGTGATCGCGAGCAGCGTGCCCGCGGTCATGACGATCGCCGCCACCGCGGCGAAGACCGGCGCGTAGGGAATCCGCGTGCCCGTCAGGCTCATTCCAAGCAAGCGGCCGAAGACGGCCAGCCCCGTCACCACGCCCAGCGACTGCACCAGCAGCACCGCGCGGAGCGAGACACCGGTTTCGAACCCAGAACGCCACCAGCGAACCGGCAGCAGGCCGATGCGGAGGGAGAAGCCGGCGATCAGCAGGCTCAACATCAGCATCACCGCCGCCTGGTTCGGCTTGACGCCGGCGAGCCCGGCGGCGGCCGGGCGCAGCTGAATCTGCCCCGACAATCCGAAGAAGATTGCCAGCCCGTAGAGCAGCAATCCGGATGTGACGGCGCCGGCCAGCGCGTAGCCCAGGCTGATGGCGGCAGACCCGGATCCCCGGCGCAACAGGCCGGCGAGCACATAGAGGTTGATGGCGAGCAGCTCGAGCGAGACGAACAGCGAGATCAGCTCGCCGGCCGAGACCGCGAGCATCGCCCCGAGCGTCGCCAGCAGGTAAAACGCGGGGACGCTGGGACGCTCGGGATCGCCGGGGAGCAGGTCCGCCTGGCTCGCCAGCAGCGCGAGCGCGGCCGCCCCGAGGATCGCCACGTCGATGACGATGGCGTAGCCGTCCAGCAGGAAGGCGTCGTCGAGGATGACGATGGTTTGCTTGAACTGCGTGGCGAGGGCGGCGAATGCCAGCACGAGCGTGACCAGCGCGATCGTCGTGGTGGTTCGCAGCGAGCTGAAGCGGCCCGTGGCCGCGATCACGATCGCGCCCAGCAGCAGCCAGAGCTCGGGAGAAAACGCCAGCAGGTTCGAGAAGGTCTTCACCCGGTCCCCGAGAGCAGCGTGATCACCGAGAAGTTGATGCTGTCCATGAGGATCCCGGGCAGGATGCCGAGCAGGACGATGAAGGCGAGCAACCCGATGGTGTTACCCAGCTCGAGCGTGCCCAGGTCCCGCATGCGGGCCTGGTCTTCGGGCTGGCCGCCGAAAAAGATCCGCTGAACCGTCCAGATCAGGGCGGCCGACGTCAGGAGCATCCCGACCACGACCAGCGGCGTCGCCAGCCGGTGGTTGCCATAGGCGCCGAGCACGACCATCAGCATCCCGACGAAGGTGCCGAGGCCGGGAAACCCCGCGGCGGCCAGCGCGGCGAGCATCGCCAGCACCGCGCCCCTGGTCATGCGCCCCGCCATCCCGCCCATGGCGCGGATCGACGCGGTGCCGGCGCGTTCGATGACCGCGGCTGCCGTCAACACCAGCAGGGCGGCGCTCAAGCCCTCGGCGACCATCAAGAGGATCGCCCCGTTGATCGCCACCGGTGTGGCCGAGGCGGCCGCCAACAGGATCAGCGCCATGTGACTCATGACGACGTAGCCAACCAGCCGCCGCAGGTTGTCCTGTCCGAGCCCCGCCAGCGCGCTCCACAACACGCTGAGCACGGCGACCACGATCACGAAGCCGACGCAGCCGAGCATCATCATAGAGCGTGTCCGAACGCTGCTCTCGCTCAGCGTGGAGCAGCGTTCTATGCTGAAGCAT
>DAIPYJ010000087.1:0-11845 GCA_036782775.1 Candidatus Dormiibacterota bacterium | reverse complement strand
AGCGACGGGTCGAGCAACGGATGCAGGGCACCCTCGGGTAGCCAGGCCAGTGTCTCCAGCTCCAGGGCATCGAGGAATCCCACCTGGCCGGTTCGCAGATCCTCGATCCGCAGCCGCGGCCCGTTGCCCCGGTGGTCGATGCTCAGCGACACGCTGGCAAATTCCGACTCAACGGTTCCGATCGGTTGGGACATCAGATCAGGAATGCCAACGTCGGAAGCGGCCGGTCGTTGTTGGCCAGAAGCACCGTCTTGCGGGCCATCCGTAAGCCGTGCTCGGTTCGGCGCAGTCCGTAAACGACACGCCCGCCCCACAGCGTCACCCCCCGCTCGCGCGATTCGTAGACGATGAAGTTCGCTCCGACCTCGATAGCTCCGTCGGCCTCGGTCTGCTCGATGTTTGAGATCAGCCGCCGCAACCGCGACCGCGGCGTCTGGGAGTGCCGCTTGCCGGTGTTCAGCTGCTTGACGCGCGTGGCGATCCGGGCGCGGTTGTCGAAGATGATCGACATCTCGGTCTGAGGGTCGATCTGGTCATCGTTGGCCGGCACCCAGTAGACCCCGTCCGCGGTCCACAGCGACTCCCACTCGTCGTAGTGCCCTTCGTCCGCCAGACGAGCCTCCCGGCGTGCGATCGAGGTTCCAGGGATTCCGAGTCACGCCCCAGAGCGGGCTGTCGGTGATCAGCGTGTGGGCAAACTCGGCAGTCGTCGTCTTGCCGACGACGATGCCACCGGCGCGCTCAAGGGCGCCCACGATGTAGGCGTCTTTCGCCGGAATCCAGTGCTCGTGCGTGTAAGAACCTAACGTCGTTCGATGGCCTGCAGTTGGCGTCGTGTCCTTCAACGCGATCGGCACGCCATGGAGCGGGCCTACGGGTTCGTTTCTCGCCAGTGCGGCGTCCGCCCGCCTGGCCGCAGCAAGCGCCTCTTCCCCCCAGACGAAGCAAAAGCAATTCAATGCTGGATTGACTTCCTCGATCCTGGCCAGGCTGTTGGTCATCACTTCCACGGAGGAGATCCGTCCTTGCGCGATCAGGTTGGCGAGCTCGACCGCCGAGGAATACGCAAGCTGCAGATCAGACATAGCGAACGGCGATCAGCGCGACTGCAGCGACCGGCTAGGCCGCGTGTTTGTGGCCGTTGCCGTTAGGCGTCAGCACCAGCGGAAGCATCTCCGATGGCCGCGTCGCCCACAGCCGGTGGCGGCGAAACGCCGCACGGAACTCGGGCGACAATCCCCACGCCGCCAACACGGTCCGGACCCGCGCCGCGCGGCCGGTTTGAAGATCGACCAAGCTATCTCCGACGTACATGGCGGCGCTCCGGCTCAGCCCGAGCCTCGCAATCGCCGCCAGCAGCGGGTCGGGCGCCGGCTTGGGCGGCGTGACGTCCTCGAAGCCGATCACGACATCAAAGAACGCGCGCAATCCGGCCGCCTCCAGCTCCGCCTCGACCAGCGCACGGCGCTTGCAGGAGACGACGCCAAGCGGCGCGCCGGCCTGCCGGAGCCGCCGAACCAGCGTCGGGATGCCACGAAAGACGCGCGCGTGCCCCAGCTGATGATCGAAAGAACGATACGTCTCGACCAGGTCCTCCCAGGCATCGGGCGCGATCCGCTTCATCTGCTCGGGCAAGGGCAGGCCCCGGCTCTGGCGGAACATGGCGCGGGCCGCCTCATCGAGCCCATGCGTTCGCATCACGTGCGCGAAGGCTTCCTCGATCAGCGGATAGCTGTCGACCAGCGTGCCGTCGAAATCGAAGATCAGTCCGCGGTTATGGCCGTTGTGCGCCGGAACGGGATGACCGTTCGGACGGAGGTGTGAGGGTCGGAGAAGAGACTCTGAATCGGTTGCCAAGTGCGATCAATCCTGGGTAGGCTGGGCGCGCTCCCCGGAGCTGCGTCGTCGAAGACTCGACCCTTCCCAATTAAATAATGACAGCCGTATAACGCGGGCGCTAGTGCCCGTATTGCGTGCCCTCCCCTGTACCCAAACAGGCGTTCGGTTAAGTGAAAGCTTGACCATGCTCTTGCGGGTGCCTAGACTCCACCTTGCGATGGCCAGCGTTACTTACGAGCACGTCTACAAGCGATACCCGGGAATCACCGTCATCAGCGACATGAACGCCGAGATCAAGGACAAGGAGTTCGTCGTCCTGGTCGGCCCCTCTGGCTCTGGCAAGTCGACGGCGCTGCGGATGCTGGCGGGCCTGGAAGAGATCAGCGATGGGACGGTGAAAATCGGCGACCGCGTGGTCAACAGCGTTGCCCCCAAGGACCGCGACATCGCGATGGTGTTCCAGTCCTACGCCCTCTATCCGCACATGTCGGTCTACGACAACCTGTCCTTCGGGCTCAAACTGCGCAAGACACCCAAGTCCGAGATCGACAACCGCGTTCGGGAGGCAGCCCGCATCCTCGGTCTCGAGAAACTGCTCGACCGCAAGCCAAAGGCGCTCTCCGGCGGACAGCGGCAGCGAGTCGCCCTCGGCCGGGCTATCGTGCGCCAGCCCAAGGTCTTCCTCATGGACGAGCCGCTCTCCAACCTCGACGCCAAGCTCCGGGTCGCCACCCGGGTGGAGATCCTCAAGCTCCACCAGCGGGTCCAGACAACCTTCATTTATGTGACGCACGACCAGGTGGAAGCCATGACCATGGGCGACCGGATCGTGGTGCTCAACAACGGCCTGGTCCAGCAGTTCGACACGCCGACGACGCTCTACGAGCACCCGGTCAATCTCTTCGTCGCCGGATTCATCGGCAGCCCGGCCATGAACTTCCTCAACGTGGCCGTCGGTGGCGATGGCCAGGGCGCAACGCTCTCGGTCGACGGCGTCAAGATCCCGGTTCCCGAGCGATTGCTCGCCGATGCGGGTGCGCAGCGGGGTCAGGAGGTCGTGATGGGCATCCGGCCCGAGGACCTCAAGGACGCGCGGTTCCCCGGCCGCGAGGAGCTGCCGAAACTCAACGTCAAAGTCGACGTCGTCGAGAACATGGGCAGCGAAAACTTCGTGTATTTCACCTTCGCCGGCAAGGCGTTCACGTCCCGCATGGATCCGCGCAGCTCGGATATCCAGCCCAAGCAGGACATCCAGGTCGCGATCGACACCAACCATATTCATCTCTTCGATCCGAAGACCGAGAAGGCCCTGGTCAGCCGCGGCGCGCCTGCCTCGTCGGTCAAAGCCGTCGCCGAAGCGCCCGCTCCCGCCGCGCGCTAGCGCTTGGACCTCGGTCTGCAGGGCCGGGTCGCGGCAATCACGGGTGGCAGCCGAGGCATCGGCTTCGCCATCGCCCGGGCCCTGCTTCAGGAGGGCTGCCGGGTCGCAATTTGCGCCCGCAAGCCTGATGAGCTCGATGACGCCGCGAACCGGCTAGCGTCTGGCGATGACCGGTCGCGAGTCCTGACGCAGGTCGTGGACGTGACCGCCTCCGGCCAGGTCGAATCGTTCATCGATCGCGTTGCGCAGACCCTCGATCGTCTCGATATCGTGGTTCACAATGCCGGCGGCGGCGGGGCGGCCGGTCTCGACTCAGCGGACGCCGAGGTCTCCGCGGCAATCGAGATCAACGTCATAGCCGGCCTGCGCGCGGCCCGCGCCGCGGTGCCGCACATGCGCCGCGCCGGCCAGGGCCGGATCGTGTTCATCGCATCGGTCTACGGCCGGGAGAGCGGCGGTCGGATGGGCTACAACCTGGCCAAGGCTGCCGAGATCAGCCTGGCGAAATCGCTGTCACGCGAGCTCGCGCCTGACAAGATCCTGGTCAACTGCGTCGCGCCGGGCTCGATTCTTTTTCCCGGCGGCAGCTGGGACCGCCGTCAGAAGGCCGATCCCGACGCCATCGCGGCGTTTGTCAAACACGATATGCCGCTCGGCCGCTTCGGCACACCCGACGAAGTGGCCGCCGTCGTCGCCTTCCTCGCCTCCGATCGCGCCAGCCTCGTCACCGGCGCCTGCTGGACGGTCGACGGCGGCCAATCGCGTTCGTTGATCTAAGCCGTAACCCGGCGCCTTACCAGCCAGACGGCGCCGGCAAGCAAGGCAAGAATTAACGCGGCGTTGGGCGTTCCCATCGGCGCGGTCGGCAGATTGGTGCTCTTCGTCGTGCTCGATGACCCGTCGACGATCGCCATTGGCCTGGTGCCAAACGGCGCGACCTTCACGACGCCCATCGGCGTCACGCTCATGTCGTAGGTCACCTCTTCGTCCGGCGCATTCAAGCTCAAATAGCTCAGCCAGCTGTCGCGCCGCACCCAGCTCATGTTCTTGTCGGTCGAAAGATCGTGATAGAGGGAGTCATTCATGTATTCCTGGGAAACCAGCGTGAAGCCGGGCGCACCCTGGACCTGCGTGCCAACGCCTGACTGGCCCACGATCGCCCGCCAGTCACTGGTATTGACCGGCATGTCCGACAGCAGGTAGAGATCGGCCTGCACCTGCTGCCCGGAGGCGAGAACTTCGAACGGAATCCATGGATGTGCGATTTTCATCGTGATCAGCACCGGCGCGCCGTCGCCGAAGAGCAAGCGCTGCTTCTGGGCACGACCCGCGTTGTACTTCGCCGCCATGAAGATCGGGCTGCCCTTCGCGTACTGCAGCACGTGATCGTGGGTCTCGGCGTCGATTGCAAAGCCGTTCTCCTTCGCCCAATCGAGCACCGCCTGCCCGCTGCCGCGCAGCACCGTGATATCCAGAGCCTGCACCTGGACCTGCTGCAGCACGACGGCACTATCGGCCTGCAGTGCATGCGCACCGAAGGAAAAATCAAGAATCGGCGGCTGCGGGTGGGTCTCGCGAAAGAGCCGCTGCAGGGTCCAGTCGCCGCCCTCCTCGACCTTCACCGGCACGGCCGGCAAGGGGACGATGTAGCCGAAGCGCGACGCCTCGCCCTGGTAGCTAAAGCTGGTCAGGTAATGCTCGACGCCGTCGTGCCAGGCAACCAGCGTCGTCGCGCGCTGCAGTCTGATGGCGCCGTTGGGTGCGATCAAGCCGCCACAGGCGGCAGCTGTCAAGGTCTGCGTCAGGAACAACGCGAGAGTCGCCGCCGCCGCGGGAATGAGCTTGTTGACCACGGAACCTCCTTTCACCGACCGGACTGACCCGTGCCCCGCAAAGGGGCGTTTGTCAGTCAGACGCGGGCCGGCTCAGAAAGTTCCCGTGGATGCGGGCTAGTGCGTTTTGGCGGCCGTTTGCTCGAAGGCGTTCACCGGCTTCATCAATTCGACTTTGACCGGCGCTGCTTCCCGGGCGAACTTCTCGCCATCGGATTCGACGCCCACGACGAAGCCGTAGTGATTCGGCACCGCCAGCTGCGGGCGGATCTTCTTGATCACGCCGGCCGCCTCGCTGGGATTCATCACGTAGGGATCGCCGCCGATGCAAATCAGCGCCACGTCCGTCTTGATCCGCTCGATATCGGGGTTCGGATCGCCGTCCCCGGAGAACCAGTAGCTATGGCCGTCGAGCGTCAGGATGTACCCCACCCAGTTGTTGCTCTTGGGATGGGTCTGCAGCCGGTGCTCGACGGTACTGTAGGCCGGCACCGCCTGGTATTTGATGCCGCCGACGTCTCCGGAATCACCCGGCTTGATCGCCTTGACGTCACCCTTTAGCATCCCGGCGACGTCTTTGGGCGCGACGAACTGCGTTTTGGGCTGACGGATCTTGTCGATGTCCTTCGGCTCGAAGTGGTCCGAATGCGCGTGCGTGATGAGGATGGCATCGGCCGGGTCCTCGTGGTCGCCCAAGCCCCAGGGATCGATGTACAGCGTCACTCCCCCACCCTTCCACTTGTAGGCCGACTGCTTGTACCAGGTGAACTTCTCGAGCATGCGTGCCTCCTTCAAGCGTTCGTTAAAACTAGGTTACAGATGCTCCCCTCCCCTTCCAGGGGAGGGGTCGGGGGAGGGGTTTCAGGCTCCGAAGACCTGCACCGTCAGGCGCCGCTGGCGCGGCCGGTCGAGCTCGAGCAGGAAGATCCGCTGCCAGCGTCCGAGGTCCAACCGGCCTTCCGCGACCGGAATGTTCTCGCTGCTGCCCAGCAGCAGGTGCTGGCAGTGTGCGTGGCCGTTGGCGCACTCGTCTGGCTCCATGGCGCCGGTCCGACGGCTGAGGTCGTTGTGGCCGTAGTCGGCGCCTTCGGCGGCGAGCCGGCCGAGCAACGCGGTGAGGTCTTCAAGGAGCAGCGGCTCGTTCTCCTGGATGATGACCGCCGCGGTCGTGTGCTTCGAGAACGCCGACACCCACCCCTGCTGCACGCCGGAGCGTTCGACCACGGAGGCGATCTGGTCTGTCACATCGACGAACTGGCGAGCCGCGACGGTCTCGATTTCGAGGGTTTCCGCCCAGAACGTCAGACCGCCAACCCGCTTGACGCGAGCGTCGGGCTGCCGATCAGGACCGTCGAGGACGCGGAATGCCCGGTTCGTTGTGCCGATTCCAGCTCAGCTCCTTTGGGCGTGGCACACGTGTGCCAGCGACGCGTTTCGCCCCGTGCCTCAATGCTGAAGCGGGAAAGTTACGAGCCTCGTTACAAGCTGGTTCTCCCTCTCCCGGCATCCGGGGTGAGGGGCTGAGCCTCTATCTCCTGGTCGCGCGGACCTTGTCGAAGCAGTCGCTGCAGTACACCGGCCGTCCCATGGTCGGCGTGAAGGGCACCTGTGCCGGCTTGCCACATTCGGCGCAGACGACCTCGTGCAGCTCGCGCGGGCGACTGGTCCCGCGGACATTACGGTTGATGGAGCGACAATCCGGGCATCGGGAAGGCTCGTGCTGGAACCCCTTGGCGCTATAGAACTGCTGCTCACCGACGGTGAAAACGAAGTTCAAACCACAGTCACGGCACGTCAAAGTCTTGTCGCTCAAGGTCACGGCGAATCTCCTTTTCTTTGTCTTTGGATCTCGCTTCGCCGGACCGAGCCGCTCAGCCTTCGACCCAACTTTCCCGCGCGCGATTATAGCAACGGTCAGTGGCCTTTGGCGATAGCTAAACGTTCATCCGGGTGACCGAGCGGCTAATCTCCGGAAGTGGCGCGCCGTCTGCTCTTGATCGAGGACGACCTGATGTTTGCTCAGCGGGCGCGAGCTGCCGCGGGCCGGCTCCAGGTGGCCATCGAATCGTTGTCGCCGGCGGATATGGCGGGTCACCCGTGGCAGGGCGATGAGGTCGTGCTCGTGCAGGCGACGCTCCGGCCCGAGCACCAGCTTGCCCTCGTCGAACGCTTGATCGCATCGCGGCCGGCGCCCCGCGTGCTGGCCGTCACCGGACACCTGGAGACGGCGCTGCGCGACCGGTTGCGAGGCCTGGGCGCGCGCCTGGCGACGCATTCCGCGATCGACCGGCCCCTCGCCCGCGCCCTCGAGCTCAGTGATGGTGATGCTGGTGGTCGTGCGACATCGGCTCCGAGCCGCTGACCGGCACATCCATCATGCGCAGCATCGCCAGGCCGCCGGTTCGTAAAAACCGCCAGCCCAGCAGCGCCATGACGACGAGCGCAACGAGGTTGAGTACCGAGGTGTAATCGAGCTGCGGGCCGCTAAAAATCGCGCCGGCCGCCCGGCGTGCCGGGATCGCGTGGAGCGCCTGGAACAGCAGACTGATCAGTAAGCCCGCGGCCGCCATCGCGACATACGAGACGATCGCCAGGTAGGCGGCCATGCGCCAGCCGTAATACCGGCGATAGATGTCGAGAATCGGCAGGATCAGGAGGTCGGCGAAGATGAATGAGATCGCGCCGCCGAAGCTGATGCCGCCGGCCCACAGCACGGCCGCCAGTGGCACGTTGCCCACCGAGCAAACGAAGCTGAGCATGGCGATCACCGGCCCAATCAGCGGGCCCCAGATCTCCGCGATTACGGGGTGGCCCCTGAGAAAGAAGCTCTGCCAGAAGCTCGACGGAACCCAGGCCGCCAGCGCGCCCGCGATCAGGAAGCCCAGCCCGAGGTCGGTCCAGATTGCCGTGAGGTCCATCCAGAAGTAATGACTGACGGCGGTCACGCCGCGCGCTGAGAACAAGCGCCGCAGGAACGGCCCCTCGGTGACTGACATGTCCATCGCGCCATGTCCTTCCATCCGCCCGGCTCGGCCCAGCTCTGCTTCCAGCCGCGCCTGGTTTACCAGTCGCGGCGTAAGCGTCCAGCGAAAGACCAGCGCCAGGATCACGATCATCAGCAGGCCGCCGGCCAGCTCGGCGCCCAGAAACGACCAGCCCAGCAGAATCAGCAGGATCAGGCCAAGCTCGAACACGAGGTTGGTCGATGCGAACTGAAAGACGATGGCGGCAGGAAAGCTCGCGCCTTTTCGAAACAGCGCCCGCCCGATCGCGACCGCCGCATAGGAGCAGGACGACGATGCGGCCCCCAGCAGCGTCGCGTTGCGCAGGCTGCGCACGGAGGTCGATCCAAGGCTGCGAGCGATCGCGTCCCGCGACACCAGCGTCTGCACGATCGCCGACAGGATGAAACCGAACGCCAGCGGCCAGAGCACGTCCCACAGCATGTCGAAGGCCTCCGCCAGGGCATGGCCGATCGCGTGCAGGATCACCCAAGAAAGCCTACGCCAGCATTCCGGGCACGTCTTTTGCGTTAGTCGGCTGTCCGAAGAGGATGAACGGCGTTGCGCTCCAGCGCGCCCTGCGGATGGCTGGCGGCAGCCTCATTCTCGGCGCGATCTTGCTCTTGATCGGCAACCTGGCCGCGCCGGGCGGCGGCGGGGTCGGCACCACCAACCGCCTGCTCTGGGCGCTGGTCCACCTCGCGCTCGTGATCGGCGCCGCCGCCTTGCTGCTTGGCCTGCCGGCCATTTACATCAGGCAGGCCGGCGTGGTCGGATCAACCGGCCTGCTTGGCTTTTGCTTGCTCTTCGTTGGTTTCCTCGGGATCGGCTTCTTTGTCCCGGCGGTCCAGGCCGTGCTGCTGCCCTGGGTCTACGACAAAGCCAGCTGCACGCTCGGCTGTCACCTGTTGAGCACCAGCGACGGTCCGCCGCTCTACGTCTGGTTCTACGAAATCGAAGCGCTGGCGACCTTCATCGGATTGATCTTGCTGGACTGGGCAACTGCACGTGCCGCGACCTACCCGGCCTGGAGCGGCTACCTGTTGATCGCCGCCGGCGCCTTGGCGCTGCCATTAGCCCTTACGAACTTACCCGCTGTGCTCAGCCTTGTGCCGCTGTTGCTCGGGCTGGTGGGCATTTCCTGGATCGGATTGAGCCTGATCTCGAAGGAGCAGCTCTAGCCGTTAGCTGGCTTCGGCGTGCGCCTTGGTGAACTGGCTGTTGTAGAGCAGGGCGTAGAAGCCGCGCCGGGTGAGCAGTCGTCATGGCTGCCCTGCTCCACGATCGGGCCGCGATTCATGACGCAGGCGGGCCATCGCCTCCTGGATCAGGACCTCGGTGATGAGGCAGCCCCCCTGCAGCGTGGCGTTGCGCAGGCTGCGCACCGATTTCGACCCGAGGCTGCGGGCAAGCCGAGCGCCAGCGGCCAGAGCACGTCCCAGAGCCTGTCGAAGGCGCCAGCCAGCGCCGCGAGCACCGCCGAGCGGATCACGGTCTGAGCCTACTTGTCGCCGCCGGCAGCCGAGGCCGCTTAGCTCGTGCCTTTCGGCGGCTCGGCCGTTGGTGGCCCGTCGTCTTTGGCCTTGCGGAATTCGCGCATCGATTGGCCGAGCGCGCCGCCTAGCTGCCCAAGCTTGCCAGGCCCAAAGACGATCAGCACGATGACCAGAATGATGACTGGCACGATCCACAGTCGAAAAATCTGTCCTTCCCTCCTTAGCGCCGCGGCGCGGTGATCCGCCGTCCTCTATAACTATCACGACGATGCAGCTTGACTGGGCCATGATGGCCGAGGCCGTCCAGATCAAGGACGGTCTCGCCTACGTTCTTGGAGGCGGCTTCGACACCGTGATTTCCGGCCAGTTGCCGGCCGCCCTCCACGGAGCGCTCGCCATCCGCGTGCTCCTCCACCGGACCGAGGCCGATCGGGAGCACGCCGTCGAAGTCCGAGTCCTGGATGAGGATGGCGCCGAGCTGCTCAGGCTTCACGGCCATTTCCAGGCGCACGTGCCGGACGACTTGCCGCTCGGCTGGGACGTTCCCCTGCTGGCCACCTTCGTCATGCCCAACCTGCCGTTGCCCAGGGAGGGCCGTTACAGTGTCGAGATTCTTGGGGATGGGAGCCATCTGAAAAGCCTGAACCTACGTGTTCGGCTGCGCGCCTCCGCCCCGGCTACCCGCTGACCAGCCGGAGGATCGCATCGCCCCCGACCGCGACGTCTTTACTGATGACACCGCGCTCGTCGATGAGATAGCCGACCGGGGTCGCGAACATCGCGTATTCCTTCGATACTTCCCAGTTGCGCTGCAAAACGACCGGAAATCGAAAGCCGTGCTCCTTCGCTTTCTGGCGGTTCGCCTCGAGGTCACCCTTGCTGACCATCAGGACGTTCAGGTTGTTGCCACGATGGGCCTGATCGAGCTGCGCCAGCGATGGCGCGAGCGTCTGGCAAGGCCCGCAGCCCGGATCGGAGAAGACCAGCAGCGTCTGCTTGCCTCGAAAGTCGGCCAGCGTCCGCTCCCGACCGTCGAGGTCGGGCAGGGTGAAGTTCGGCGCCTCGGTCCCCTTGGGCAGGCCATTCCGCTGCAGCTTGCTGTCCGTGATCGCCAGCCCGGCGGCCTTCGCCTTCTCGGCGGCCGCATCCTGCTTTTCTGCCAGCGCCTCGGCGGTCAGGTCGGCGTGGCCGTTGCCATTGGCGCTGCCGTTGAGCATCTTCGTTAGCTGCATCACACCCTCAACGCCAACCGCCAGCGTGCTGGCGATGCGCCCATCGGCATCGACGAGGTAGCCGGTCGGCGTCGCGTTGGTTCGATAGCTGCTCGCCACCTCCCAGCTCGGCTCCAGCAGCACGTCGCCCTTCCAACCGTGCGTCCGGGCAAGCTGGCGGTTGACCTGCTTGTCCCCTCGGCTCATCACGATCAGGTGCGGCGCCCTCGCTGGCAGCTCAGCCAGTCTCGGCGCGAGCTGGCTGCAGAAGCCGCAGTCCGGGTTGAAGAAGACGAGCACGGCCGGCTTTCCCCGGTAGTCAGCCAGCGTGCGGAACCGCCCCTTGAGATCGGGGAGCCGGAATTCCGGTGCCGGAGTTCCCAGCGATAGAGCCGGTGACGCCGCAGGCGCGGCCGCGGCTGCCTGCGGTACGACTGCCGGAGCGGGCGCCTGCGCCAGTACCGTAATCCGCTCGCCAAGCCGCTGGATCAACGCCTCGGCGTTGGCAAGTCGAGTACCAATCTCTTCGTGCGCAATCAGCACCCGGCCCTGCTGCCGCACCGTCATGTACAGCAACCAGCTGATGAATCCCACCACTGCCCACGACACGATCAAGGCGGCGACCAGCGCAATCGTCATGCGCAACCTCCTCCCACGCAAATCCCCTGTACGCCAGTATTCGGGTCAGCCGGCGGGCACACGACCCCGCATCCGCCGCAGTTGTTCGGATCGGAGTTGATGTCGACGCAGCCGCTCGGGCAGGCCGTGCCGGAGCACGAACCGTTCAGACAGCAGGACCCGCTCGGACATACGGTGCCGCAGGTGCCGCAGTTGTTGTTATCGGTCTTGGTATTGACGCAGGTTGGGAAGCCGTTAACGACGCAGACAGTGGGGGCGTTGCCCGGGCAGCTGCAGCTCGTGGTTGTTGCGCCGCCGGGTGCTTGGGATGTGATCACCTGGCAACTGCTGGCGCCCTTCGGGCAACACACCGACTGGTTGCTCGTGCCGCTGCAGCTGACGATGCCACCGAACGAGGAGCATGATGCGCAGGTTGTCATAAGCTGGCCGCAGACACAGGAGCCGT
>DAIPYJ010000086.1:0-12305 GCA_036782775.1 Candidatus Dormiibacterota bacterium | reverse complement strand
CGTCGCGCTTGCCGCCGTGCTCTTTGCCGAGCCCGAACTCCTCTTGCTCGACGATCGGATCGTCGAGGCGCTGGTAGCGGAAGTACCACGAGAGATCTTCGACCAGGTGGTTCCCAACCGTCAGCATCAAGCGGGCCGGCGCCTCGGAGCCGTCCTTCACCGTGCTCAGCACCAGCACGGCCGCATCCATCACCGCGCCGAAGGAGTTCAGCCAGGCCTCGTTGTCATGACTCGATCGAAACCAGAACAGGGTCGGATAGGCGAGGTGGCTTTCCAGCACCGCGGCAGACCAGCCGCGCCATTCTTCGAAGATGTGCACCAGTTGCTCGTGCATCCCAGGTTGTGCCCCGGTCTCGAGGATCTGCATGCCATTCGGCGGCGCGCCCGCAAAGGCATCCAGCTGGACGACCAGTTCCTCACGTCGTTGAAAGGACTCATAGAGCGAAAACAGCAGCGTGATCGCCAGCGCCGCCAGCACCACGCCCGACGTGCTCTCGGCAATCGTGATCAGCCGCGCCGGCACGCCTTCAGGGACGTAATCGCCGTAACTGAGCGGGACCAGCGTCGTCGCGGAAAAGTACAAGGACGTCCCGAAGTTATCGAGCGGCGGACGCATCTCCGTCCGCACGCCATCGACCAGCAGGGCATAGCCGATCACCAGCACCAGTCCCCACAGGGCAAACATCAGCAGCACGGCGAGCGGGGCGAAACCAGCCAGCCAGCCTTCCCGGGACGACTGCGACTTGAACCGCGTTCCGAGCCAGCGCCAGCCATACCAGAGCAGGCGTAGCAGTCGTCGTACCAGGCCGAACTTACGCACGGCCGGCCGCGGCAGGATCACGGCCCCAAACAGGTCGGAAAAAACAGCCGCCAGCAGGACCAACCCCACCACGATTTGCAGCCAACTCAGCACGGTCAGCCCATAGCCTAGGCGGTAGACTCGAGAGCCTGAGCCTTTCGACCGCGACTTCGCGCGTGCTGCTGATGCGCCACGCGGACGTCGAGAATCCGAACAAGGTCCTCTACGGCTACCTCCCCGGCTTTCCGCTCAGCGCGCTCGGCCGCGCCCAGGCAATTGCGGTCGGACAGTCGTTGCGCGACCGCGGCATCCGCCGCATCCTGCACAGCCCGCTGGAGCGCGCGCAGGAAACCGCGCAACTCGTCAACCAGCAATTGCCCGCTCCGGTGCCGCTCATCGTCGAGCCCGCGTTGATCGAGGCCGCGATCGGCCGCTATCTGCAGGGCATCCCGTACTGGCAGATTCCGGTGCGTCGTCCGAAATGGATCGTGCACAAAATGCGGCGCGGCATGCTCCAGGGCGACGAGTCGATCGAACAACTCGGCGACCGGATCCGTCGCGTCGTCTTTCGACTAGCGGCCGATTATCCGGGCGAGGTCTCGCTTTGCGTCAGCCATGCCGACCCCATCCAGGCCGCCTGGGTGCTGCTCGAAAACCGTCCACAGACCGAGCGCGAGCTCTATCGAAAGTCGGTGCAACGCGCCGGCCTGCTGGACATCGAGCTCAGCGGTGAGCGCATCATGCACCTTACTTACGTCGCGCCGCCGAAGGTCGCGGTGGCGTAACCGCCCGGGCGGACTTCGTCGCCTGTGCTCGTGCCGCGGCTGCGTCTTTCTCGGCATCCCGGGCGCGTTCATCGGCTCGTTCCGCCTGGGCCGCCGCCTCGTCGGCTTCAGTGCGCAGTCGGCGGGCGGTAGCCTCCAGCTGCTCAGCTCGCTCGGCATCCAATCGCGCCGTCCGCTCGGCCGCCCGTACCTCGTGAGGATCAGGCGCTATCTCCCTCCCCCGCTCGCGGGGGAGGGTCGGGGACGGGGCAGGTGCTCCGGCTTGAAACATCGCCAGCACGTCGTCGCCCCCCGCCGGCTCGGTAAGCAGCGCGCCCTCCTTCAGCTGCTCCCACGCCTGGCCATCCTGCATCGCGGTGACACGAAAGATCTCGCGGATGCGCCGCTCCGCCTCCTCGGTCGCGCCGTGGCCATCCTTCCGAAGGACGTCATCGGCCGCCTTGACCGCGTCGTCAAGCCGCTCCTGGAAGCGTTCCGACGCGGCGCGCAGCTCGCGCGGATTGGTCGACCGTCCCGTCTGCGTCCTGGTGACCTCCTCGGCAGCCTCGCGCAGCGTACGCAGGAGCCCGGCATCCTGGCGAGCCGCTCGGTTCGCCGCCCACAGATGCACCGGCGGCTTCTTCAGCTTGGTCACGGCGCCGGCCAGCTCGGCTTGACCCTGCGCCTTGAGTTCTTTGGCTCGAGTGTTTCGTTCCGCCGTGAACTGGTCCAGCGGCCGAGCTAACAGTTCGGCCGCGACGTCATCCAGGTTCACGCGCTCATTTTCTCGCGCCCCGAACGGACGGTGTCTCTGGGCCGAATGGCCTAACCCGTTACCGGGGCGTTGCCGCCATCATGCGAGCATCGTGAGCCATACCGCGAAGGTGCTGTTGATCGCCGACGATGACAGCGCCGGACGCCATTACCGGGGCGCGCTGGAAGCGGCGGGCTATCACGTAACGCAAACGGCAAGCTTCGTCGACGTCCTCGGGACGCCGGTATCGAACCCGGACATCATCGTTCTCTGCGAACTAGCCGTGCTTGCCTATCCCGGCCAGGTTGCGCCTATCCTGCGCATCCCGGACAAGATGTCGCCGGACGACGTCGTGAGCCAGGTCCATCGCAAAGTCGGACTGCGCGCCGCCCTTCTCTCGACCGCCGCCTGAATTTCCTTCCTCCCTTCCCCGCGTCGGTCTCTCGTACCCTCCCTAGCAGCAAGGGAGGGTACGAGCGGTGCGGGATAGCACCCAAGCAGCTTCCGGCTTCGATCGAGCACACCCTGACCTATACCTAAACCTCGCTGACGGTCCTGGCGAATGCGGCGAAGGCGGCGCGGCCCTGACAATCCTGAGGCTTCAAGTGCTCGTCCGCCTCTTGTTGCACTTCCCTCGCGGTCCGCTTCCAGACCTTTTCAAGCTTCGGGCCTGCCGCGTTGAGCCAGGCGTCGATGCCGTCCTGGTTGACCGATCAACATTCATCTCGCCCCCGAATACGATCAACCCGCTGATTGCATCGCGTTCTGGCCATTGGCCGTCCGGGTCGAACCCGTCGAGGCGCTCAACGGCAACGCCGCTCGACTCGAGGGCCGACGGCGCGATTCCCAGGTTGTCGTCGGGATCGTTTCGAATACAAAGTACAGGCTTCGCCAATTCGGTCCGATGATAGTTCTCATGGACTATCGGCTCGACCTGGCCCCGGTTTTCCAACCCGACTTGCTTGCTGACGAGCGAGTGCTTTGGGCAGGCCAGCCTCGGCCTGGGCTCACCTTCGGTCCGGGCGACCTGTTTCTTGTGCCGTTCAGCCTGCTCTGGGGCGGCTTCGCCATTTTCTGGGAGGCGGGCGCGCTTGGTTTCTTCGACAACCACCCCGAGTTCACGCTCTTCGCTCTCTTTGGTATCCCCTTCCTGGTCATCGGTCAATACCTCATCTGGGGCCGCTTCCTTTACAAGGCCTATCGGAATCGCAGGACCTTCTACTCCCTGACCAATCAGCGCATCTTGATCGTGACTCTGACGCGGACGCGGCGCCTTCAGTCGCTTTTTCTGCAGCAAGTGCCGACCATCAATAAGTCGGTACGGCGAGACGGACGCGGTAGCCTCGAGTTTGGCGTCTTGCCTTACCAGTCGGCCCTCTATGCGAACAGCGGCATGGAGTTCTTGATCGGCCGCACCGGACTCACTGTTCCGATCTTCTATGACATTGCCGACGTCGAGGCCGTATACCAGCTCGTCATGCGCCGGCGCGCGGACCTGCAACAGAGCGCCTGAAGATAATGGCTGCATGAAACTCGGCGTTACCGTCTCGGACTTCACCTGGCCCGCCGGCCCGAGCAAGCTGGGCAGCACCATCGCGCAGATCGCGAAGGCCGTCGATCAGGCGGGCTTCGAGTCGCTCTGGGTGATGGACCATTTCTGGCAGATTCGCGGCATCGGCCCGGTCGAGCACGAGATGCTCGAGGGCTATACCACCCTCGGATACATGGCGGCTTTGACAGCGCGCCTGAGGCTAGGCACGATGGTCACCGGCGCCGTCTACCGCCATCCGGGCATCCTCGCGAAAACCGTCACCACGCTCGATGTCCTGTCAGGGGGCCGCGCCTGGCTCGGGATCGGCGCCGCCTGGAACGAACAGGAAAGCAAGGGGCTTGGCATCCCCTTCCCTCCGATTGCCGAGCGCTTCGAACGCCTCGAGGAAACCCTGCAGATCTGTCTCGCGATGTGGGAAGGCAAGCGCGGCCACGAAGAGCCGATTCAAGGAACGCATTACCAGCTCGCACGGCCCCTCAACGTTCCACAAAGCCTCAGCCGGCCGCATCCGCCGATCCTGATCGGCGGGATGGGCGAACGAAAGACCTTGCGGCTTGTCGCCCAGTATGCCGATGCCTGCAACTTCTTTCCCGTGCCCACCATTCCGCACAAGCTCGAGGTGCTGCGCGAGCATTGCCGTGCGCTCGGGCGAAACTACGACGCCATCGAGAAGACGGCGATGTTCACGCTCGACGTCGGCGACAACGGCGAGAAGGTCGACCAGCTGATCGGCGGTCTGCGCTGGCTGGCGGGCATGGGCATCCAGACGGTGATCGGCAGCATTCCCCACATCGACCGCGTCAAGCCGATCGAGATCATCGGCGAGAAAGTGATTCCGGCGGTCAAGGACCTGACGCCGGAGCCAACGGCGTCGGCGGGCGCGGCAAAGCGGCCGTCGGCATGATCGACTCCTGGAATCGCTATCAACTTCGGCGGCAGATGTTCTCGATCGGCGAGGACTTCTGGATCGAGAACGACCGGGGCGACGCCATTTATAAGGTTGACGGCAAGGCGCTACGGGTCCGCGAGACCTTCGTCCTCCAGGACCGCACCGGCGCGGAACTCGCCACCATCGAGGCGAAGCTGCTCGCCTTCATGCCCACCATGACGATTCACCGAGGCGGCCAGCCATGGGTCGTCGTCAAGAAGATCCCCTTCACCTTCCTGCACCAGGAGTTCGAGATCGACGTCCAGGGCGGTCGCGCGCTACGGGCGAAAGGCGAGATCACCAACCACGAGTACCAGATCGTTGAGGGAGACCAGCCGATCGCGACGATTTCCAAGCAGTGGTTCACCATGCGCGAGACCTACGGCATCGCCATCGCGCCTGGCCAGGATGAGGTCCTCTTGCTTGCCACCGCCGTTGCCGTCGACGAGCTCTCCGAGGAGGATCGTCGCAAACACATGCTCCCCGGCTTCCGCTGACCCCTCCCCCTACCCCTCCCCTTCAAAAGCGCACCAGCCCACGGTTTACCAGGTCGAGCCTTCCGCCA
Organism: Candidatus Dormiibacterota bacterium; assembly: GCA_036782775.1. Taxonomy (GTDB): domain Bacteria; phylum Chloroflexota; class Dormibacteria; order CF-121; family CF-121; genus CF-13. Next base: position 6,943 of record DAIPYJ010000086.1, on the reverse strand, counting down.
CCCTCGCCGCCTCGCGATACGGCTCCTGCTGCCGCCTGATCTGATCGGGGTTCCTCCCGGCCAGCCGCGACAGGGCAAGCGTCAACTGCTGCAACGCGAGTGCCGCTCCGGCGAATCGGCCAAGCAGCTCATATCGGCCGAGGCTTTCCGGCAGGATCATCGTCGTGACGCCGGCACCCGCTAACTTTTGTGCCACTGGCGGCGTGGCGATCATGCCGAGGCGGAGGCCGATCCGCCGCGCCGCGTCAATGGCCATTCGGGTGCGCGCCATCAGCCGCTCCCGGTCGTCGCTAGCAATCACGATCATGCCCGTGTGGTCGTCGGCCCCAGCCAGGTGTCCGTGCAAGACGGTCTCCAGCTCCAGCATGCGCGCCGGCAGCCAGACGCCCTCTTCAATCTTCAGCGCCAGCTCCCGGGCGGGGCTGCGATCCGCGCCGGCGGCGACGGTCATTAGGCGCGTCACCCCAAACAGGCTTTCCGCCAGCCTCCGAACGTCCTCCGCTTGCCCGAGCATCTCGCGCAGCGCGCTGTTGAGCCCGGCGGCATCAGCGCGCGACCCATCGACCGCATTGGCGATCGCGGCGCCGGCGAGGATCGGCGAGAGATAGCCCACGGTGTGACACCACGAACGGTCGACGACTGGGGTGACAAAGAGCGTGTCCGTCACGGAAGCGACGGCGCTTTCACGGCGCGCCGTGATCCCAGCCGTCGTCGCGCCGGCTGCCCGGGCGGCCACCAGGGCCAGGATGGTCGCGTGCGTTCCACCCTCGTGCGTGATCCCCAGACAAACCCCTCCGGACCACGGTTCGAGACTAGCCTCGAGGGCCTGTCGCACATGGACGACCGGGTGCTCAACGCCGCGCCGTCGCAATGCGTCGGTCAGCAGATCCGCGATTGCCATCGCCGCCGTCTCCGAGGTTCCACAGCCCGTGACGACGATCGGCATTTTCTCTGCGGCCGCGCGCGCGATCAGCTTGGCGATCGCCTCTGCCTGGTCCGTCGCGCCAAGGATTGGAGCCACTAGCGATGGCTCGGCCGCCACCATGTCCTCCATCAGCCACGGTGGCTGGCTGCGCAGCTCCGGCACATAGTGCGCGGGTAGGTCGTCGAATGGTTCGATGACCGGACTGTAGCGGATGCCCGCCGGGTCCCATATCATCATCCCGGCATGACGCCAGCCTTCCGACGATTTGCCGGCTACTGCGCGATTGGTACTGGAGTCGGCGGCTTTCTCTACTCCTTCGCCTTTGTCGTCCTCACCCGGACCAGCAGCCAGGTCGGTGTGGCGCTCAGCTGGATCATCCTCTTGCTGGGAGCGCTTGTGGCGATGCCAGTCCTGCTCGCCCTGTACGCGCTCCTTCGCGAGGTCGAGCCGCCGGTCGCCATGCTGGCCCTCCTCTTTTCGGCGCTTGGCTTCTTGGGCGCCATCATGCACGCCGGCTATGAGGTCGCGAACATCGTCCACCTCGGCTCCAGTCCTTCGAGCAACCTCGCCAGCCAGGTAGATCCCCGCGGCCTGTTGACTTTCGGCCTCACGGGACTTGGTCTGTTGATCTTCGGTTGGCTGATGCGGCGCACGGCGGCGTTTCCCAGCGGGCTCAGCCTTCTTGGACAGGTAACCGGTGCCCTGATGATTGTCGTTTATCTCGCGCGCCTGACCCTATACGACCCAAACAATCCGCTGGTTCTCCTGGGCGCCGGCCTGACCGGCTTCATCGTCAGCCCGCTCTTCTTCATCCTGCTCGGTCGCACCCTCCTGGGATCGCGCGTTCCCTAGCCTGGCTAAGGATTGGCCTCGTAGATCACCGCATCTCCACCGAGATGCCTGACTGCCCGGAAATGCGCCGCCAGCCAGTCCTGGTATCCGGGCACCTTGTCGAGCCGGAAGCTGTCCTCGAGCACCCAGCGGACGTGATAGGCGACGCGCGCCGACTCGAGGTCGTCAACCGTGAGCAAGCCGGTCCGGATCCGCTGGAGTGAGCTGTCGACCAGGGGCCCGGGAATGTCGCGCTTGGCGGCGGCGACGGCGAACGGGTTGTCGCTGATCCAGTAGTCGCCGGGTTGGCTCAGCTTGCTGACGGCCGCCTGCATCTCCGCGTCGTGTAGGTCCGGGGCCAGCGTCAGATGCAGCTCGGGAATCATCGCGACGATTCCAGCCGCCGCGGTTCCCGTAACCAGGGCCGCGATGGCGGCTTGCGGTAGGCGGAGGTCCCTCAGCCTGCCGATGGCCGGGGGACGCAGGCCGGCACCCGCAACCAGCCCCAAGGGAACCGACAGCATGGCCAGATGATGGGGAAACAGCGGGTGGTAGAGCAGAACGGCGACCATCGATAGTCCGGCCCAGACCGCCGGCGCAAGGACTGCGCGAGCGCGGCGAACCACGCCGGTGACCAGGCCGATGGCTGCCAGTGCTTCCAGCGGGATTTCTCGCCGGAGCAGAAGCAGGCGGAGATTGTCGGCCAGGGTTTGATTGGCAATCGCACCCGCCCGCAGGTGGCTCGCGATCACCTGGGTGAAGGCGGCACCCGGTGCCGTTACGGCGGGGACCGCAAGCAGGGCCGCTGCGACGAACCCGCCTGCGGCAGCCGCGAGCAGCAAGCGCCATCGGTGATCCGCCTCTTCGAGCAAGACGATGAGAATTGGCACGGCGGTAACGGCGGCCAGCAACTTGACGCCGGTGGCGACGGCGACGACGACCCCGGCCGACAACGCAAGTAACAGCCCGCGGCGACCCTTGGCACGCACCGACGACAGCGCCAACGCGAACGCCAGGATGCTCAGTGCAACCGATGGCCCGTCTGCCTGGAGGATGGCGGCCTGATGCAGGTAGAGGGCGCTGGTTGCCACGACCAGCGCCGCGATCAGGCCCGACCATCGACCGCCCAGCGCGGTGCCGGCGACGTACGTCGCAACAATCCCGGCAATCGCAAAGACAAGAACCGTCAGCCGCAAGCTGAGCAGCGAGCGCCCAATCAGGTAGGACGGCAGCATCAGATAGTAAAAGCCGGGAGGCTGCGAGGCAAAGACGGAGCCGAACAGCGGCTCACCGCGCGCGAGCGCTCGGAACGACTGCCAGTAGACGCCTTCGTCGAAGTCCCGAATCCGCGCGTCGAGCAGAAATCCCTGGCCAATCCCGAAGCCCAGGCAGATCAGGGCGACTGCCGCCCATCCGAGCAGCCGCCCGCGCATGCCCCGGATGCTAGGTGATGGCCGCGGTGTAACCTTGGGCCGAATTCCTTATTGACATGCAACGCATCAAGTTCGTGATCGGAGCCGCGGTGGTCGCCATCTGCATTGGTCTGGCGGCCTGCGGCGGAACGACTGGCAGCGGAGGGAACCAGCCGGCGTCCAGCGCGAGCTCGAGCGGCGGCGGCGGCTCTGGCTGGGGCTAAACCTCACAGCGCCGCCCGGCCGATCTCGCCCGCACTTTTCTATGCCCTGACGGTCGCCTCGATCGGAGGCCCGCTGGCCCTGATCGCACTGCAGATTCCGCCGGCCTTGAGTGGTGCCGGCTCGTCGGCCGGGCTGGTGACGCTGGTCGGGACGCTGGCCTTTTTCTTTCCGCTCCTCATCTGGGTTCGCTACTCCGAGCGCATCGCGTCGAGCGGCGGCCTCTACGCCTTCGTCGAAGCGGCAGTCGGCCGTCCAGTCGCGCTGGTCCAGGCGGGGTTCTGGATCCTCAGTTACTTCCTGTATCTCATCTACACCGTTCCCTTCATCGTCTACGACCTGCTGCCGGCGGTTTTTCCCCGCGTCCACCAGCTCGCGCTGGTTCTCGACCTCGTCCTCGCGCTGATCATCGCCGTGATCATGCTGAGCCCCCTGATCGTGGTGCTCGGTGTCCTGGCCGCGATTGCGCTGGCACAAGTTCTGATCGCCGTCATCCTCGTCGTGGCGACCTTCAGCCACCTTGGCCTCCCCATCGCCTCCTTCACCGGCCATGGCAACTATGCCGCCATCGCGCTGGCGTCGGCGAGGACTTCGTCGTTGTACATCTGCGCCAGCCTTCCGCTCTTCCTTGCCGCCGAGGTGCGCGACGGAGGCCGCACGGTCCAGCGAGCCCTGCAATGGGCGTTTCCGGCGGTTGGAGCACTGGCGATCATCGCCGTTTTCCCCCTCGCTCGCGTGCAGCAATCGATCATCGATACGCCCATTCCCGGTGTTGCCCTCACTCAGGCCACCGGGTTTTACGCCTTCGCACCCGTTATCGCGTTAGGCGTCGCCGTGAGCGTGGCAGGCCTGATCTTTGCCGAGTTCCTCGCCCTGACCCGCCTGCTGTGGACGCTCGTCAATCGTCCGCGTCGGTTGCTTACGCTGGCCGCCGTCGCCGCCTTCGTCATCGGAACGCTCGTGAGCCTCATCAATCCGGCAAGGGCCTATGACGTGTTGCTCAAGCCCTCCCTGATCGCGCTCTGGATCGCGCAACTGCTCGTGGTCGTCGTCTATCCCTGGTTCGTGGCGAAACAACGTGTGGTGCGCGCTGGAGATATCGGCCTGGCGGGAGCCGCGTCGCTCTTGATGCTCTTTGCGCTCTACTCGGCGATCACGTCTGGCTCAGGGACCTGAACCACAGCCGTTACGCGACGGTGTTTTCGCGCGTATCGAAGATCACGTTGGCGATGTGATCTCCGGCACTATCTTCAGCCGAATCGTGCGCTAGGCTGGAGTCATGCGCAAAGGCAAACCATTCTTCATTGGGCGCGGTTCGGCGCTGGGCCGCATCCATCCCTATGCGCTGTACGAAGCGTTTGGGATCCCGAGCCAGCGTTGGCTCAGCGCGCTGGCCCGCCAGGTGGCAGCCAACGAGGACGAGCGCGCGGCGATTGGCCGCTACCTGTCCAACGCGTAGTCGAGTTCGGGTCTAGCCTCAGGCCGCTTTTTCGCTACCGAAGGACGCCAGTCGCAGAACGCCTTCCGGTGACTCGCACTCGGTCAGCAATCGCTCGATTCCCGATGCGGGGAGCGGCCGTGACACCAGATATCCCTGGCCGCCGTAGCAGCCGATCGCCTTCAAGGCGGCCAGCTGCTCAGCTCGCTCGATGCCGTCCGCCATGGTCATGATTTTCAGACTGTTGCCCAGCTCGATGACCGCGCGGGCGACCGCCCAGTCCGTCGCGCTGTTGGCCATCCGGTCGACGAACGATCGGTCGAGCTTGACGACGTCGACCGGGAGGTCGCGCAGCGCCGTCAACGGCGCCGCGTCCGCCCCGAAGTTATCGAGCGCCAGCTTGACGCCGCGCTGATGCAGTTCCACCAGCTTGCTTAGCGTTTCGCTCCCTTCCAGGCTGGCGCCTTTGGTCAGTTCGAGCACCAGACGCCGCGGTTCGAAGCCGGAGGCCGCGCAGGCGCTCATGATGTCGCTCACGAGGTTGGCGTCGGCGAGCCCCCGATGGCTGACGTTGACGCTGACCGTCAGCATCGGCTCGACCGATTGCCCCACCTTCCACTGCCATTGCCGTCCATCTGCGCACGCCTGGCCCAGCACCCATCGCTGCAGCGCCCCAAGCTGGCCGATCTCCTCGGCCAGCGGAATGAACTCGGCAGCCGCCAGCAGCCCTCGGCGCGGATGATTCCAGCGCAATAACCCCTCGAAACCGATCAACGCGCCGTCGCGCAAGCGCACCGACGGCTGGTAGTGGAGCACCAGCTGGCGGCGCTCGATTGCATGCTGCAGGTCGGTCTCCAGCTCCATCCGGTCGGTGATCGACACCTGCTGCGCGGGCGCGTACCGCTCGCTCCGTCCCTTGCCATGCTGCTTAGCCCACTTGAGCGCGATGTCCGCATTGCGCATCAGCGTCTCGGCCGTGTCCTCGACCCGCGTCTGGACCGCGATTCCGATGCTGAGCCGCACGACGATCTCACGCTGCTCGAGGCGGAAAGGCGGCCGGAAGAGTTCGAAGATGCGCTCCGCCATCTTGGCCGGCTGCTCGTCGGGGATGACGGCCTTCATCAGCACGGCGAACTCGTCGCCCCCGACACGGCCGACGACGTCACCCTGGCGAATGATCTTTTCCAGCCGGACGCCGATCATGCCGAGCAGCTCGTCGCCGGCCTGCTGGCCCAGGGCGTCGTTGATGACACCGAAGTCGTCGATATCCATGGTCAACAATGCCACCCCGCGCCCTGGCACGTTGCGGAGCAGCGCTTCCTCCACCTCGTTTCGGAACGCGCTCCGGTTGGGAAGGCTCGTCACCGGGTCGTGCGCCGCCAGGTGCGCCATGCGTTGCTCCATCTCCTTGCGGTCGGTGACATCCCGAATGTTCAGCACCATCGCCTGGGGGCTCGCCTGGTGCAGCATGTTGGTGATCGTCACCTCGCAGTGCGTCCAGCTGCCCAGCTTGTGCCGAATGCGGCAGCCAACCGTCACGGGATGGGCCGACGCGGTCAGCGCCTTCTTCAAGCTGCCCAGGAAGACCCCTTCGTCGCTCGGATGGACGAGCTGCGTGAAGGACTGGCCGTTTAGCTCCGTCGCGCTGTAGGCAAAGAAGCGGTCGATCGACGAGCTGACGAACTGCACCATTCCGTTGTCGTCGGTGAGAATGACGACGTCACCCGAGTTCTGGACCAGGGAGCGAAAATGCGCTTCGCTCTCGCGCAATGCGAGGGCCTGCGCCTGCAGCCGCTTGTTGAGCGAGACATTCTCCAGGAGCACCATGTACTGGCGCACGAGCACCAGCAGCACAAGCGCGGCGGTCGTCCACATCAGGAACGGGTCTGCCTGACCGGTGAGCGCTTTCTCCAGAACGACCGCGGCGGCAACGGCAACCGAGATGTAGGGCAGGAACAGCTGGATGCGGCTCGGTCGCTCCTCGTCCACCTTTAACGCCGGTGCAGGAACCAGCGCCGCGCGCAGGGCGCCGAGCGCAAGCAGCAAATACCCGGCGACCCAGCCGGTGTCAACCAACTGCGCCGACCCATAGGTCTTGATGGTCGTCAAAAACGC
>DAIPYJ010000085.1:0-12306 GCA_036782775.1 Candidatus Dormiibacterota bacterium | reverse complement strand
CGGATCGCGAGCGCCCTCGCCGTCGGCGAGGAAGGAGTGCTTCGGTTGACGACGATGCTCCCGCTAGCGCCGAATGGAAATGACGCTGGGCATGAGTCACTGACCCCGGAGAAGCTCCGCACTAAGCAAGATGCCGCCGTCGAGAAAGCGCGAGCGGCCGGTATCGTCCTGACGGAGAGCCGGATCAAACGTGACGGCCTCCCGGCAGGCGGTGCGGCGCCCGACTTCACGCTACCTGATCTCCACGGCACACATCATTCATTGGCGGATTCGCGAGGCAAGCGCGTCCTCCTGGTCTTCTCCGATCCCAATTGCGGGCCATGCCAGGCGCTCGCCCCATCACTCGAGGAGCTTCACCGGCGACATGAGAAGAATGGGCTTTTAGTGATAATGGTCAGTAAAGGCGACCTGGAGGAGAATCGACGGAAAGCTCGCGAGCTTGGACTCAGTTTCCCAATTCTGTTGCAAAAGAACTGGGAGATCTCGAGGGAATACGCGATGTTCGCGACTCCTGTCGGCTATCTGCTCGATGACCGGGGCGTGATCGCCAAGGATGTCGCCATTGGAGGCCAAGCGATCCTTGCCCTGGCGAATGGCATATAACCTGGCAGGCCGCCCAACGCTTCCACTACCTTGGATTTACCGCGCACGCCAGTGGCCGGTGATCTTTTTTCTAGATCGGCCGCAGGTTCTCCCGCTGCGCCGGTCCGGCTAGCAACCCTTTGAGTTGGTCCTGCTCAGCGGCAGACGCGGCGGTGTTGGAGAAGGTGTGAAGCGCGTCGGATGATTCCCAGCGCGAGACCGCGATCAAGTCCTGTTGGTCCCGGTCTGACACGCAGGCCTGTGCGCCGAAACAGCCCTTGGCTTCTGCGGCCCGCTGGGCCATGCGTTTCATCGCAGACATCAGCTGCTCTCGCTTTCCCGAAGCGGGCCGATAGCGTGAAACGTTGACGACGTGCGCGTGATCTGCCATTCGCAATCCCTCCTTGGCGATGGTGCTAGCCTACGCTGCTGGTGACCGATCTGCGAACGCCACTCGCGCGACAACTCGGCATCGATTACCCGATTTTCAGCGCCGGAGTCGCCTCGGCGGCCGTACCCGAACTGGCCGCAGCTGTCTCGAACGCGGGCGGATTGGGCGTCGTCGGTGCCAGCGCCTACCAACCCGCCCGCATCAAGGGTCTGATTGAAAGCACCAGAAAGCTGACGCAGAAGCCATTCGGGCTCAACTTCATCATCGACGACCGCTATCAGTCAGCCGGCGCGATCCAGGAGACCCGGCAACAGGTGAAGGCGGAGATCGTCGAGCGCCCGGCCGTCCTGGTGCTCTTTTGGGGCGGCGCGGGACCGTACGTGGAGGCGGCGCACGAATTTGGCGTCACGCTCATGATCCAGGTCGGCTCGGTTGAGGAAGCGAAAGCCGCAGCCCATGCCGGCGTTGACGCCGTGATCGCGCAGGGAGTTGAGGCAGGCGGTCACGTTCGAGGGACGACATCGATCTGGACGCTCCTTCCGAACGCGGTCGAGGCAATTCAGCCGGTTCCAGTCCTCGCGTCTGGTGGGATCGCCGACGGCGCTGGGATCGCCCGGGCCTTGCAACTCGGCGCCCAGGGCGTCTCCCTGGGCACCCGCTTCCTGGCCAGTGACGAAGGCAATGCTCACCCGAGCTACAAGCAGCGCGTGGTGGAAAGTACGGCGGCCGACACGGTCCTGCTGGACGACCTGTTCGATCTCGGGTGGCCACAGGCGCCGCATCGCGTCCTTCGCAACCGGATCTATGACGAGTGGGTTGCGGCGGGCCGGCCGCCATCCGGCAAGCGCCCGGGCGAGGGCACCTCGATCGGCAAACGCCGCACGAGCGATGGCCAGCTTCGTGAATGGCGCCGCTATGCGATTGGGACCGCAACTCGTGACTTCGAAGGCGACCTCGAGGATGCGCCGCTGTGGGCAGGCGAGTCGTGCAGCGCGATCAACGACATCAGGCCGGCGGGGGACATCGTTCGTGATCTGGCGCGCGAGGCGAGCAAGATCATCAGCCGAGAGGGCGCGCCCGCCTAGCTCCGCTCGTCAGACGCCCAGATATGCCTTGCGGACGGCCGGGTCGCGGCGGAGATCCGGGGCCGGACCACTCATTGCCACCCGTCCGTCCTCGAGCACGTACCCTCGGTCGGCGATCTCGAGTGCCAACGTGACGTCCTGTTCGACCAGGAGCACCGCCGTCCCATCCTTATTAATGTCTTTGACGATCTCCATCACCCGATCGACGATCTTGGGCGCCAGGCCCAGCGAGGGCTCGTCGATCATGAGCAGCTTTGGCCGCGCCATCAGCCCTCGGCCGATGGCGACCATCTGCTGCTCACCGCCGGAGAGCGTCCCCGCGTCGCGGCCGAGCTTGTCACCAAGGGCGGGAAAGTAGCGCAGCACGCGCTGCAGATCCTGCCGCACGTCGGCGTCACGCCGTCGGTAGGCGCCCAGCATGAGGTTTCGCTCCACCGACATGGTCGGGAACAGCCGCCTACCCTGCGGCACGTGCGCCAGCCCGCGACCGACGATCCGCTCCGGACGCAGGCCGGCGAGCCGGTGGCCGTCGAACGCGATGTCGCCCTGGAAAATTTGGACCAGGCCGGAGAGCGCCCCGAGAAGGGTTGACTTGCCGGCGCCATTAGCCCCAATCAGCGCCACCAGCTCACCCGCCTGGATCTCGAGGCTGACGCCGAACAGGACCGGCGCAATCCCGAAACCGGCGGTCAGATCTCGCACCGCGAGCAAGCTCATGACGCGTCTCCTGGTGGTGCATCGTCCTGCGTGCCTTCCTGCCCGCGGGCATAGCGCTCCCCGAGGTAGGCCTCGATGACGCGACGGTCTTTCAGCACCTCCTGCGGGGCGCCCTCGGCGAGTGGCCGGCCGAAGTTCAAGACGATGGCTCGGGTGCAAACGCCGACGATGACCTTCATGACGTGTTCGATCAGCACCATGGTCACGCCGCTCTCGCGCACCCGGCGGATCATCCCCAGCGCCTGCTCGACCTCGACATGGTTGAGCCCGGCCATCACCTCGTCGAGGAGCAGCAATTGCGGGCGCATGGCGAGCGCGCGGGCGACCTCGAGCCGCTTGCGGTCGGGGACGGTGAGGCGAAGCACCGGGTACTCGCGCTTCTCGGCCAGGCCCACGATCGCCAGCACCTCGTCCGCCTGCTTCATCGCAGCCGGAGGTTGCAGGTGCGCGTGGGGCCGGCCAAAGAGCGCCCCCATCGCGGTGTTCTCGCGGACCGTCATCGACGGGAACGGGCGGACGATCTGAAAAGTTCGCCCGATGCCCAGGTGCGCGCGACGGTACGGCGCCACCGCAAGGATCGATTCGCCTTTCCAGGTGATGTCCCCGGATTCCGGACGCGCCAGGCCGCTGATGCAATTGAGCAGCGTCGTCTTTCCGGCGCCATTCGGCCCGATGATCCCGAGGATCTCACCGGGCTCAACGGCAAGGCTGACACCCGAGAGGGCATTGACACCGCCGAATCGCTTGCTGACCTCGCGCAGCGCCAGCAGGCTCATGCGCTGGTCTCCCGCAGCGTCTGCCGGAGATAGCCCAGTGAGAGCCGGCTGCGTCCGCCGAAGAAATCGATGACGCCGCGGGGAATGAAGATGACGCAGACCATCAGGAGGACCCCGAGGCCGACCTGCGAGTAGACCGAGCTCGAACCGCCGCCGGCGAGGGTCTGGATGATGAGCTCGAGGACGACCGCCCCCGCGACCGGGCCGAGCACGGTCCCGGCCCCGCCAAGGACCGCCATCAAGATCATCTGGACGTTGGCGGCGATGGGAAAGACGTTCTCCTGGTTGATGAAGCTGTTCCACTGGGCGAAGATGCCGCCCGCCAGACCCGTGAGGGCCGCGGCGATGCAGAAGGCCGCAACCTTATAAAGGGTGGTGTTGACGCCGATCACGGCCGCCGCCTCCTCGTTCTCGCGGATCGCGAGCAGGCCATATCCAAATCGACTTCGCAGGATGAGCCAGGTAATGCCGACGGCCAGCACTGCCGCGCCGAGCATGAGATAGAAGAAGAGCAGGTCCGAGCGCACGATCGGCAGGAAGAGCCCGGTGGAGGCGCCCAGCGAGGTAACGTTGTTGACGATCTCGCCCACGGCAACGCCGACGCCGAGGGTCGCCACGGCAAAGTAGTGGCCGCGCAGGCGAAGCAGGGCAAGACCCACCAGCAGTCCGAACAAGGCGGCGATCAGGGGCGCGGCGAGGATCGCCAGCGCGAACGGCCAGCTCTCATTGCTGACCAGGACGCCCACCGCGTAGGCGCCCAGGCCGAAAAAGGCGATGTTGCCAAAGCTGGCATACCCGGTCAGCCCGCCGATGATGTTCCATCCCGAGGCCAGCACGACGAACATCGCGACGGTGGTCGCGATGCGGAACCACAGCCGGTCGGTGAGCAGCGGAAGTCCCGCCGACTGGGAGGCGTCGATCGAGCTGAGCGGCGCGATCACGACATAGAGCAAGATGACGGCTCCGACGGCGAACGCGCCACGCCGAAGCCACCCGGGCAGGCGCTGCTCGCGCGCGATCATGCCAGCCGGCCGAGCAGGCCGCGGGGGCGGACCACCAGCACCAGGACGAGGACGACGAAGGCAATCGCGTTGGCGTACCCCGACCCAAGCCCTGGGGCGCTCTGCCCCAGAACCTCGATCAGGCCGAAGACGAGCCCGCCTGCAATGGTGGCGCTGACGCGACCGAGGCCGCCCAGGATGACGACGGCGAAGGCTTGCAGGGTGTAGGGGTCGCCGGCGTTGGGCGTGATCGACTGGAAGGTGCTGATGATGCCGCCCGCCACCCCGGCGAAGGCGGCGCCAATCCCGAAGGTGAGCGCGTACGCGTGTCGAAGATCGATGCCAACCAATTGCGCGGCATCACGATCCGCGCCGACCGCGAGGATACCGGCGCCGATTCGCGTTCGGTTGAGCAGCAACCAGAGTACGCCCGCGAGGATGAACGCCACGATCAGACCGGCCAGCCGGATGTAGGGGATGACGACGCTGCCCAAATGCAGCCCGGCTCCCGAATATGAGGGTGTCACAGAACGAAAGTCCGCCGTGAAGATCAGGAGCAGCACGCTGACGATCACGAGGTTGAGGCCGAAGGTCAGCAGGAAGGTGAAGAGCAGCGGCGCGCGGATGATCCGGTTGATGACGCCGCGCTGCAGGACGTAGCCGATGACGAACAAGGCCAGTGCGTCGACGGGCAGACTGAGAAACGGGTCCACGTGCAGGTGAGCGAAGAGGGTCCACGTGATGTAGGCGCCGACCATGACGAGCGCCCCGTGGGCGAGGTTGACGATGTTGAGAATGCCCCAGACCAGGCTGAAGCCGAGGGCGACGGCGACGTAAATTCCGCCCAGCAAGAGTCCCAGGATGACCTGCTGGGTGAATTGACTCACGAGCGATTCAGCTCAGCAGGAAGGATCGCTTGCCTAGCGTGTGCTCCAGGCTGGCGTCGGGTACTGCGGCTTTCCGTTGGCGACGTCCGGCGGGTAGACGGTGTAGTGGACGCCGTTCTGGATCTGCTCGACCACCATCGGCTTGTAGGTGTTGATGCCGCGGCTGTCGAACTTGATCTCGCCGAAGAAGGTCATGACATCGAGCTTGGCCAGGGCATCCCGGACTTTCATCGGGTCGAGTGATCCGGCATTCTCCAGCGCCTTCTGAAAGGCGAGGCAGGCCGCGGTCGACTCGGCGACGTGGTAGTCAGGCGGCTTGCTGCTGCTGTACTTCTGCTCGTAGGCGTTCACGTATTGGCTGACAGACAAATAGAAGGATGGCGTGTACTTGACCTGCGGCGTCCACTGCGACCCATCAAAGACAAAGTTCGCGTCCGGGCCCAGGGCGCTGATGAAGTCGGGTGTCGAGGGGCCCACGGAGTACGCGAAGATCTTGGCGTTGAGCCCGAGCTGCTTGGCCGCCTTGTTGATGGCGATCGCCTCGGCCAGGTGACCCGAGTTCATCACGATGTCCGGGTTGAGCGCCTTGGCCTGACTGACGAGCCCGCTGACATCGGGGGCGGCGGCCGGGTACTGCTTGCTGAACACGACCTGGATGCCCTTCTGCGGCGCGTACTCCTCGACGGCCTTTGCCACCTCGACCGAGAAGTTATCGTTCGCCGTCAGCATCGCCAGCGTGGCCGGCTTGGGATTGAGGGTGGCGGCCATGTCGAGGACGCCGGTCAGGTACTTGTTGGCCGGTGACAGCACGCCGAAGGTGAATTTGTAGCCCTTGTTGAAGATCGCCTGGGCGGCCCCGTTGGCCTCCACCATCGGGATACCGTTCTTTTCGGCGACGATGGCGTCGGTTGCGGTCGCGGCGCTACCGTACGGGCCGAGGATGAACTGCGCCTTCTCGTCGGTGATCAGCTTCTGGACCAGCGTCGCCGATAGGTTCGGTTCGCTCTGATCGTCCTCGTACTTGATCTGGACGGGGTGCTTGACGTTGCCGACCACGATGCCGCCCTTCTGGTTGATCCAGTCGAGCCAGAGGTCGTAGCCCTGCTTGGTCAGGCCGCCTTCCTTGGATTGCGCGCCGGTCAGGGAGACGGCGGCGCCGAAGACGATGGGGGCGCCGGTGCTCGGGGCCGTTCCGGCGCTGTTGTTGGTACCGCAGGCAGCGAGCAGCAGCGCCACGCCAACGAAAATTGGTGCGAATCTCTCCCGTCGCACGACATTCCTAATGTACACAAGTCATACAAGCGTCCGGCTTTCTCAGGCGCCTGCTCGCGGCTTTGGATACGAATGGCGAGGAGCCGTGCCGCGCGAATGGACCAGGACGCTGCGCTCGAACTCGATGACGACCATGCCGTCCTGCTTGTAGCCGATGGTCTTGACGCGCACGATCCCCTGGCCTGGCCGCGATTTCGACGGGCGCGTCTCGAGCACTTCGGATTGGGCATAGATCGTGTCGCCGGCAAACACCGGCGCCCGCAGTCGCACCTTGTCCCAGCCGAGATTGGCAACGATGTGCTGGCTGATATCCGGCACGCTGAGCCCGGTAGCGAGGGCGAGCGTGAGGCAGCTGTTCATCAGCGGCTTGCCGAACTCGGTGCGCGATGCGTAGTCGACGTTGAAATGAATCTCGTTCGTGTTGCAGGTGAGCAGCGTGAACCAGGTGTTGTCGGTTTCGGTCAACGTCCGTCCCATCGGATGGCGATAGACGTCGCCGACTTTGAAATCTTCGAAGAACCGTCCGGTTTCCGTTTCTGTCATGCCGTTCCTCCATACACGCGGGGAATCCCCGCGATCCGCTACTTACATGAATGAGCGTGGGAGACCGAGCACGTGCTCGGCTACGTACGCCGTGACCAGATTGTTGGTGACCGGCGCCACCAGGTAGAGCCGCGCCTCGCGAAACTTGCGTTCGATGCCGAGCTCGACCGCCATGCCACTTCCGCCGTGCGTCGTCATCGCCGCTTCCGCCGCCTCCCATGCCGCCTCTGATGCGAGCAGCTTTGCTATGTTGGCCTGCTCGCCGCACGGCTCGCCGGAATCGAAGCGGGTTGCCGCCTGCCACCGAACCAGGCTGGCCGCTTGCAGGTGCATGTAGGCGCGGGCGATCGGGAACTGCACGCCCTGGTTGCTGCCGATGGGCGCACCGAAGAGGACGCGCTCCCGGGCATACCTCGTCGATTTATCGATGAACCAGCGCGCATCGCCGATGCTTTCGGAGGCGATCAGGATACGTTCGGCATTCAGGCCGTCGAGCAGCTGGCGGAAGCCGGCGCCCTCCTCGCCGATCAAGGCCTCGCGCGGGAGGCGCAGATCGTTGATGAAGAGCGCATTGGTCTCATGGTTGATCATGGTGTCGATCGGCCGCACCTCGATCGAGTTACCCGCCTCTTTGAGATCGACCAGGAAGAGGCTGATGCCGTCGGTCTTTCGCCTGACGTCCTCGGCAGGCTGCGTCCTCGCCAACAGCAGGAGCAGGTCGGAGTGCTGCACGCGCGAGGTGAAGACTTTCTGGCCGTTTACGACGTAGCCGTCGCCATCGCGGCGGGCGAAGGTCGTGATGCGCGAGGTGTCGCTGCCGGCCTGCGGTTCGGTCACCGCCATCGCCTGCAGCCGCAGGCGGCCGGCGGCGATCTCGGGCAGGGAGCGTCGCTTCTGCGCCTCGCTCCCATGGCGAAGCAGCGCGCCCATCGTGTACATCTGCGCGTGGCAGGCAGCGCCGTTGCCGCCGCTGGCGTTGATCGCTTCCAACACGATGCAGGCCTCCACCATGCCAAGCCCGGCGCCGCCGTACTGGGAGGGGATCAGGAGCGACAACCAGCCACCATCGGTCAGCGCGCGAACGAACTCCTCGGGATACTGCTTGCGCGCGTCCAGCTCCCGCCAGTAGGCGTCCGGGAATCGCGCGCAGACTTCGGCGACCGCCTTGGCCAATTCTTGTTGTTCCGCCGTCGGCGAGAAATCCATCAGGCGTTCTCGAGGATCGAGCGGGCGCGCCGGATGATCGCCTCGTCCACCATGGCGCCGTTCCTGGCATAGGCGCCGCGGCCGTCCGCCGATGCCTGTTGCGCGGAAGCCACGATCTCTCGAGCCCAGGCGATTTCATCGGCAGTGGGGGAGAAGACCTCGTTCGCGATCGGGACGTGCGATGGATGGATGAGCAGCATGCCGCCGAACCCATCGGCGCGGGCACCCTGCGCGGACTTACGCAGGCCATCAAGGTCCTTGATTGCGATCCAGGGCGATTCGAGCGGGCGATGCACACCGGCGGCGGTGGAGGCGAGGACGATGGCGGCCCGAGCGGTGTCGATTGCGGGACTCCCGCCATCCGGATCGATGCCGAGGTCGGCGGAAAGATCGAATCGACCGAAGCAGAGGCAAAAAACATCCGGCGTGGTCGCGATCTCGGAAGCGTGCAGGACTCCGGCCGCGCTCTCGATGATGGGAACCAGCGGTAGGCTGGGCGGCCCCTTGGCGGCCAGGATCGCGGTGCGGCATTCAGCGAGCTCAGCCGCGCCACCGACCTTGGGCAGCATGATGCCGGCAACCTTCTTGAGAGGCAGCGATCCGAGATCCTCGACCATCAATGGGCTGGTCGCCGGGTGCACGCGCGCCCAAATCGTTGCCTTGCCATGCAGCTCCTCGAGCGCATCGCGGACAATCTGCCGCGCCTCAGCGACGCGTGCCACCGGCACCGAATCCTCGAGGTCGAAGATGCAGACGTCCGCGCCGCTGGTGGCTGCTTTCCGCAGCCGGGCGGCTTCCGTCCCAGGGGTGAACAACGCGCTCCGAACGCGAGTGGCGGTCACGGAATCTCGGTGGTGCGCGGCGTGAGCGCTGGCGCCGGCGGTTTGCCGAATGCCCCGCGCCGCGACAGCTCCGCAATCTCTTGCTCGTTGTAGCCGGCCGCCTCCAGGACATGGAGCCGGTCGCCATCGAGCAGCGGCCCTTGCCGGTAGCTGGGCTGGTAGCCCTCGATTTTGAGCGGCAGCCCGACGGTCGCGACCTCGCCGAGCGTCGAGTGGCTGTAGGCGGCCAGCACGCCGCGGTGCTGAAGCGCGCGCCGGTCGAGCGCGGCCTCCATCGATTGGACCGGTGCCGCCGGCACCCGTCCGCGCAGGCGAGCAGTCCAGTACGCCGACGGATGGCGCCGGAACTGCTCCTCGAGGACCTGCACCAGCGCCGCTCGATTCTGACGGCGCGCTTCGAAGGAGCTGAACCGTTGGTCGGTTGCGAGCTGCGGTACCTCGAGCAGTTCGACCAGCGCCCGAAAGAACTTGTCCTTAGCGCAGGCGATCGCGAGGTAGCCGTCGGCGGTCTCGAAGAATTGGAAGGGCACGATGCTCGGATGGCTCGAGTCTGGCGTCCGTTCGCCCGGGACGCCGGCGCTCAGAAACCAGGTGGCGCGGTAGCTGTGCTGCGCCAGCGCGACGTCATAGAGGTTGAGCGCAACGTCGCGTCCGCGACCCGACCGCTGCGCATCGAAGACGCAGGCCATCAACGCAAGCGCGGCCATCACGCCACCGGCGTAATCGGCGAGCGAGAGCCCGCTCTTGACCGGCGGGCCATCCGGCTCTCCGGTGAGCGCCGCCCAGCCGGCCTCCGCCTGGATCAGGGGGTCATAGCCGGGTTCGGAGCGTCGGTCGCCGTCGCGCCCGTAGGCGGACAACGCGACGCAGACAATCGCCGGGTTGATCGTGCCAAGCGTTGCGTAGGTCAGGCCGAGCTCGTCGACGACGTCGCCACGGAGATTGGAGTAGATCGCGTGGGCACTGGCGACAAGCCGGTGCAGCACTTCCTGGCCGGCCGGGCTCTTGAGGTCGAGGAGCATGCTGCGCTTGCCGCGATTGAAGGATTCGAAATAGAGACTGTCGGTGCCTTGCTGGCCAGGAGTGACGTAGCGGCTGACGTCGCCGCCGGTCGAGGGATCCTCGATCCGGATGACCTCGGCGCCGAGGTCTGCGAGCTGCAGCGTGCCAAAGGGACCGGCGCCAAACTGCTCGACGGCGATGATGCGCAGGCCCTCGAGCGGCGCTCGCGTCATGCAGGCAATGGTACGAAGCTGAACCCCTCTCCCTGACCCTCCCCCCGCGAGCGGGGGGAGGGAAATTTGTCCACGCTAGCGGGGAGAGGGAGAATGCAGGTCAACGGATGGCCGCCACTTCAGCTGCGACGCTTCCCGCCGGCCGCTTGGGGTTGGGCCGGCTCACCGCGATCAATGCCTTCTGGTTTGGTGGGGGCGCGCACTGGCAGCCGATTTACATCTCGCTGATCCCTGTCGGCGCGACGCTGGTTGCCGGCTCCAGCGCGGACTTGCTGATCGGACGGGTCACGGCGGCCGGCGGCGTCTTTGCCTTGTTGACGCCGATCCTGGTCGGCTGGCTGAGCGATCGGACCGTGACGCGATGGGGACGGCGGCGGCCGTGGATGGTGGCCGCGACGGTCGTCAACATCGTCGGGCTGGGATTGCTTGCCCTGGCGGGAAGTCCGCCGGCATTGATCCTTGCCTTCCTGCTCGTCCAGCTCAGCAATAACGCCGGCGGCGCCGCCTACACCGGCGTCATTCCCGATGTCGTTCCCGAGGAAGATCGCGGCCGCGCCTCCGGGCTGCTCGGGACGATGAACCAGCTCGGGACGGTGGTCGGCGTCGGACTGGTCGGCGTTGCCCTGAAGGCATACGGCGATACGCGCGGCGGATTGATCGCGAGCTATGGGATCGTGGCGGCGATCATGGCCATCACGCTCTTGATCACGGTCGTTGCTGTCCACGAGCCGTTGCCTGTGCGGCGAGCCGGCGGGCGAACGGCTCTGCGGCTGCAACCGGCCGCGGTTGCTTGCGGGATCGCATTTGTGGTGGGCTTGATCAGCCTGCTGCTGCTGTTGCTGCTGCCGTTGGGCGCCGCGCTGATTCCTCTCGCCCTGGTCCTGGTTGCGGCCGGGATCGTCACGGTCTATTTCGCGATCCGCCTACCCCAGTTGATGGTGTTCTTCGCCGCGTTTCGCTCGAATGATTTCTTCTGGACCTTCGCGACCCGCGCGCTGGTCACGCTTGGGATTTTTTCCATCCTGCCCTTCATGGAGCTGTACTTCCGCGACGTGGTCCAGGTCAAGGATGCCGGCGCGGCGAGCGCGTTCTGGCTGCTGGCCGTGATCGCGGGCGCGGTGATTCCATCGATCGTCGGCGGCGTGCTCTCGGACCGGATGCGCCGGCGCAAATTGTTTGTCTATATCTCGAGCGGGTTGCAGGCCGCCGTCGTCTCAGTCCTGCTGTTTGGCCTGGTCCGTTCGCTGTCGCTGTTATATGTGCTGGGGATCCTGTATGGCATCGGCTACGGTGCCTATTACGCCGTCGACTGGGCGCTGGCCTGTGATGTCCTACCGGATCGCGAGCACGCGGCGGGTCGCGATATGGCGCTCTGGCATGTCTCGTTTACCTTGCCGCAAGTGCTGGCACCGGCGGTGCTGGCAGGATTCCTGCATTTCCTCAACCAGCCGGGCCATCAGCTGATTGCGGTCTCGACGGGGAACGACCTTGGATTCCGTTTCATCTTCGGCAGCGCTGCATTATGGTTCGTCCTCGGTACGGTCATGGTGAGCCGAATCCGAGGCGTGCGCTGAGACTTGCGCAGGACTCGATCGACGGGTCGCTGGGCGCTGCTGGCCTTAGGCGGGGTCCTGTTAGCGATCATCGGCGTGGCTGCCTTCGCGGCCCTGGCGCAGGGCACGCCACTGGGCAGTGCCGGACCGTCGCCTGGTCGGTGCACACCGCAGCCATGCCTCGACCTCCAGGGATACACGATGTGGGTATCGAAT
>DAIPYJ010000084.1:4414-12376 GCA_036782775.1 Candidatus Dormiibacterota bacterium | reverse complement strand
AAACAACTGGGCATGCGGCCGCTTCGGTTGAAGCACGAGATCCACGGCTACATCTCGGACCGGTTGCAGGAAGCCCTCTGGCGCGAGGCATTGCACCTCGTCGCCGACGGCGTGGCGACGACCCAGGAAATCGACGACGCGATCGTCTATGGCCCGGGACTGCGCTGGGCGTTCATGGGGACCTTCATGGCCTTTCACCTTGCCGGCGGCGAGGGCGGGATGCGGCACATGCTGGAACAGTTCGGGCCTGCGTTGAAACTCCCCTGGACGAAGTTGCCTGCGCCGGAGCTCACCCGCGAACTGGCGCGTCGTGTGATCGACGGCACCGGCGCGCAGGCAGACGGGCGCAGCATCAAGGAGCTGGAGCGCTGGCGTGACGACCGGCTGATCAGGATCATGGCGGTGACCGGCGCGTGAATTTCGGCTTGACGGCCGAACAGGAGATGGTCGTCAAGACCGTCCGGGGCTTTGTCGAGAAGGAGCTGTATCCGCTCGAGCCGGAGGTCGAGCGAACCGGGCGGGTAACGCCGGAGATGGCGAACGAGATTCAGCGCAAGGTGAAGGCACTGGGCTTCTACGCGCCGAACATCCCGGAGGAATTTGGTGGCGGCGGGCTCGACAACGTCACCATGGCGCTGCTGGAGCGGGAGCTGGGACGGACGACCTGGGCGCTGCACGTCTGGTTTGCTCGTCCTTCGAACATTCTGTGTGCAGGAAACGAGGACCAGCGCCAGCGATACCTGTTGCCGAGCGTCCGCGGCGAGAAGGTTGATGCCCTGGCCTTATCGGAACCCGACGCGGGGTCGGACATCCGGAGCATGCGCACCATGGCACGGCGCGATGGCAGCGACTGGGTCATCAATGGGACCAAACATTTCATCAGCCACGCCGATGCCGCCGATTTCGTGATCCTCTTTGCCAGTACTGGCGAGGAGACCGTTGGAACGCAGACAAAGAAACGAATCACCTGCTTTCTCATCGACAAGGGCACGCCCGGCTTCGAGGTGCGCCCCGGCTACGAATCTGTGTCTGTGCGCGGCTACCAAAACTGCATCCTGACGTTCGATGATTGCCGCGTGCCTTCGTCACAAATCCTGGGCGAGGAAGGACGGGGTTTTGAGCTGGCGAACACCTGGCTGCGCTCGACCCGCTTGAGCGTGGCAGCGACCTGCGTGGGCAAATCGCGGCGCGCGCTGGAGCTGGCACTCGAGCACGCCGCGCGCCGGCGTCAGTTTGGAAGCCCAATCGGAAAATTCCAGGGCGTCTCCTTTCAGCTGGCCGACATGGTGACCGAGATCGATGCCGCCGATTACCTGACGCTGGCGGCGGCCTGGCGGCTGGACCAGGGGCTGGCGGCCGACCGCGAGATCGCCCAGGCAAAGCTTTATGCCTCGGAGATGGCAGGGCGCGTCACCGATCGCGCGCTGCAGATCTTCGGCGGAATGGGGCTGATGAGCGAGCTGCCGCTGGAAAGAATGTGGCGCGACGTGCGCGTCGAGCGAATCTGGGACGGAACGAGCGAGATCCAGCGGCATATCATCGGCCGGGAACTGCTGAGGCCGCTGGGCGCCTGATGGAGCTCCGGGGCACGGGTCCGCTGCGCTTGACTCGGCGCGGGCGGGTGCTGGAAGTGATCTTCGACCGTCCACCGGCGAACGCGATCGACATGGCCACCAGCCAGGCGATGGGCGAGTGCTTCGCGGCATTCCGCGACGACCCGGAGCTGCGCGTGGCGATCATCGCCAGCGGGTCAGCCAAATTCTTTTCCGCGGGTTGGGACCTCAAGGAGGCGGCCGAGGGTTCGCGACCGGACGCCGACTACGGAGTCGGCGGCTTCGGTGGCTTGCAGCAGTTGCCCGGCTTGAACAAGCCGGTAATCGCTGGTGTGAATGGCATCGCCGTGGGCGGCGGCTTCGAGCTGGCGCTGTCGGCCGACTTGATCATCGCGGCCGAGGACGCGCGATTCGCGCTGCCCGAGATCCGGGCGGGCACGCTGGCGGATGCCGCCACGATCAAGCTGCCACGACGGATTCCCCACCACGTCGCGATGGACATGCTGCTGACGGGTCGCTGGATGGACGCGAACGAGGCGATGCGCTGGGGCCTATTGAAGGAAGTCGTCCCGGCGGGCGAGTTGATGACCAAGGCCCGAGAACTCGCGGATAGGCTCGCGGAGGGGCCGCCGCTTGTCTACGCCGCGATCAAGGAAGTGATGCGAGAGACGCAGACGATGGGGGAGATGGATGCGATTACCAAGGTCGCCAACCGGAAGTTCCCAACGGTCGATCGGCTGTATTCGAGCGATGATCAGCTCGAGGGTGCGCGCGCCTTTGTCGAAAAACGCGCCCCGACCTGGACCGGTCGTTAGGACTTAGCGCTCTTGGCCGGCGTCAGTTCCTTGGCGCGCGCCTTGACCAAGGCTGAGATCAGCGTTGCGGGGAGGGGCTCGTCCAGTGGAAGGATGATCGTCGCCGTCGATTGCCGAGGTTTCCTGTATCGCTTGAGCTGTGCCGCGAACTTTTCGGTCGCCTTGCCAGGCACGAAGAAGCTGATGTGGTCTTTGAATGCTGCGAAATAGACCATTCGTCCGTGAAAGTCGTAATAGGGAATCTGGTAGCTGATGAACTCGCTGGCCTGGGGCGCGGCGTCCCTAATCAGCTTGCGAAGCTGGCGTAGTTTAGGCTGGACGCTCTTTGGCGCCGCGGCGATGTAGGCATCGACTCCTTCCGGTCGCGAAGGCTTGCCGGCTTTTGCCGCTGCCTTCTTTACTGCGGGTCGCTTAGCCGCGGGCATGGTTGCCGTATCGCTCCCAGCTGACGACGTCATCGATTGGACGACGTCCGCGTGGGAGAGGAGTGTTAGGTGGAAGGCGCAGTGCCTCGGGGCCGGTGGGATAGCCCATCGAGAGAACGGTGCGAAGGTACCGATTTTTCGGGATGTTGAGCAGGTCGCGGGCCCGCTGCTCGTTGTCCGCCGGATAGATCGATCCGATGCAGGCGCCGACGTCGCGCGCCCAGGCGGCCAGCATCAGATTTTGGATCAAGCGCCCCTCGTCCATACAGGTCCAAGGGTCATCGCCATGCATCACCAGCGCAACGCCGAGGGTGGCAGTCGCGATGTGCCAGGCAAAGGCGCCGCACTTCGATAGGGCCGTTAACGCCTGACGGTCTTTGACGACAACCAGGTCCCACGGCTGCGTGTTCTTCGAAGAGCCGGTCCAGCGGCCGGTGTCCAGGATGTCGAGGAGAACATCGTCGGGCACCGCTTTGTCGGAGAACTGGCGCACTGCACGGAGCGAGCGCAGCCATTGCGTTTGTGCCATTGGGGTCCAGTGTAGGACCCCTCACCCCGACCCTCTACAAACGCCTCAAGCGCTCGCATCGCACGTTCCGGGCTCGCGTGGGCCGGCGGGCCCGGCACGCGGGGAGAGGGAGATGCCCGCGAGTGCGGAGAGGGAGATGCCCGCGAGTGCGGAGAGGGAGATGCCGGCAAGCGGCAAGAGGGAGAATTAAGCAGAACCCTTGAAGGCGGCGGTCTGTCGTGACTTCGGTCAGCCACTCCAGGTCGAGGACGTCGAGCTGGAGCATCCTCGCGACGGCGAAGTCCGCATCACGGTCAAGGCCTGTGGCGTCTGCCACAGCGACCTGACGTATATCGATGGATCGTGGGGCGGTGACCTACCGGCCGTTTACGGCCACGAAGTTGACGGCGTCGTGGATGAGGTCGGTGACGGCGTAGCCGAGTTGAAACCGGGGCAGCGCGTTGTGGCGAGCCTGATCCGCGCTTGCGGTCGATGCCAGCCGTGCATCACCGGTGAGCCAGCCATCTGCGTCGCGACCATGCGGCTCGATAACGAAGCACCGATTCGAGACGGCGACGGCCGGCCGATCGTCCAGGGGCTGCGAACGGCGGGATGGGCGGAGTCGACACTGCTGCATGAGTCGCAGGTCGTCACGATTCCGGATGACATCGATCCGGTCGCCGCATGTTTGTTGGGCTGCGCCGTCATCACCGGCGTCGGCGCGGTCGTGAACACTGCCGGGGTAATGCCCGGCGAGGGCGTGGTCGTGATCGGAGCCGGCGGCGTCGGGCTGAATGCCGTCCAAGGCGCGGCGATCGCCGGTGCGTATCCGGTGATCGCCCTGGATGTGAATGACCGCAAGCTCGAGCGGGCCTCGGAGTTCGGGGCGACGCATGTGATCAATGCCGCCGACGAAACGGCGGAGCGACAGCTGAAGAAGCTGACCAGTGGCCGTCTTGCGGACGCGGTTCTGGTGACGGTGGGCGCGAGTGAGGCCGTCGAGCAAGGCCTCCGAATGGTTCGCCGCGGCGGACGATTGGTGGTGGTGGGAATGCCGGGTGGTTCGGCAACCAGCCGACTCGATGCCACCCTCTTTGCCTACAAGGGTCAGCGCATCCTTGGCAGCAAGATGGGCTCGAGCATCCCAAAGGTCGACGTGCCGCGGCTGATCTCGCTGTATCGGCGCGGCTTGCTGAAGCTTGATGAACTAGTCACCGGGCGCTATCGACTGGATCAAATCAACGAAGCGGTCCAGGCCTTGAAGCGTGGCGACGGGATTCGCAACGTCATCGTCTTTTCCTGAATTCGGGCGGCCAGCAGAAGGAAGCGGCCGGCTCGGCGGTTATTTCGGCTATGGGCCTGGCTACCGACAGCCTGATCTTCAAGGTGTCGCCAATGGGCTTAAGCCTGCTCGGAGGCAACGGGCGGGCGGTCGGCTGGCGGGGCATTGTGGACCTGTCGTTCGAGTGGGAGCCGCTGGCGGCCCGAGTGCTGTCGAACGGACGCCCACATCGAGTGGGCAACGGCAGCGAGCCGGTGCGGGTGGTGGGACCGTACTGGTCGAAGTTCGCGGTGCTGGCCCCGGTCGGCGCAGACCACTTGGTCGTCTTCGGTTCCGAGGAAGCGCTGACTGCGCCCGACGCGGCGTTCATTGCGGAGGCCGCGCAGTTGGTCGCAGAAATCGGTCAGCTTTCGCCGGCCAAGCTGCTGGCCGACGAGCTGGAGGTCGTCCATGCGATCCGCGAACTGATGGAATGCCGGCCCGAACGAACGGAAGAGACCTGCCGGCATATCGCCCAGACGGCGGCGGAGGCGCTGTCCTGCGACGTTGGTGCGGTGCTCGTGTGCGATCAGGACCAGCTGGTCACCGAAGTGATCACTCGCGACTGGCCGACGCGCCTCGATCCTGAGGCCATCAAGCAAACGCTCGTCGACCTGTTCCAACGCGCGGAACGTGGAGGCACGATCCTGGAACTGGAAATTCCGCCCGATCCGTCGGACGCCCTTGGTCGCGAGCAGGGGCTTGTGACCCGGTTGGCGCTCCCAATCGGGCGCCCTGCGCCGTTTGGCATCCTGGTCGTTGCCCACGCGGAGAGCCGGGCTCGGGGATTCACCAACCTATGCCAGCGAATCGGTCATGCCCTGGCGGAAACGGCCGAGTCGCTGTTGCAGCAGTCGCTTTCGCGAGAAGCGCTGGAGGCGGAACGCGACCGCCTGGCACGGGAGGCGCGCGTGGATGCGTTGACCCGGATCGAGAATCGAAGCGCGTGGGAAGACCTGATCGCGGTCGAGCAGGCACGGCTGGCACGGCATCCAGCGCCGCTGAGCATCGTCAGCGGCGACCTCGACAACCTGAAGGCCGTCAACGATCGCTTCGGCCACGCGGCCGGCGACCGGATGCTGTGCGAGGCCGCGCAGGTGCTGAAGCGCTGCTCGCGCAAAGCCGACCGCATCGCCCGCGTCGGTGGCGATGAGTTCTTGATCCTGCTGCCGAATACGGACGCGATCGGCGCCGCCCGATACATCGGCCGGGTTCGCGCGGCGATGCAGCGTGTCCAGCTCGAGGATCGGCTGTCGATGTCGTTGGGGGCGGCGACGGCGGCGCCCGGCGAACTCCTCGCGGCGGTCATCGCCCGGGCCGACACGGCGATGTACGCGGCGAAGAAGTTGATGCGCGACGATGTGCCGCCGGCGATGACGGCGTAGGAAAGGGCAGAGGTTCTCTAGAGCGTCACGACTAGATAGCCATTGGCTGCGTTGATGAGTCCCACGATCGCAAGAGCGATAACCAAGACGACAAGGAAGACGGCGAATACCAGAGTGAAGCGAATCGGCATAGGCAGGCGCATCATCTGGCGGTCAACTGCCTTCTTGAAGCGGCTGTCGAGAAATTTGTAGAACCAGTTCTTCTCAGCCATGTCGAGCCTTCAACGAACGGCTGCTGGTCCGAACCAGGTGGTCAGGGCGTCAGCGAGTCCGGCATCGGTTCCCTGTCCCACCCACGCGACATAGCCATCGGGCCGGATCAAAACAGCGCGAGGCGCAGCGACAGCGCCCAATACCGGGAGCTCCCACGTCCCGGCGTATTTGGCTTCGATCAGCCTGACGCGATCCGTCCATCGAGCTATGTCCATGCTGCCGGATTCGGCGAGGTTGATGAGAACCGGCCGGGCATCGTGCAGCAGCGTGAAAGCGCGTAGGGGACCATTAGTGGTGACCAGATCGAGATCGGGGATGCGCCGGCCAAGCAGAGGGTGGCCGGCGCCCAAGTCGTAGTGGATGTCAAGTCCTGACATCATCCCGGCGAACCGCTTGCGCGGCTCGTCCATGCTCAGCAGTTCCGACATCGCGTCGCGCAGCGCGTCGGTGCGAGCGTCCGAACGAGTCAGTGCGGTCTGCGCCATCGTCTTCTGCAAGACGCCGGCCGCGACGGGATGCCTCTCTACCTGATAGGTATCGAGAAGGGAATCTGGTGATGTCCCTCTCGTGACCTGGGCTAGCTTCCATCCCAGGTTCACGGCATCCTGGACGCCGAGTTGGAGTCCCTGACCTCCGACCGGGTAATGGACATGGGCCGCGTCGCCCGCAAGCAGCACGCGTCCTTTGCGATAGGCCGCCGCCTGCCGCGTCATGTCCGTGAACCGCGAAATCCAGGTCGGGTTGTGCACACCGAAATCGGTTCCCCAGACGGCGATAAGGGCGCGCTTCAGGTCATCCAGCGTGGGTTCGGGCGTCGGTCCGGCATATGTCTGCGTGATCACCACGCCCATCCCCTTTGGATCCTCGATCCTGCCGAGAGCCTGGGTGCCGTTCTGGTCGTAGCGAATGCCCCACCTCGGCTCCTCGGTCCACTCCGCTTCAGCGATCAGCGAGGTGACGGTTGGATCCCATCCGTTGAACTCGATGCCGGCGGCCTTACGGATGAGACTGCGGCCTCCGTCGCACGCCACAAGGAATTCCGCTCGTAGCGTCTGGCCGTCGGACAGCTCCACGTCGACGCCAGTGTCATGCTGCCTGAAGCCGGTGACATCTCGGCCACGCTCGATTGGAACTCGTAGCTCATCGACCCAGCCGGCAAGAATGCGCTCGAAATCGTTTTGGCCTAAGGCCAGCCCGTAGTTGTGACGGGTAGGAAAGTCGCTGATGTCCAATCGCGTCCGGGCGAAGCTCTGGACCTGCGCCGGTTTTCCTACCGCGAGGAACCGATCCGCGATCCCCCGCTGGTCGAGCACCTCGATGGTGCGGGACTGTAGCCCGCGCGATCGCGAGCCGATGAAATCCTGGCTGGGGCGGCGTTCGATAATGCCGACGTCAACGCCGGCCAAGGCCAACTCGCCGGCAAGCATCAATCCAGTCGGACCTGCTCCGACGACCAGAACCGCGCGGTCGGCTATTGCTGAACTCCGACTGCCCGGGCGTCGAGGGCGATCGCGTCTTGCGGGAGCACCAGCAGCGGGTTGATCTCGACTTCAGAGATAGACGGTGCGGCAATGGCGAATGCAGCGAGGCGCTCGACGGCCAGGGCGGCCGCATCAATATCGAGCGGTGGGCGGCCGCGCGAGCCGGTGACCAGGTTGAGCGGATCATCCGCCGCTATGTCGGCCGAGGCGCGGCGATCAAAGCCGCCATTCGCCAGATCAACGAGGCGAGAAAGGGAACGT
>DAIPYJ010000084.1:0-4404 GCA_036782775.1 Candidatus Dormiibacterota bacterium | reverse complement strand
GGTGGGCGCCCGGGCGAGCCGGTGACAAGTTCCGAGCCGTGCAATGAGCGAATGAGCCTACCAGCTTGATCGCGCGAGACAGGTCCGAGCGCGACGGCCACGTCTCGAAAAACCTCTGTATACAGGCCGCCCAATCCGACCAGCACGATTGGACCAAAACTTCGATCGCGTTTGACGCCGATCAGCAGTTCGACGCCAAGCTCGAGAGGGGCGTTGGCTTCAACGGACAAGACCGAGGGGTGGAGCCGCGATTCGAGCTCCTTGAACGCCGAACGCAGACCTGCCTCGTTTGCGATGGCGAGGCGAACGCCACCGACATCGCTCTTGTGCACGGTTCCAAGTGCCTTGAGCACTATGGGATACCCAAGCTCCCGTGCCGCGTCGATGGCCTCGCCTTCGGAGGACACGGGCCGAGCTTCAGCGAAATGAATGCCGGCGTCGGTCAAAAGCCGGCGGATCGAGAAATAATCAACCCCCCACCCTGACCCTCCCCCCACTGCGTGGGGGGAGGGAATTTCCATAGGATCGGCCCCTCTCCCTGACCCTCCCCCCACTGCGTGGGGGGAGGGAATTTCCATAGGATCGGCCCCCCACCCTGACCCTCTCCCCACTGCGTGGGTGGAGGGAATTTCCATAGGATCCGCCCCTCTCCCTGACCCTCCCGCCGCGGGCTGGGCGGTGGGAATTTCGAAGGAAGGTGGATTCATAAGTCGATCGACGATCAGACCAAGCGCCCGGGCCGGCGCCTCGATGTCGGCGAAGACCGGCACACCGCGCTCCCGGAACGTCTGCGACGTTGCTGAGCGAGGGTACATGGTCTGGACGATCAGGGGGCAGCGGGTCGCTTCGGCATCGTCGGCCATCTTGTTTGCAACCTCGAGCTCCTGTTTCGCATAAGGCTCGAGCTGCTCGCTGTACCCGCCAAAGTAGCCGGTAAGAATCACGACGTCGGCTTCACCGGACTCAGCCATGAGGCGGACCGCACGCTGAAAGGTCCAGATGTCTTCCTCGCCGCCGCCGGCGACATCGACCGGGTTGGCGCTCGCCGCCGTCGGCGGGAGAACGTTAGCGATCTCTCCCGCGGTCTTTTCCGTGAACGGCTCGACCTGGAGGCCGTAGGCGGCCAGGCGATCGGCCGCCAGCGCGACGTGACCGCCGCCGTCGCCGATGACCGACATTCGCGGCCCACCAGGCTGGCGAGGCATGAGCAGAAGTTGCGCCAAATCGATGAGCTGCATCGGCGTGTGGACGCGGAATATGCCGGCCGCGCGACAGGCAGCATCGATGGCGAGCGAATCACTGACGAGGGCGCCGGTATGCGAGTACGCCATCCGCCGGCTGGCCGACGTGCTACCGACAGTCAGAAGGATGACCGGCTTCCCCGCGGCGACGGCTCTGGCAGCGACAGTGGCGAACTGCCGCCCGTCGCCGAAGTCCTCCAGGTAAACCGCAATCACGCGAGTGTCGTCGTGATTGATCAGGTCTTCAACGCACTCGCTGGCGTCGAGGTCGGCCTGGTTGCCGAGGGAGACGAAGCGCGAGAAGCCAACGCCGAAGTAATGCGCATGCTGGGCGAGCTCGAGGCCGACATTGCCGGACTGCGAGACAAGCGCCACCGAACCGCGCCCGAAATCATCCCAGGTCAGGTCGAGGTCGGTCGTAAGGTCGGTGATGCCGAGGCAGTTGGGGCCGACCATGACGGCACCCGCTTGCTTGCACCGTCGCACGGCTTCGTCCTGAATAGCCCGACCTGCCGAATCGCGTTCGCCGAGACCGGCGGTGATGGCGACGATGGCGCGCGCTCCGACGGCGAGCGCCTCATCGACCGCAGTCGCGAACCCCGCGGGGCGGATGGTGATGACCACGAGCTCGGGGGACTCGGGCAGGTCACGCAGACTGGAATAGCTGCGCTCGCCGAGGATCTCGTCGCCGTTGCGGTTCACGAGGAAGACGCGTCGACGACTGCGACCCTTCAGCGCATTTTTCGAGAGCGCATAGCCCCATTTCGCCGGATCCTTCGAGGCACCGAGGATAGCGAGCGAGCGCGGATCGAAGAGGGGACGGAGGTCGCGCTTCAGTTGGCTGATGTCCCAACCGGAAAGGGGAGGGCGATGGGGTCGGTGGCGAGGCGGCTGTGGCCGTCGGCGTCGAAGCGGTCGAGTCCCCAATCACTGACATCTGTCAGCGCTGTTTTCCCTTCGAGCGCCAGGTCGGCGGCGATGCGAGCAACGGCCGGACCCCACATCATGCCGTGACCACCGGCCGAGGCGACGGTCACACCGTCGATGGTCGAACCGTCGGGGCGGAGGGCAGGTCCCAGGATCGGTTGGTGATCGGCGGTGTAGTCGATGGTCGCCGCCCACACTTTGCGGAGTTGCAGCGACTGCGTCACCGGCAAAAAGGTGGCAAGGCGCTCACGCATCGCCTCGAGATAGGTCCAATCAACGCATCGCGCAACCCCCGGAGGCTCGTCTGGATTGCTCATCCCGAACAACAGGCCGCCGTCTTCCAACCGCCAGTAGAGGCCGCCGCTCAAATCGAAGGCCATCGCGCGCCGGTCGACTTGAAACTCGCGGTGGGGCTCCGTGACGGCGACCTGATGGCGCACGGCCCCGGCAGGGATGGAGACGCCAATGCGCTCGCCTACCTCGCGCAACTGCGGACCGCCGGTGATGAGCAAGCGACTGGTCTCGATGCGACCGGCATCCGTGAGGACTGCTGTTAGCCGCGATCCGCTTGAGCCTCGCTGCTCGTCGATGCCGGTGAAAGTCGACCGTTCTCGGAGATCCACACGGGATTGCTGCATGGCGAGCGAGTAGGCACGGACGTTTCGCACCGGATCGATGCAGCCGTCGCCCGCGGCATAGCTGGCGCCACGGATGCGCGAGGGATCGAGGCAGGAATCGAGCCGAGCGGCCTCAGCAGCATCGACCCAGCGAACGTCAAGACCGGCTTCGCGTTGCATGCGGATGCGCTCGTGGGCCGCGGCCTCTTCTTGCTGGTTCGTCGCGAGGATCAGGTAGCCGAGCTCGCGAAAACCGGAATCGGCGGGAAACTCCCGCTGCTGCCGGCGATAGAAGTCGATGCTCCAGGCGCCGAGTTTGACGGTACCGGGCGTTCCGCCCTGCGCCCGGACCATTCCCGCGGCGCGGCTGCTGGCGCCATCACCGGCACGGCCGCGCTCGAGGACGATCACGCGTTCCGCGCCTAATCGACGGGCAAAAACCGAGGCCCAGCCGCCGATGGTGCCGGCACCGACGATGACGAGATCGGCTCGATCGTCCCTGATCTTCCCGCTCCTCCGCCGCTCATTATCGAGAGTCAGGCCCCTCACCCCGACCCTCTCCCCGCAAGCGGGGAGAGGGAGAGAATCGTTCAGGCAGCGAGTTCGGCGGTTGGTTGGCGTGGCTGTCGCCGATCGCCATGACCCTTGATCAGGCCCATGAGAAACAGCTGGCAGGCCCATCCGGCGTAGATGATGGTTGTGCTGATGTACGAGCCGATTGTGCCGTCGGTTTCGAGCAAGAACAACGTGTTCGGCCAGGTGTTCTGCGAGGCATGAAAGAGGAGGACGAAGAGCAGGCTGCGTCTCGTCCCGTTGTAGAGCCAGGTCGAAATGACGGAGAGCGAGACGGTCCGAATGGCGAAGAGCGCGAAGGGCAGATGGCTCTGCGCCGTGCCGGTGATGAAAAAGAGCGGGATGTGCCAGAACGATTGAATGACGCCAATCAAGAGCGAGGCGGCGAGCAATCCGACTTTCGATTGCATGCGCTGCAGAAGGAAACCGCGCCAGCCGAATTCCTCGCCGGTAGGGCCGCCGATCAGCAGCACGATGAGAAAGGTCGATGGTACGGACATCCACATCGAGAGGCTGGTCAAGTCGGGAAAAATGCCGCCCTTCAGTACGTGGATCGAGATGACAAGCATCCGAATGGCAAATGGGGCCAGCAACGCCGCGGCATACCACAGGGGATTGGCTTTCCAGCGGAACGCCTGGCTCAAAAAGGCGCGCAGTCCCGACAGGCCGGCGGTGCGGCCGACGATCGTCGCGGCGGCGCAGAAGGGGCCGAAGGTACCGAGGATGACCAGCAGCGAGGTGGCTGTCGAGGGGGCGAAGCCGATGCCCTGGTCGGCCGCCGCCACCGGTGACATCTGCTCGGCCACGTCGCCGACGGTGAACGGCGGTGCGTCGGCGAAGCGTCGCACGAGCTCCTCCGGCGGCAAGTCGGCGGGGCTGTGCGTGAGCCGGCGCGTATCGCGCTGCCCGAGATCGTGGCTATACACATCACCCCCGATCCGCGGGGTGGTGAGTGTGAAATACACGCGCGATCCGCTCGCGCTCACGATTGGGGATTCGAGGAACCAGGCCTGTGTCACGCCGGGTTCGGGCAACGGGATGTCACC
>DAIPYJ010000083.1:0-12669 GCA_036782775.1 Candidatus Dormiibacterota bacterium | reverse complement strand
GCGAGGTGGTGATCGAGGCAACCATCGGCCGGAACGGGAACGTAACCTGGGTTGGCCAGCGCTACTCGGTCGATTACTTCGCCGCCCAGCCGCTGGTCAAGCAGGCGGTCGACACGCTCGAGCCGGCCTTCGGCGGGCAGCTCGCCCTCGAGCCGGCCGCGCCGGAGTTCCGCCAGGCGCTGGCGGATGTCAAGCATGTCGCGGTGCTGCCACTCGTCCATGGCGGCAACGCCGTGGGCATGCTCGTCCTCAGCCGCTATCAGGACCGCCCCTTCGGCGACCACGACCGGGCAACCCTGAGCCTGATCGGCGCCATCTCCGGAATGGCCCTGCGCAATGCCCGTCTCTATGACGAGGTGCAGTCCGCCCAGCAACGGACCGATGAGACGGCGAGCCGCCTGCGCGTCGCGGTGGAAGCCGCCGAGCAGGTGGCCGGTCAGACCGAGCTCAACGATGTCCTGATCCAGCTGCTGCGGGGAGCCTGCTCGGCCGTCGATGCCGATGGGGCATCCCTGGCCCGGCTGGAAGGGACGGACATGGTGGTCGAGTCGACGATAACGGGCGGGGGTGTGGGTACGCGCTGGCCGCTGGCGCCGAAGGTGCTTGCCGGCGTCCGCCGCGGGCGCCCGGTCGAGCTTTCCGCCAGCGAGTACACCGGGACGCCCGAAGGGCTGGAGCCGATGGTCCAGCCCTACCGGCGGTTTCTGGTCGCGCCGCTGATCGTCGGCGGCGAGACGATCGGGCTGCTGGCGATGGGCCGGGCGGCGGAGCAACCGTTCGACCCAAGCGCGATTCAGTCGCTGCAACAGTTTTCGGCGCTCGGCGCCCTCCTGCTGCGCAATGCGCGCTTGATTGCTCGAGCTCAGGAGGCGGAGCGTGCCAAGGGCGAGTTCATGAGTTTCGCCGTCCATGAGCTCCGCGCACCGCTCACCGTAATCAGCGGGTATCTGGCGATGGCGCTCGAGGGCGCCTTTGGCGATCTCCCGAAAGGATTGGCTGACGTGCTGGCGATCGCGCAGCGAAAGTCGGAGGAGGCGAAGGCGCTCACCGACGACTTGCAAACCGTTGCCCGCATCGAGGGTCGGGCGCTTACGCCGAAACGCGAACGAATTTCGGTCCGCAGTGCCGTCGATGATGCCGTCGCCCGGGCACACCCTCGGGCGCAACTGGTGAAGGCTCAGATCAGCGCAAAGGCCAAGCCCGGAATCGACGTCATGGCCGACCCGGCGCTGCTGGGCAAGATCCTGGACAACCTGCTGAACAACGCGCTGAGCTATGGCAACGGCTCGGCCATGGTGGAGATCTCGGCCAACCGCGAAGACGACCAGGGCGTGATTCGGGTCCGGGACCTGGGCATCGGCATTGCCCCGGACGACCAGCAGCGCATCTTCGCCCGCTTCATCCGCGGCACCGACCGGCGCGTGCTGGAGAAGCCCGGAACCGGCCTCGGTCTTTATGTGAGCCGCGGGCTGGCGGAGCAGATGGACGGTTCGCTCGTGCTCGAGCGCAGCGAACCAGGAAAAGGCTCGACCTTTACGCTTCGGCTGCCGCTGGCGCCCGGACCCGGTCCTGGTGCCGGCGCGATGGCCTCGGCGCGGGCACGCGCTTCGAGGGGGCGAGCCCTTCGAGCAGGCGGCGGGAACTCGCCGTGACGTCCTGAACCGCCGCCTCGAAGACATCGGCATTCGCCTGTGAGGGCACGCGGTAGCCGCTGATCTTTCGCACGAACTGAAGCGCGGCCTCGTGAAGCTCCTGCTCGCTGGGCGCTCCCTCCACGCGGCGCAGGACTTTGATGCTTCTGCACATGCTGCTCAGTTTGCCACGTGCAACAGCGCCAGCTCGATCGAGAGACCGGGGCCGAACGACAGGGCGAGCACGCGGCCTTGAACGCCTGATACCTGGAGCGCCTCGAGCACGAAGAAGATGCCGGCGCTCGAGGCATTGCCCACCTGGTCGAAGACGCGTCGCGAAGTCTCCAAGCCGCATTGCGGGCCAGGCAGGGCGTGTTCGACCGCATCGAAGATGCGGGGTCCACCCGGATGCACCGCCAGCACATCGATCTCGCCAAGGGTCAGATCGAGGCTGTCGAGAAACGCGTCGACCGCGGGACGAAGATGCGTTTCCACCGCCTTGGGCAGCTCGCGGCGAAGGACGACTCGGAGCCCACCGTCACGGAGCTCGAATCCAAGGTCACCTGCAGCGTCCGGGACGAGTCGGGTCGTACAGCCTTCGACGAGCCATCCGCGGCTCGCGCCGTCGCCGTCGAGCACCATCGCCCCGGCGCCGTCGCCGAAGACCAGCGCGGCGGTGAGGTTGTCGATCGAACGGTCCTGCGGTTGAAAGGTCAGCGAGGGAAGTTCGACGGCAAACAGCAGGACGGCGCGGTCCGGATAGGCGAGCAGAAAGTCGCGGGCGCGAGCCAGTCCGGAGACCCCTGCACCGCAGCCAAGCTCGGTGATCGGCAGGCGGACGACGTCGGCATCGAGCCCGAGGATGGGAATCAGCTCGGCGTCGAGTGAGGGCAGCACCACGCCGGTACAGGAAACGCCGATGATCAGCCCGATCCGGTCGCGGGCGACGCCGCAACGCTCGAGCGCGTCACAGCAAACCGTCCGGCTCAGCATCCGGGCATGGCGCAGGTAGGCGTCAGTCTGGTTGCTCTGGCTTCGGGGCGCAACCAGGGAGCTCAGCGGCTCGGCCAGACGACGGCGGCGCCCGC
Source organism: Candidatus Dormiibacterota bacterium (assembly GCA_036782775.1). Classification (GTDB taxonomy): domain Bacteria; phylum Chloroflexota; class Dormibacteria; order CF-121; family CF-121; genus CF-13. The sequence goes on along the minus strand of DAIPYJ010000083.1, from coordinate 9,950 downwards.
TGTCCCCGGGTGAAAGCCGTGGGAGCGGCCGGCCGCGGATCTGGCCGAGCGCATCCCAGACCTGGCCGGCGGTCGCATCAATGGCGGGTAGCGCGGTCGAGAGCGCGGCAATCCGGGGCGACACACTCATGCCTCGCTGAGGCTACGCTTCGACGTTACGCGCTCAGGCGGTCTTTCGCTTCCGCTTGGCGGCTGGCTTCGGTCGCTTCCGTGTGGCCCTCGCCTGTTCGACGCTGGCTTGCAGCGCCGCCATCAGGTCCTGCACGGCGCTGCCGGTCGCGACTTCAGCCGGGGCCGGCCGTGCTTCGGCGGCGCGTCCGTTGAGCAGCGCCGTCAGCTTCTGCCGATATTCGTCCGGGTAACGGTCCGGCTCGAACGGGCCGGACAAGGTATTGATCAGCAGCGCCGCCATGTCCCGCTCCTTCTTCCGCAGGTCGCGAGGCGGCGCCGGTTCGAACTCACTCACGGGCAGGATCTCGTCGACATGGAACATGGTGGAGAGCACCATCAGGCGGCCGTGCGGACGCAGCGCGGCCAGGTAACGCTTCCGCCGGAGAACGAACCAGCTGATCGCGGCGCGCTTGGTCTCGCTCATCGCCTCGACCAGCAAGCCGAAGGCCCGCTCGTGATCGCGCTCGGGCACCACGTAGTACGAAGTGTCGAAATAGATGGGGTCGATAGCGTCTGTGTCGACGAACTGCTCGACGTCGATGGTGCGGCTTCGCTCCGGCGCCAGCTCTTCGAGCTCTTCGCGATCGACGGTGACGTACCGGCCCCTGGCGACCTCGAACCCCTTGATCACCTCAGGGGCTGGCACCATTCGCACGGCCGGCTCTGTCCCCGGCCCCAGCGGTAGGACCATGTCCTTCCCAATTCGCATTTCCCTCCCCAGGCCTGCAGGGGGAGGGCCAGGGAGGGGGGCCTCGATCCACTCGCTCGGGCTCTGCCCGAGCGTCAGGGAGGCTGCGTCTTCGACGACCTTCTGATGGCGGATACGCCGCCCGCTCAGCCGGTCGATCTCGTGAAATCGGACGTCCTTCCGTTTGGTCGCCGGATAGAGGCGGACCGGAACGGAGACGAGGCCAAACCCGATGGTTCCGGTCCAGATCGCGCGCGCCATGCGCTGATTATGGCGCGCTAGCGCGCCGCCGGGACCCTCGCCGCGACCATCTTGTTGCGAAGCAGGCCAACGCCTTCGACCTCGGTTTCCATGACGTCGCCCGCCTTCAAGAACTCCGGAGGATTGCGGGCGAAGCCCACGCCGTCCGGCGTCCCGGTGGCAATCAGGTTGCCAGGCAGCAAGGTCATGCCGATCGATAGCCAGACGATCAGCTGGCTGACCGGATAGATCATGTCCTGGGTGTTGCCGTCCTGTTTGACGACGCCGTTGACCTTGAGCGTGAGGCGCAGGCGCTGGGGGTCAGGAATCTCGTCGGCGGTCACGACCCAGGGACCCATCGGGCAGTACTTGTCGAGGCTCTTGCCCTTGAAGAACTGGCCGCCCCATCCGTTCTGGATATCGCGGGCGCTGACGTCGTTGACCACGGTGTAGCCGAAGACGTGGCTCATCGCATCCTGGGCGCTGATGTTGACGCCGCGCTTGCCGATGACGACGCCAAGCTCGGCCTCCCAGTCGATCTTCTCGCTGATGTTGGGATCGATCGGAATCTCCTCATAGGGCCCGCCGACCGAGGTCTGCGCCTTGGTGAACACGGTCGGTGGCTTTTTCTCTTCATTCCAGGCGCGCGCGCTTTCCTCGGCGTGCTTCTGATAATTCCGGCCGATCGCCAGCACGTTGCCGCGCGGCGGGTTGAGCGGCGGCAGCAGGGTGAGGTCGCCGAGTTTGCGCACAAAGGGCGCCCCACTCGACGCCTTCGGCGAGCTGATCAGCTGACGGACACGATTGAGGCCGGACTCGCCCTCGTCGATCAGGCTCAGCAGATCCCGTGGCGCGACCGCCTCCGATGGCGCCAGCGCAACCAGGTCGATGACCTCGTCCTTGGTTCCATCGCGAAGAACGCCGAGGCGCGCCTCGCCATTCAGTTCGAACATCAGCAACCTCATCCGTTCTCCTCCTGCACATGTAATGGTTCAGTCTCGGTAGAAAAAGGGGCGCGGGGCCCGGCCGGCGGTCCGGTGGCCCCCAGAAACAGCGCTTCGAAATCGGGCCGGCTCAAGAGATCGGTCGGGCGCCCTTCCAGCCGGGTCGCGCCTGACACCAGCACAAGCGTCCAGGATGCGATCTGCATCGCGGCGCGCGCCCGCTGTTCGACGAGCAGCACCGACTTGTCGAGATTGGCCAGGCCTCGAACGTGATCCCGCAGCACCGCGTCGGCCAGCTTGGGCGACAGGTTGGCAGTCGGCTCATCGAGGATGAGGACCGACGGGTCGAGCATGAGGACCCGGGCAATCGCCAGCATCTTCCGCTCGCCTCCGCTGAGCTTGTCGGCTCGGCGCTTCAACATCGGTGCGAGCGCGGGGAACACCCGCGTAACCTCGCGCATCCGCTCCGCGATCTTGCGCGCCGGCAGCAGATAGCCGCCCATCTCGAGGTTCTCCTCGACCGTCAGCGGCTCGAAGATGTCGTTGACCTGTGGCACGTAGCCGACACCACGCTTGGCCAGCTCCTCAGGCGCCCTATTGGTCACGTCCTGGTCGGACACATACACGCGACCACCGGTCACGCGTAGGATGCCGACCAGGCTCTTGAGCAGCGTGCTCTTGCCCGCGCCGTTGGGGCCGATGATGGCGACGATCTCGCCGGGGCCAACCGCGATCGAGACGTCGCGGACAACTGGAACCCCGCCGTAGCCGGAGGTAATCCCTTCCGCGCGCAGCGCCGGCGTGGGCCGCTTGCTGGCGGCGGTTCCGTTAGCCGACAAGGTAAGCCTCGACGATCTCCGGCTGCTTGCGCAGCATGTGCATGCCGCCCTGGCCGATCACCTTGCCCTGCGCCATCACGATGACTGGATCGCAAAGGCGCTCGACGATGTGAAGCTCGTGTTCCACCATCACGATCGTCAAGCCTTCGTCGCGCAGGGTCTCGAGGTAGCCCGCAATCTCGTCGACGATCGAGGGATGCACGCCGGACATCGGCTCGTCGAGCAGCAACAGTCGTGGCCGCAACATCAACGCGCGCATGATCTCGACCAGGTGTTTCTGTCCGCCACTGAGCATGCCGGCATGGTCCGATTCCTTCGCGCTCATGCCGAAGCGCTTAAGGAGGGCTCGCGCCTCTGCGACGAGCCGGGTTTCGTCGGCGATCCAGTAGCGCTTGCCGAGCAGCGCACCGAGCAGCGATTCGCCGCGATGCTCGGGCGCGGCCACCAACAGGTTCTCCAGCACGGTCAGCTGGCCAAACTCTGACGGCAGTTGAAAGGTCCGGACCAATCCGCGGCGCGCCCGCTGGTAGGCGGGCAGCCGGGTGATCTCCTCACCCTGAAAGACGATCGTTCCCGACGATGCCGGCAAGGTGCCGGCCAGCACCGCCAAGAAGGTCGACTTGCCGGCGCCGTTCGGACCGATCAGTCCGGTGATCCGCCCGGGCATGACCTCGATCGATACCCCGTCAACGGCGTGCATGCCTTCGAAATGGCGATGAATGTCGCGAGCGACCAGCATCGGCTCGCTAACCGGCACGGTTGCCCACCACCCAACGTGTGTTGTCCTGCTCGGCGCTTATGGGAGCGCCCGGAAAGACGCGGCGCGTTTCGGGCACCACACCCTTCGGCCTGAACCAGAGGAAGCCCAGGATGAAGAGGCCGATGCAGACCCATTCCAGCGCGGGAATCAGGTTGGGCGGGCCGATGTTGAGGCCGCCCAGCAGCCGGGTGACTTCCTCGAATCCAACCGGGACCAGCAAGGCGCCGAGAATCGCGCCGAGATTATTGGCTCGCCCACCAACGATCACCGCGGCAAAGAGGATGATCGTCTCCGGATAAAGCCAGGTTGACGGCGCCCAGACGGTGAGGAAGCCGACCAGGATGGCGCCCGAGAGACCGGCGATGGCGCCGCCGACGATGAAGATCGTCATCTTCAGGCCGACGGCGTTTTTGCCCAGCGCGCCGGCGGCGATCTCGTTCTCGCGCATGGCGCGCAGCGTCCGCCCGTAGGGCGAGTTGACGATGCGGGCCGCGATGAACCAGACGAGCGCGACGCAGACCACCGTCAGCCCGATATAGAAGTATTGATAGGTCTTCGAATCCAGGTTGAGCTGATCCTGCAGCGGCTGCGGGACGAGCGCGACGCCGGCCGCGCCGTTGAGGAACGGCCGGGCGTTGTTGATCACCGTGTTGGCGATGATCGACGTCACCAGCAACGCGATCGCCTGGTAGTCGGCGCGCAACCGCCGCAGCACGACCAGGCCAACCGGGACGGCCAGCAGCGCCCCGGCCAGCGCCCCGCCGATCCAGGGCAGTGGGAACGGGAGTTGCAGGCCACCGACGTAAATCTGGAAGCTGTAGTCCGGGTTACTGGCGGGCGGCATGGAGAGCACGGCTGCCGCGTAGGCGCCCGCGGCCTGGAAGATGATGAAGCTGAAGTTGACGATGCCGGAGACGCCGAACTGCAAGTTCAATGCCAGGCAGGCGATGATGTCGACGCCGGCAAAGATCAGCAGATTCGCAAGGTAATAGGTGTTCATCCGGCGGCCGCCAGTGCGCCGCGTTTCGCCAGCAGTCCCTGCGGCCGCAACACCATCACGGCGACCAGGATGGCGAAGGCGACGACCTGTTTGTAGTCAGGCGACCAGACGGCCGCGCTGAGCTCGGTGATGAGGCCGATCACGACGGCGCCGATCATCGCCCCGTATGGCTGCCCCGCTCCGCCGAGCACCGCCGCCGCCAGCGCGGTGATGAGGAAGATGGCACCGCTCGAAATCGTGAACGAGTCGGAGTCGAGCGCGGCCACCACGCCAGCCAGCCCGCAGAGCGCGCCGGTAATCAGCCAGACGGCGTCGATCACCCGCTGGGTCGGAATGCCGCAGTTGCGTGCCAGCGTTGGATTGGCGGCGGTGGCGCGCATCGCCTTGCCCAGCCGGGTGTAACGCAGCAGCGCGTGGACGGCGAACATGACGGCAACCGCCAGCGCGATGATGGCGATCTGGTTGACGGTGAGCTTCATGCCGCCAAGCTGCAGTAGCCGGCTGTAGCGCTCGCGGTAGGAGACGCTGAAGTAGCCCACCAGCGGCAGCATGATGTTGGAGATCATCAGCGACACCGCAAGCGAGACGATCACCATGTAGATCAAGGCGGTGCCGCGGCGTTGAAACGGGGCGTAGATGAACCGGTTGATCAAGAACGAGAAGACGGCGCCGAACGCCGCCCCTGCCAGCATCGCAATCCAGACGGTGATCCCGGCCTGGTTGATGTAGTACGCCACATAGGCCGAGGCGATCATCACCTCACCGTAGGCGAGGTTGATCATGTTCGTGATCCCGAACTGCATAGTGAAGCCGACCGCCGCCAGGGCGATCACTGCCATGCTGACCAGGCCGAAACCGAACGCCGCGATCAATAAGTTCACGGCGTTCGGTCTCCCCGTCCCTGACCCTCCCCCGCGACCGGGGGAGGGAATCCGCAATTGCTAGATGCCGCCTGCGTCACTGAGCTTCTTGGTCTGGTCGGCCGTCAGACCCGCGACCTGGACCTCGTTACCCTGCGCGTCGTACTTGACCAGGATGTAGCCCGACTGCGAGTTGTTGTACTGGTCGAAGTTGTTCTGGCCGCCCGCGCCGACGTAGCGGATCGACTTGCCGGCCTTGAGCGCGTCCAGCCCTTCCTTATAGGTATGCACGACCGTGGCGCCGGAGGTCCCATTCGCGATGTCCTTGATCTTCGGGTTGTAGACCGTCGGATCCTTGCTGTTGGTGGCGACCATGGCGAGCGCCGTCATCACAATCCCGTCATACAGGTGGAGCGTTGAGCCGCGCTGCTTGTACTTCGGCGCGTCGGCAAACGTTGCTGCCGCCGCCTGCAAGTTGGTATTGAACTCGTCGTACGCCGTCCCCGAGAAGGTATAGCCGAGGTCGACGCCACGGTAATCGTTGACAACGTCGTCCACGCCGATGGTTCCGGTCACGTCCTTGAACCAGGCCGGGTCGATCGTCGCCGAGGTGCCGATGAAGGGGATCGTCTTGCCGTTGTTGAGCTGTTTGACTTCTCCAAGGTAGGTGCCCGCCGAGCCGAGCGCCTCGGTGAAGATCACGTCCGGCTGGAAGTTCAGCATGCTCTGGACTTCGGTCCGGTAGGAGGAGTTACCCAGATGGATGGGGAAGTTCTGGACCGTCTTGCCGAAGTGCTTGAGCGCATTGGTCGCCGGTTGGACGAAGGTCTGGGAGCCGATGTCGTCACCGAAGACCAGCGCCACCTTGTTCCAGGCCGGGTGGCTGGGACCGTAAACGACCCAGCCGACCATGGCATAAGCGTCGTAGATGTCCGCGGGAACGAGGCGGTGGAAATACGGCAGCTTCGTCTTGTTGAACTCGGATTGCCCGGTCATGCAGAACATGGGGATGTGCGCCTTGTCGACGATCGGCGCCACCGCGGACGCCTCGTCTGAGGTGCAGCCCACGACTGCCATCAGGTTCGAGTTACCGGCCACCATCTGGTTGGCCGCGGGCGCCGCATCGGCCGGCTCGCCGCGGGTATCGAACTTCTGGCAGGTCACGTGCCGCCCGCCCACGCCGCCGTTGTTGTTGATCTCCGGTGCCGCGGCCAGGCAGGCCGCGTAGTAGGCCGGTCCGAGGTTCGCGTCCGCGCCGCTGAAGGGTGCCAGCACGCCCACCAGCAGGTCGCCCGATCCGAGTCCGCCGCCATTCGAGCTCGTGGTGCCGCAGGCCGCCAGCATCAGAGCCAAGGTCGCCACGGGTACCGCAAACCAACGCGGGAACCGCAGATGTCCCATTCGGATCCCCTCCTGAGGATTTCTAATAATTGTCGGCCGGATTGTCGACAATATTCTGCATAATACGCAGGGACGGGACAAGTGAAATCCTCGGTGAGCCGGCCAGGGGAAAGGCCGGCAGCGGTAGAGCCGGCCTCAGAGCGGCGCGGCGATGTTTATCACGAGCTGCGTAACGACATCGTCGGCGGCCGCTTCCATCCCAACGAACGCCTCGTCGAAGCGGATCTCGCCCGACTCCTGAAGGCAGGCCGCAGCGCCATCCGTGCGGCGCTGGTCCGGCTCGACCAGGAAGGCCTCGTCGTGCTCGAGCCGAATCGCGGCGCGCGCGTTCGGCTGGTGTCCGATCGCGAAGCCCTCGAAATCGAGGAGGTCCGCGTCATCCTCGAGCAGCTGATCGTGCGCCACGCTGCGGAGCGGGTTACCGCTGCGGACCTGCGCGACCTTCGTCGCTCGATCGACGAGATGCGGCGCCGCCTCGACGAAGGCAACCCGATGGGGTACTCCGAGCTGAACGCGGAATTCCATCAGCGGATCTGGCGCATTGCCGATCACCAGACGGCCGCCCGCCTGCTTGCCAACCTGAAATCGCAGAGCCTTCGTTTTCAGTACCGAACCATCCTGCGGCCCGGGCGCACCGAGCAGTCGCTGCACGAGCACGAGCGCATTCTCGAGGCGCTCGTGGCCAAAGATGCCGACGCGAGTGAGGCCGCCATGCGTGAGCACCTGAGCGGCGTGGTCGACACCTTGCGCTGGTCGATCGAGGCGCAGCATCGTCAGCCGATGTGGCTGCCGGGCTGAGGCTCCTCGAGAACGTCCGATCCCGCGTAGTGCCACCGGCCGATCGTCCCCGCCACCAGCACGGGAACGGTCACAATCGCGGCAATGACGAATAGCGTCCCGAAGCGATGCGCATTGGCCAGACCGCTGACCAGGGCCGTCGCGAGCGCCGCCCCGGTGAAGATCGAGGTCGCAAACAGGGCCGTTGCCATGCCGCGAGCTGAGGGTACGACGTCGGTTGCCCAGGTCTGGAAGGTCGAGTGCATGAAGGCGTACGCACCGCCGGCGAGCACGCTGGCGGCGAGGACGGCGATCAACGACGCCTGCGCGGCCGCCAGCAGATAGCCGACCATCAACAAGGTGGCACCACCCGCCACCATGAGAAAGGCTGGAACGCGTCGCGCGACCAATGGAAACAGCCGCGTGCAGACCAGCACAGAGATGCCATAACTTGCGACGACGACTCCGGCGATCGCCGCAGTCTGGCCGTGCGCCTCGAGCGCAGGGGCAAAGTAGGTCACAAACCCGAACATCACTGCACCAAGAAGGAGACCGATGATGAGGACGAACGGCGCCCAGCGATTGCGCAGGATGGTGGCCACCTGCGAGAGCGGCGCCGTCGCCGAGCGAGAGGTCAGCGATTCCGGGAGCCGGGCGAGGCCGATCGCGAGCCCAGCGGTGAGGAGAGCGGGAAACAGGAAGTAGATGCGCCAGCTGAGGAAGTGCGCCGTGATGCCGGCGGCGAGCGTGCCGCCCGCCGTGCCAAGCGCGACAAAGACGAGCACTCCCGCGACGGCCTGCTGCCGGACTGCAAACGGCACGCGATCACCGACATAGACGAGCGTGGTGGGCATCACGCCACAGGCGATGCCACCGGTGATGAAGCGCGCCGCGAGCAGCAGCGAAAGATTCGGGGCTGCCGCCGACAGCACGCCGGCGATCGCCGTCCCGGCAAGCGCCACGCGGATGATTCGAACCCGTCCGTACCGGTCGGACAGGAATCCATAGAGCGGCGGCATCAACCCATAGGCGAGGTAATAGAGGCTGGCGGCACCGGTGGCCGCGGCCAGCGTGACATGCAGGCTTACCGCGATTGGAATCAGCATGGGCGCGACCGCAAAGCGGTCGGCCATGGTGGCAAATGGGCCCAGATAAAGCAGCCGCGGCAACCTGCCAATTTCTCCCTCTCCCCGCTCGCGGGGAGAGGGTCGGGGTGAGGGGCGCCTCCCGTTCAGCTCGGTGAGTCCCGCACCCCGACTTCGTCGAGATGCGCAAGCAGATCGGCCGGGTCCTCATAGACCCGATAGGCGCCTGCCTGCTGCAGCTCTTCGCGACCATCCCCACCCGACAGCAAGCCGATCCCGAGCGATCGGGCGCGCTGCGCCGCGAGCAGATCCCAGACGCTGTCACCGACCACGATGCACTGCGTGATGTCGACGCCCAACCGGGCGGCGGCCGCCAGGAAGAGGTCGGGATCCGGCTTCGCGTGCTGGACATCCTCGCGGGTGATCGTCACCTTCGGCTCGACGCCGAGCAACGCGATCGACGGGCCGGCCGTCTTCGGATTGCCACTGGTCGCGATTGCCCAGGGCACATCAAGGCGCGTCAGCGTGCTCAGCAGGTCGTGTGCGCCGGGAAGCGCATGAATTTCGCTGCTACGACGAACAAACGCTGCGGCGTGCTCCTCGCGCAAGCGGCGCGCCTGGTCAGGCGTGAACTGCCTTCCGGTTTCGCGCGCCAGCGCGTTGACGAAGAGCCCACCGCTCATGCCGATGCGCCGGTGGATACGCCAGACCGAAAGCTCGATCCCCGCCTTCCCCAGGACCTCATGCCAGGCGAGCACATGCTGGTACACGCTGTCGACCAGCGTGCCGTCGAGATCGAAGAGAAACGCCGGCTTACTTATGCTCGACCGGTACCTCGCTGCCGTCCTGAGCCCAGCGGGTATGGAAGGAGCCCTCCCGATCGGTTCGCCGGTAGGTGTGGGCGCCGAAGTAGTCACGTAAGCCTTGGACCAGGTTGGCCGGAAGCCGCTCCCGCCGGTAGGCGTCGTAGTAGGCGAGGGATGAGCTGAAGGCGGGCGCCGGAATTCCGCGCTCGACCGCCATGCCGATCACGCGCCGCCAGGCGTCTTGCGCCTCCGCCATGGCATCGCGGAAATAGGGCATCAGCAGCAGATTCTTGAGGTGCGGCTCGGCGGCGTAGGCATCGGTGATGCGGTTCAGGAATCGGGCGCGAATGATGCAGCCGCCGCGCCAGATTCGGGCAAT
>DAIPYJ010000082.1:0-12906 GCA_036782775.1 Candidatus Dormiibacterota bacterium | reverse complement strand
GCCATCCTCTGCATTGCCGCGGGTGCGGCACTCGGCCTCGTACCGGCGCTGGTGACCAAGGCGTTGATCGATTACCTGACCCAGCGGAGAGGCAACCTCGCCGGTCTTGGCCTGATCCTCGGCGCCGGTGTCGCCGCCGCCTTGTTCGGTGGCCTGATCAGCGTCCTGCAGGCCTATTTGCGAACGAGGATCAGCGAAGGCATCGAGTACGACCTGCGTAAGCAGCTCTTCGACCGGCTCCTGGTCCAGTCGATGGGCTTTTATACCTCGAGCCGGACCGGCGACCTGCTTTCTCGGATGAACAACGACGTCGGCGGCATCGAGGACGTGGTTTCCGACACCGTCTTCGGGCTGGCGAGCAACGTCTTCGTCGTCACGAGCACCGTGGTGCTGATGTTCTTGCTCGACTGGCGAATCACGCTCGCCGCCCTGGTGATGCTGCCGCTGGTTCTGATTCCCGGTCGCTATGTCGGACGCGCGACCTATCGAGCCCGCAAGCGGACGCAGGAAAAGCTCTCAGAGATGAGCGCATACATGCAAGAGGTCCTGGGCATCTCGGGCATTCTGCTGGTGAAGGCCTTTACCAAGGAGCAGTCAGAGCGGCTTCGCTTCGGCGGCATCAATACCGAGCTGCGCCGGCTCAAGATCCGCCAGGCGATGATCGGGCGCTGGTTCGGGATGCTCCTGAACGTCATGATGGTCCTCGGCCCGGCGCTCCTCCTCTTCTTCGGCGGCTATCTGGTGCTGACCGGGCGCACCACGCTGGGCACGGTGGTGAGCCTGGTGATCGTGCTGGCCGGCCGGCTCGCGGGGTCCGCCGGTTCGCTTGGCAACCTGCAGGTGAACATCATGGGCTCGCTGGCGCTCTTCCACCGGATCTTTCTCTACCTCGATATGCAACCGGACGTCGCCGATGCGGCGGAGGCAAGGGTGCTGTCCGCCGTTCGCGGCGCGGTCGCCTTTGAGGACGTCAGCTTTTCCTACGATCCAAAAGCGCGCCCAGCCCTTGAACACGTGTCGTTCCAGGTCGAGCCCGGCACGTTGGTCGCATTGGTCGGGCCGAGCGGTGCCGGCAAGACCTCGGTCACCTATCTGCTCGCGCGCTTCTACGATCCTCGCACTGGCGTCGTTCGGCTCGATGGCATGGACCTGCGCGAGGTCACGCTCGAGTCGCTGAGCCGCAACATCGGCATCGTGTACCAGGATTCGTTTCTCTTCCATGCCAGTGTTCGCGACAACCTGCTCTACGCCCGGCCCGACGCGAGCCAGAACCAGATCGAAGCCGCGACACAGGCGGCCCATATCCATGACTTCATCGAGTCGTTGCCACAGGGCTACGACACGGTTGTCGGCGAACGCGGCCATCGGCTCAGTGGGGGAGAGAAGCAGCGGATCGCGATCGCGCGAGTGATCCTCAAGGATCCGCGCATCGTCATCCTGGATGAGGCGACCTCCAATCTCGACACGGTGTCCGAACAGCTGATCCAGGCGGCGCTGCGACCGCTCTTTGCCGGACGAACCTCATTCGTAATCGCCCACCGGCTGTCGACAGTGCTGGCAGCAGATCTGATCCTCGTCTTCGACCACGGGCGCCTGGTCGAGCGCGGGAATCACAGTGAGTTATTGAAACTCGGCGGTCTGTATGCGACCCACTACAAGCGGCAATTCCTCGTGGACACGCGGGCCGAGGACGATGTCGCGTTGGAGGCCGGGACCGCCTCCTGACCGTGGCCGGGAAGCCGGCTGCGACGTGATCCGGCGAGTGAGCTTTCATCCAATTCACTCTCAGGCGGATTGCTCCGCCGCTAGCAGGCCCATAGGTTGGCGCTGTCACCGCCCACGGTTGCTTGGAGGAGTGCCATATGCCATTCCGATGGTTGATCCGAACGCGCTCGCTTGTACTTGGGATGGGGGGAGCTTTTCTGCTGATGGCGTTCTCGGCCGGATCGCCGGCCACGCCCGTCTATGCCGCCTCGTCGCTTGCGTCGCATGCCGGATTGGCAACCGCGTCGCCGCCAGTGTCGCCGGCCAAGCTGCTGACCATGCTGGCCAAGAGCCAGTCCTCCTACACGCCAAAGCAGCTGGCGGGGGCGAAAGCCTACCTGATGGCCCACCCATTTCAGGGGACGATTCAGTACGTCAGCCCCAGCGGCACGCAAACCGCTCCCACGGGAGTTCGCCCACTGGCGTCGGTCGGCGTGTACTGGTGGGGCGTCCGAGTTTACCTGACGAATGCGGACGTCGTAAATCTGTTCTGGGCGATAATGCTGTACGGCTCGGCTGCCGTGGCGGCGGCACTCTGTTCGCCGGGCGTCTGGTTGATGGTCCTCTGCGGGCTGATCGGAACGATTGTGGGGTGGATCGTCGTCGAGGTTGTGCTTCAGTCAACGGATAACTTCGGCGGCTGTAATCTCAACATCGACATCCCCTGGGACCTGAATTGGTATTGGTACTGCACCTGATTCGGCGGACCGGTGGGCGCTCGGGCGCCCACTGGTCACTCGACTGATGAGAAACCGCTGGCTGGTCTTTGCGGTACAGTTTGTCGCCGTTTCGGTCCCGTGGGGACTGTTTCTCGTGCTCGCGGCTAAGCATCCTATCGATGGGTGGTTCGTGGCCCTGGTCGTAGGGGTAGGCCTGGCGGTCGCGCTCGTCGGCCTCTGGAGCGCATCGCGACGCGGCTAGCTCAAGGTACGGATCGCCCTCAGTTGGAAAATAGGACCTGTGAGCGAGCGGACCGGACTGATGACCGTTGGCGACCTGGCGGCCCGCACTGGCCTGTCGATCAAGGCCATTCGTGAGCTCGAGGGCCGCGGCCTCATCTTTTCGGCCGGGCGCAGCCCGGCGAACTACCGGCTCTTCGACGACTCGGCCCTCTGGTGCGTCCAGGCGATCCGGAACCTGCGTTCGCTGGGATTGACGATCAGCGAGATCGAGCAGCTGGCCGGCGTTTACCTGGCCCGGCCGAACGAGCCGATCGGACCACATCTCGGCGCGCTGCTGGACAAGGCCGACAGTCGCATCGATGAGCGGATCGAAGAACTCCAGTTGGTGCGCGATCGGATTCGCGCCTTCCGGACTGAGCACGCGGCTGAGCTTAAAGGGGCCCCCGAGCCTCCGCGGCGCTTACCGCGCGCGATCGGCGATCAAGGGGGACTTGACCCTCCCCCCGGGGTCAGGCCTTAGCGTCCTGTCCATGAGAAATGCATGGAACTCGCAAGCACGCCCCTCAGCCCGGCCCTCTCCCGACAGGTGGGGAGAGGGAGAAGTCCATCGGTCGATTGGGCCGATCGGTACAGCCAGCCGTGTCGTAGTCGGCTTGGTGTTGTTTTCGATCGGCGTTGCTTATGCGATCAGCGGCAGCTCCGCCTGGTGGCAGTTATCCCTGGGGCTTGTCGGGTTTCCAGCCCTGACGACCCTGGTCCAGCTCGTCCACTATCGCCTCACAAAGTCGAGCCTCCACGAGACCGGGTCGCTTGCTGCCTCTATCAATTGCGCGGCCGTGATTGCGTTGCTGTTAGCCTGGCCAACCCGCAACGCCACGCTGATCTTCCTCGGGGCCGCGATGCTGCTGTCGGCTGTGCGTGGCTACTTCGGTTGCGAGACGCTGGCCGTCTCGAACTGGCTACTGGGTCGCGACGACCAGGTCGGATGCCTTCTGTTCTCGCCGATCGATGCATTGGAGGCGAAGCGGCGGCCTTAGGAGGCGCTGTGACCGTGGCCGTGATGGCCGAGCTTGTGTTGCCCTTTCTTCCAGGGCGGACCGGTCGGCTTCGGTAACGGCTTTGGTAGCGGCATTGGTATCGGCTTTACCGTGGGGGCGGGCCGTGAAGGAAGTGCCGCCAGAACCAGCGGAGGCGCGGATGGCTGGGTCGTACCTGCGGTAGCACTCGGCGCCGGCGGCGGCAAGCCGGTATTGGGGTTCGTGGCTGCCGGAGGAATTTGAGTCGGATTTGCCCTTGCAGGCTGATGCTGTGGTGTGCGAGGCGCCTGCGCCACGGCATTATTCGTTGAAGGCGGCAAGGTCCTTGCGACAACGACGGCGATGGCCACCGGGATGACCACGACCGAGGCAACTGGCGCGGCATTCTGAATCTGCGTTCGGGCGCGACGCATGCCCAGACGGATGAGTGCAAGAAGCGCCGCGAGCTCGGCGGCCACCAGTGCCGCACGGCGACGAGCCCGATGCAGCAACTGCGCCGTTGCCAGGTAATTGAGTCCCATCCTTTCCGCGATTTCCCCAACCGGGCGCTCCTCTACGTGAGACTCCCATAAGGCTCGTCGATCCCGAACCGCCAGCTGGTCGAGCACCGCCTGCGCCAGCTGTCGATCGACGACGCCGCTTTCCGATTCGACGACGGCTACGCCGGCGCCAAGCGTGGTCAGGGCCGACCGAAACCGGCGTCGGCGCCGGAGAATGTCGAGGCAATAGTTTTTCGCAACGGTCGTGAGCCAGGCGGCCGCATCTTTGCTGTGCGGCGCGGCGTGCAGCGAGGTGACGGCTCGGAGGAAGACTTCGTGAGCCGCATCCGCTGCATCGTCAGGATCGTGAAGCAGGCGACGGCACGTCTTCAGTACCGTACCGACGTTCGCTTCGTAGAGCGTGGTCAGCCAGGCTGTCCGCTCTGCGTCAAGAACCAGCTCCGGGGGCGGCGTTGGCACCTAAAGATCCCCTCCCAGACCACCAACCTTAGTTTTTGCCGCTGCGGATGTCAACTTTGTGACGGGCCAGGCGTTGTCTGCCCGGAATGGCTGAAGCACGACGTCTTAGCACCGGACTTTGGCGGGTTTATCTCAGGTCAGAGCGACGTCTCGCTCGTCATCGGAGAAGTGGATCGATCGCGACCTTTTATTCGCTCGATGAGGCGCGGCGCTGGTGGCAAAAGATGCACCCTGAGGAACCGCCCCTGCTAGAGGCGCCACGATGCGGTGGGTGCGGCGTGTATATCGATCCCAGCGTGAGATTCGCGAGCCTGGGCGGCCGATCGTATCACGGCATCCACGCTCCGGTTGCTATTGACGATCGGATCGTCATGGTCGGCGGTCGATAGACGCCGAGCCGTCGCGTCTGTGACCAGTCGGTTGTGCGTCAGTGGTTGCTTCGTATTCCCTAAGCGAGCCCTACAATTTCGCTGAAGGGGTCGCAGGTGACGTACTCAGGGGACCCGCTCGCAGAGGCGACGCTGCCGCTAGCTCCGCCCACTGCCGCGCTGTTGGTGGCAGACGACGAGGCCCGCTTTCAGGAAGTCAATGAGGCTGCCATAAGCCTGCTGGGGTTCTCCGAGTCTGAGCTCAAGCAGATGCATGTTTGGGACATCACGCCAGCACGTCAGCGGTCCCTAGCACAGGCAATGTGGAGCGAATTCCTCGCGCAGGGTCGGCAAGCCGGTGTCTACCAGGTACGCCGTGCCGACGGGCGTTCCATCACGGTGCAATACGAAGCCACCGCGAACTTCCGGCCGGGACAGCACTTGTCCATCCTGCAACCGACAAGCCCGTCCCATGCCGAGTCGCGCCCGCTCGATGAGTGTCCCTTCCACCGGCCGTTCCCGGCAGACTTCGATCGGTGCCCGGCGTACCAACCGGTTCTGAGCGACATGCCGGACAGCCGTGAGCAATCGGTGGGACAGGTTTGGACGTGCCTGCACCTTGGTGCCCGCCGACTTCCGGCCCGCGCCGTCTATTACGCCCGCTGTGGCCTCGGCGACGCCGTTCATCGCTCGCAGTGGCTAGCGGTTGCGAGCCAGCACGGGTTGCGCGAGGTGCGCGCCCTTCGACTGGACTTCTATCGGGCAGCCCAGCGCGAAATTGCTCGGCTCGTTACCGCTCAGGCCGCCGCGCGGTCCAAACGCCAGGCAGTCGCGGATACGGATGCCATCAAGCAGGCGAGTAACGGCATCATGGCCATCTTCGCGGACTTCGTTCGCCGGCGCAGGAGGGAACTGGAGGCAGCCAAAATCGATCCAGGAGCCCTACGTCGGGCACTCGAGCACACCATTTCGGACGTGCGGACCCACTCGCAGAGTGCCGGCTTGCGACCCTCTCAGGAAATCATCGCCAGCTACTCACTACAGGTGCAGGCGTTCTTGCGGCCTGACCTCGTGGCATCACGGCTGATGGGAGCCAGCGCAACTCCGTCGCCATAATTTGACGCTTTAGCGGGCCACCATGCTCAAACGTGGTCGACAGATAATTGATCGCGTCCCACACCGATAGTCAATAGAGATAGACTGTCCGGCGGGGGGACACTGCGCAACAACAGGAGGACATCGCTCATGCCCCCAAGACGAAAGCGACGCGCGCGACGCGGCAGACCCCCTGGGACTCAGGCAAGCCGAGCGAACGGCACCGCGCGTTCACTGCTCACACAGATATCGTCTCTGGTTGACGAAAACGAAGCCTTAACGGCTGAAAATCGGCGGCTACAGTCGGCGCTTTCAGCGGTCTCGGCTGCTGTGAGTGGTGTCGGCGGAGCTCCACGCGGTCGTCGCGGCCGGCCGCCCGGCCGGCCAGCAGGTGGAGCGTCCACGAATGGCCGCCGTCGCCGCCGGCGTGTTACCGATCCACAGACCCTCGAGCGACGTCGCGCCGGACTGGCGAAGGCCCGTGCCGTGCTTGCCGCGAAGCGCGCGGCGGCGAAGAGAGGAAGGGGCTAAACCCCCCTCCCTGACCCCCCCCCCAGAAGTGGGGGGAGGGCAATAACGCCGGCGGCGGGGAGGGGGAGACCGTCCGGCGATTGTCGGCCGACCAGGAAGTAGGTCGTCATGGCACCCTTGCCCTTGACTTCGATCGTCCCTCGCGGCTCAAACGTGAAGGTCGCCGAAAGGCGTTCGTAGACCAGTTCTGTGACTTGAATCCGTCCGGCCACGCCCGTTGATTCCATTCGGCTCGCCGTATTGACGGTATCGCTCCATACGTCGTAGGTGAACCGGTGAGACCCTACGACGGCTGCCATCGCCGGACCAAGATTCATCCCGAGCCTGAAGCTGACATCCCAACGATTGCGTTGGTTAAGCCGGGCGATCTCCTTCAGCATGTCGAGCGCCATGTTTGCCATTGCCTCCGCATGATCAGGACGCGGCACCGGGAGTCCGCCAACGACGAGATAGGAATCGCCCATGGTTCGGATGGGTCGCAGCCCGTGATGTTGCGCCAATCCGTCGAAAGCGGTCAAAAACTCGTTGAGAACGCGAACCGTCGCATCGGGAGATTCGACCGCCGACCGCTCAGTGAACCCGACCATATCGGCGAATAGCACGCTGACGTCATCGAAGCGGTCGGCAATGGGATACTCCTGCCGTTTCAGACGCTGCGCGATTTCCGGAGGAAGCACGTTGAGCAAGAGTCGATCCGATCGTTCTTGCGCCTGATCGCGCTGGACTCGGAAATAACTCAAGACCAGCGTCACCGAGACGGCGACGCCAGTGAAATTGAAGGCGAAGAGTAAGGTCTGTGCAAGGCGCGGCAGAGCCGCAACACGGCTGTCGACCGCCGGATCCAGAACTGCGCAAATCGCCACGACCAGCAGAAAACCCGCAAGAGCCAGCCAACCCTCGCGAGCCCCAAAGAGAACAAGGGCGCCCAGCGGCGCATAGAAAGCCCAGACCACCACGGCACTAGCCTTGACGTAGCCTCCAAGACTCAGTTGAAGCAGGGCGGGTAACAGCAAGATCAGCAGCAGCATCATCTGCCGAAGCCAGCCGACACGACGGCGGGCGAGGAGCCAGCCGTCCGCGACCACCGCGAACAAACCGAATCCTCCAGGGATCAGCGCCGACATCGGACGACCGAGTAAGGCATATCCCAGGCCCCAGGCGATCCCAGCGACCCCCGCAGAGGTCAGAAGAATCAGGAACATGCCCATCGCCATGGTGTCCTCGTCGCTGATTCCCGGCCTTGCCACAAGATGAGCTGCCCAACGGCGTAGCCGACCGATCATGGCGCCGATATTAGAGCTAGCCCAGGAAATGCTCCGGCGCGTTGCCCCACCCGTGAGCGTCGCAGCGAAGCCATCGTGGCGGCGCGCTCATCGAGATCAACAGCAACGCTGGATGCAGATTCACGACCGTGCAAGCGTGCGAGGGAAAGATCACCAGACGTTCACCGATCTTCAGACGCGTTTCGGTGGCCGCTGTGATCACGGCGTGCTCCTCACTCAATCGCTCGACGGTGAGATCGTCGCGGCCGAGGACGGTGCCGTAGCCCTTCAGGTTCGCGACACGCAGATCGGCTGAGAGGGCTTTCGACCCCGCGTCGACCACCGCTCGATCGGCTGCCGGCGTCGAGACAACGGTTGCGACGACGGCGAGCGCACAGTCATCGAGGCTCTGGCTTCCCAGGGCGACCTGGTTGGCATCGCCATAGATATAGGTACCCGGCCGCATCTCGGTAATGCCGTCGCGTAAGGCGAGACCGGCGGTGGGCGTCGAGCCCACGCTCAGCTCGCGTATTTCGATGCCGTCCTTTCGCAGACGCTCGGCGGTCCAGGCCACCGCATCGGTTTCCTCATCGGCGGCGCGCTGGCGCTCTTGCAGTTTGGTCGCTGCGTATGAATGGCCGGCGTGCGTGATGAGTCCACGAAGCCGATCGTTGCCGATGAGCCGGACCAGCTCTTTGACGGCCTTGACGGTTGGTTCGCCGGGAAATGTCCCAATGCGGTGCTGCCCTGGATCGACTTCCCAGTAGACGTCGACAGCGGGCGGGAGTGCCTTGGCGACCTCGAGATCGTCCAAGGACACGACCAGGCGCTTGACGCGTTCGCGCAGCGCGGATAGCCGGCGAAGCTTGGGTTCGCCAACCGGGGGATGCGCGATCAGAACATCATCGACACCGGCCTCGATGAAGACCCTGGCTTCGGTCATCGTGGCGGAGGTGACGCCAACCGCACCGTGCGCCACCTGCCGGCGAGCCATCTCGCCGCTCTTATGCGTCTTGGCGTGCGGGCGCAACTTCACGCCGTGATCGGCGGCCAGTTTTGCCATCCGGGAAATGTTCCGCTCGACGATCTCGTCGTCGAGCGCTCCCACCGGCGTGATCAGGTCTTTCGTCGCCTCCAGAATGCGGTCGATGTCCATGGGAGCTATCGTATGGGCGAGCCCCTCACCCTGGCCCTCTCCCCACAAGTGGGGAGAGGGAAAACTGAAGAAGGAGAGCGAGGAGGAATGATCGAGACCATCGACGTCAAGCGCGTCGTCCCGACGGAGAAGCAGTTCGCCTGGACCTTCGGCGGCGCCGAGCCCTTGATGCGGATCAAGCCCGGCGATGTTCTGGACCTGTACACCGAAGATTGCTTCGCCGGTCACGTTCGCTCGGAGAAGGATCTGTTCAGCCAGGTCTGTGAGTACCCATTCGTCAATCCGCAGACTGGCCCCTTTTATGTGGAAGGCGCCGAGCCTGGCGATACGCTGGCCATTCATCTGATCGATGTCCAGCCCGCTCGTGACTGGGCAGCGAGTGTCACCGTCCCGCTGTTCGGGGCCCTGAGTAGCACGCATTACACCCAAACGTTGCAGGATCCGCTGCCCGAGAAAACCTGGATCTATCGCGTTGACAAAGCCGCCAGGACGGTGAAATTCCAGGCGCTCGACTCGAAGTACGAAACGAGCTTTCCGCTCGAGCCGTTCCACGGGACGATCGGCGTCGCGCCAACTGCGTTCGAGGTGCGCAACGTGCTCGTGCCTGAGGCATTCGGCGGCAACATGGACACGCCCGAGGCGAAAGCCGGAGCGACGATTTACCTCGGCGTCAACGTGGCGGGCGCACTCTTCTCACTAGGCGACGGTCATTACACGATGGGCGAAGGAGAGACGTGCGGCGTCGCCGTCGAAGGCGCCATGAACACTGTTCTTACCGTCGAACTGGTCAAGGGCATTGCCTGCGAATGGCCGCGGCTCGAGAGTGACGAAGCGATCATGGTTGCCGGCTCATACCGACCGCTGGAGGACGCCTATCGCATTGCTCACACGCAGATGGTGCAGTGGATCGCCAACGACACCGGGCTCTCGATCATGGATACGTATCAGCTGGTCTCGCAGGCGGCACGGTCACGGATTGCGAATGTCTGCGACGCCAACTACACGATCGTGGCCAAGGTCCCGAAACAATTCCTGCCAAAAGACATCCCCTGGATGAACGGTGTCCATCAAAAGATGCGGGATCGCGGAAAAGCGGTGCTCGCCGGCAGAAGGTAGGGACGACCGGGGCGTTAGCTGAATTCGACGGCGATATAGGCCGCACCATTCGGGGCGACCACCCAGGCGACGCCGACGAAGCGATACGGTCCCAGGATGTTGGCGCGGTGAGGCGCGCTGTTCATGAACATGGTGTTCATCTCGCCGTCGTTGATGCCGTTCGATAGATAGCCAACGTTCTCGCCGGCGCGTGGATCGAGGTGGCAACCGAGATCAAGGGTCACACCGTTCGCATGCGAGATGAAGCCCTGGGCCGCCATCCGGGCGGCGTTCTGCGCGGCGATCGCCGCCAGGCACCCACTCCATTGCAGCGGCGGCAACCCATTGGCGGCGCGATCTTGGTTGATGAGTCCCCACTGGCCGGTGCCGATCGTGGTGCGAGCCGGAGGCGCAGGCGGAGGTGGAGGAGGGGGAGGGGGAGGGGGAGGGGCCTGCGCAGCGGGCGGCGCGATCGAAACGGCCTGTGCCGGTGCGGACGCCTGAGCCGGCTGAGGTGTGGGCGCCGGAGTGGAGACTCGCCAGCGCGGCTCTTGATCAGGCAGCGATGACCGCGCGGTTGTGTTGAGGACCGCGGACTGCGCGACCAGCGAATGCACGCCGGGACCGGAGACTGCAACTGCAGCTGCAATAAAGAGCACTCCCAACAGGCTGACCAGTTTTGACACAAGCGACCTCATCAATAGTGAGAACGTGACATGTGGCTGCGACATACGGGCAAGAGCCCCATCTCGGGACCCTTGGCCGTCGGCGGGCTAGGGTAAAGAGCGCTGGCGGCTAATGTCAAGCGTTGTGCCTTCCATCCATGTGGCGCACACCGCCGATCTCAAACGAGCCGAACTCGAGGCGGCACGTGCCTTGCTCTTCGAGGTCTTCGACGACATGACCGAAGAAGATTGGGACCACTCGTGCGGCGGCATGCATGCGCTCGCCTGGGAGGACGACGTCCTTGTGGGCCATGCATCCGTGGTGCAGCGCCGGCTGATTCACAACGACCGCGCCTTGCGAGCCGGCTACGTCGAGGGCGTTGCCGTTCGCCGTGACCAACAGCGCCGCGGCATTGGCGGCGCATTGATGGCCGAGCTGGAGCGGATCATCCACGCGGCGTATGAGCTGGGCGCGCTTGGCAGCACGGAAGAAGGGCTGCAGTTCTACCTTGCCCGCGGATGGCAGCGCTGGCGCGGGCCGAGCTCCGCCCTGACGCTCTGCGGCGTCGTGCGAACGCCCGATGAGGACGGATACATCCTGGTGCTGCCGGCGAGTGCGCAGCTCGACCTCGATGCCGAGCTAACCTGTGACTATCGAAACGGCGATGGCTGGTAAACATATACCAGGGCAACGGATTCCGCTCGAGCCGGTTGACGCGCTGACCATCACAACCCTCGTGGACAACGTCTACGACGTTTGGATGCCGGATGAGGGTCCGGCAAAGCGCTCGGGCGTCGGCTCAACCAAGGCCCGGTTGCCGGTGGGCACCATGCTCAATGGCTTCGTCCCAGACCAGCTCGTCGCCGAGCACGGCTTCTCGTTGCTGCTCGATGTCGTTCGCAATGGGCGCTCGCATCGAATCCTCTTCGACACGGGCGTGACCCCCAACGGGCTCATCGAGAACATGAGACGCATGGAGATCGATGCGACGTCGATTGAAGCGATCGTCTGTAGCCACGGCCACTTCGATCACGCGACAGGACTGGATGGCCTGGCTCGGACACTGGGTCGCCGCAATCTGCCGGTCCTGATCCATCCGGATTTCTGGAACCGGCGTCGCGCCGTGCTGCCGGGGCGTGATCCGATCGAAATTCCCACCACCAGCCGCAAGGCGCTTGAAGAAGTCGGGTTCGCGATCGTCGAGGAGCGGCAGCCAAGCTTCCTTCTCGATCACGCGGTGCTGATCACCGGCGAGGTTGCGCGCACCACCGGCTACGAGCCGGGGTTTCCGGTGCAGCAGGCCTGGCGAAACGACCGCTGGGAACCGGACCCGCTGGTCCTGGACGACCAGGCTGTGGTCATCAACCTTCGTAATGAGGGCCTGGTCGTCATCACCGGCTGTGGCCATGCGGGCATCGTGAATATCACCCGGTACGCGCGAGCGCTGACCGCTGAAGAGAAGCTCTGCGCGATCATTGGCGGGTTTCATCTGGAGGGTCCGATCTTCGAGCCGCTCATTGATCGGGTCGGCGCTGACTTGCATGAGATGAGTCCCGCATTGGTCATGCCCGGCCATTGCACCGGATGGCGAGCGCAGTACGCGTTCAAAAAGCTATTCGGTCAGGGGATGATTCCGCCCTGCGTGGGAACACGGGTCCAGCTGGGACCCCCTCCCCCTCCCCCCTCCCCCGCGAACGGGGGAGGGGGATGAGATCAGGACGGGGAAGGAACTTGTCCCCGATTAACCGAACTCGATCGCGAGGTAAAAGCGGTTGTTCGCCCCGGCGACCCAACAGGCGCCGACATAGTGATACGGACCCATGATGTTGGCGCGATGGATCGGGTCGTTCATGAACCAGGTGTTCATCCCGACGTCGTCGATGTGGCCGTAGGTCACGCCGATGCTCTCGCTGGCGTAGGGGCCGCCGAGGTGGCAACCGAGGTCTAGAGCTCGTCCGTTCGCGTGCGAGATGTAGCCCTGCGCAGCCATGCGCTGTGCCTGCCCGACGGCGATGTTCGCGAGACACGCGTTCCACTGCAGCGGCGGAAGGCCGGCGGCGGCGCGATCCTG
>DAIPYJ010000081.1:12276-12910 GCA_036782775.1 Candidatus Dormiibacterota bacterium | reverse complement strand
CGACGAAATAAGCCCAACATGCTCAATACCAGGTCAGCATGCTCGTCGACGCCTTGAGCGTTAAGGGGCCGCCCATCGCCCACTGGATCAACGGCGTAATCGGCGCAAAGCTGGCCGAGGCGGTCACCGTAATTGGCTGGCGACCCGGCACCCGCTTTGGAGGGCTCACCGTCGTGTTTGCCGCCGGCGAGATGGTGAGCGTCCCGCTGGCGCAGCTGACGTTGACGTAGGGCAGGCCCTCGCGGTTGCCAGCCGTACAGCCGACCGAGTCGTCGTACTCGTAGGGGAAGTCGATCAAGACGCGGGCGGCCTCCCGACTGGCGTTCTCGAGGGCGATATAGGTGTAAAAGGCGCGCGTGAGGTCCACCGCGCCCAGGAAGAGCAGGGCAAGCACCGGCAGAAGCAGGGCGAATTCGACCAGTGACTGGGCGGGATGGGCGCGCCGAACGGGGCGCCTGCTAGCGGCCACAACAATAAATACGTGGTGCCCGACCAACTCCTACGTGCCCGTAAGGTTCCTGTTGGGACAAGACAGCAGAATCAACGATTCCGTTACGGCCGGGATGGTCCGCGAATCGTCGACTGAGGCGCGGATCCGCCAAAAACAAGAAGAGCGCCGCTTGCGCGGCGCTCT
>DAIPYJ010000081.1:0-12266 GCA_036782775.1 Candidatus Dormiibacterota bacterium | reverse complement strand
GCTGACGATGATCGGGTCGTTCGGGTCCAGCGTGCCGTTGCTCGAGTAGAAGTACAGGTTCACGCTGTGCGCCGACCTGTCGGGCTTGCCGCCGGAGCCGGCAATCGAGAAGCTGAAGCCGCAGTTCGCGGTCGTGCTGGGGCTGAGAGCCGCCGACAGGCTACCAGTGTAGAGGATAACGGTCCAGCTGGTGCCGTCGGAGAACGTGGCCGAGTTCCAGCCGGCGGGCGTCGTGATGTTGCTCGGCTGAGCGCTCAGGCCCTGGAAGTCGATCTCGGCGAGGGTGTCGTAACCGAGGTCACCACTCCCACCGTTGGTCACGCACACCTTGTAGGTTTTGTGGTGATCGGTATAGCTTACGGACGTGCTCGAGGCGTTGGCAGCAGACGTTGCCAGAATGATGGCTGTCGAGGCGGCGACCGTCGCGATCAGTTTGCGCATATTTGTCCTTCCTTTCTCCGGTTCGCTGGATCTAGGTTCGCATACGCAAATCGCAGGATCGTCGTGGTCTTGGTGACAGCCACTCGACAGGGTGTTCGCTCTTTCTTGATGGATGTTGCGACCAGTGCAACGTCGTTATTCAACGGTTGCAATCGTTAGACACGTGGCAACAATTGCCCGGAGATGCTCTCGCGGCGGCCTGCTACTGGATCAGGCCGCGGAAATATGGCAGGTAGGTCGGGTTGTAATGTTCGTCGACCGTTCCGTTTCCGCAGATCTGGGCCGTCCACGCAACGATCTGGCCGACACCATATCCGTTGCCGTTGCCACAGAAGAACATGTTGTCACCGGGACCGTAGAAGGCGCCGTAAATGTTCAGCGTGGCCTGGCCGGTGATGTTAATCTCGTGCGTCCCTGCCGGCGTGCTGAGGCCGCAGCCGAAGCTCGGATAGCCGGCGCCATTCGTCTCAATGTAGAAGCTGATGTTGTTGTAGCGCGGCGACGGCGTGAAGTTGAGGGTGCTCTGGCCAGAGACCGAGAACCCACTGGTCACGCAGTCCGGCGGCTTGAGCTCGATGATCAGACCATATGTGGGGTCGGCCGGCGGATAGACGTAGCCAGTGCAGTTGACTGCTCCGGCGGGCGGTGGACCGTCGGCCGACGTCGCGTTGCGGAGCGTCCCGCCGGTCAGGGTCATGGCTATCTGCGCGGTGAAGCGGTAGACGCCTGGATACATGATGACCGTCGATCCGTTTGAGCTCTCAGTGAGCGTGCCCGAGTAGGTGCCGGGGCAGATGTAGTACGTGCCGCCGGCGGCTGCCAGCGGGAGCGTATACGTCGGGCCGGTGACCTTCGGCTCGGGATAGTTGGGAAAGGGAATCTTGACGGTGGGCTTCGGATAGGGAGCGTTCGGATGGGAAGTACATGGGTACGACTCACCGTCGCCTTGATAACCGAATACGTGGCCGGGAGTATTGGTGCCTGAGAGCGCAGCTTCATTCGCGGCCCAGAGGTCTCCAGACTGGCCGCAGGGATTGAAGTAGATATTCCCGTTTTTCGGGTACATGCTTTCGTTCGAAAACGCGCCGCCCTTTGTCCCGCCGTCGTGGAGAATCAGTTTGCCGTTGCTGCCAGCAATCTGAAGGTTGTCGTACTGGACGTTCTGGTCATCCAGCAAGATGAGGGCAAAGGGGTAGGTCCCAGCCCACATCTTTGCGGTCGCTTGCAGGCACAGGGCGTTGGTGGTGGTGGTGCCATTGATGGTGCAGCCTGATCCGGCAAACCCAATTGCTCCCGCCACGAAGAAGTTATGCGCTTCGGTGATCGCGACCTGGTAGCTATCCCAGGTGGCGTTGGCGATATCGGCGGTCAGCGTGAATTGGTAGGTATTCCCAGTCGAATAAGCCGTGTAGGTGGCGCTCGCGCCAGCCGGCACGGTGGGCACCGTCGTTCCCGGAAAGAGGTTGTGATAGATCTCGTTGAGCGCCGTCTGGTGGATCGATGTGTAACTGCGCAGCGGCAAGCTCTCGGTTGCATCTCCGCCGGCCAGCGCACCGGCGTCGGCGGCATTCTGCAACCGGCGCTTATCGAGGTAGATCATGCCGCCGTCGACCCCGACTGCCAGCAGTCCAACCAGGACCACGATGGAAAGCACCATGATGATCAGGGCCTGGCCGGCGCGTTTGCGGCGTCGAAACTGGATGATCATCTCAGAACTCCGTGTTCATCGTGCTGCTCGCGGTCATCGTGATCCCGCCCGGCATGAACTGTGCGGCAAATGGCGTGAATGGCGTGAATTTGTAGGCAACGACGACCTGAATGGGAGTGGTGCCCAAGGTTGCAATGTTGACCGCGTTGCATGAGGCGCTGACCGTTTCGGCCGGTGTGACCGCGCTCTGCCCCTGGGGCGCGTTTGGCTGGCCGGAGGTCGGCGCGACGATGTAGATGTAGCCGGAGTTTCCGATGGTGGGCGCCGGCGTGGCCGTCCCCGAGGAGTAACCGTGATAACAGCCGCTGACCGAGCTCAGCACCAGGTTCGGGCCAAAGGATTTGACGGCACTGATGACCTGGCTATCGTTGGGGCCGGTTTGGGTCGTCGTCCCGATCAGGGTCGCCTGCCGAGCGCCCTCGCGCACGGCCTCTGAGATCGCGGCCCAGGTGTACGCCGCACGCGCCAGGTCGAAGACGAAAACGAGCACGATGAAGATGATCGGGGCCAACAATGCCATCTCGATCAGCGCCTGCGCTGCTTGCCGACGACGGCGCATCAGTTGTTCCCCTCAGCGAGAATTTCCGTGCTTGCCGCCGTGTGGTACACGGTCCCCAGCAGCGGGGCAACGGGCACAAAGCTGTAGAGAATGGTCACCCGAATCGGCTGCCCAACCGACGCCGTCGTGGCGCTCGTCGAGTTGTTGAAGCAAATAAAGACATACCCGGTATCGGGGGACGCCACCGGCGGGTAGAGCGACGAGGCGTAGGGGTAGCTTGGGCAGTTGGTCAGACTGCCGGTGCATGCCGTGTTCGGGTGGCATGGCTCGCTGAGACTCAGAAATGCCCCTTCGGAGCTGACCGCTGAGTAGATGGCCGAATCGTTGTCGTAGGTATTCGTTCCCGGGTTGGCCAACGCGTCGTAGTAGGCGCCGTGACGAGCGCCTTCCCGAGCCGCATTGGTGACAGCGGTCGTGTAGTAGAACATGCGTGACAGGTCCGTAGCCCCGAGGACGATCAAGAAGAGCGGGAGAGCCATCAGCCCGAGTTCCACGAGGGCTTGGCCGCGCTTCATCCGCCGTCTCCGCAGCACAGCCACAAGATAAGGACGCTTTCCTGCGCCGAAGATTACGACCGCCGGAGCCTGCAGTACTGGCCTGTCTTGTTACGAAATCGCTGCAGCAATCACGAGCTGGTAACAGCTACTGGATCAGGCCCTTCATGTACGGCACGGCGCTCGGGCTGTAGGTCTCGTTCAGGTTGCCGCTACCGTTCAGCGTCAACGTCCAGGCGACGATCTGTCCGACGCCGCTGCCGCACGCGCTTCCAGCCATCACCATGTTGTCGGCCGGGCCGTAGATCGCCCCCTGGATGCTGTAGCAGGCGCCGCCAGAAAACCGGACGACATTGGTCCCAAGCGGTTGGGTCGTGCAGATGCTCTGCCAGCTCGGCATGGTCTCGATATAGAGACTGATATTGAAGTACTTGGGTGACGGCTGCAACGTGACATTCGCAGTCGCGCCGACGGCGAAGAGGTGCTTGTTGCATTGGGAGTTGCCGTTGTCCGCCGGTGTGATTTCGACAATGGCCCCCGGGTCTGCGGGCATGGCGGTCAGAGTCGGAAGCCCGGGACAGGATGCCGAGAAAACACCATTGAAGTCTGACGCTTGCAGCGTGCGAAGCGTGCCCTGCACGCTCACGCCGTTGACCTGCACCAGGTAGACGCCCGGGTACAGGATCGCTGTCGATCCGTTTTGGACGACGATCTGATTCGTATAGGTCCCCGGACAGAGCACCGTTTGCGTTCCCGTGAGAACCGTGCTTCCGTTGTAGGTGGTTGAAGGGGCGGCCGGTTCAGGATAGTTTGGATAGTCGAGATGCATGGCAGTCTGAGGCGGCGGAGCGGTCGTCTCACCCTGAACGCGGTTCGGAGATTGCAGGGCACTCAAGTCGGCTGCGCTCTCGTCGACCGCCCACAGGTCGCCGCCCCCGCTGAAGATAATCGACGGTGAGTCACTCCCCGGCGCGATACTGGCGTTTGAAAAGATCCCACCTCGGTCGTCGGTGCCGCCTCCACCCATGAGCGTGACTGACCCCGGGCTGCCGTTGATATTGAAATTCGAGTAGGTCGCGTATTGCGCCTTGTCCTGGAAGAGAACGATGGCATACGGCAGATCCGCATTCTGGGCGGTTGCCCGAGCGGACAGGGTGACCGTTGGCGAGAAGCCGTGAAGCGGCGCGAGCACATCCTGGTGCACATGCCAGACCACCACCTGATAGGTGTACGAGCTCAGGACCGAAAGCTCGGCCCAGTAACCGTTGCCGAGACTGAGCGTCCCGACCCCGCTCGCGCCGGGAGCGCCAATCGTCTTCTGATCAGGGCACGGGCTGCAGCTGGCAGGGATGGCGGTGCCTGGAATGTTTTGCACGAGATTGCCGACCGCGGCGGCATGCATCGTCGCGTAGCTCGAGCTGACGGCCATCAGTTTGCCGGCGCCGGCCAGCGCCGCGGCGTCGGCGGCATTCTGCAACTGGCGCCGGTCCAAGTAGATGCCACCGCCATCGAGCGCCAGCATCAGGATGGCGGCGAGCACAAGGATCGCGACGGCGACGATGATGACCGCCTGGCCTGATCGCTTTCGCAACCAGGTCGAATTCATCAATACTCGGTGCTCATGGTGCTGGTAACAGTCATGACGATCCCGCCGTGGAAAAACTGCGAGCCGAAGGGCGTGAGCGGAAGGAAGTTGTATTTGATGGTCACCGTCAGCGCATAGTGGCCGCCGTAGCTCGGTACGACCGCCTGGCAGCTTCCGGCTGCCGCTGGTGCCTGGCCGGCGGGCGCATTGGTCGTCGAGTTGTTAGGCCCGGGACCAACATAGATGAGCCCTGTTTCCGGGCTGGGGAGGGTCGAGGGCGTCGGACTGTTGTTAGGACAGCTGCCCGGTGCCAGCGACAGGCCGATGGCGTTTTTGGTCACCGCGGTGAACACCCGGCTGTTATCCGGCCGGTTACTGCCGGTCGTGATCGCAGCGCGCGCGCCTTCACGAGCGGCTTCCGCGAGTGTCGCGTAGGTGTAGGCGGCCCGGCCACAGTCAATGACGGTCATGAGAATCATCAGGAGAAAGGGCGCGATCATCGCCATCTCAACCAACGACTGAGCGCGCTTCCGCACCAGCGACTGGCCTGTTTTCATCAGACGCCCTGCACCGGCATCGTGGTCGAGGCGACGACATGCACGGTTCCCGCGCCGATGACCTCCGCCAGCGGGGTAACCGGCTGGAAGTTGAAGAGGATGGTGACCTCGACAGAGCTGCTCGCCTTGCTCGGCGCCGGCGTGTCCTGGCCGTCGAAACAGATGTAGACATATCCGGTGTTGGGCGCGCTTGGATAGTTCCCCGACCAGCTCGAGGGCGAGCCGGTCAGGCAGTGCGTCGGGGCGATGGTCGCGAGATTGAGGGTGACGTCTTGTGGAACTTCGTGTTGGGCGACCGTGAGGATGTCGGCATAGTCATCCTGCGCGTTGCCGGGGGGCGTCGCTGTCGGATCGTAGTAGGTTCCGACACGAGCCGCTTCTCGGGCCGCGTTCGTAACGGCGATCGAGTAATAGAAGACGCGGCCAAGATCGGCGCTGCCCATGGTGAGGAACATGAGGATCGGGAGTAGCAGGGCGGTCTCGACAATGGCCTGCCCTTTTTTGGAATAGCAAAAAGGTTGGCACCGCACGCCGCCTAGCATGCGGCCCGGCATGGTTTTGAAGCCTCCGCCGTTGGGCCCATTCACCATGGACATACGACGGCAGGAACGTTACGACGGGCGTTATCTTCGAGCTACGTCAGTTCGTTGGCCGGCGCCAGGTGCTGCTCAGGGCCGAGCAACGGGAGATACAGGCTGATGAGCAGCGCCGACAAGCCGATCGCGAAGGCCGCCAGCACGATCGGGATCCCAGGGTCCTTGTTGATCGTCAGGACGGTGTAGGGCCTAAGGTCGGTGAAGCTGAGGCGGTAGCCGTCCGGGGTCACGATGCTGTCGCCAAGGCGGAGGGCGCCGCGCCAGCGCAAATCCATGTTGCTGGTGTCGAGGCTGAAGACATTCTGCGGCTTGTTGAGGTGGAGGTCGCCGCGATAGAGCCTGACGAGCAGGATCGGATTGCGCTGATTCGGTGAGCCGGCGGCAATGGCGTCGTTCGAGATCTGCGGGTCGGGGATGAAGATCGCGGTCGCGCCCAGCTGCTGGTTGCCCGGACCGGCCGAAGGCGCCTTGATCACCCCGTTCGCCAGCTGCGGATCGCCGACAAAGATGGTGGGCCCGTCCTCGACGACGCGGCCGTCAGGGGTTTCGATCTTCAAGGTCGGCGCCCAGCCATAGCCGGCCTGGTAGATCTTGATGCCACGGTAATCCAGGTAGTGGTTGACCTGGATGTTCCGGCTTTCGACCAACCGGCCGCCGTCGTAGACCTGCACCCGCGAGGTGAAATCCCTGGGCGACCCGCTCGGCCAGTAGGTGGCGTTGAACTTGTCGACCTTGACCTGGAAGCCGTCATGCTGGGTCGAGAGCACGCCTTCGCTGAGGTTGTCATAGTTGGCTCGCGCTTCGACGAAGGTGTCGCCCTCGACGATCGCGCGGTTGCCGACGAAGCCGCCAGCCTTTCCATACAGGACGCCGACCAGCAGGATGACGAAGCTGCCATGGAAGACGATGCTCGCGACCTCGGCGCCGAGCGCGCGGTTGCGCTGCGTGGGATTGCGCCAACGGCGCCACGCGGCCGGGATACGAATGAACATGCTGGCGCCGATCGAGGTGTACATCAGCACCGCCGTGACGATGAAGATCCAGGAGCTGAAGATGTCGAAGAGCCCGAGCCGGGCAAACCAGGGCGCGGTGGCCGGATGGCGCAAGACATAGCCCATCACGCCCTGCGGGTTCTGCGGCAGCTGCGGCAAGAGCGTGCCGGTTACCGCCAGCAAGCCGAGGATGGCGAGCAGGATGATCGCGGTTCGCATCTTGCGAAGTTCCCGCCAGGCGCCACCAAGGATCTTCGTGATGATCGCCAGCCCCCGACCCTGACCCTCCCCCCGCAAGCGGGGCCTGGGAGATGGTTGTGGCGACCCCTCTCCCTGACCCTCCCCCCGCAAGCGGGGGGAGGGAAGTTGCTCGACAGCCTTCATCGGAGTTAGAAGTGAATCGAGGCGGCGTGGGTCGCCCAGTCGAGGACCATCGAGGGGAAGATGCCAAGCGCCACGGTGGCGATGGCGACGACCGCCAGCACGGTGCTGGTCGAGAAGCCGGGGCGCACCGGCCGCACGACGCCTTCTTCCGGCACCGTGATCATGGCGACCACCACGCGCAGGTAGTAATAGAAGGACACGATCGTCATCACGACCGCGACGGCGAGCGGCAGCCAGATCTGGGCGCTGACCAGCGCGTCGAAAACAAAGAGCTTGGCGAAGAAGCCGACCGTCGGCGGGATGCCGGCGAGCGAGAGCATGAAGATCGTCATCACCGTCGCCAGGAACGGCCGGCGGTAGAACAGTCCGCGCCAGTAGCCGATGTCGGCGGTCTCCTCCCCTTCCCCGCCGAGCGCCGTCACGACGGCGAAGGCGCCGAAGTTCATCACCGAATACGAGGCAATATAGAAGAGCGTCGCGGCGAACCCCTGGTTCGTGCCGGGCAGGATTCCGAGCAGGATGTAGCCGGCGTGCGCGATCCCCGAGTAGGCGAGCATCCGCTTGAGGTTGTCCTGGGTGATGGCGACCAGGTTGCCGATGAAGAGCGAGAGGATGGCGATGATCGCGAGCGGGAAATACCAGCGACTCGTGATCGAGGGAAAGGTCGCGATGAAGACGCGACCGATGGCCGCGAAGGCCGCCGACTTGGTCGCCACCGACATGAAGGTAGTGACCACCGTCGGGGAGCCCTCGTAGACGTCCGGGGTCCACATGTGAAACGGCGCGGCAGAAGCTTTGAAGCCGAGGCCGATGGTGAGGAAGCCGATGCCAAGCAGGAGCAGGACGTTGCTCGAGGCGCCGCCGCCCGCGGCGTTGCTAAAGGCGGCGATGCCGCGCAGTGTCGTGGCACCGGTCGCCCCGTAGATGAGCGCCATGCCGTAGAGCAGGAAGCCGGTGGCGAAGCCGCCGAGCAGCAGGTACTTCATCGCCGATTCCTGCGAGCGCAGGGCGGTGCGCGCAAAACCGGAAAGCACGTAGAGGCAGATGGAGAGCAGCTCGATGCCGAGGAAGATCGTCATCAGGCTGGTCGCCGCCGCGAGCAGCATCATGCCGGCGGTTGCGCCCAGGATGAGGATGTAGTACTCGCCGTAGTTGATGTCGAGGGCGCGCAGATAGCGCGGGGAGATCAACACGGTCAAGATGCTGACCGCGAGAAGCAGGACGTTGAAGAACGCGGCGAGGTTGTCCCCGACCACTGTGTCGGCGAAGGCGGCGCGGCTCTGGTTCCAGAGCGGAATGCTGGCGACGATGGCGGCGAGCATGCCGATGACGGCGATCGCCGCGAGCCAGCTTCGACGCCCGACGGGTAAAAACAGGTCGAGGAAGAGCACGACGAGCGCCGTGACGACCACGATGATCTCGGGCAGGATGACACCGTAATCGATCCCCAGGCCGCTGAGGTTGATCGTCATCGCGCGATCACCGGGAGCGCCCGCACCGTCGCCTCGACCGCGGCCGGGAAGAAGTTCGGGCTGATGCCGATGATGACCATCACCGCCAGCAGCGGAACCAGCGCGCCGGTGTCGACCCGGCGCAGCTCACCGAAGCCGGTCGGCTCCACCGGAACGTCCTGAAAGCTGCCTTGATAGAAGCGCAGGACATACCACGCCGCCAGGATGACCCCGATGCCGGCGCCCACCGCGAGCGGGACGAAGGAGCTCCAGGCGCCGAGCATGATCAGGAACTCGCCAACGAAGCCGTTCAAGCCGGGGAGGCCGAGCGCTGCCAGCGATACCACCAGGAAGAGCGCGGCAAAGACCGGGGCGACCGCGGCGAGCCCGCGGAGCTGCGGCCGGAGACGCGTCCCCGCGCGGCGCTCGATCATGCCGACGATCAAGAAGAGCGCGGCGATGATGACGCCGTGATTGATCATCTGCACCAGCGCGCCCTCGATGCCGAGCAGGTTTCCGGTGAAGATGCCGAGCCCGATGAAGCCGAGGTGACTCATCGAGGCGTAGGCGACGAGCGTTTTCAGATCTGGTTGTACCAGCGCCATGAAGGCGCCGTACAGAATGCCGATCGTCGCCAGCACCGCGAGGAAGCCACCGATCCCGTGGGCGGCATCAGGAAAGAGGGCGAGGTTGAAGCGAATGAATCCATAAGCGCCCAGCTTGGAGACCAGCCCCGCGAAGACCACCATGACCGGGATCGGCGCAGCCGTATAGGCGGTCGGCAGCCAGCTGTGCAGCGGGAAGAGTGGCATCTTGATGGCGAAGGCGAGCGCGAAGCCCAGGAAGAGGAGCTGCTGGATGCCAACGGTCCAGGTGGTGAAGGGCACGTGCCAGAGCCCGGTCGCCGGATGCTGGATCAGCTGCGTCCAGTCGAAGGTCAGCTGCCCCGTCTGGCCGAAGTTGATCGCGGCCACGGCGAGGATCGCCACCAGCATCGCGAAGCTGCCGATGACGGTGTAGATCAGGAACTTGAAGGCGGCGTAGATGCGCCGGCCCTCGCCCCAAACGCCGATCAGGAAGTAGAGCGGGACCAGCATCGCCTCCCAGAAGACATAGAAGAGGATGAGGTCAAGGGAGAGCAGGATGCCGGCAGTCGCGGCTTCGAGGACCAGGAAGAGCAGCACGAACTGCTTGAGGCGCAGCATCAGCGGATCGATGACCGCGATCGCGATCAAGAAGAGGAGCGCGTTGAGCCCGAGCAGGAAGAGGCTGACACCGTCGATGCCCAGGTGGTAGCTGATCCCCACCTGGGGGATCCACTTGAGATGTTCTTCGAACTGAAACTGCAGGCCGCTGCCGCCATGCTGGTAGGCACCGATGATGGCGGCCACCAGCACCAGCGTGATCAGCGCGCTGAGGATCCCGAGCTGTTTGATCACGCCGCGCGCCACGGAAGGGGTGATCGCAACCAGCAGCGCGCCGGCGAGCGGGATGACGATCGTGAGGGTCAGCCAGGGCACGCCGGACGGCAAGGTGAACCAGCTCATGCCGGCTTGATCGGCAGATAGCCGAGCAGATAGGCGACCAGGACAAGACTGCCGGCGGCGCCCGCGAGCATCCAGCTGCCGTAGTTCCGGACCCGGCCGGTCTCGATCTCGCGGAAGGTTCGCGCCTCTTCGATGGTAGCCGTGGCCAGGCTGTTCACTGCACCGTCGATCACCTTCGGCTCGATGATGGTGTTGATGAAGCGGCCCAGCGCGAATCCCGGCCTGACGAAGACCCAGTCATAGAGCTCGTCGACGTAGTACTTATGCTCGACCAGCGTATGAATCGGCGCGATCCGCGCCCGCCACTGCGCCGCGAGCTCGGGGCGACGGGCGTGCAGCAGGTAGGCAACCGAGAAGCCGATCAAGCCGACTAAGACAGACAGGGCGGCAAAGCCGATGAAGGCGCCGATGCCGACCTCGGCCGCATGCCCGAACACCGGCGAGAGGAAATTCGCGACCGGGAAATAGCCGGCGACCACGGCGCCGGCCGCCAGGATCACGACCGGGATGATCTGAACCGGAACCGCATCGTGCAGATGCCGCTCGTCATGCGCGAGCCACTCCCAGCCGAAGGCGATGAAGAAGAGCCGGAACATGTAGTAGGCGGTCAGGCCGGCGGTGATGAGTGCGAGGACGCCGAGCCAGAACTCGCCGCCGGGAGCGGTCAAGCCGGCGTGGATGATCTCGTCCTTGCTGAAGAATCCGGCGAAGAGGGGAAACCCGCTGATCGAGAGCGTCCCGATCAAAAAGGTCCAGAACGTGATGGGCAATCCGGCGCGCAGGTTGCCCATGTGGCGAATGTCCTGATCGTCGTGGAATGCGTGGATCACGTTGCCAGCGGCGAGGAAGAGAAGCGCCTTGAAGAAGGCGTGGGTCATGAAGTGGAACATGCCGGCGGCGTAGGCGCCGATGCCGACCGCGAGGAACATGTAGCCGATCTGGCTCATCGTGGAGTAGGCGAGCACGCGCTTGATGTCGACCTGCGCCGTCCCGATGGTGGCGGCGAAGAAGGCGGTGACGGCACCGATGACGGCCACCGTGGCAGCGGCGGCCGGAGCCCAGTCATAGAGCAGATGCATGCGCGCCACCAGGTAGACGCCCGCCGTCACCATGGTCGCCGCGTGGATCAGGGCGGACACCGGCGTCGGGCCCTCCATGGCATCGGGCAACCAGGTATGCAGCGGGAGCTGCGCCGACTTGGCAATCGCACCGACGAGCAGCAGCAGGCAGATCCAGGTGATCACGGTGCCGCCCTTGGGAAGCTGATGAACCAGCTTGAAGACGTCGCCGTAATCCAGCACGCGCAGGTTGAGGAAGATAAGGAAGGCGGCGAACACCATGCCGACGTCGCCGATCGTGTTCATGACGAAGGCTTTTCGCGCGGCCAGCACCGCCGTGGGACGCTCGTACCAGAAGCCGATCAAGAGGTAAGAGCTGAGGCCCACGCCGGCCCAGCCGATGATCAGCCAGACGAAGTTTCCGGCGAGGACGAGCAGCAACATGGAGAGGACGAAGAGATCCATGTAGGCGAAGAACCGCCGGAACCCCGGATCGGCAGCCATGTAGCCGATCGAGTAGGCCAGGATGAGAAAGCCGATCCCGGTGATCACCATGATCATCAGCGTCGATAGGGGATCGACGTAGAGATTGAAGGGGACATTGAAATCGGCGCTCTGCCACCAGGTGAAGTAGGTCTGATCCATGCGGCCGCCACCGATCACCTGGACGAGAATCGCGAGCGACGCGATGAAGGCGAGGCCGACGCTGCCGGCACCGACCCATCCGGAGATTGCTCTGGGAAGCAGACGGCCGAAGAAGGCGTTGATCAAGAAACCCGCCAGCGGCAGGAGCAACACCAGCGGGGCGAGCGCGTCCATCCTCCCCTACTCCTTCATCAGGTCGAGCTGATCGATGTCCATCTGCCGGCCGGCTCGATAGACCTGGACGATGAT
>DAIPYJ010000080.1:0-13110 GCA_036782775.1 Candidatus Dormiibacterota bacterium | reverse complement strand
GGCCATGGCGCTGGCGGCGATGGGCCTCGTGGTCTATCTCGAGAGTCCGCTGCTCCAGGCGTATCTGGCCGATGCCGCCCCGCAACGCGAGCGCGACGCGATCTTCAGCCTGTATTTCGCCGTGGCCTTCGGCGTCGGTGCCCTCTGGGCCGCCGCGGTCGGGGCGGCGCTTGGCCGCCTGGGCTTTACGACCGTCTTCCTGATCATGGCGACGACCTACCTGCTGGCGGGCGCCTGCGTGGTGATGATGCGCGAGAGCGGGGCCGCTGGCGTGCGAAGATAGCCGCCGTGGCAGAGCCGCAACCGGCCGGCGAGATCAAGCCGCTGCATGATGCCGACATTGCGCCCGGCGGCATCGGCCGGTCGCTGCGGGACATCATCCTCGGCGGACAGGACGGGCTGGTCAATGTTCTGGGTCTGGTCCTGGGGGTCGCCGCCGCCACCGCGCAGCTGCGCATCATCATCGCCGCCGCCCTGGCCGCGACCTTCTCGGAATCGATCGCGATGGGCGGTGTCGCCTATACCTCCGCCCTTGCCGAGCGGGACTACTACCTCGCGCAGCTGGAACGGGAAAAGCGGGAGGTGGAAGAAGTTCCCGACATCGAACGCGAAGAGGTGCGCCAGATCTTTCGCAGCAAGGGGCTGCACGGCGACGTGTTGGACCGCGTCGTCGAGGAGATCACGTCGGACAAGCGCATCTGGATCGACGTCATGATGCGCGACGAGCTGCACCTGGCGCCGGTATCGGCCCAAGGGCTCAAGGGCCGGGCGCTGGTGACCGGGGTTGCCACGCTGATCGGGTCGCTGATTCCACTGGTCCCCTTCGTCTTGGTGCCGCTGGCCGGGTTGCCGGTGACGATGGCGACCATCCTCGCGCTGCCGCTCTGCGCGGTGGTGCTCTTCGGCGTAGGGGCGTACAAGGCGATCACGCTGGTCGGCGACTGGCGGGTCAGCGGGCTGCAGATGCTGGTGATCGGCATGGTGTCGGCCGCGGCCGGATACCTGATCGGGCGCCTCCTTCATGTCAGCGGCTGATAATCGGCTGCCGCGTTAATCCCTCACCAACGCGGCGCGCGTATACTCCGCGGCGAATGCGGCCCCTACCGCCGTGGCGCGTCTTCCCGACGATCCTGCTCGGGATTCTGCTGGAGCCGGTCGGCCATGCCTGCGCCTACCTGCTTCGCTACGGTCCCACGCAGGCGTGGCAGCTCCAGTCGCAGGGCGGCCACAGCGCCTTTCCGCGCCTGCTGTCCTTCAGCTCGATCTCATTGACGGTGATCCTCGCGCTCGGCCTGCTCGTCGCCGTCAGCGTTCGCCTGGTGCTCGGCGGCCGCCCCGTCGATCGAATCGGGCTTCCATCGACGTTCGTGCTGATGGCCGTGACCCAGTGCGGATTCTTCGGCGTCAAGGAAACGCTCGAGGCGCTGGCGCTGCAAACGACGCCGGACCTGATCTCGATCGGAATCCTCGCCCTGCTGGTGCAGCTGCCGCTGGCCGCGGTGGGCGCGTTGCTCATCAGCTGGTTTCGCGGATATCTTGAGCTGGCGCCCGAGGCGATCCGCGCCATGCTGTCGATCCGCGTTGCGCCCGATCGGGGCGCTCACCTGCTCCGGCCGCTACCCGCGCTCGGGCCGCGCAAGGACCTGGAGCGGCAACGCTGGTTTCAGCGGCGAGGTCCTCCCGTCTCTCTCTGACCCTGTGAGGCCGCGCGATTGGCGCGGCCGCGCTATTTCTGGTCAAGGAGAGAATTCATGCGCCATTCATTTTTCGCGTATCGCCTGCTTCCGGCCGCCGGTGCGGCCCTGGGCGCCTTGCTTGCGGTGGCCATCCCTGCGTCCGCGCACGAGGTCCGCACGGTCGGCAGCTATGAATTCACGGTTGGCTGGCTTCACGAGCCCGCCTATGCCGATGAGCAGAACGCCGTGCAGTTCCTGCTCAAGGACTCCAAGGGGAACCCGGTCAGCGACCTCGGCGACACCCTGAAGGTCGAAGTCATCTATCAGGGCCAGAAGATGCCGGCGCTCAGCCTCGATCCGACCTTCGACCCGGACACCGGTCTCGGGATGCAGGGCGAGTATCTGGCCAGCCTGATCCCAACCCGTCCCGGCAACTACACCTTTCAGTTCACCGGAAGCGTCAAGGGCCAGACGGTCGACCAATCGTTCACGTCGGGACCGAACACCTTCGATGCCGTGCAGCAGCCGAATGCGGTCGAGTTCCCCGCCCAGGACTTGAGCCGTTCCCAGATCTCGCAGCGGCTCGACAAGACGGACACGCGGCTGGCGGCCGCCCAGACGACCGCGTGGAACGATGTGTCGCTAGCGCGCAACCTCGCGATCGCGGCGCTCGTGATCGGCGTCGTCGCACTCGTAGGGGTGGGCGCTTCCCTGGTCACCCGTCGGGGGGCCACGATTCGCTGAGGTGCGGCGCCTTGTTCTGGCCTGCCTGATCGCTGCGGCTGCCGCGGTCGGTCTCGGCCTGACCGCCGAGGCGCATGCGCTGCTGCGCACCTCGGTGCCGGCCGACGGTCAGACGCTCGATCGCGCCCCCACGCAAGTGAGCATCACGTTCACAGAACGGCCGGAGGCGGGGCTGTCGATCATCCACGTCTACAACAGTGGTGGCCAGAAGCTGGAGCGCGGCCACGCGCAAGCCCTGGCCAGCGATCCGTCCACGCTGGTCGTTGCGCTCCCGGCACTGCCCAACGGCGTCTACACCGTCGGCTGGACCACCGTCTCGGCAGTCGACGGACATGTGGCGTCGGGGGCATTTGCGTTCGGTGTCGGGACCACGCCCACAGCCGTCAGCGCGAGCGGACCGAAACAACCGCCAACACCACCCCCGGCTCCGCTCGGAGTGGCGGGCAAGTGGATCTACTACGTCGGGCTCGCGCTCCTGCTCGGAGGGACGTGGATCGCGCTCTTCGCATTCAGGGCCGTGTTCACCCGGTTGCTGATGCTCGCCGGATTCGGAGCGCTGGCCGGTTCCGCCGGGTTGCTGCTCGAAGCTGAGTCGCAGCGAGAGACGGCCGGCGTCGACTGGAGCAGTTACCTCACGAGCTCGCTGAGCGGAAACCTGTTGCGGCAACTGATCCCGGTGGTTGCTGCAGGCGCGGTGCTTCTGGTCGCCGCTCGCGTCAAGGGGCGCCGCCAGGAGCTCGCGCTCGGCGCGGTCGGCGCTCTCGCCCTGGTCGCGATCGTGATGCACGGCATGACGACGCATGCCGATGCCAGCCACCTGTCGTGGCTGATGCTGCCGGCGCAATGGGCCCACCTCACCGCATTTGCCGTCTGGATCGGCGGGCTGTCCGCGCTGCTGCTTGGCTCTCGCGGCCTTCCAATTCCGGCCGCCGCGGTCGCCGTCCGGCGGTTTTCGTTCGTGGCCGGCTTGGCGCTGGCGACGATCGCCATCACGGGGACGCTTCGCGCCCTGGATGAGGTGGGCAGCGTCGCTCGACTCACTGCCACTCTGTTTGGCGGCCTGGTGCTGGTCAAAGTCGGCCTCTTTCTGGTACTGGCGATGCTGGGGGCGATCAACCGCTATCGGAACGTGCCGCAGGCGGAATGGAATTCGCGCGGGCTGCGACGCGTGGGCCGCACCGAGATCGTGGTCGCGGCGGGCGTCGTCGCTGTTGCGGCAGTGCTGAGCTCGCTGGCGCCGCCCAGCTATACGCCCGAGGCCGCCGCCCCGAGGCCGCAGCAAATCGTCGCGAGCAGTCACGACCCCGGCACGCTCTACGCCGCCGAACTGATCGTGGCGCCCGGGTATCCCGGCTCAAACCGCTTTACCGTCAGGCTCAAGGATTTGGATTCCGGACGTGCCGTCAACGCCAACCGCGTCTCGATGCGCTTTCTGTTTCCCGGACGGCCGTCGATCGGCGAATCGGTGCTCAGCCTGAAAGCGGCCGGAGGCGGGAGTTATGTGGCCCAAGGGACGAACCTGTCGCTCGCGGGGCGCTGGAACGTGACGGTCGTCGTCGAAGCCGGGCTGAACTCCGGCGAAGTGCCGTTGACGGTAACGACGGCGGTGCCAGCCGAGCACATCTCGGTGTCCAGGCAGCCGGGGTTGCCCGACATTTACACCGTCCTGCTCCGCAGTGGGCGATCGGCCCAGTTGTACGTCGATTCCAGTCAGGCTGGCTTCTACAACATCCACGCGACCTTCTTCGAGGGCAATGACGAATTGGCGATGGCGGACGGCGCCGTGATCAGCGCGACGCCCTCGAGCGGCCCAACGGTCGACATGCCGGTTGAGCGGTTTGATCCCATCGGACATTTCATCGGTCAAGGACCGCTTTCCCCCGGCAGCTGGCGATTCGATATCACCGCATCCGCGACCGACGGCGCGACCTACCAGATCAGCTTCGAGGAGACGCTCAAATGAAACCGAGACTCTGGCTTTGCGTGGTGGCGCTGGCCCTCAGCGGCTGCTCGCTTCCCTTCGTCGGGAACTCGCCGACTCCATCGCCGACATCCTCGCCGAGGCCCCGCTCGACGGCGACCATTGCCATCGCCGAACCGCCGCCGAATACGGTCGTGACCTCGACCACGCTGCACGTGGCCTTCACGCTCACCGGCGGCCGGATCGTCAATGTGACGACCAAAAACATCACGCCCGACACCGGCCACATTCACCTGTCGATCGACGGCCGCCTGATCTCGATGAACTACCAGCTGGCGCAGGATGTCTCGCTGCAGGCGTTCGCGCCGGGAGCTCACAGCCTGCAAGGGGAGTTCGTCGCGGCGGATCATCTGCCCTTCAGCCCCCGGGTGATCGCCCGGATCATCATCGAGTATCAGCCACCAGGCTCAGGTTAAGTGCGACGCGGATCGGCTCGCTGCTGGTCGGACGTGGGCTTGGATTGTTTGCGCTATCCGCCGCAGGTGCCCGCCGGAGCAATGTAACGCCCGCTGTTTGGGCCAGACAACAGGCCCGGAAGACCGGTCACCGTCATTTTCTTGAGCGTCCCGTCGGGCTGCCAACGCCAGAGATTGCCGGTGAAGTCGGTGAACCAGACGCCGGTCGGGTCATCGAAGCCGAATAGCGGATCGAAGTCTGTCGCATCCCCGTGGTGGCCCTGATAGATGATTACCCGCTGACCGGGGGCCGTCTCATAAAGCACGATCTCCGGTGATCCAGCGTCGCGACTCCCGATTTCGTAGATCGGATGGCCGTGGAAGGAGGCGCCGAACGACGCGTAGCCGAAGCCACCGTTTTGCAATGGGTCGCTCGGCAGCTGTGTGAGCCTGGGCGGTGACTGCGAAGCCTCTGGTGAGGCCTTTCCCGTCAGCGGATCGATCAACCAGTTTCCTGTCTGGCCGCTGGACATTGGCGTGGTTTCGACGTGGATACCCGGATCATCCCAGCGCAGAACGATCGCCTGGTCGTGCGTCGTCCAGAGAGTCCGATCATGGCCTGAGACAACGTCGTAGCGGTGCAACTCCAGGGTCTGAAAGTCATTGAAGTTGCTGCCTTCGGGTAGGAGTCGCTCCCAGACGTAACTGCGCTGGTCTGGCGAAACACCATCGGCCACCGGCAGCCATCGACGGAGCGTCCAGCTATAGAAGGCTGGATGCGAAGGCTGAGATGGTTTGGCGACGGTTCCTGGAAAATCTCCGCCTGGCACCCCGGCCACCGATGCCTTCGCATCCGTTGTGATCGACGCCGTCGCGGTATCCAGGAAGCCGGCGACGTTCGCCTGTTGCCCTGGCGGCCCGGACTCGAGCTGGACCAGAACGGGCATCACCTTGCAGACCGAGGCCGTGGCGGCGACGGAGGCGCTCGCCGAGGGCGTGGTGGTTGTTTGCGGCCCTGCCGTCCGCTGCGGCTGTCCGAGCAAGCGCCAGCCGACAAATGCCCCGACGACCAGGAGCCCGATGGTCGCGGCAGCCGGCCCTACGGCGTGAAACGGGCCCCGGCTGACGCCCCTTGATAAGGCTGATTCAATGCGAGCACGATCGACCGCAGGCGGCGTTCCAAGCGAGCTCTTGACATGGTCGCCGAATTCCCGTTCCTTCATTCATCCAACTCCTGGGGTACTTCCGTCCGAAGCCGCTCGAGCGCGCGGAAGGTACGCGACTTCGCCGCCTGGCGAGAGCAGTGCAAAACGCGGCCAATGTCGTCGAACGCCATGTCGAGGTAGTAGCGCAGCACCAGGACTAGTCTCATGTCGGTTGGCAAGCGCGCGAGCGCGGCGCGGAGATCGAGGCTAGCCTCATCGGCCCCGGGCGGCAGAGAGGCGGGGCTACTGAGATCATGCGTTTTCCTGACGGACCACCAGCGGCTCCGCAGCCGCTGCCGGCATTCATTGGCCACGATCGCCAGAAACCAGGGCTGAAGGTCGGCGCCCTCCCGAACGCGACTTCGGAATCGCCAGCATTTCAGGGTCGCGTCCTGTAACGCATCCTGCGCTTCGTGCACGTTCTGCAACATCCCGAATGCGAGGCGCTGGCCAGTGGGCAGCAGCGGCCATAGCCGATCAAGGAACGCGGGCTCGTCCAGATCGCTCGCCACCAGCGCAACCGTCACTCTACGAGAGGGATATGCGTCAGGGCCCCAGAACGTTCCCCCATCGCGGGCGACTAACCCTCGAGGTTAAGCGCGACCAGATTGAGCAGCCGGGCGAATTCCTTGCGGTCGGTGGGGGAGAGGCGGTGGATGGCGCGCAGCATCTTGGCCTGCGGTCCGATCCACAAGCGCCAGAAGAGGCGATAGCTCTTAGTGGTCAGTTCAATCCAGGTGAGGCGGCGGTCCTGCT
Source organism: Candidatus Dormiibacterota bacterium (assembly GCA_036782775.1). Classification (GTDB taxonomy): domain Bacteria; phylum Chloroflexota; class Dormibacteria; order CF-121; family CF-121; genus CF-13. The sequence continues at coordinate 6,353 of DAIPYJ010000080.1, read as the reverse complement.
GATCGGGCACGCGGCGCACGTAGCCGTGCGATTCGAGGCGATCGACGAGGGGAATCAGCGTTGCCGGCGTTACATGCAGCCGGGCCGCCAGATCCTTGCCCGTCAGCCGGCCGTCGATGCGCAGCAGGCTCAGTGCACGAAATTGCGCCATCGTCAGGTCCAGCTCGGTGAAGAGCTGGGGCGCGCCCTGCCAGAGCGCCGCCTGGTGCCGACCCCAAGCCCGCAGCACCGTGCGCATCTCGTCCGAACCACGGAGTAACGGTGCGTCGCCAAGCGGTTGGTGGGCGCGACTGCTTACGGCCATTGATTTGACTTTAGTATACCACTTGACTTGTGTTAATGATTTGATATCATCTAACGACCTTGGCCGGCCTGTTGCGGCTGCTCGCCGCCTATCTGCGTCCATATCGCTTACCCGTGCTGCTGGTCGTCGGCCTGCTGATGATCCAGGCGGTCGCCAACCTCTACCTGCCGAACCTGAACGCCGACATCATCAATAACGGCGTCGTCAAAGGAGACATCGGCTACATCTGGCGGACCGGCGCCCTGATGCTCGCCCTGGCGGGTGGCGTCGGCGTGCTGGCCGTGGTCGCCGTCTACTTCGCGTCACGGACCTCGATGGGCGTCGGCCGCGACGTGCGCCGCGACGTTTTCGAGCGGGTGCAGCGCTTCTCGGCGCAGGAGATGAACCGCTTCGGCACCCCCTCGCTGATCACGCGCAACACGAACGACGTGCAGCAGGTACAGCTCTTTCTCCAGACGGCGCTGACGATGATGGTTTCGGCGCCGATCATGGGCATCGGCGGCATCATCCTCGCCCTGCAACAGAACCTGACCCTCTCCTGGATCCTGGTCGTGATCGTGCCGCTGGTCGCGCTGGTGGTTGGCACCCTGATGTATTTCGCGGTTCCCCTGTTCCAGTCGGTGCAGGCCAAGCTCGACAAGATCAACCAGGTCTTGCGCGAGCAGATCGAAGGCGTTCGCGTCATCCGCGCCTTCAACCGCAGTACGGCGGAAAGCGAGCGGTTCGCGGGCGCCAACCTCGACCTGACCGGAACGCAGCTGCGTGTCAACCGCATCTTCGCCGTCGGCCTGCCGGTCCTGATGCTGATCATGAATCTGTCGAGCGTCGCCATCATCTGGTTCGGCGGCCACCTGATCGACACCGGCTCGATGCCGGTCGGCAACCTCTTCGCCTTCCAGGCCTACATCATGCAGATCTTCTGGGCCATGATGCTCGCGGTCGCGATGGTGATCTTCGTGCCGCGGGCGGCCGCCAGCGCGACCCGCCTGGTGCAGGTGCTCAAGACCGAGTCGTCGATCGCCGATCCGGCCGAGCCGGTCGTGCCCTCAATCTCTGACGGCACAATCGAGTTCCGCGACGTCCGCTTCGGCTATCCGGGTGGCGAGAAGCCGGTGCTCTGCGACCTGAGCTTCAAGGTGAGGCCAGGGGCCACCACCGCCATCATCGGCAGCACCGGGTCGGGCAAGACGACCGCGCTGGGCTTGATCCCGCGGTTCTTCGACGTCACCCGGGGCGCTGTCCTGGTCAACGGCGTCGACGTGCGGCGGCAAAAACTTGAGACGCTCTGGAATTCGATGGGCTTGATTCCACAGCAGGCCTACCTCTTTCGGGGCACCATCGCCGACAACCTGCGTTTCGGCAATGCCTCGGCCAGCGACGACGAGCTCTGGCACGCGCTCGAGGTCGCGCAGGCGCGCGATTTTGTCAGCGCGCTCCCGCAACAGCTCGAGGCACCGGTCGACCAGGGCGGCACCAACTTCTCTGGCGGGCAGAAGCAGCGGCTGGCGATCGCGCGGGCGCTGGTCAAACGGCCCAAGATCTATCTCATCGACGACGCCTTCTCGGCGCTCGATGCCGGGACCGATGCCCGCCTGCGCGCCGCCCTCAAACGCGAGGCACGCGGCGCAACCGTCCTGATCGTGGCGCAGCGCGTCAGCACCATCCTCAATGCGGATCAGATCGTCGTCCTCGACGAGGGCCGGATCGTCGGCATCGGAACCCACGACGAGCTGCTGCGGACCACCGAGCCATACCGCGAGATCGTGACCTCGCAGTTAGGGGAGGGAGTGGCGGCATGATGAATCGGGCTCCGGCGGGCGGCGGGCGTCAAGGTCCGGCGCGCGGCGGATGGGGAGGCGGCTTTGGCGGTCAGCTTCCGCCGCAGAAAACGAAAAACGTCCGCAGGACGACCGGCCAGCTGCTTCGCCGGCTTCGTCCGGAACGAGGCTGGATCATCCTGAGCGCGTTGCTCGGCATCGGCACCGTGACCTTTACCGTGCTCGGCCCAAAGATCCTCGCCAATGGCACGAACGCCATCTTCGACGGGGTGATCGGCAAGCTGCTGCCGGCGGGGATCACCAAGGCGCAGGCGGTTGCCTACCTGCGCGCGCATGGTCAGAGTCACATCGCCGACCTCGTGTCAGGCTCCAATGCGGTGCCCGGCCACGGCATCAATTTCACGACGCTGGGCGAGATCCTCGGTTTGGCCGCGCTGGTCTACCTGTCGGGCGCGCTGCTGCAGTTTCTGCTCGGCTTCATCATGGCTGGCGTCGCCCAGCGCACCGTGTTCCGAATGCGCTCGGACGTCGAGGCGAAGATGGCGCGGCTCCCGCTCAAGTATTTCGACAGCCATCCCCACGGCGACCTGCTGAGCCGGGTGACCAACGACATCGACAACATCAGCACCTCGCTGCAGCAGAGCCTGACCCAGATCATGACCTCGATCCTGACCATCATCGGCACGTTGCTGATCATGCTGTGGATCAGCTGGCTGCTGGCGCTGGTCGCGGTGATCACCGTGCCCCTTTCGTTCGTGCTCACGATGGTGATCGCGCGTCGGTCGCAGAAGCAGTTCGCGCTCCAGTGGGGCAAAACCGGCGAGCTGAACGGGCACGTCGAGCAGATGCACACCGGCCATGCGCTGGTGCAGGTCTTCGGGCAGCGGCAGCGCGCCATCGACCAGTTCAACACGCAAAACGAGGGGCTGTACGAGGCGAGCTTTCGGGCGCAGTTCCTCTCCGGCTTGATGCAGCCCGCGATCATGTTCCTGGGAAACCTGAACTACGTCGTGATCGCGGCGCTGGGCGGCTATCGCGTCGTCACCGGCGCGATGACGCTGGGCGACGTGCAGGCCTTCATCCAGTATTCGCGGCAGTTCACGATGCCGATCATGCAGCTCGCCGGGCAGCTGAACCTGCTGCAGTCAGGGCTGGCTTCAGCGGAGCGGGTGTTCGAGTTCCTGGCAGCAGAGGAAGAGGTCCCGGACCGGGCCCTGGTGGGACAGGCGCCGCGCGACGGGTCGGTCGCCCTCGAGCACGTCGAGTTCCGCTATGAGCCGGACAAGCCGCTGATCACGGATTTCAACCTCGAGGTCCGGCCCGGACAGACGATTGCGATCGTCGGACCGACCGGCGCAGGGAAGACGACGATCGTCAACCTCTTGATGCGCTTCTACGAGATCGACGCCGGCCGCATCGCCCTTGGGTCGGTCAATGCCCGCGACCTCCCGCGCGAGGAAGTGCGGCGCGTCTTCGGCATGGTGCTGCAGGATGCCTGGCTGTTCGCCGGGATGATTAAGGACAACATCGCGTACGGCAGGTCGGGCGCGACGATGGAGGAGATCGTGGCGGCGGCGCAGGCGGCGCACGCCGACCAGTTCATCCGGACGCTGCCGGATGGCTACGACACCGTGTTGACCGACGATGCGTCGAATATCTCGGCCGGGCAGCGGCAGCTGTTGACGATCGCCCGCGCCTTTCTCGCGGATCCGACGATCCTGATCCTGGACGAGGCGACCAGCAACGTCGATACCCGGACCGAGGTCTTGATCCAGGAGGCGATGGCCCGGCTGCGGCAGGGACGAACGGGCTTCGTGATCGCCCACCGGCTGTCGACGATTCGAAACGCCGACAGCATCGTCGTGATGGACCACGGCCGGATCGTCGAGCAGGGCAGCCATGCGGAGCTCCTCGCCCGACGCGGTTTCTACGCCAAGCTGTACAACAGCCAGTTCAGCGAGGCGCTCGCCGAAGCCAGCTAACCGCAAAAGCAAACGATTGCCCGAAAGGGCAGAGTTCTCAAAGGTTTGTTGACCGAGGGTGGCCAGCGTTCGTAATCTGCAGCCAGCCGCTGTTTTGTTAGTCCGCTAACAGGAGCCACACTTGGGCTGGTCCGAACGCTGGTTCGAGAGCATGTCGCGCACCCTCGCGACCCCACGCTCGCGTCGCAGCCTGCTGGGAGGCCTGGCCGTCAGCTCGGTCGCGGCGATGGTCCCCATCAGCGCCGAGGCCGCCGCACCTGTTCCGCCCGCGCCCCCGGGGCAGTGCAAGAAGCACGGAGATATCCCCTGCTGCGTCGACGTCTCGTCGGATCCGGCGAACTGCGGCGCCTGCGGCAATGCCTGCTCGGCTGGCCAGGTCTGCCATAACGGCCAGTGCTCGTGTCCAGGCGGCCTGTCCGCCTGCGGTACCCAGTGCCTCAACACGATGACGGACAACCAGAACTGTGGGGCCTGCGGCCACGCCTGTCCCTCTGGGACCGTTTGCCTCCAGGGGACCTGCGTCGTCAGCTGTCCGGTCGGCGAGACGAACTGCGGCGGCCAGTGCTCCAACCTGCAAACCGATCCGCTGAACTGCGGCACCTGTGGCCACGTATGCCCGAGCGGCAACGTTTGTTCGGCCGGGACCTGCGCCTTGAGCTGCCAGGCGGGCGAGACCAATTGCAATGGGTCCTGCGTCGATGTCTCTCGCGACAGCAGCAACTGTGGCGCCTGCGGGCAGGCATGCCCGACCGGATACGCCTGCGTCGGCGGTGCCTGCCAGATCTCCTGCGTCGCCGGTGAGACGGCCTGCCCCGGTCCCAGTGGCGGGGAGATCTGTACGGATCTGGTCAGCGACAACCTCAACTGCGGGCGGTGCGGCAATGCCTGCGGCCCGGGGACGGCCTGCGTCAACGGCGCCTGCTCGCTGACCTGTCCGACCGGCGAGATCATGTGCGGCGGAAACCTCTGTGTCGATGCCGCGACAGACAACGCCAACTGCGGCGGCTGCGGCAATGTGTGTCCACCAGGCACCGCCTGCGTGGGCGGAACGTGCGCGCCACAATGCGCCCCGGGCTCGACGATGTGTGGCGGGACCTGTGCCGACCTTCAGTCGGACAACAACAACTGCGGGACGTGCGGCAAGTCCTGCCCCGCCGGGACGGTGTGCTCCGGCGGGACATGCGTCGTGACGTGCGGGGGCGGCGAGGTCAACTGCGCTGGCCGGTGCACCGACCTCACCATCGACCCGAATAACTGCGGCTCATGCGGCAATGTCTGCGCCGCCAACAGCTTCTGCCGAAGCGGCGTCTGCACGCCGGCGACCTGTCCCGAGGGCCAGACGACCTGCAGCGGCACCTGTGTCAACACCCAGACCGACGCCAATAACTGTGGCAAGTGCGGCAACGCCTGCGGCGCCAACTTCGTCTGCTCCAACGGGACTTGCGTCTGCGCCCCCGGCTTCACCTCGTGCTCTGGGCTCTGCGTCAATACCCAGACGGATTCGGCGAACTGCGGTTCATGCGGCAATGCCTGCGCCTCAGGCCAGATCTGCGTCACCGGGACGTGCCAGAACGTGTGCAACCCGGCCTGCACCGGCGGCACGATCTGCTGTGGCAGCACCTGCGTGAACCCGCAGACCGATCACGGCAACTGCGGCGCCTGCGGCCACACCTGCGGCCCGAACGAGATCTGCCAGGGCGGGACCTGTAGCTGCGTCAACCTGGCGGCGTGCTCGGATTGCAATCTCGGCGGATGCACTCCGAACGGGCAGAGCCTTTGCTGTCCGGTGGGCGCGATTTGCGAAAACCCCGGCATCGGCGGCAACCAGTGCATCTGCCCCGGCGGCCAGCAGCCGTGCACGGTAAATGGCAAGCCGACCTGCGTCAACACCAGCACGGATCCGAACAACTGCGGCGCATGCGGTCACGTCTGTCCCGCCGGACAGGTTTGCAACGGTGACCTGTTCAACCCGCAATGCGTCGGCTGCCCGGCCGGCCAGTCCGCATGCAACGGCACCTGTGTCAACACCAGCAGCGACGTCAGCAACTGCGGGGCTTGCGGCCATGCCTGCGCCAACGGCCAGGATTGTGTGAACGGAGTCTGCCAATTCACCTGCAGTCCTTCGTGCGGCGCCGGGCAGAGTTGCTGTCATGGCACCTGCGTCAACGAGCAGACCGACGTCAAGAACTGCGGCTCTTGCGGTAACGGCTGCGGCAACAACGAGGGATGTCAGAACGGCTCCTGTGTCTGCGGCCAGCTTATGACAACCTGCGCATCATGCTCCTCGTT
>DAIPYJ010000079.1:0-13275 GCA_036782775.1 Candidatus Dormiibacterota bacterium | reverse complement strand
ACTAGCTGGCCCTCCGCCGAACGGGCGAGCGCGCCCACCGATCTCCCCATCGAGGACGACCTCGAATCCGGCTGCCTGCTGACGACATTCGGGAGGCGCGGCCCTAGCGTGATGCCAGCACCATTCAGGAGGTTTACATGGCACAAACAGAACCGGTCATCCGGACGCATCAGCTGACCAAGCGTTACGACGCCACTATCGTGGCCGTCGACCGGCTCGATCTCGAGGTGAAGCGTGGTGAGGTGTTCGGCTTCCTCGGCCCGAACGGCGCCGGCAAGACCACCACGCTGCGGATGCTGCTTGGTCTGATTGCGCCCACGTCAGGATCGGCCACCGTTGTCGGCCGAGCGCCCGGCACCCCTGACGGTCTGCGGCGCATCGGTTCCCTGGTCGAATCGCCGGCCTTCTACCCTTACCTTTCTGGCCGCGAGAACCTGAAGGTGATGGCCGACTACGCCGGCATCCCGTTCAAGCGGATCGACGCTGCCCTGCAGGAGGTTGACCTCTTCTCGCGGGCGAAAGACAAATTCGGCACCTACTCAATGGGCATGAAGCAGCGGCTCGCGGTCGCCGCCGCTCTCATGAAGCAACCCGACCTGATGATCCTCGATGAACCGACCAACGGACTCGATCCGCAGGGGGTGGTCGAGATGCGCTCGCTGGTCCGGCGACTGGGCAGCGGTGAGCGCAGCGTCCTCCTTTCGAGCCACCTGCTCAACGAGGTGGAGCAAATCTGCGACCGCGTCGCCATCATCGATCACGGCAAGCTGGTGCGCCAGGGAACCGTCCACGAGCTGCGGGGAGACGCGGCCGTCGTCGTCCGGGCGACTCCGCAGGACGGCGCCAGGCGTCTGCTCGAGCGCATGCTCGGGCATGCGGCAGTGGCATCGATCGATGGAACTTTCCGGCTTAGCGTCGCCCTGGACCAGGTGCCCGAGGTTAACGCCGCGCTGGTCGGCGCCGGCATCCGTGTCAGTGAGCTTCGGCCCGCGGAGCGGACTCTCGAAGAAGTCTTCCTCAGCCTCACTACCAAAACAGAAGGAGTGGCAGCATGAGCAGCAGTTTCAAAGCGGAATGGCGCAAACTCCGGCACCGACCGGCGGTCTTCTGGTTGGGCGCGTTCGTTCTCGGGATTATCGTCGCGGTTTACGGCTTTTCATGGCTCGAGTACAACTCGCCAAACTTCCATCCCGACAGCGGCGCGACCGCGGCTCAGATCAAGGCCAGCCTTTACCCGGCAAACTTCTCCAGCCTGATCGTCTCGGGCATCGCGATGGTCGGTGGCGCCCTGATGTTGGTGATGGGCGCCCTCGCGGTGGGCAGTGAGTATGGCTGGACCACGCTGAAAACGGTGTATACCCAGCGGCCCGGACGGCTGCAGGTGCTGGGTGGGCAGGTCGCCGCCATCAGCAGCGTCAACGCCGTCGTGGTCCTGGCGGTCTATGCCGTGGCGGCGGCCTGCAGCTTTGTGATTGCCAATCTCGCGGGCTCGCCGGTTGTCTGGCCAGCCGCCGCCGAGATCGTCAAGGCGATCGCCGCCACCTGGTTGATCTTCGAAGTCTGGATCCTGTTCGGCATGGTGATGGCCTATTTGTTTCGGCAGTCGGCGCTGGCGATCGGTCTCGGCCTCGCCTACATGCTGGCGATCGAGGCGATTCTCTTCCGAGCCCTGCGCGGGCTCAACCTCGACTGGGTGACCAGCGTCGAGAAGTACATGGTCGGTCAGAACGCGAACTCGCTGGCCGGCTCCTTTCCCGGAACGGCGATTCATCCTCAGCCGACCCTGGTATCGGTCGAGCACGCAGTCTTCGTCATCGTCGCCTACGGGCTCCTCTTCCTGATCGCCTCAGCCCTTCTGGTCCGGCGACGCGACGTCGCCTGATGCCAACCTATAATCGCCGTCAAGAGGGCGTGGCATTCTGCCCGAGGAGGCCTGAATGAGCGTTTTTCAGCGCATGTCCGACGTGATTCAACAAAAAGTCAACGCGGCCCTGGACAAGACGGAGGATCCCAATCAGGCGCTCGACCTTGCCTATCAGAAACAGCTCGAGGCGCTTCAGCAGGTTCGGCGCGGCGTGGCCGACGTCCTGACTTCGGAAAAGCGGCTCGAGCTGCAGCAGAACGAGTTGCGCCAGAGCCAGGCCAAGCTGCAGGCGCAGGCCCGCGAGGCGGTTGCCCAGGGCCGCGATGACCTGGCGCGACTGGCGCTGACCCGGGCGCAATCGGCGCAGGATCAGCTCGACGGGCTGCAGCAGCAGATCGACCAGCTCAAGGCCCAGGAGCAGAAACTCGAAGACACCGCCTCCAAGCTGACGGCGAAGGTCGAAGCTTTCCGTACGCAACGGGAAACGATGAAAGCGCAATACACGGCCGCCAAGGCCTCGACCCAGGTTGGCGAGTCCGTGACCGGACTATCGGAGCACATGGCCGATGTCAACCTTATGCTGGACCGCGCTCGGGAAAAAACCGCCCAGATGCAGGCGCGCTCAGCCGCCGTCGATCAGCTGATGGACAGCGGCGCGCTCGACACCATCGGACCGGGAGGCCAGGACGACATCGACCGCCAGCTCAAGGTCCACGTGGTCGACAGTGCCGTCGACCAGCAACTGGCCGCGCTAAAGCAACAGCTCGGGTCAGGTGCGCCCGCCGGCCAGCTGTCCGCGGGAACGATCGTCGTGCGCATCCACGGCGAAGACCAGTACCGGCTGCAGCAGTCGGACCGCGCCAAGCTTGACCAGTTCGATACCGACCTGATGGCCGCCATTCGGGCAAGCGACGAACCGCGCTTCAAGGGCACGCTGGTCACCGCGCTCGACTGGGTCCGTCAGAACGGACAGAAGCTGCCGCTGCAGGACATGTCAACCTCGGATATCGTGCTGCCCTCGGCCGACATGAGCCTCAAGGAAGCGCAGGACCTGGTGGCTGGCGAACCGGCCTTTTCGAAAAGCTAGACCGGAAGGTCCCAGAGCGGGTACCAGCAAGCCTGATCCTGCTCGACCGGGAGCTCCTTCTCGGCGATCGAGGCTTGCCGGAATTCTTCCGCGTTGTCGCGATTGTGCCCGCCGGTAGGGACAAAGGGATAAAACGCCGCGCGCTTGTATTCGTAGACCCAGTAGATCGCCCGGGTGTTCTGCTGAAACCGGAAGGCCGCCGCCAGCAATAAATCCCCGTAGCCATCGTCGATCAGCGACTGCGCCACCGAGTGAATTGCGGCGACCATCATCTGGAAGTCATCCCCGTTGATCACGAGCCACTGAAATCCATACTGGTCGGTGCTGTCCTCGATCTTGAAGGCGCTCTCTTTGCCTTCGACGTCGAGCAGCTTGTGCATCTCTTCCGTCGATTGCGTGAACCGGCCGGGCGGCAGCCGTCGAAAGATGGCGCCGACGCGCTTTGGCACTTCGAGCCCACCGGCCGCCTCGAGCGTCACGGCGGCGGTGGTGATTGCGAAGATCTTGTCTTCCTGCGTTTTGGGGAGCTGTGTGCGTCCGATCAAGCTGTCAAGGAATCCCATCGGCATCGAGCTTACCGTCTCTCTCCCTCCCCCTTGTGGTGAGGGTCGGGGAGGGAGTCTAGCGCGAGAGCTCGGCTTCCATCTCGCGCAACCGGGCGAGGCGGTGCTCGAGTGTTGGGTGGGTCGCGAAGATCTCAGAGAGCGAGCCCTCGTGCGCCACCGAGGCCAGCATCAGCGCGTTCGCGGCTTCCACCTGGCGCAGGTCGCGGTCCGGAATCCGCTGGATATTGCCGCTGATCTTCATCAGGGCCGAGGCGAGATTCGACGGTTGCTGGGTGATGATGGCGGAGCCACGATCCGCCGCGTATTCCCGATAACGGGAGAGTGTGCGAATCAAGACGAAGCTGATCGCCCAGACGGCAGCGGATACGAGGAAGATGACGATGAAGGCGTTGCCGCTATCGCGTGAATCGCGCCGTCCGTAGCCGCCTCCATAGAAGCCACCCCACATCCCCGACTGGACGATGAAGGATGCGACGGTGGCGAAGAAGCTGGCCATCGCCATCACCCGCATGTCGCGATGGATGACGTGACTCAGCTCGTGCGCGATCACCGCCTCCAGCTCGGGTTCGTTGATTTGCTGCATGATTCCGGAGGTCACCGCCACCAGGGCATGGTTGGGATTGCGGCCGGTGGCCATGGCGTTGGGCACCGGGGTATCGATGATTGCCACCTTCGGCTTCGGGATGCCGGTCATCTGGGCCAGCCGGGCGACGATCTGATGCAGCTGCGGCGCCTCTTGCTCGGAGACCTCGCGCGCGCCGATCGACATCAGGATCAGCTTGTCGCTGTAGTAATACTGCAGTCCGAGCAAGATCAGGGCGATTGGAATGACCCAGAATCCGAAGCCGAGCTTGAACAGCACGCCCATGAACAGGAGGTAGACGATCGCCAGGAGGAACATCGTCAGGAACATCCGGCTAGTCAGCCCGAAGTCGCCGGGGAGCTTGCGCTGCATACCGCTTGTATACCCCTTTTTGGCGCCACTTAGCATGAAGCCGGCATAAGGAGGGATACCTAGGATGACGCAGCTGGTGCAGCAGTACGGCTACCTGGCGGTGGGCCTGATCGTCGGCCTGGAGTCGCTCGGGATCCCGTTACCAGGCGAGACGACCCTCGTTGTGGCGGCGATCTACGCCGGCAAGAGCCACAACCTGAATATCGTCGCGGTCATTCTTTCGGCGATTGCCGGCGCGATCATCGGCGACAACATCGGCTTCGTCATCGGGCACTGGGGCGGTTATCGGCTGCTGGTCCGCTACGGACACTACATCCGCCTCACCCAACCCAGGGTCAAGCTGCTGCGTTACATGTTTCATCGCTTTGGCGGCAGGGTGGTGTTCTTCGGCCGTTTCGTCTCGATCCTGCGCGCCTACGCGGCCTTCTTTGCTGGAACCAGCCGGATGCCATGGCAGCGGTTTCTCGTGTTCAATGCCACAGGCGGGATCGTCTGGGCAACAGCCTGGGGAACCGCCGCCTACTTGTTGGGCAATGAGATCGACCGTCTAAGCCGGCCGTTCGACATCGGTCTCGGCGCGGTCGCGGCGCTGATCATCGTTGTCGGCGCGATCATGATTCGCCGATACGAAAACGATCTGGAACGGACTGCCGAAGAGACGTTCCCGGCTCCGCTTCCTGGCTACCCGGGCGGTCCGCCTCTCTAGCGAGCGAGCCGGTCGAGGAGGGCCGCGGCGGTGGCAATCCCCAGCCCTGCCGCCAGGATCAGGACGCCAAAATCGAGCCAGAGATTGGTTGGCGCCCCGACCAGAAGCCCGCGCAGCGCATCGACCTGATAACTGAGTGGGTTGATCCGGCTCAGCACCTGCAGCCAACCCGGCATCAGCGCTACGGGATAGAGCGCATTCGAGGCGAAGAAGAGCGGCATCGTGATCGCCTGGCCGATCCCCATCAAGCGCTCCCTGGTGAGGACGATGCCGGCGATCGTCATCGAGAGCGTCGAGAAGAACGCCGAGCCGAGCACGATCACGAGCAGGGCCAGCAGCCAGTGGAGCGGATTGAGCTGGAGATGGACGCGAAGCACGATCGAGAGCAGCAATATCGCCAGCGCCTGGGCGATGGCGCGGACGCTCGCGCCAAACGCTTTGCCGCTGATCAGTGCCGGCCGTGGCGTCGGCGTGGCGAGCATTCGCGTGAGAATCCCGAAGTCACGCTCCCAGATGATCTGAATCCCGTAGAAGATGGCGACGAAGAGGGCCGACTGCGCGATGATGCCCGGCGCCAGGTAGTCGAGGTAGGGCAGCGATCCGGTTGGGATGGCGCGAATCCGGGAAAAGGTCTCGCCGAAGATCAGCAGCCAGAGGATCGGCTGGATGGCGCGCGTGTACAACTCCGTCCGATCGTGCCGGATCTTGACCAGCTCCAGCCAGCAGAAGGTGACGACACGGCTCAGCCAGAGGCGCACCGGGAGAACCCCGGCGACCGCCTCAGCCGAGGCGGCGCGCGGCGCGGCGAACGGCGCGGACATCTTTGAAATCACCTCGCTCGTCGATCCGATCTCCGGTGTAATGGCGGAAGACGTCTTCCAGCGTCGCGTGTTTTCCCAACCCCGCCTTGAGATCCGCCGGTGCTCCGATCGCCTGAAGCCGGCCGCGGTGCATCAGGGCGACGCGGTCGCAGAGCTGGTCGGCCTCTTCCATGTAGTGGGTGGTGATCAGGACGGTGGTCCCCAGCGAGTTGCGAAGCGCTCGCAGCCCGTCCCAGACATCGCCGCGCGCGACCGGATCGAGGCCGATGGTCGGCTCGTCCAGCACCAGCAGCCGGGGTTGATTCACCAGCGACTGGGCCAGCTCCAGGCGCCGGATCATCCCGCCGGAATACGTGCCGGCCAGCCGAAAGGCGGCATCCTGCAGTCCCATGGCGGCCAGCGATTCCATGACGCGCGCGTGCCGCTCAGGACGGGGCACGTCGAAGAGGCGCGCGAAGAGCGAAACATTCTCGTAGCCGGTCAGGCTGGCGTCGGCGGACAGCTGCTGCGGCACATAGCCGAGCTGGCGGCGCACCGCCATCACCTGACGACGCACGTCGAGACCGAAAACGGCGGCCGACCCGGCGTCGGGTGGCAGTAACGTCACCAGGACGCGGATGGTCGTGGTCTTGCCAGCGCCGTTGGGACCGAGCAGGCCAAAGAGCTCGCCTTCGCCAACCTCGAAGCCAACCCCGTCGAGGGCCCGGACGCTGCCAAAAACCTTGACCAGGCCTTGGCAGCGAATGGCAACTGGCCGTGCGGTCACGGTCAGGTCAGCGAGCCCCGGGCACGGGTTGGGGGGCGTCCGTCTTGTCGCTCTCCGCCCGAACCCGTCGAAGATAGCCCCGCATCGCGTTGACGAAGGTCCGGCGCTCCGAGAAGGACATGTGCCGGGCCGCACGACTGAACGCGCTGCCGCGTAGCACTCGGTTGGCGTCGAGCAGTTGTAGCCCCGGCTCGGTGATGCTGACGGCGATCCGCCGCCGATCGGCGTGATTGATCTCGCGCGCGATCAGGTGCCGCTCCTCGAGCTTTGCGAGCATGCGGGCGAGAGATGGCGCGCTCAACCCGCAGGCGGCCGCCAGCTCACCCGGGCTTGCGGGCGAGACGCGGAGCGTGCGCAGGATGCGCAGCTGGGCAAAGGTCAGTTCCGCATTTCGCCAGAGTTCTGCCTGCAAGGGTTCGGCAAGGATCAAGGCGTCGACCACGACACGTACGACATCGCGGCCCTCGAGCAGGCGGGGTGCCTCGGCCCGCTTGCTTAACATCATGTTAACTATAAACGATCAGTCAATCAACGCGCCGTGGTTAAGCCGCTTTCGCCGCGCCAAGCCAGGTTGCGACGTCAGCCGCTGGGAGAGGACGGGCGAGGTGATATCCCTGTCCGTAATCGATCCCATGGTCCTTGACCCGCTCCCAGGTCGCCGCCTCTTCGATCCCTTCCGCGACCACCGCGAGCTCGAGGTTGTGACCGAGATCGACGGCGGCGCGCACGATGGCGCTGCTGACCTCGTCGCCGATCAGGCCGCTGATAAAGGCGCGGTCGATCTTCATTTCATGCACCGGCAGGCGGTGTAGATAGGCGAGCGACGAGTAGCCGGTGCCGAAGTCGTCGATCGAAAGGCGGACTCCGATGGCGCGTAGCTTCTCGAGCGTGTCCATGGTGCGAACGGATTCGGACATGATCGTGCTTTCCGTGATCTCCAGAGTCAGCCAGCTGGGCTCGGCGTTGGCGTCGCGGAGGATCTGCTCGACCGTCCCGCTCAAATCGGGGTCGAGCAGGTTGCGCATCGAGACGTTGACCGCGACTCCCAAGCGCTGGCCGGCCCGATTCCAGGCAGCGCACTGCTTCAATGCGGTCACCAGCACCCACTGTGTCAGCGGCTGAATCAGGCCGGTCTGCTCGGCGAAGGCGATGAAGTCGCTCGGCGGGACCAGGCCTCGTCCCGGACGCTGCCAACGGGCAAGCGCCTCGAAACGCTCGACCCGGCCGCTGTGCAGGTTGGCGATCGGCTGGTAATGAAGGGTGAGCGCGCCGTCGTTGATCGCGTGCCGCAGCTGAGCCATCAACGCCAGCCGGCTGTCGCCCGGCTCATCGTGATCGCGGCTGTAAGTCGCGTGCGTGCGTCTGGACCGTTTGGCGACATACATGGCGATGTCGGCGCGACGCATCATACTGTCGGCGTTGTCGGCGTGCTCCGGGTAGATAGCGATTCCGATGCTGGCGCCGACGTCGAGGGCCTGTCCTTCGACCACGAATGGACGCTCGAGGGACGCCAGCAGCTTGTCGGCGACCAGCCCGGCACTGTCAGCGTCCGTCGACAGGAGAACGATGGCGAACTCGTCACCACCAAGGCGGGCTACGGTATCGGTGTCGCGCAGCTCGGCCATGAAGCGCTCGCCCACCTGGCGCAGCAGCTGGTCGCCGGCCTGGTGGCCAAAACTATCGTTGACCTCCTTGAAGTGGTCCAGGTCGATGATCAGCAGCGCCACCCGGATATGTTGCCGGCGGGCCAGCAGGATCGCCTGGTCGAGCCGGTCGCGCGCCAGCACGCGATTCGGAAGTCCGGTCAGGGCATCGTGCAGGGCCTGATGCTCGAGCGTCCGCTGGGCCTCGATTCGCTCCGAGATGTCCTGCACCTGGTCGATCACATAGCGGGCGCGGCCCTGGTCGTCGGCGACCCGGGCGACGCTGACATGGCCCCACATGACGCTCCCGTCCTTGCGCAGGTAGCGCCGTTCCATTTGCATGTTGTCGAGCTCGCCCGACCATAGCCGCTCGAAGGAGGCAAAGATCCCTGTTTGGTCATCAGGCGGGGTTATGGCCGGCCAGCCGCGCTCCAGGATCTCTCCCTGGGTGTAACCGGTCATCTCGCAGAAGGCGCGATTGACGGCAACGATCCGGCGATCGGACGAGGAGAGAATCTGGCCGGCCGGCGACTCGTTGAAGAGGCTTCGGAAAAGACGCTCGCTGGCGCGTAGATCCTCTTCGGCCTTCACCCGATCGGTGATGTCGGTGACCATCGCCAGGGTCTTGGTCAGCGCGCCGCCATCGTCCATGATCGGCGTGCTGGCGACCAGTACCCACAGCGGTGACCCGTCTCGACGCCGATACATGACCTGGCGGACTTCCTTGATCCCCTCGCGCAGCCGCTGGCGATGCTGCATTCGCTCGCTGACGCCGGCGGGGCTGAAGTACAAGTCGTTGGGCGAGCGTCCCATCAACTCCTCGGCGCCGTAACCAATCAGCTCGGCGAAGCGCTGGTTGACGAAGATGATGCGATCGTCCGCGTCGACGATCGAAATCCCTTCGTGCGCGGTTTCAACCAGCTTCTGATAACTGAGCTCGCGCGCCCGAAGTTCGGCCTGCTGGCGGTTGCGCTCGCTCAGGTCCCGAAGGATGGTCAGAAAGGCCACCACCTCGCCGTCCGAGTCTGAGAGCGGAGAGACCGAGATTCGGGTTGGTACCAACGACTGGTCCTTCCGCACGAAGGGCGCTTCGAGCTCCCGAAGAGACCGGCCGGTCCTCACGCTCTTGAGGAAGTTTTCCAGGGCTGCTTCCCGGCCAGGCCGGAGGAGGACCACGGCGTTCTTTCCGATCATCTCCTCGGCGCCATAGCCGAAGAGCCGGGTCGCCCCCTTGTTCCAGCTCTGGATGAGGCCGTCGACGCCGGTCAGAAAGATGGCATCCTCCGAGGACTCCACGATGGCGGACACCAACTCTGCCAGGTTGTAGCTGCGGTTCTTGATCGGCACGATAGATCCCCTTTTGCGTACAACCCTCGACCGTGAGATCGTCTTATCGCTGTAACAGGACCGTGACAGCTGCCATCGTGTACAAAGGTCATATGGACGAGGAACTGAAACCACAGGAACCGGCAGGGCCGATCTCGGCGGCACGCGCCGCCTCGGACGTGGCGGACCGGGTCGCGGGCGCGCAGGCCGGCGCCCGGATGCCGGCGATCTACATCGGGCACGGCGCGCCACCGCTCGTCGATGACGAACTGTGGGTGACGCAGCTCGCGGCGTGGGCCAAGGCATTGCCGCGACCATCCGCCGTTCTTATCGTCTCGGCGCATTGGGAGAATGCACCGCTGACGATCGGCTCCACCATTCCCGGGACACCGTTGGTCTACGACTTCTATGGATTTCCCGAGCGCTATTACCGCGCCCAGTATCCATCGCCAGGTGCGCCCTCGCTCGCGGCCGAGATTCGCAAGCTGCTCTCCGACCAGCCGGTCGCGGAGGACGCCGAGCGCGGACTTGACCACGGCGCCTATGTCCCGCTTAGCGTGATGTATCCGGATGCCGACGTCCCCGTCCTGCAGATCTCGATGCCGACTCTGGATCCGGAGCGCCTCTTTGAGGTCGGCCGGCGCCTGCGCCCGCTGCGCGACCAGGGGGTGCTGATCATCGGCAGCGGCTTTCTCACCCATGGCCTTCGCTTTCTCCGCGATTTCCGTGTCGATGCGCCGCCGCCAGCCTGGTCGGCGGAGTTCGATGCCTGGGCGCACGAAGCGCTCGAGCGCGGCGATATCGATCAGCTCGCCGACTTCGCCCACCGAGCACCGGCGGTGCGCTATGCGCATCCCCGGACGGAGCATCTCGCGCCGCTGTTCGTGACCCTGGGCGCCGGCGACATCAATGGCGAGGAGCTGCCCAGCATCATCGAGGGCTACTGGATGGGACTCTCCAAGCGCTCGATCCAGGTCCGCTGAGCGGGCGGCCAGCCAGCTGCGATGCTCGAGATCCGGCGTGACCGTGACATCCATCGCGAGGAAGGCGGCTGGTTTACCGCACGCTGGCACTTCTCGTTCGACCGGTATCGGGATCCCAGGCAGATGGGCGTCGGCCCGCTGCGGGTCTTCAACCACGATCGTCTCCAGGCCGGCGCCATCTGGCCGATGCATCCGCACGCCGACGTCGAGGGCATCACCTATGTCTGGCGTGGGAGGTTTCGGCACGAGGACAGCCTCGGCAACGATGGGATCCTCGAGCCGGGCGGCGTCCAGCTCATGAGCCTCGGTTCCGGCGCGCTGCACTCGGAGCAGAATGCATCGACGACCGAACCGATGGAGTTCCTGCAGCTCTGGATCCTGCCCGACACGCCGTCGCTTCCTCCGGCGGTCCAGCAGCATCAGTTCACCCGCGCGGACCGGCACAACCGCCTGCTGCAGGTGATCGGACCAGGGCCTGACGAGCGCATCAGGGTCCACCAGAATGCGTCGGTCTTCGTTGCTGCTCTGGACGAGGGAAGATCGGTGAGCCGTCCCTTCGGGCCCGAGCGCGCCGGATACCTCTACCTGATCGACGGAGGCCTGCGGGTCAATGGCAGCGGGCTCGCCACCGGTGACGCCGCCAAGATTTACGACGAGCCAGAACTGTCGATCGATGCGGCTGCTCCAAGCGAGCTCATCCTGGTCGATGTGCCAGTGAACTTCACGCCGGTTGGCGTCTGGGCGCGCTAGGTCGCCGATGCCGCGCCAAATTTTTTCCGTCGACGACGTCAAGCAGCTGATCGACAACGGCGGCCAACTGGTCGACGTGCTGGGCCGGGAGGAGTTCGAGCACTCGCATCTCCCCGGGGCGATCAACATTCCGCTGAAGGAGCTGACCGAGACATCCTCGGCGACGCTTGACCGCGGCCGTCCGGTGATCGTCTACTGCAACGACTTCGGTTGAGACATGTCGCCCAGGGCCGCGTGGCGGCTCGAGACGCTCGGCTTTCGTGATGTGATCGACTACGTTCCAGGCAAGCAGGCCTGGTTCGAGGCCAACCAGGCGCGGGTAGGCACGTCATTGGACGAGACCTGGCTGGGGGACGTGGCCGACGAGACGGTTCCAACCTGCGGTCTGGACGACCGGATCGGCGATCTTCGCGAACGGGTCGACGCGGACGGCCGCCAGACCTGCGTTGTCGTCAACGACCGCGGCATCGTGCTCGGCCTCTTGCGCCACAAGGCGCTGGATAGCCCTAAAGACAAACGGGCCGAAGATGTGATGGCGCCGGGGCCGAAGACCTTTCGTCCCAATCTGCGTCTCGAAGATCTGCTGGAGTCGATGCGCGAGCATGACATCAAGACCAACAGCTTGGTTACAACCGGGGAAGGGCGGCTGCTGGGAATCATCTCGCGCGCCGACGCGGAGGCGACCCTGGCTCACGAACAGGGCGCCGGCTAGCCTCAGCCGCGCGACCGACTGCTCGGAATCGCGAGTTGCGATGCCCTCGTGGCCGTGTTATGTTGCCGCCTAAAGGAGGGAGGAATGAGTACAACCGTCGACGCGCATCGCCTTGAAGCAAACGCGGTCGGCCTGGCCCCAACGCTCTTTCAATCAATCACTCACATGGCGCCAGCCGCCGCCGTGGCCTTTTCCATCATCGTCGGGGCGCCTTACGCCGGAGGCAGCTTGCCGCTATCGGTCTTGCTGGCGCTGATCGCCTGTCTGCTGGTCGCGATCAGCATCGGCCAGCTGGCACGCCACTTGCCTTCAGCCGGTGGGCTCTATACCTTCAGCGCTCGCGGCCTTCATCCCTACGTCGGATTCCTGGTTGCCTGGGGATTCATGATGGCCGAGCCGATTGTGGCGCCGCTGCTCTATCTGATCTTCGGCAACGAGCTCGCTGCCAATCTGAACTCGCATTTCGGCTGGCCGCTTTGGCTCTGGGCACCGTTTGCGGCGATTGCCGGTTTGATTGTCTGGTTCCTGACCTATCGAGGTATCCGCCTTTCGACCCGCACCGGCGTGGCGCTCGGGACTTTTGAAATCGTCGTCTTTGTCGCGCTGGCGCTAACCCTGATCGTGTCGGCCGGCAGCCACAATACCTTGTCGGTGTTCGGGCCCAACACCGGCAACGAGAAGGGATGGGGGTCGGTGTTTCCCGGAATGATCTATGCCATCCTGGCCTTCATCGGCTTCGAGGCATCGGCACCGCTTGCCGAAGAAGCTCGCGAGCCGCGTAAGACGATCCCCCGGGCCGTCTTTCTGTCGGCGTTGCTGATCGGCCTCTTCTACCTTCTCTGCTACTACGCCGCCACCGTCTACTTCGGTCCGTCAAAGATGGCCGACCCGAAGAACGGCTTCTTTGCGACCAACAACAACGACCCGTGGTCCTACATGGCGCAGGCGGTCTGGGGTCCCGGCCTGATCATCGTCATCCTGGCGGTGCTGAACAGCGCCATCGCGAACTCCAATGCCGGCGCCAACGCTGCGACTCGGGTCGGCTTCGCGCTCTCCCGAATCGGGCTGTTACCCAGGCTCCTGAGTCGGATCCACC
>DAIPYJ010000078.1:0-13307 GCA_036782775.1 Candidatus Dormiibacterota bacterium | reverse complement strand
TCTTGTCGATGCACCGTAGGTATGGTGGAGCATGCCGGCTGCGCGTCCAGTAGTGGTCGGGATGGAGGCACGAAAACCCGTTAGCGCGGCGAGCATGCTCAGCGTTCGCAACGTCACGCGCAGCTTCTCCGGCGCGAGCCAGCCCGCGCTGCACGATGTCAGCCTCGACGTCGCGCCCGGCGAGTTCGTCACCGTCATCGGTCCAAGCGGCTGCGGCAAGACGACCCTGCTGCGCATCGTCGGCGGCCTGCTCTCCCCCACCTCGGGCGACGTGTTCGTCGACGGGAAAGAAAGCCTCGGCCCCTCGACCGACAAGGCGATCGTCTTTCAGCACTTCAACCTCTTCCCCTGGCGGACCGTGCTGGCCAACGCCGCCTATGGGTTGGAGATCCAGGGCATGCCCAAGGACCAGCGCAACACGCGCGCCACCGAGTACTTGAAACTCCTGGGACTCGAGGGCTACGAAGGCTATTTCCCCGGCCAGCTGTCGGGAGGCATGCGGCAGCGCGTCGGTATCGCCCGCGCGCTGGCGGTGCGGCCGCGCGTGCTACTGATGGACGAGCCGTTCGGTGCGCTCGACGCGCTCAACCGTGAGTACCTGCAGGGCGAGCTGGAAAAGATCGTCGAAAGCGGGCGGCTGACGGTGCTCTTCATCACCCACTCGATCGACGAAGCGATCTACCTCTCCGACCGGATCATCGTGATGGGGACGCGCCCGGGACGAATCGTCAATGAATTCGACGTCTCGCTGCGTCGCCCTCGCTGGCAGTACGACGTCCGCACCGACCCCGAGTTTGCCGATCTCCGCGCCCGCATCTGGACCATCTTGCGGCGCGAGATGGCGGCCGGCACGGACGCGGCACCGACAGGGTCAGGAGATTGAGGCCGACGCTGGCGATGGAACGGCGTACCTGGCGCCGTTCGCGAAGCGCGGTGACCTCGAGCCGCAGCCTCCAGATCATCTCGGTGATCGCGGTGCTCGTCCTCTGGGAGGTCATCGGACGCCAGAAGCCGCTCTTTACCTCGTATCCAACCGCGATCGCGGCCGGTTTTTACCAGACCGCCGTCGTTAGGAACGAGCTGCTGCCGGCGCTTGCGTCGACGATGCTCGGCCTGGTGCTGGGCTTCGGCATCGCCGCGGTGGTTGGCATCGCGATCGGCTTTGCCATGGGACTCAGCCGCGTCATCGAGATCGCGCTCAACCCCTACGTCAGCGCGCTCTACTCGACGCCCCGCATCGTGCTGGTGCCGGTCATGATCCTGTGGCTGGGCATCGGCCTCGAGGTGCGGGTGGCGATGGCGATCCTGACCGCCATCTTCCCCATCATCATCAACACCTTCATCGGCGTGAAGTCGGTCGATCGTGAGCTGGTCGACACCGGACGCGCCTTCACCGCCACGCGCTGGCAGCGGATTCGGACCATCATCGTCCCCGCCTCGATGCCGCTCGTCTTCAACGGGCTGCGCCTGGGGATCTCCCGCGCCCTGGAGGGGATCGTGATCGCCGAGATGACCGCGGCCATCACCGGCACCGGCGCCCTGCTGCTCGCCTACGGCCGCTTCTTCCAGACCGATCGATTGATGGGCCCGGTGATCCTGCTCGGCCTGATCAGCATCACGCTGGCCGGTCTCGTGCGCCTCACCCAGAGCCGGCTGATGAAGTGGAATCGCCAGGTGGAAAACACCTGATGAGCTCGGTGGTGCAAGCGGCTCCGAGTCTCAAGCCGGCGGTGCGTCGCCACGGGCGGGCCCACCATTTCACGCGGACCTGGCAAGGCATCTGGACGATCCGCGCGGTGACCCTGGTCCTGATCCTGTCGCTGTGGCAGCTGCTCGGCATGAACGTCAACGCCGCGCTGCTCGTCCCGCCCAGCGCCATCGTCGGCGCCTTCTATAACCTCGCCATCGCGTCCCCCGAGCTTCGCGACGCCATCGCGGTCAGCGCGCGCGCCTGGGCGATTGGGTACGCGGCCGCCATCGTCGTCGGCGTCACGATCGGCATCGTGATGGGCCGCTTCCGTCGCGTCTACGACGTGCTCGACCCCTGGGTGTTCTTCCTCTACGCGATTCCGACGATCGCCATCATTCCGCTGCTCGTCATCTGGTTCGGGATCGACGAGCTGGTCCGTGTCGTCCTCGTGTTCCTCGCTTCGGTCTTCACCGTCATCATCAGCACCTCGGCCGGCGTGAAGAATGTCGACCAGGACCTGCTCGACGTAGGCCGCGCCTTCTGCGCCAGCGAGCGCCAGCTGACACGCACCATCGTGCTGCCCGCTGCCTTTCCCTTCATCTTCGCCGGCGTGCGGCTGGCCATGTACCAGGCGATCGTGGGCGTGATCGGCGCCGAGTTCCTGGTCGTGGTCACCGGGTTGGGCGGCATGATCCTGAACTACGCCAACTCTTTTCAGACGGCGAACATGTTCGTCCCCATCATCGCAATCATTGCGATCTCCGTCATCCTGACCGCCGTGCTTGGCGCTGCACAGAAGCGCATCAATCGCTGGCAGTACAACGGGATCGACGAAACGTGACCTCGCCGCGCGAGACGTCGGCCGGGCCGCGGGCCGTTCATGTCTCACGACCGCAGACCAGCTCGCACCGGCAGCTGCGCGGCGGGCGGGGCGACATTCGTGAGCTGGTCGGGCCGGCGCAGGGCAGCCGCCTCGACATCCACGTCAACGAAATCCGCGCCGGCGCGGGGCCGGGGCCGTACCACCGGCACAGCGCCAGCGAGAACTTTTACCTCGTCCTTGATGGCGTCGTGCGGCTGCGCATCGACGGTAAGGATCACGTCGTGCGGGTGGGCGATGCGGCCGTGATCCCGGCCGGAGTCCCGCACTCCGTTTCGGTCGTCGACGACGGCGCCGCGAAGGTGATCGAGATCTACGCGCCGGCCAACCCCGACTTCGTGCTGGTGGACGAGTGATGACTCAGAACGTCGACGCGCTTCGTCCACTCGATCGCCACGACGGGATGATGACCTTCGGCGTTCTGCTGCCGCATTTCGGAGCGAATGCCTCGCGCGATCGCATCGTCCGCGGCTCGGCGATGGTCGAAGAGCTGGGCTTCGACGCCATCTGGGTTCGCGACCACCTCCTCTGGACGCCGCACGCGCACGAAGGCACCGACATTACCTTTGTCGAGCCGCTGATGGCGCTATCCGCGATCGCGTCGGTCACCACGCGCATCTACCTCGGCACGGCGGTTCTTATCCCACTTCGCTGGCCGTTGAAGCTGGCCCAGGATCTCGCCGCGCTCTCCTATCTCAGCGGCGGACGCGTCATTGCCGGCCTGGGCACCGGGCACAAGCATGCCGAGCTCGCTGCCGCCGGCTTCGATGCCGAGTTTCGGCGGGAGATCCTCGCCGAGACGGTCGAAGTCCTGCGCAAGGTCTGGGCGCAGGACGACCTCACGCATGCCGGCCCACGCTTTGCTTTCGAGAACGTCTCGATTCAGCCCAAGCCGGTGCGTCCCATTCCGCTCTGGTATGGCGGGACGACGCGAGCCTCGGTGCGCGCCGCCGTCGCGAGCTACGACGGATGGATGCCGGGCGGGACGCCGATCGACACGCTCGACGATCGGCTCACCTATATGAAGGACCAGGCGGCAGCCGCGTCACGACCGATGCCCACGATCGCCTTCGTTCCCCGGGTCAGCATCGCGAAAGACCGCAATCTCGCGCGGCGCGGCGTCGACGTCCAGGCGTTGTCGACCGGATCGGAGGGCAGCAAGTACTGGCTCAAGCCGAAGTCGGGCGCCTTCCAGACGATTGACGATCTGCGCGGCATCATCGTCGTCGGCGAGCCGAACGAGGTCGTCGAGCAGGTGCTCGAGATCGCAGACCGCAAGGTGGACCACTTCGTCTTCGACCTGCGGGGGCAGTTCGACCGGTACGAGGAAAGCCTGCAGCTGATTGCTGAGCGCGTGCTTCCGGCCGTCAAATCGGCGCTGGCGCCCGCGGAAGGAGTGAAGAAATGAGCGAGACCATTCGGGTTGCGGGGGGAACCGTCCATTCACCGGGTGGGCCGGTCGAGGCCGACGTGGTCGTCGAGGGCGAGAAAATCGCCGGTTTCGTCTCGCGAGGCGAATCGATGAAGGCCGGCGAGATCATCGATGCGAAGGGCCTGCACGTCTTCCCCGGACTGGTCGACCTTCACGCCCATGCTCGCGTGCCCGGCTATGAGTACAAAGAAGACTTCTTCACCTGCTCGCAGGCGGCGGCCGCCGGCGGCATCACGACCTTCACCGACATGCCTAATGTCGATCCGCCGACCGATAGCGTGGAGCTGCTCGAAGCCAAACGAAAAATCGCGGAGCGCGATTCGATCGTCGACTGGGGCCACCTGGCCTCGCCGTCGAAGCTCGGCGAGATTCCGAAACTCGCCGAGGCCGGTGTCACCGGATTCAAGATGTTCCAGGTCAGCGGCGGCTATCCGCACGATCCGCGGATTGCGATGGGCGATTCGGAAAAGGTGTTCGAGGCGTTCCAGGCGATCACGAAGACCGGTCTCCACTGCAGCGTTCACCCCTACAACCAGCCGCTGATGGACGTGCTGACCCGGCAGGCGATGGACGCGGGGAAGCCACATGACATGGCGACCTTCTCCGAGATCTATACGAATGAAATCGTCTGGAGCTCCGCGGTTGCGGTCCTGCTGGAGCTGCAGCGGGTGACCGGCGTGCGGCTGCATCTACTCCACACGCATGCCGCCGGCAGTCTTCGATTGATCAAAGCCGCGAAGGGCCGTGGTCAGCGGGTCACCTGCACCGTGGACCCGAAGTACTACCACCTGACGAAAGAGCACGTGAAGGAGCAGGGCCCGCGCGCCGCTCCCGGCGGCTACGTCACCGCGGATGCCGACCGCATGAAGACGATCTGGGAGTCCTTGAGGGATGGCACCCTGGACACGATCGATAGCGACCACGCCCCGCACACGCTGGAAGACCTCGAAGTCTTCCTCAAAGATCCATGGACCGGTCCCTTCGGCAGTCCGCAGTATGAGTACATGCTGTCGCTGGCGCTGTCCGATATGCACGACGGCCGCTATTCGTTGGCGCACCTGGTGCAGCTGGTGTCCGAGAACGCCGCGCGCATCATCGGCGCCTATCCGCGCAAAGGCGCGCTGCAGGTTGGCTCCGACGCGGACCTCGTCCTGGTGGACCTCGACAAAGAGGTCAAGCCGAACGACAAGGCCACCTACAGCAAGGTCGGCTGGACGCCCTACAAGGGGTGGACCTTCCGCGGTGGGCCGGTGCTGACGATGTTGCGCGGCACCGTCATCGCCAAGGATGGCAAGGTGGTTGGCCAGCGCGGTTTCGGCAAGTACATCCGCGGAACGCGCCAGGAGGCGATTCCGATCGAGGACGGCCGGGCGCCCGGCCTGAGTTTCAGGCCAGCGGCTTAGAGCGCGGCGGCCCCATTTTGGAAGCCGCCGAACTGCGGACGCATGCCGATGCCCTGAGAAAAGCCGCATCCGACCAGCAGGCGGAAATGGAGCGGCTGCTCGAAGAACTGGTCATGACCGAGAGCCATGCCTCGCAGCCAGACGGCGTAGCTGCGGTGGCGCAGAACGTTGTCGAGCGGCTCTCCGCCGCGGGGTTTCGAGAGAACCCTGTGCTTCGTCCCGATGTTTCACAGCTTCCTCTGTGGCTGCGCGAGCTGATGCTTCCTGGGTTTGACTACGGAAAGGTCTCGGACGTCCGGCGTCTTACGCTTGCTGGCGCCGGCGATCCGGTCCTGATCCTGGCAGACCTCGACACGGCATTCTTACCGGGGATCACGCGGGAGTTTCCCTACACAACGAAGGGCGACGTGGCGAGCGGGCCCGGCATCGCCGACATGAAGGGTGGGCTCGTCGTCCTGGTGGCGGCCTTTTCGATGCTCGATCAGTTGGGCTTCCGCCATCCACCCGTCACGGTGATTCTGTCGCCGGATGAACAGG
This sequence comes from Candidatus Dormiibacterota bacterium, assembly GCA_036782775.1. Taxonomy (GTDB): domain Bacteria; phylum Chloroflexota; class Dormibacteria; order CF-121; family CF-121; genus CF-13. The sequence continues at coordinate 7,365 of DAIPYJ010000078.1, read as the reverse complement.
CCGGCAGCCTTGCGTCCGGTCCGGTGATCGAGGCAGAAGCCGCGAAGAGCGCCGCCTGCATCTGCCTGGAATGCGCCCGAGAAGGCGGCAACCTGATGGGATCGCGGGCCAGCTGCGGCGTCGCCGTGGCAAAGATCATTGGTCGCGAGGCGCACGCAGGCACCGCCCACGCCTCCGGCCTGAGCGCAATCAGAGGCTTTGCCAGCATCGTCGACCAGCTCGAGGGCTTGAGCGACGCGGCCAGCCGCCGATTCGTGACCGTAACGCAGTTACGCGCGGGATGGCGACGAAGCGTCCTCCCCGGCGAGTGCGACTTCACCCTCGATGTTCGGGCCACTGATTCAGCTGCCTGGCATAGCCTCGACCGGCGGATCCGCGAGGTGCTGGGAGGTCTCGAGACGGGTGGGTATCGGATCGAGATCAACAGTGCGGAACACCGGCCCGGTGTCATGAGGACGGCGGCCAGCGAACCGCTGATTCAAACCGTTGTCAATGCCGGACGCGCACTGGACCTCGAGTTTGGTGTGATCGGCTCGAACGCCGGAGGCAGCTCGGCCTTCGCGCATGCGATTCCAGTCATCGACGGCATGGGGCCGCCGGGTGGTCAGTTGATGACCAGGCAGGAGAACGTCTCACGATCGGGTCTGCTCGAGCGCACCTGCTTGCTGGCCCTTACGTTGGTATCGCTGGCCGCCTGAAGCGTAGGCGGCCGAGGTATCTCCCCGGGACAAAGCGACACCGAGCGGTAAGGCTGCTGATTGTCCCGCCAGCCGTCCAGCGATACGGTGTGCGACAAATATGTTCGGAGAAGGAGAACCATGCGCAAACTGATCGTCGCTATCGCTATCGGAGTTGGTTTACTGGTTGGGACGACGGCCACTGCCGGCGCGTACGGCGGCGGCCCCGCGAACTGGCAGCTCGCTTTCGCGGGGACTGGCGTCGCCCCGGGAACGGGTTTCGGCTTTGGCTTCTGGGGTTGGTGTGAACTGAGTGGGGGAGTTACGGCTGGCAACGATGGCGACTGCCAGGTCTCTCAGTACGTGCACACGCCATCGGGGAAAATCACCTGTGAACAGGACATCAACATCACGTCGTGGTTCGTCTCACAGGTACCGTTCCCGAACTTTGTCGTTTCTGGAACGTCCAATACCCATCCCGCCAGTGCAACAGCCCTTTGCCCCATCGCGGGGGGAGTTGCGCCCAGTTTCACTGACTTCGCGCCCGGACTACCTGCCGTGCCCGGCCACTACAACATGAACGGCGTGTTCGGCCAGACAGGAGAGTTCCAAATCCAGGTGACGCAAATCCGATAGCGCATCGACGGCGACTGAGTAAAGGCGGCCGAAAGGCCGCTTTTTTTGTCAGCGTTGATCCATTCGAGTGCCGGCTACGTAGACACGGTAGCAAGGCATGACCCTCGCGATCCAGCGATAGAAGAGGAGGTTTACGTGGCTGATCATCTCGACGCGCCCGGACTGCAACCGCCGCTCGGCGACGTAATGACGGACATCACCGACGTCTACGCGTTTCTCAAACCGGACGACGACAGCGAGCCACCCGGCAAGTCGATCCTGGTGCTCGACGTCAACCCGCTGACCCTGGGGACCGCCTTCGACACCACCGCCGACTATCTGATCAACCTCGATACCAGCGGCGACGCCGTCGCCGATATCACCTTCCGAATGCGATTTACCGGCGGACCGGGCGCCCAGATGGCGACCGTCGAGCGGATCACCGGGGCAGGGCCGCAGGTCGTCATCGCCAATGCGCCCGTGTCGGGTCCCTCGGAAACCCGGATCACGGTCAATGGCGCTTACAAGTTCTTCGCCGGCGTCCGAAGCGACCCCTTTTTCTTCGATCTTCTCGGCTTTCTCAACAATTTCCAGTTCACGGGCAGCGACTTCTTTTCCAGCCGCAACGTCTTTGGCATCGTGCTCGAAGTGCCCAACAAAGCGCTCGGCTCCAACCCATCCAGCACCTCGCTCTGGGCGAGAACCAGGATTCCGGTGAACGGCGTGGTCAGCAACGACGACCGCATGGGTCGAGCGGCCATCAACACCGTCTTCAACCATGGCCAGGACAAGAACCTCTTCAACAGCCTCGATCCGGCACAGGACCGAACCGCGACCAACAACGAAGGCATCACGTTCGTGCAGTCGTTCACGAACACGTTGGTCGCGCTCAGCAATCTTGGCGGGCATGCGGGCTACAGCCAGGGTCAGGCGATGGGCATCGCCGACATCCTGCTTCCCGACATGCTGACCTACGACTTCTCGAAGCCGACGAATTATGCCCAGCTCAACGGACGCCGGCTGCAGGACGACGTGATCGACATCTCCCTCAACCTCGTCACCAATGGACTCCTCACCGGCGACGGCGTCGGGCCTCATGGCGACTACCTGGATCACTTCCCCTATCTGGGGAATCCCCACTAAAGGAGCTGACGATGAAGGCAATCCAGCGCCGCGAGTTTCTGAAGGCAGCCGGCCTCGGCGCCGCGGGCGTGGTCGCTGTGGCCGCTACCGGTTCGGTGGTCGAACTGATCTTTTCCGCGACAGACCGGCGCGTTCGATTCGCTGCCAATGCCGGTGTGCCCCGGCCGCCGCTCCCCGCCTACGCCACCTACGCGCTCAAGGGCGAGATCGATCTTCGAGCCCGGACCGGGTTCATGACAACCGACCTATTCGCGGGTGCGCCCGGCGCCACCAGCACGATCGCGTTCCCCGGACTTTCTCGGCAGATCACGGTGAACGCGGTGCGAATCGGCGACGACGGAACCATCTATATTTCCGGCAACACCCATGGGGCGACCGCTCCCCTGCCGGGCGAAAACTCCCGAATCGAGTTCGCGCTTGACCGCGCGAATCGAACCGCCGAAGCGTCCTTCTTCGGGCATCCCATCGAGATGCAACTGGTGGAGCTCAAGAACTGACCGCACAATAAGAGGATGAGCGGGGCCGCCCCCGAATCGGAGCGCGAGATGGCGGCCCTCCTCCGTCGCGGCGAGGCGTCGGCGATCGAGTGGCTCTACGACCGCTACGGGCGCCTCGCCTTCGGGCTCGCTTTCCACATGCTCAAGGACGCATCCGCCGCAGAAGACATCGTGCAGGAGGCGTTCCTGGCGGTCTGGCGCAACGCGTTGCGCTTCGACGCCGACCGGGGAAGCCTTCGGGCCTGGTTACTCGCGATCGTTCGCAATCGCGCCATTGACCAGTTGCGTGGACGAGTGTCTGGGCCGACGCCGATGTATGGGACGGAGCCGGCGCCCGAGACCGAACCGATGGATGTCTGGGAAGCGATGTCGCTCGAGCTCGAACGCAAGCAGGTCCGCGAGGCGCTGGCCAGCCTGCCGCTGGAGCAGCGCCAGAGCCTCGAACTGGCCTATTTCGAAGGCCTGAGCCAGTCGGAGATTGCGGCGCGCATGGCCGTGCCGCTGGGCACGGTCAAGGGGCGGATGCGGCTTGGATTGGAGAAGCTGCGCAGCTTTCTTCAGGCGCGAGGGCTGGAGGCATGACTCGGCTCAGCTGCGACGAGGTGGAATCCCTGCTTGCCTCGCGGGCGCTTGACGCCCTACCCGAGGAAGATGCCCGGCGGGTCGACGAGCACGTGGCGACATGCACCGAGCATGCGGCCGTGCTCTCCGACTTGCGACGGGCGGTGGCGGTTCTGCCCCTGGCCGTCGACGATCGCGAACCGCCGGCTGGACTTCGCGACAGAATTCTCGAGGCGGTTGGCCGCGAATCGCCGGTGCCGCCGGAAACAGCGGCGCCACTTCCTACGGGCGGGCCTCCGACGGCGACATCCCGCCGGTTTACGGCTCGTTGGCAACGAATTCCGGCCAGGCTCATGGTGGCCGCCGCGCTGTTACTCGCGCTTGGTGCCGGTTACGTCGCCGGTCTGCGGTTCGGTCAGGCCGGTTTCCAGACCTGGTCATTCACCGGGAATCAACTGGCGCCGCAGGCTCAGGCGACCCTCGTCTACGCCCCCGCGCAGCAATCCGCCGTGCTGACTGCTACCGGTCTGCCCTCCCTTGCTTCCGGCCATGTCTACGAGGCCTGGTTGATTCGCGGCGGGACGCCGGTTGGGATCGGGACCAGCGACACCGATGGAAAGCTGGTGCTGCGCCTTTCCCGCGATCTCTCGGGCTATCAGGTGGTGGCGATCACGATTGAGCCGGGCGTGCAGACTCGGCCGACGACGACGCCCGTCCTCGCGGGCAATCTGTAGAGATCAGCGCGGCGCGGCAAGCTGCCAGCGGCTGTGAATCCCAAGTTTTCGGTAGACCGTCCGGAGCTGGCTCTTGACGGTGTGGACGCTGACGCAGAGCGCCGCCGCGACCTCGGTATTGTTCCGCCCGCTGGCGACGAGGAGCGCAACCCGTCGCTCATTCGGAGACAGGCGCAGCGGCTCAGCGGATAAGCACGGCGGCTTGGCCGGGGGATCGCAGGACGGGCGCAGCTGGGTCGCAAGGACGGTCAATAGAGCGTCATATGACGTGCGGGCAAGGCGAAGCTGGGTTTCGGCGGCCTGTAGGTGACGCTCGAGTTGAAGCACCAAGTCAACCGCGGGTTCGCGGGACTCCTCCAGCCTGAGGGCCAGCATGCTCGACAACCTATCCGCTGTTGGCTCGCAACGCTACCGCCGGTCGACGGAAAACGACCCCGCCGGTCGGCGGGGGATGGCACCAGTTTGTATTCGGCCTAGAGCAGCTTCAACCGCGAGGCCGCTGCCACCGCCTCGGTTCGGTTGCGGACATTGAGGCGTCCCAGCAGAACCTCGACATAGCTCTTGATGGTGCTCTCGCTGAGGTGCAGCCGCGAGGCGATCATCGCGTTCGAATAGCCCGACGCCATCAGCTGCACGATTTCCAGCTCCCGCCGCGTCAGCCGGATGCCGGCCGGGAGCTCGCCGTTGATCGGCTTGTGCCCATTACGCTCGGCGACGGGAGGCTCGGGAGTCAGCAGGATATTGGTGACGCCGACGAAGGCGGCGGCGGCGAGGCCGACCACGGTGATGAAGGTGATCAGCTCGGGCCAGGCCACAGGCGTGCCGGCGATCGCCTGCCGGCCAAACTGAAATCCCGTCTCGAGAACAGCAAAGAGCGCGGCCGAGATGAGACCTCCGATCAGCCCCTCGTAAAAGACAGCTTCGAGCGTCACGAAGAGGTATGGCGCAGCGCCTTGAGGCCACCCGGTGAAGATCGCCACGGCGGCGAAGGCAAAGAACTGGTCCGCCACCCAGGTGAGGCGAGCAATCCGTCGCCGCCCGGCGTCGTCGGCCTGGCGGATGGCCACCGTCACCAGGGCGTTGTAGATCGCGACCGCGATGATCAGCGCGACCAACGCTCCAACCGGCCCTGGACGGACAAGCAGCCCGACCATCGCGGCCAGCGCGGCCGTGGCCCACCGAAGGGTGACGGCGAGTGTCAGATTGCGCTGGATCTGCCAGGCGGTCAGCCGCCGGGGTGGCATCCCCGGGCGAACGGCCATCAGAATCCCGATCTCCCCTCTCAACCTGGCCCCGACCTCCGGCCTCAATAGTAGTCGTGGCTCACCCACCGGACGATATGTCGCGTTTGCATAGCGGTCTGTCGGCCGTTGCTAATGCCTCGACGGTCGCCAGCGCTCGCTTTGATGCGTCGATCACACCCGGTTGGCTCTACCTTCGGTATTCGAACGGATTCATCGGCTGTACGGACTACTGCATCCTATTGACAGCTCCCAAGCTGATGCGTAGGCTGGTAGCCGTTCGGTTTCCATCCCCACAGGGAGGATTGGTGCCACAGGTCACGCGCCGCGACTTTCTCAAGCTGAGCGCAGCCGGGGCAGGAGCAGCGGGGCTAACGACCCTGGGTTTTGACATCGCCCGGGCCGCTCAGGTCAAGCAGAACTTCCGAATTGCCGGCGCCACCGAGTCCCACTCCGTTTGCCCCTATTGCGCCGTCGGGTGCGCGCTGGTTGCCTACACCGCCGACGATGGCAAGGGTGGCAAGAAACTGCTGCAGATCGAGGGCAACCCGGACAGTCCCGTCAACGAAGGCCGCCTCTGCCCCAAAGGCGCGACGGCGATGCAGCTCGCCACCAGCGCCCGCCGCGTCGAAAGCCCGCTCTATCGCGCCCCCGGCTCGGATCACTGGCAGTCGATCAGCTGGGACGACATGCTCAACAAGCTGGCGCAACGCGTCAAAGAATCGCGCGACTCGACCTTCGTCGCCCAGGACTCCGCGTTAAACACGGTCAACCGCACGGAGGGGATTGCCTTCGCCGGCGGCGCCGCCTTCAGCAGCGAAGAGGGCTACTTCGCGACGAAGGTGATGCGCGGGCTCGGCCTGGTGCATCTAGAACAGCAGGCAAGGGTTTGACACGGCCCCACGGTGGTCAGTTTGGCCGCCACATTCGGGAGAGGGGCCATGACCAACCACTGGCGCGACATCAAGAACACCGATCTCATCCTGATCAATGGCGCCAACCCGGCCGAAGCCCATCCGGTCGGCTTTCAGTGGTTCCTCGCCGCTAAGAACGATCCCAAGCGCGGCCCGGGCACGGGCGGCGGGGCGAAGATCATCCACGCCGACCCGCGTTTCACCCGGACCTCGGCGATGGCCGACATCTACGCCCGCATCCGGACCGGCACCGATGTTGCCTACTTCGGCGGGCTCATCAATTACGTCCTGCAGAACGAGCTCTACCACAAGGACTACGTCGTCAACTACACCAACGCCTCCTTCCTCGTGAAGCCGGAATACGGATTCAAAGATGGGCTCTTCAGCGGCTACAACCCCAGCACCCGGAAGTACGACATCAGCTCCTGGGGCTACCAGATCGACCAGGCCGCGAGCGACGCCTACAACGCCGCGCATCCGCCGGCGGGTGGCGCGATCGCCACCATCGCCAAGCGCGACATGACGCTGCAGGATCCGCAAACCGTCTTCCAGCTGATGAAGCAGCACTACTCGCGCTACACCCCGGACATGGTCTCGCGCATCACCGGGATTCCACAGGACCAGTTCAGTCGGATCGCGCAGCTGGTCGGCCAGATGGGCACACCCGACAAGGTGATGACGATCGTCTACGCCGTCGGCCTGACCCAGCACACGACCGGCGGCGAGCTGATCCGTTCCGGCGCGATGCTGCAGCTGCTGCTCGGCAACATGGGACGGCCCGGCGGCGGCATGAATGCCGAGCGCGGGCATGCCAACATCCAGGGCAATACCGACCATGCCATCTCCTGGGAGATCCTGCCGGGATACATGCAGATCCCGGCGCCGACGCGCAAGACCCTCGACGAGTACGTCGCGGCGCAGGCGCCCAAGAAATTCGATCATCAATCCTGGAACTTCTTCGGCACCAACTACAAAAAGTTCAC
>DAIPYJ010000077.1:0-13438 GCA_036782775.1 Candidatus Dormiibacterota bacterium | reverse complement strand
CCAACCCAGGTTACGTTCCCGTTCCGGCCGATGGTTGCCTCGATCACCACCTCGCCGTCGATCAGGCTGGAGAGGGTGGCACGATCCGCCTGCAGGGCTTGAATGCCGCGCTCGAGGATGCGCGTTATGACCTGGCGCGGATCGAGCGTGCCGGCGACGTCGGTTGCGATCTGGACGAGCTGGTCGAGTTCCTCGTCGGGTTCCCGCGTCGATCGGGCTAGCGCCGTAGCCCACCCCACTGCGATAGCGGCAGCATGCTCCGCGACAGATTACCGCAGGTGAAGCCTGACTGCCTCATGAACAGTGAAATCGCAGAAAAGCTGATATCGTCGATGTAGGATGGCAATCGCCGGATCGCTCGGACCGGCCCTCCAGCGGCTTGGCACCGAGCTCAGCCGGAGGGATTTGACCATCGGCGTCGCCGAATCGATGACCGCCGGCCTGCTCGCCGCCAGCCTGGCCGACCTCCCCGAGTCGTCGAAGCGTTTTCTCGGGGGCATGATCAGCTACACGGCGGACGAAAAGATGTCGCTGCTGGGCATTCCGGAGGCCGTGATCAAGACCGACGGGGTTGTCAGCGCCGCCACCGCGCGGCTCATGGCCGAGGCCGCCCGACACCGTCTTGGCGCCGACGTGGCCCTCAGCGTGACCGGCGTCGCCGGCCCGGATACGCAGGAGGGCAAGCCCGTCGGCCTCACCTTCATTGGAGTCTCACTTGATAGCCGCACCGAGGTCCGCGAGTACCGCTGGCCCGGTGGACGGGCGACCAACCGGATGGCGAGCGTGGAGGCCGCGATCGACCTCGCGGCAGATCTCCTCGCGGCTTCCTCCGGCTCTGGAAAAACTCAGCCGGGCGACTTGCGCACGTAGGCGAGAGCCTGGCGGGCAAGCGCCAACCAGTCTGCTTTCGAGGTCGTCGCTACCACCAGCCACTCCTTCATGAGCCGGCCATCCCTCCTCGGGTCGAAGCGCACGCCCAGCCGGCCTGCCACCGCGCCATCGACCTCCAGTCGTGGCAGCTTCACGACCAGGTCGCCCCGGACGAGCATGGCAAAGATCCGACCGCCCACCTTCAGCTGGCTGCTCGACCCAAATCCTTTGCGCCCGCCGGTGTCCTGTGTCACCCCAGGCTGGCCGGCGAGCGCCTTCACGATTGCCGCGTAGCGACGCTCGGCTTCAGCGAGTGGCAAACGCGAAGTAGGGGACAGGCTTGCCGCTTTCCGCATACTGGCGGAGCCGGTCGACGATCATGCCCCAGGTGTAATTGATCGACCCGAGATCGTCGGCGCTGACGGACGCCGGCCAGTTGGCATGCCTGAAGGTCACGCTGGTTTGCCCGTTGTCCGCCGGGCTCAGGTCCCAGCTGACGGTCGTGTCGCCCCAGTTCGGAAAATCCGGCAGCGCCGTCCATTTGACTCGCTTGCCGGCAGCGAGCTCATCGATGTTCATCCGCTGGCTGGGCCCGCCGAAGCCGAAGGCCGCCGTCGATCCCACCTTCGCCTCGGCCCGGGTATCAGAGGTCCAGAAGCTCGCCAACCCGCGCTGGGTGGAGATTGCCTCGTAGATCGTCTCCGGGCTGGCGCTGACGTTGACCTGGTGAACGAGCGATACGGCCATGCTACCATCCTCCTAAAGACTGAGCTTAATTTAGGGATAGCTTAAATAAACCGGATCGAAAAAGCAAATGGGAACCCGAAATCAGTCCGCCGCCCTACAAAACGCCATCGAAGCCATCGGCAGCCCCCGCCGTCGGCAGATCCTGAGACTGGTCTGGGATGCGGAGCGGTCGGCCGGGGAGATTGCGGCAAGGTCGGATGTCAGCTGGCCGGCCGTTTCTCAGAATCTCGCTGTGTTGAAGGCGTCCGGGTTGCTGACCGAGCGCCGATCCGGCACGCATCGCTATTACCGCGCCGATCGGCAGGCGCTGGCTCCGCTCGAATCCGTCCTGCGGCAGATGTGGATCGGGGACCTCGGCCGGCTCAAGCAGCTGGCTGAAGCCGAGGCCAAACGGCGGAGGGGCCGCGAGTGATCGAGGAGATGCCTGGGACGATCGAGATCACCCAGCAAATCGCGGCGCCGCCCGAGTTGGTTTTCAAGTACCTGACCGACCCCAAGCGCTTCGTTCAGTGGATGGGTGTCGGCGCCGAACTCGATGCCCGGCCGGGCGGTCGTTTTCGGATCGACGTCGATGGCGAGCACATCGCGGTGGGCGAGTATCAGGAAATCGATCCGCCGCGGCGCCTGGTGATGTCATTTGGATGGCAGGGCCATCCGACGGTGCCGCCGGGCTCGACCACCGTCGAGATCACCCTCACGCCGCAAGCGAGCTCAACCGTGCTACGGCTGCGGCACCTCGGCCTTCCCAGCAGCGACGAGCGCCGCCAGCATACCGCCGGTTGGGAGCTGTATACCGGCCGCCTGCGGAATCTGCCAGAGCTGAGCTGATCTAGCGCAGCGGCTGGTGGCGAGCTTTGACGAGTTGCTGAACAGCTTCGCCGACGCCCCGATAGAAGGTGGGATAGGCATAGATCAAGTGGCGCAGGTCTTCGGCGGGGATCTCCTTTCGAATCGCCAGCTCGAAGATTCCGAGCACGTCGCCGCCGCGCGGGCCCATGGTGGTGGCGCCGACCAGGACCCCGCGGTCAGCGTCTTCAACGACCTTGATGAAGCCATCGTTGCCAGGCCCGTGGATCCAGCCCCGCGACGTGACCGAAACCTTCTGAAAACCGGTGCGGACGTTGATCCCTTTCTTCCGGGCCTGCTCCTCGGTCAGGCCGGCGGCGCCGACCTCCGGATCGGTAAAGGTGACGCGCGGCTTGGCCCGATAATCGGCCTGCGGCGCCGCCGTCCCCAGGATGCTGTCGATGGCGACGCCGGCCTGATAGATCGCCACATGGGTGAAGCCGCCCCAGGCGGTGATGTCGCCGACGGCCCAGGTCTTCTCGGCAACCTTCATATAGCCGTCCGGCTTCAACAGCCCAGCCTTCGCGTCAAGGCCGATCGTCTCGAGCCCGATCTCGCTGAGGTTGGGGCGCCGCCCGGTGGCGACGAGTAACTGCTCAGCGGATACCTCGTTCCCGTTGTCGAGCCGCACACGCACGCCGCCGTTCCTCGCCTCTACCGACGATGCGTGCACCCCCAGGTGAAGGCGGATCCCGTCGCGGCGGAGCACCTCGCCGAGCACGGCACCTGCCTCAGGTTCCTCCGTCGCCAGCACCCGATCCATGCCTTCGATGACGCTGACCTCGACGCCGAAGCGCGCGAATGCCTGGCAGAGCTCGACGCCGATGGCGCCGCCGCCCAGGATCGCCAGCGACCCAGGTAGCCGCTCCACCTTGACCGCGTCGCGGTTGGTCCAATAGGGAACATCGGCAAGCCCCGGAATCGGTGGGATGGCCGGCGCGGTGCCGGTGGCGATCACCACCGCGCGACCGGCTTCGAAGGTCTTGCCGTCGACCTCGACTTTGCCAGGTCCGGCGAGCCGGCCGCTGCCCCGCACGAACCGACCGCCTTTTTCCTGGAATCGCTCGACCGCCACCTTGTCATTCCAGTTGTCGGTCGCAACCTCGCGGATCCGTTGCGCCACCGGAGCCCAATCGGGAGCAACGGTTGATCTCCCGGCGAGTCCGGGAATGCGGCGGCCTTCGGCGAGGGCATCGTCGGCCCGGATCATCATCTTGGTGGGGACGCACCCGTAGTAGGGGCACTCGCCCCCGACCAGATGCTTCTCGATCCCAACGACGGTCAGGCCGTTGCTGGCCAGGCATCCCGCGACCTCCTCGCCACCAACGCCCATGCCGAGGACGATGGCGTCGACCTGGTCCGTCATCTCAGCCGGCCGCCGAGGCAGTCGGTTTCCTCGCGCTCGTGACCGCCTGGGCGATCGCATCCTCGAGGCCGATTGCCTGCCCCTCCGCCCACGCCTGATCGGCTCGCTCCTTCGTGAGGCCTTCCTGGCCGCTGCGGCCCTCCCGCTCGCTGACCAGCGCGCCGATGTTCGCGCCGGTGACGCCCTGTTGGGCGCGGGCGGCGCTTGCCAGCCGGGTCGCCAGGTAGGGATCGCCGTCGCGGCGGATGACCTCCGAGAGATTCTCGAGCTGAAGCACCTTCCCCGAGACGTCATTGGCTTCCTCGAAGATGTGCATCGCCTCGAGGAAGCTCTTGCGCGCTCCATCGATGTTGGAGAGCTTGAGCTGCACCTGGCCGGTCGTATGAAGACACCATGCCAGCCCGAATCGATCGTCGGCGGTGCGAAAGAGGGCCTGCGCCTCTTCTTCGATCGGAAGAGCCTCTTCGTCCCGCCCTTCGAAATGACGGACGTTCCCCAGCGTCCACAGGGTGCGGGCGGTGCCCGAGGTATCGCCGAGTTCCCGATAAATCGGCAGAGCTTCCTCGAGCAGGCGGCGGGCGCGGTTGACGTCACTTAACGTCAGGATCAGGGGAAAGGCGGCATTGTAGAGGGCGTTGGCCAGCGCCGCCGTGTCACCGACCTGGCGAGTGAGTTCCAGGCACTCGTCGTACAGGCGCTGGGCGGTTACCATATCGGCCTGCCAGTAGGCGAGGCTGGCCGCGGCTTCGAGGGCTTGCAGCCGTTCCTTCGACAGTTGGTCGCCCTGAGGGAGCGCCAGCACGGCGGTGAGTCGGGCGCGTCCTTCGTCGATGTGGCCACGCATCTGCCAGAAGCGCCAGAAACAGGCGGACAACTGCATCGCGCGGCGCGCGTCCTTGGAAGCGATCGCCCAGTCTAACGCGACGCGGAAGTTGTCGAGGTCGATCTCGAGCCGATCGAGCCAGGTTTTGCGCTCACTTCCAAAGAAATGGGGCTGCGCCTGTGCCGCCAACGCGAGGTACGCCTCGAGATGCCGCGCTCTGGTCGCTGCCGCGTCGCCGCTTGTCTCGAGCTGTTGCAGGCCGAATTCTCGAATCGTCTGCAGCATCAGAAAGCGTGGCTCGCCAAACTCAGGCAAGCGGCGAATCAGGCTCTGGTCAGCCAACTGATCGAGGCCATCGACGACGTCGCCACCGAGCTCATCCGCTGGCCCGCAGACCGCCTCCGCCTGTTCGAGGCTCGCCCCGCGCGCAAAGACCGAAAACCGAGAAAGCAGCTGGCGCGCCGCATCATCGAGAAGGTCATAGCTCCACTGGATCGCGCCTCGCAGGGTCTGCTGCCGGCTTGGCAGGTCGCGGGCGCCCGTCCCGAGCGCGCTGAGCGATTTCTCCAGGCGCGTCATCAGCACCTGTGGGGAGAAGAGTTTGACCCGGGCCGCAGCCAGCTCGATCGCCAGCGGCAAGCCGTCGACACGCTCGCAGATGCCGGCAATCGCCGGAGCGTTTTCATTGGTCGCCTGAAAGTCGGGCTTGACGGCGACCGCCCGCTCGATGAACAAGCGGACGGCTTCAAACTGCGAAAGCGCAGCCGCGGTGGCGGCGGATTTGCCATCGGGCAGGCCCATCGGCGGCACCGGATACTCTTGCTCGCCGTAGACGCGAAGCACGGCACGGCTGCTGACGATGACGCGCAGCCGCGGTCTTCCTTCCAGCAGCGCGGTTGTACCCGCGGCCGCCGGCAACAGCTGCTCAAAGTTGTCGAGGACCAGCAGCGTCTGCTTGTCCCGCAGATATTCCAGTAAGACATCGATGGCATGGCGACTTCCCGAGATCTGCAGCGAGAGTGCCTGGGCAATCGCCGACGCCACCAGGGCAGGGTCGTGCACCGCGGCAAGCGGCACGAAGAAGACGCCGTCGGGGTACTTATCGAGCACGTTGGCGGCGAGCTGCAGGCTCAGCCGCGTTTTGCCCGTTCCGCCCGGTCCGGTCAGTGTCAGCAGTCGCGAGCGCGCCAGCAGCGCCGTTGCGTCGCGCACCTGGTCGTCCCTGCCGATGAAACTAGTGAGCTGCGTCGGCAAATTGTTCGGCGTCGCTTCGAGTGTGCGCAGTGCCGGGAAGTCGGCCGGCAGGCCGTCGATGGTCAGCTGATAGAGGTGCTCGGCGCGGGCGAGGTCCTTGAGGCGATGCGTTCCCAGCTCGCGGACCGAGAGCTCGGCAGGGAGCGCGTTCTCGACCAGGCTGCGCGTCGTTTCCGAGAGCAGCACCTGCCCACCGTGGGCGGCGCTGGCGATGCGGGCGGCGCGATGCACCTCGAGACCGAGGTACTCGTTCCCCACCAGCACGGCTTCGCCGGTGTGCAGGCCGATGCGGATGCGGACGGTGGCCTGACGCGGCCACTGGTGCGCCTGCAGCGCTCGTTGCACCGCTGCCGCCCCGGCGCAGGCATCGAGCGCGCTTCCGAACACGATGAAAAACGAGTCGCCTTCCGTGCGCAGCTCGTGGCCGTGATGCGCCTTCAGCGTCTCGCGTTGGATGCTGTGATGAGCCAGGAGCGCCTCCGGATAGGCGTCCCCCAGCTCCTGAATCAGCTTGGTCGATCCCTCGATGTCGCTGAAGAAAAAGGTGACCGTCCCCGTGGGGAGCGTGCTCATGCGGGCGCTGCGCTGGTTTTCATCACCGGCTCCAGGATGGAGCGTAGCTGCTCGACGTATGCCTCGCCGCGATAGTCGATCAGGGGGTGCGGCTCGAGGAGATGCTCGGTGATGATTCCGTGGTTGCGGAGATAGATGGCGGGATAGGGATTGCCTTCGCCGTTCGCCTCAAGCGTCACGGCGACGGCGTCGGGGCCGCCCGCATCGAGGAAATGGACGAGCGGCCAGATCCCCTCGTCGGTGATCCCATCGTTGGCGTCGAGGTTGACGACATGAGCGAGGTAGGAGCGCTGATGCCAAAGCTCGGGACCTTCGCTTAGCTCGTGCAGCAGATATGGGACCAACTCCTCCCCGGTGATTCGGCGTCCCGGTGTTCGTTTGCCAAAGTATGTCTCGGCCAGATGGCGGGCGAGCACGCGGGCGTTGTAGCGGTGGCCCTGGACCGCGCCGGAATTGCTCGGAATGCCGTGCTTCTTCAGGCCGGCGGATCCCTGGGTGATCGTCCCGGCGAAAAAGATGCCGGGGACCGTCGCGCTCTCCCAGAACGGCGTCTGCGCCGGCAGCCGGCTCTGGCCAAAGGTGGCGACGCCCAATTTCGGCAGATCGCGCAGCGGACAGGTGAAGCCGGTCGCGGCAATCACCTCATCGACCTCGAGGGTCAGCGCCCCACCGCCGTGGGCATCCCTGGTGCGGACGCGATACCTGGACCCCGCCCTCTCGACAGCTTCGATCGAGGTATCGAGGATGACGACGCCGCCCGCCAGCGCCGCGTCCTCATAGGGCTGGACATAACGGGCGCGCACTCCTACCAGCGTATGGGTGTTGACCGACAGTTTCGTCGGGCTCGGTGAGGCGAGAATCAGCTGCCGCGCCAGAGGAAGCAGGCCGCTGGCGATTTCGAATCCCGAATTCTGCTTGCCGATGATGAAGACGCGGCGGTCCTTGTAGCTCTCGACCGGTTGGAAGTCGCCGTAGTGCGGGCACTCGGCAAGCCCTGGAATCGGCGGCACGTATGGCTCGGCGACACCGACGGCGAAAACCAGCAGGGGCCCCCGGTATTCGCCATCCGACGTTTGCAGGACAAAATCGGAACCCCCCTCCCTGACCCTCCCCCCAGCCGCCGGCTGGGGGGAGGGAACAACCTCGGTCGATTCCCAACGGCACCCGTAACGAACTTCGATGCCCGTCTTTTGCGTGAAGGTCTCCAGCCCGCGCTGCATTTCGGGGCGGGAGGGAAAGTACGACGTCCCATCCATCAAGCCCGGCATCACGGCGCGGTGGGCCTCATCGTCGGCAAGCAAGCTGTTCCAATCGAAGCGCTCGTAGGCACGAGAACGCTGATCGACACCGGTGAACGGTTTGGTCCAGCTGAGCATGCGCTGAAAGATCGGCCATCGGCGGAACATGCCGCCCGGTGCGGGATCGGCCGACAGGAGGGCGTGATCGACGCCGAGCCGCGTTAGCGAATAACTCAGCTGGAGTCCGCCGGGACCGCTGCCGACGACGATCAGCGGATAACGGCCGGGCGGAAAGGGCTTGTCAGTCTGCGCGGTCACCGCTCGCGGGTCAGCTGACCCATGTGGTCGTGTGCTTCAGCTTTCGCGCCTCGCCCTGCAGCAGGCGAAACATGATGCGCGGGTGCCTGGTCAAGAACGCCTCGAGCTGCGGGCAGGCGAGGACGAGGCAACGCAGCGGTTGGCCGGCCACGATGTCGGCGACCGGGACGTCGCCCAGCAGGCAGGAGATCTCGCCGAAATAGTCGCCGGCTTTCAGCGTGGAGCGGTCGACGCCATTGACGCGAATCGCCGCCGAGCCCTCCACGATGACGTAGAAGCTCGAGCCGCTGACGCCCTGCCGCAGGATTCGCTCGCCCTGTCCGAACCAGGCCTCATCGAAGATGTGGGCGACCTCCTCGAGTTGCGGGGCCGACAGGTCGGCAAAGAGGGCGAACCCGGCGATCGTGTCGAGGACGTCGTGCTGGACCGCCATCAAGCCGTTTCCTTTGCAACCGGGCCTGGTGCCCGCGACGGGACCCGCTGTTCCGAGGCGGCGTGCCGGGGATTGCGAATGCCGATGGCATTGACGAGTGCCCCCCCGAGCAGGAGGATGGCCCCAACCATCATCGCCAGGTGGAAGGCGTCCGTCGATGCCGCTTTGACAACCTCGGCGAGAGCCGGAATACCGGATGGGTTCAAGGGGCTGACCTGCGCACGAAACGAGGCGGCGTTGACGTCCGTCGCCGCATGGGTCGCCACCGCACTGTAGAAGGTGTTGGTGATGAAGATGAAGATCAGCGCCCCCGCGAGCTGAGGCCCGACGCGAGAGATCGCATTGTTGATCGCCGACCCCAGGCCCGAGTTGTGGGCGGGCACCGACGTCATGAGCGCGGTTGTCAGCGGCGCGACCGTGATCATGATCCCGACGCCGAACAGGATCAAGCCAGGCAGGAAATCGGTCAGGTACGACAGCGGCGGCAGCACGCTCGAGAGATTGCTGAGCTCCAGATGCCAGCCAGTACTCGTGGCCGGGGTTCGCGCGTACCAGAGCACTCCGAGCGCCATGATGGCCGGCCCGATCGCCATAAACCAGCGCGGACCGATTCGGCTCGCCAGCCCGCCAAAACGCGACGAACCGAAGATCAAGAAGAGGGTCCCCGGAATGCCCATCAAGCCGGCCGCCGCCGCGGTATAGCCAAGCGTCCCCTGCACGAAGAGCCCGAGGTAATAGAAGGTGACGTACAGCGCCCCGTAGATCAGGAACGTCGAGATGTTGGTGACAGTGAAGTTTCGAGACTTGAACAGCCGCGGGGGGATCAATGGATGCCGAACGCGCAGCATCCACAGCGGCAGGATCGCCGTGAAGATCACGCCGACGGCAAGCCCGATGTATCCGAGTGGATCCTGCCAGTTTCGCTGCGCTCCGAAGATCGCGCCGAAGGAGAGACCGCCAACGGCCAGGGCGACGATCACGGCGCCCAACCAGTCGAAATGGGGACTGGCTTCCTCATCTCGGCTCTCCGGCACGTGAACGGAGGTCGCCCAAAGGGCGATCGCGATCAAGGGCACGTTGATGAAAAACGCCGCGCGCCAGGATAGTGTGTCGACGAGCAATCCGCCGACGACCGGCCCGAGGATGGTGGTGGCGCCCGACGCTCCCGCCCAGACGCCGAAAGCGCGGCCCTGATCCTCGCCCTCGAAATTCGACGTGATCAAAGCAAGCGACCCCGGGACCAGAAAGGCGCCGGCGGCACCCTGAAGGATCCTGAAGAGCACGAGCAGCTCCATGTTTGGGGCCAGGCCGCAGAGCACGGAAGTGAGGCCGAATCCGAGCAGCCCGAGCATGAAGGCGCGCTTGCGGCCAAAGAAGTCGGTGAGGGCTCCAGCCAGAATCAAGAGCGCGCAGAGGGTCAGGAGGTAGGCGTTGTAGACGTACGACTGGCCCTCGAGCGTTCCGAGGAAGAGGCGCGGCAGATCGCGGCCGATTCGCGGAAGTGCGACGTTGACGACGGTGGAATCGAGGAACACGATGCCGGACCCGAGCACGGCGGCGATCAGGATCCAGCGGCGTCGCTCAGCCATTCGTCCCCTCCTGATCTGTAATTGCAACATACAATGCGCTGGCGGCTGGCAAAATTCCTGGGCTGGGGAGCGGAGAGGAAGGTGGAGCGATGAATCTGCGGGAGCGACAGGCGCCGATTCGAGAGCGCTATAAGGCCGAGCCGGGCGCCGCACCGATCGTGCTCCGAGTGCGCAGCGGCGCCAGCGACCTCGACGATCCGTTGCACTGCCGCGTCATCCCGGATGCCGCTCCGGATATGGCCTGGGCCTCTGGTGCGCATCCCGCGGTTGGGGGCGCCGGCGACGTGCCCTGCTCGGGTGACCTGCTGATCGGCGCCCTTGCCGCCTGCCAGGAAACCACCATCCGGATGGTCGCGACCAACATGGGCATCCGCCTGGAATCGCTCGACCTCGTGGTGGAAGCCGATTGGGACCCACGCGGGACGCTGGCGATGGGCGATTACCCGATCGGCCTGACGGCGATTCGATCCCATGCATCGGTGACCATCGCGGGCGACGTCAACGCGGAGCGCGCCGCCCGTCTGTTGCGCAGCGCCGAAAAGTACTGCGTCGTCCTCAATACGCTGAGCAAGGGCGTCCCGGTCGAGACCAGTTTCGATCTGAAGCAGGCGACTCATGCCGGCGAATGAGGGGGCGCAATCAAGGGCGCGCGACGAAGATCGAGTGCAGGCGTCCCTCCGTGCTCAGTTGCTCGCGACCGAGCACTGGAGCCTGCTGGCCACCCGCAGCATGGTGCAGAGCGAGATCCTGACCAGGATTACAACCTTCTTGATGCTGGTTTCGTCCGGCATCGTGGGTCTTGCGTTGTTCGGACAAATCACCAAGTTCGATCGTCGTTTCCTGGTGCTGGCCCTGGTGCTGACGGGGTCGTTGCTGATCGTGGGCACCATGACTCAAATGCGTGTCGGGAATGCGGCGATGGAGGACCTCGGTCTCGTGATCGGCATGAATCGGTTGCGCGCCGGATATGTAGCGCTCGACCCGGGGATCGAACCCTACCTGGTGACCTCGCCGCACGACGACGCCGCCGGCGTCTGGCAGACCTACAACCATCTCGAGGGCCCGCGTGTCGTGCGCAATGTCCTGGCGAGTGGGGGCACCTTCATCACGTTCGTCACGGCCGGGCTCGCCACGGCGTTCGGGGCGCTACTCGCGGCTTTGGTTGGCCTCGGGCTGGTGCCTGGCGGGCTGATTGGGGGAACATGCGGGCTTGCGTTTTTACTCACCGCGTTCATTACTGGCAGACGGAAATACCGTGGGATCAAACGGTCGGTGCTCTTTCCGGGACCGGAGGCGACCCGCTGAGATGGCAGGCCCTTTCATCAGCCGTGGGTTCACCGGCCGGCGGCGGCTCCCGGAAGGAGGACAGCGTCTCCCGCCGGGGCAATATGAGGTCACCAATTTCCCGGTGCTTTCAGCCGGCCCGACGCCGAGGATCCGCACCGACGAATGGCGGTTAACCATCGAGGGTCTGGTCCGCCGGCCGGTCAGCTGGAACTGGCAGGAATTTCTGGCACTGCCCTCGAAGGACTATGTCGTCGACATCAGCTGCGTCACCAAGTGGACCCACTTCGACATGAAATGGAAGGGCGTCAGCGTCGACACGCTGTTCGAAGCCATCGAGCTCGACAGCAAGGCCGCTTTCATCACCGCCTCCTCGTACGGCGGCTACACGACCAACGTGCCGATCCCTGACATCGTCAACGACCAGGCCTTCATCGCGTATGAGTACGACGGCAACCCGCTAGCGCCTGAGCATGGCGGTCCCGCTCGTCTGGTTGTCCCGCATCTCTATTTCTGGAAGAGCGCCAAATGGATCCGCGGTTTTCAGGTCGAGGAGCGCGAGCGATTGGGTTTCTGGGAAAGCATTGGGTATCACCGGCGGGGCGATCCCTGGAAAGAAGAGCGATATAGCGGCGACTGATGGCTGAGCCGCTCCGCTGGCAGCTGGCAACCGTCGAGGCGATCCACGAGGAGACGCCCCACGCCAAGACCTTTACCTTTCGCCTGCCGCGGTGGACGCGCCACCGAGCTGGACAGCACTACGACCTTCGCTTGACGGCGCCGGACGGCTATCAGGCCGAGCGCAGCTACTCGATCGCGTCTGAACCCGAGCGGGGAGGGGTGGTGGACCTGACCATCGAGCGGATCGCTGACGGCGAGGTCTCCGCATACATGCACGAGGTGGTCATCGTTGGCGACCGGCTCGAGCTGCGTGGTCCGATCGGCGGCTATTTCGTCTGGGAGGCGAATGACGAGACTCCGTTGCTGCTCATCGGTGGCGGCTCTGGCGTGGTCCCGCTGATGGCGATGGTCCGCCACCGGGCCGCCAGGGGATCGAGGCTCGCGACGCGTCTGCTCTACAGCTCTCGGTCGCAGGAGGATGTCATCTACGCTCGCGAACTGCAGCAGCGAGCGGATGCGGGCGACGGCTTCGAGCTGGTCGAGACGCTGACGCGCAGCCAGCCCGCGGGGTGGACGGGCTACCGCCGGCGGATCGATCGGCCGATGCTCGAGGAGGTGATCGCGCCATTGGGGCGCTCGCTTCGTGCCTATGTCTGCGGGCCTACCGTGCTGGTCGAGGTCGTCGCGAACCTCCTCGTTGACTTGCGCATCCCACCGGCACAGATTCGCACCGAACGATTCGGACCGACGGGAAATTAATGAAAGGAGGCGCATATGAGCGACGACGGGGCTGACATCAATCGCCGGTTGATGACCGATGGCAATGCGGCCGGCGGCATTCTCGACGACGTGTTCTCCGCCGAAATGACCGCGTCCCCGACCGAATGCGCGGCCTGCGGTCGGGAAGGAGAGATGGGCAGCCTGCTGGCCTTTACCCAGGCACCCGGTCTGGTCCTGCGCTGCCCAAGCTGCGAAAGCGTCATGCTTCGGGTCGTGCGGTCGACGCGGTCGATCTATCTCGACGCCCGCGGCGCGGTCTACCTGCATATCAGTCGGCGCTAACCCCCTTCCCTGACCCTCCCCCCGCGAGCGGGGGGAGGGAGTGATGACAGGCGGGGAACCGCCGAGCGGTCTGGCCGGTATAACGCTGTGAGCACAGCGATCCGTGGAGGGCCGGCCACTGGACGACGCCGCACTCGTCGAACGCGCTCGCACTGGTGATGTCAATGCGTACGAAACGCTGGTTCGCGCCTACGAGGAACTCGCCTTTCGCGTCGCCTATCAGGTCACCGGCAACGCCGCTGACGCCGAGGACGCCGTCCAGGAAGCCTTCGTCAACGCCTACTACGCGCTGGGGCGCTTTCGTCCAGGTGCGCCATTCAAGCCCTGGTTGCTGCGCATCGTCGCCAACGAGGCGCGAACCCGCCGCACCTCGGCGACCCGCCGAACCATGCTCGCCGAGCGGGTGCAGGCCGC
>DAIPYJ010000076.1:307-13459 GCA_036782775.1 Candidatus Dormiibacterota bacterium | reverse complement strand
TCCTCCCTTCTGGAATTTGCCCCTCCAACACCGCGTCCTAGACATTGAGCCGCCGCCGAGTCGCAAACCGTGAGATCGCAACCGCAAGGATGAGTGAGGCGCCGTAGAACACCTGCTCAATCCACCCGGCGAGGCCGAGCAGCTCCAGCCCGACGACGCCGGTGACCAGGAAATACACTGCGATGAACGTGCCCCAGGGGTTGAAGCGCCCCGGCTCGAGCACGCTGGATCCCAAAAAGGCTGCGGCAAAGGCCGGTAATAGATAGCCGGGGCCTACGTTGGGATCGGATGCTGAAATCCAGCCGGCGAGCAGCACGCCGCCGAGCGCGCTGAGGAAGCTCCCGGCAACGAATGAGCCGGCTCGGATGACGTCCACGGGAATGCCCGAGAGGCGCGCCACGCTGCGTCCGGCGCCGACGAAGTACAGATAGCGCCCGAGCGGCGTGAAGGAGAAGACGTACCAGAGCAACACCGTAAGCAGAAGTCCGTAAAAGAAGGCCAGGGGCAATCCAAGCAGGTTCACGTGGGCGGCATTGACGAGCCCCGGCGAGATCCCTCCAGTGCTTTCGGAGTTGATGCCAAGGGCGGCCCCAATCAACAGCGTTCCCATGCCGAGTGTGACGACGATGGACTGCACCTGTGCGACGACGACGAAGAAGGCGTTGATGGCCCCGACCAGCAACCCGACGGCCAGTGCCGCCGCGATGGCGAACCCGATCGGCCAGTGATGCAGCACGTTGAGCCAGCCGATCAGGACCAGGGCGATACCGGTGACCGACGATACAGACGCGTCGAACTCGCCTGCTGTGAGAGTCGGTACCAGGGCCAGCGCCACAAACACGAGCACGGCCTGCGAGCCGGCAATGGTCTCGAGGTTGCCGAACGTAAAGAAGGTATCCGGCCGGAGGAGGGAGTAGATGATGGCGATGACCGCCCAGATGACGAGGATGCCGTAGCGCCAGAGAATTGCCGAAAGATCCAGGTGCTGCCAGCGCGGACGGCGACCAGCCGGCGCCGGCTCGGTGGCGTCGGTTTGCGCGCTTCCTTTGGCGCGTCGAGGCGTAGCGGCGTTACTCATGCTTCCCTTGTTGACAACGCCCCTCCAAGGGCTATCCTGTTAAAGGACTACCCTTTACCGCTTACTGTTGCGCGCTGGCCGCGATTTGTCAACAGGAGCGTGGGTTAGGGTCTAGGAAGAGGGAATGAAGGTCAAGCGCCTCGACGAGGCGATGCGGATGCGGCCGATTCGGAAGACCCGCGCCTACGAGGAGATCGTCCGGCAGATTCAGTCGCTGATCTCGCAAGGCCGGTTGAAGCCTGGCGACCGGCTGATGACCGAGCGCGAGCTGGCGGAGCAGTTCGGCGTCAGCCGCGTCACCGTGCGGCAGGCGCTCTCGGTCCTCCAGGCGATGGGACTGGTCGAGAGCAAGGTCGGCAACGGAACCTTCGCCCGACGCTCTGAGGTGCCGACGGTCACCGTGCTCGCCCCGATGCTCAACCCGCCCAGGAGCCAGCTGCTCGAGCAGCTCGAGCTGAGACGCCTGATCGAGCCCGAAGTCGCGCGGTTGGCTGCCTCCCGGGCGACCGCCATCCACCTAAGGGAGATGGCACGCTTCCTCAAGCTGCAGGAACGGATGATGAAGGAGGGACGGCCCTTCATCGAAGAGGACAGCGCCTTCCACATGGCGATCGCGCGCAGCTCGGGCAATGACCTCCTGGTCCGAATGATGGAGAGCATCCATGAGCTTTTGCGCGACAGCCGCGAACAATCGCTGCGAACCCGACCCGGGATGGCGCGGTCGCTCGAGGGGCACCGGCGAATCATCGAGGCGCTCAAGCGCGCGGACGCCAAGGCCGCCCAGCAGGCGATGCTCCGACACGTCCGCGAGGTGGAATCAAGCATCACCGGACGTCACCGAACCGATTCAACGCACTGATCCCTTAGTCGAGCAGGAAGGAGGACCGATGGACAGGCAGGATTATTCGACGACGATTTGCATGTCGGTTGACTATGACGCGGTCAGTACCTGGATCGCGGCCGGCCAGCGTGGCTTGCGCACGCTATCGCGGGGGGAGTTTGCTGAGCTGGCCACCCCTCCCCTCCTTGAAATCTTCAAGCGGTACGGCATCGTGAGCTCCTGGTACATCCCGGGGGCAACCGCGCTGCAGTACCCGCGGTCGGTCGAGTCGGTGGGCAAGGCCGGCCACGAGATCGCGAATCACACTTACGGCCACGAAGACATTGGTGCCCTGCCGGTCGACCAGATGCGCCACTCGCTGCAGCGGACCAACGACATCCTCGAGCGCATCACCGGGCAACGCCCGGTTGGCGCCCGGCTGAGTGGCGCCGACCTGGGCGACGGCACGGTGCTCCGGGTGATGGCCGAGATGGGCTTCGACTACGATTCGAGCCTGCTGGGTGGTTACCGGGCATTGTGGGCGCCGAGCCCGCATACCATCGACGCCGACAGTTTGATCCGGCGCGGCGCTCCGCTCGACATGGTCGAGCTGCCCTTCGTGTGGATTTTGACCGACTTTTCTCAGTTCGAATTTCACTACGGCTCGCCGCAGTACCGCGCACTGCTGCCGAATGCTCGCCAGGTCGAGGAGGTCTGGAAGGACGAGATCGATGACCTCATCACCCGCGACCCTGATGGCTTCATCATGTTCGCGCTGCATCCGCAGGTGATCGGTCGTGGCTCGAGGCTAGCGATGCTCGAGCGTGTGATTCAGCGCGGGCTCGATAAACGCTGCCGCTTCGTGAGCGCGGCGCAGATCGCGCAGGAATTCCGGGCGGCCCAGAAACACCCCGAACCCATAGGCGCCGGGCGCCAGTCGGAATGAGCGCAAGCTTCGTCCTCCGGCAGGCGATGGTCCTCGACGAGGAGGGTGGCTTCAGCGGCCCCCGCGACATACAGGTCGTCGATGGCCTCGTCACAAGGATCGGACAGGATCTGCGCGCGGATGGAGAAAGTTACGACTTCGCCGGCCTGTGGGTGATGCCCGGAATGGTCGATTGTCACCTCCACGCGATCGCCACCTCGCTCGACACCATGGAACTGCTGCGGATGCCGCTCTCGCAACGGGTACTCGAGGCGGCAAGCATGCTGCGCCGAACGCTCGAGGCGGGCGTCACCCTGGCGCGGGATGCCAGCGGTATCGATGCCGGCATTCGGAATGCGGTCCAGCGCGGCTACGTTCCCGGTCCGCACTTACAGATCGCCTTCGGCGCGCTCTCCGAGAGCGGCGGTCATTACGACGGCTACCTGCACGGCCTCGCCGTCCCGATGACCACCGGCTACCAGGTGCCTGACTATCCTGGCCGTCCGCCACTGGTCGTCGACGGGCCGGACGAAATCCGCAAGGCGGTGCGCCTGCTGGTCCGGGCCGGCGTGGATTGGATCAAGCTCTGCACCACCGGCGGCATCGTGTCGGGCACCGGTGCTGCGTCACAGTTCACGCGCGACGAAATCTTTCTGGCCGTGAGCGAGGCACACCGCCGGGGCAAGCCGGCGATGGTCCACTGCTATGGCGGAGAAGGGCTCCGGCATTCGGTTGAAGCCGGCGTCCGCTCGATCGATCACGGCGTGATGATGACTGAGGAAGACGCTGCCCTGATGAAGGAGAAAGGCTGCTGGCTGGTGCCGACGGTGACGATTCAGCAGGACATCAAGCGCTGGGCTTCGGCGGGGAAGCTCGGACCAGCAGCGGCCGGCAAGGTTGCCGAGATCGAGCCGTTCTTCGGCCGATCGGTCAAGCTCGCTCGCGCCGCCGGGGTCAAGATCGCACTTGGAACCGATTTCATCTCGCGCGAGCAGCACGGTACCAATCTGCGAGAAATCGCGGCCGTCGTAGATGCGGGACTAACGGTGGAAGAGGCGTTGCTAGCCGCCACCAGGAACGGAGCCGAACTTTTGAGTCTCGCAAAAGACCATGGCCAAATTGCGCCAGGCTTTCTCTTCGACGCGATCGTCCTCGACGACGATCCCAGCGACCTTAGCTTTGCGCGCTCGGGAAACGTTGGAGGCGTGTTCCAGCGCGGCGAGGCGATTGTGCCGCACCCACGGCTCGGACAGCGGGTCTCAGCCTCGAGCCGAACGCCTGTCGGGGTCGAAAGATAAGGACGGATCTTTTGTTCCGTAATACGTGACCGGCGGCCGATCGCAGCAAGCCGCAAGTTGGGCAAAGAGCTGCGCTCCGCGGGCATTCGCACGGTAGGCCCGATGGGCGGCCGCATCACGCCAATGACCTTCGACCAGGAGTTCTCCCGTCTCGGCACGCAGAACGACAAGTCCCTGCATGCCATCGGGCGGATCTTTGCTCAGGGAATTTCGGAAACTCTTGAGCAGTCGGTCGACCTCGCTGCTTCGGTCGCGTGTCGGAGTCAGGATGACTATCACGAGCACCATGAACTCAGATTAAACAGCTGAGAACATCGGACTCCGGCGGTGGTGCTACCAGCGCCGGAGTCCGGTGACTGCCATGGCTGCCGCCGTCAAGCGGTGTGCAGCGTGGCGTTGCTGCTGAAGCGACCGAATCCCGTGATCCAGCGAAGAGCGGAAAGAACGAGAACGACGAGCCCAAGGATGGCGACCGCGGTTGCCGCCATGTGGTTGCTGAGGACTCCGCTCGCGCCGATGAGGATCAACAGGATCCCGGCGAGCCCATTGATGAACGAGAGCCATTTCATGCTTCATCACCTCCTTTGTTTTTAGTTTTGTATGCGTTTTTCGGAGAGCGCCGTGCGGCTAATAACAGGGAATTCGAGCATCGTCATAGGCACGCTGGCTCCACCAGCGAGGGCTGGGGATGCGACCACGGAATAGATCGCTCCAACTCCAGAGCGCCGCACAGTAGCCACAGCCAAGCGCGTAGTTGGGACCAGCCGGTGAAAGATCGTGGCCGCGGAACGCGCAAATCCATCGGTGCCAGGCACGTCCCGAACGGGAGGGAGGGTCCATGGGGACTGGACCCTCGTGCTGGTTGGTCCGGGTTAGATCAGTGTCCATTGGTTCGTCTTGAGTTGGCGCGCCGCACCAGGTAGGCGATCAGCGTGGCGAGCTCCTCGCGATCGGCCGATTCGAGCCACTGCAGCTCCGACGGTCGGCGGCGGAATCTGACGCATCTTCATCACCTTCTCTTACAGCGTCGTCCTGCACTTCCCGACGACGCCGTGTGCCGGCGCACAGTGGGTCAGGTCTCAGCAAGATACGATCGAATCATCGAGCGGGTGCGCGAACTAGACCCGGGATATTTCGCCGTGGTCATGGCGACCGGCATCCTGGCCACGGCCTGCCGCAGTCTTGGCCTGACCCCGCTTTTCTGGCTCTTTCTTGCCATTGGGCTGATCGCGTATCTCGCATTGATCGGGCTAAACGCGGTTCGCTTTGTGCATCACCGTTCCGCCTTGGCCGAGGACATCGACCGGCCGGAACGAGTCTTTGGCTTCTTCGCCTTCGTCGCAGGCTCGAACGTGCTGGCGGCGACCTTTTTGCAGGTCCGCTTCGAGATTCCGGCCTACATCCTTGGTGCGATCGGCGTCGGAACGTGGCTGGTCCTAACCTATGTCATCCCACTTCGCCTGATCGTGTCCTTTGGTCAAGAATCCTCGCAAGAGTTCCTGGCCAATTGGTTGCTATGGGTTGTCGCGACCCAATCGGTCGCCGTGGTGTTCGCCGAGGCCAGCGCGTTGGGACGGGGACCAGCCCCGGCCTTTGCCACGATCGGCTTGATGATCTGGGGAATCGGAATCGTTCTGTACGGCGTGCTCATCTGCTTCGTGATGTCGCGACTGCTGCTCGCGCAACTCACGCCCGCTCAGCTGACGCCGCCCTACTGGATCAACATGGGTGCGGCGGCGATCTCCGTGCTGGCCGGGAGTCTCTTATTGCATCTAGGTACGCAGGACCAGCTCCTCAATCAGGTTCGACCATTCGTGGCCGGATTCAGTCTCACCCTCTGGGCATGGGCATCATGGTGGATTCCGGCGTTGGCATTGCTGGGACTGTGGCGCCACTGGTTGCGCAGCGTCCCGCTGAATTACGTGCCCGCCTTCTGGAGCATGATCTTTCCGCTTGGCATGTACGCGGCAGCCTCCGTTGAGCTCGGCCGATCCATCGACCAGGCATGGCTCGTTACCCTGGCCCGTCTCTGGCTTCCGGTCGCTCTCCTAGCCTGGCTCTGGACCTTCGTCGCGATGCTGTTGTCCTGGCGTCGACCGTCAGAACTCGGCCTTTAGTGACTGGAGTGTCCGATCCGCAGGCGGTTTCCACTTGGGTCAGTCAAGGTGAACTCGTGCATGCCCCAGGGCTCATCCTTGATCGGTGTGACGGGAAGCCCTGCGGCTGAAAATCGCGCGTGCCACTCGTCGGCGTCTCGCGTCACGATGTAGCAACCCGCCCCGTTGGTCTTTGGATCCATGTGTGGCATGAGGTCCAGATCGAACAGGTTCTGATGATCGAAATTTACGAACGCAAAGCCGGGCGGATCCTCGTTGTAGATGCGGACGCCGAAACCTGCGGCCTTGTAGAAGTCGACAGCCGTGGATAAGTCATGGACCGGAAGGGTTGGCGTCGATGACGCGCCGACCTTGAGTAACAGCCGTTCGAGGCAGTCGCGACAGACGGCCACGTCCTCCTTCCGGTCGAGTTTTGCCATGGTTCGACCGTCAGCGGCGCAGCCACAACATGAACAGGTCATCTTCATAAGGTTGAAAATCTACCGAATTTGGGATCAGGCTTGCGTTACGCCAACAGCGGGTCGCTGTGGAGGCGCAGATCGCGAGATGACCGGCCGGCGTGCACTCGATATGGTCCACGTTGGACGACCCAGCCGTGTGATTCGTCCTCCCAGCGGGAGAAGGCGCGCGCCGGTATCGTCACGTGAGCGGCGACAACCGTGCCTGGATCGGCGGTCACATTCGCAAAGCCCACAAGGCCGCGAAGTGGCCGGCTCGCGTCGCCATCCGGCCCTTGGAGATAGAGCTGGACGACCTCGCGGCCCACCCGATTGCCGGTGTTTCGAACCTTGACCGTGACACCGAGCTCGTGATCCGCACCAGCGGGCTGATCGATTTCGAGCGACTCGTAGTCCCACTCGGTAAATCCGAGGCCATGGCCGAACGCGTATTGCGGTTCGACACCCCGCCGGTCATAGCCGCGATAGCCAACCAGCAAACCCTCCGCATAGGGGAGCTCACCGGCGATCGGTTGCGCATGCAGCACCGGTGAATCCGCTTCCGTCCGAGGCAGCGAAACCGGAAGGCGGCCGCCAGGTTCGATCGTTCCAAGCAGGCAAGCGGTGAGCGCCTCACCGAACGCCTGGCCGGGAAGCCAGACCTGCATGACGGCGGCGACCTTGTCTGCCCAGGGCATCAGCACCGGCGAGCCGGCGTTGACGATGACGATCGTTCGCGGGTTTGCCGCGGCGACGTGCGCGATGAGTTCGTCCTGCCGTCCGGGCAGGGACATCGTTCGCCGGTCGTAGCCCTCGCTCTCGGTCCCATCGGCCGAGCCGACAACGAGGATGGCGACGTCGGCATCCTTCGCCGCCTTGGCCGCCTCATCGAGCAGACGATCTTCGTCGGGTGCCAGCGCAACCCCGAGGCGGGCCGTGACGAATCCGTAGTCGCGGATCTCCGGTCGATACTCGAGCCGCACGTCGATGGTCTGGCCGGCGCGCAGCTCGACCGGCACGCGGACTTCGGGCGGCCGCGAGAAGGCCTCGACAATCTCGCGTGGTTGCAGCGTTCGGGCCTCGGCCATCGCCTTTCCGTCCACCGAAATCCGCAGAAGGCCGATGCCTGACGCACCGATGAGGTGGAGACCGTCGATAGCCGCCTCGTACCGCGTTTGCATCACAATCTGGGACCCGGGTACGTTGACACCTGCGGGAAGCTCGTCCCACCAGGTCAGCACATTGCTCGAAAAGCACGTGTCCCGCAGCACTGTGCCGTCGGCGCCGCGAACCTCGAGATGGATGCCGGGCTCGCCCGTCACTGGATCGCGGAAGGCGCCCTTTGGCGACATGGGAATCGTCGGCCAGGTCACGCAGCCTTCGTCGACGGTAACGATCACGCCGTCGCCGACGGCCGATCGAAGGGACGCGGCCGGGTCCGGACGAACGATCGGAAGCACGCGGATGCTGCCACCACCCTGGGTTTGGGGCGTGCCGACGTTGGGACCGATCAATGCCACCCGCTTGAGATGCCGAGGCTGCAGCGGCAGCAAATTGTTCCGGTTCTTGAGAAGGACGAAGGAACGCGCGGTTACTTCACAGAGCAAGCGATCGTCGATCAGTTCCCGGTCTGAAACTAAGTTCCCCTCTCCCTGACCCTCCCCCCGCCAGCGGGGGGAGGGAATTGATGAGTCGGCTTGGACGGAGGGGGATACATGTCCGTTGAGGGCGCCGACTCGCATAGCGAGGCGAAGGAGCCGTGCGACCTTATCGTCGACGGCGTCTGCGGGCACGGCGCCAGTACGCACGGCACTGATCAGCAACTCTCCCCACGGACCGCGGGGCCCCGGCATCACAAGGTCCAATCCGGCCAATGCGCTCGGCGCGGTGGTCTGCGCGGCCGTCCAATCGGAGACGACGACGCCATCAAACGCCCATTCCCCCTTCAACAGGCCGCGGAGGAGTATCGGATTCGCCGTCATGAACGCGCCGTTGACCGAGTTGTATGCCGCCATCACGAGGGCGACGTCCGCTTCATTGACGCAGGCCTCGAAAGGCGGCAGATAGAGCTCGCGGAGGACGGCTTCGCTGATATGCGCGTTGTAGGTCCGCCGCTCGGTTTCCGAGTCATTCCCGACGTAATGCTTGACCGTCGCACCGACCCCCGCTCGCTGCAGGCCGCGGACATAGGCGACCGCGATGCGAGAGGTCAGCAGCGGGTCCTCAGAGAAGCACTCAAAGGCGCGACCGCTGAGCGGCGTGCGGATGATGTTGACGGTCGGCGCCAATAACACGTCGACACCACGGGCGCGTACCTCATGGCCGAGGGCGAACGTGAGCGACTCGATCAGCTCCTCGTCCCAGGTGGCGCCCAATCCAATCGGAGCGGGCAGCGACGACGACGGCAGGCGGCGGTCGAAGGACCTGCCGCGCACGCCCGCTGGTCCGTCCGACATCACGAGCGGTCGCAATCCAATCGAGGGTTCGGCGTGGAGCGTCCAGGCATCGGCGCCCGTCAGCAGCCGGACCTTCTGCTCCAGCGTGAGGTTGTCGACGAGTTGCGAGACGTCGATGGTCAAAAGCCCCTCACCCCGACCCTCTCCCCACAAGTGGGGAGAGGGAGGTTTCCCTCCCCTTTGGGGGGAGGGAGTTTTTCTTACTGGTTCGCATGGAGCTGCATCAGGATGTACGGCATCTGCGGATCGCTCGGCGACGGATTCATGTACGGATGCGACTGGTTGGGCCAGCCGGTGTACTTCGCGCTGCTGTAGACGTTCCAGTCGGCGCCGTAGAGCAACGGCACCATCGGGACCTGGGTCGACATCACCTTCTCCAGTGACT
The DNA here is from genome assembly GCA_036782775.1 of Candidatus Dormiibacterota bacterium. Lineage (GTDB taxonomy): Bacteria > Chloroflexota > Dormibacteria > CF-121 > CF-121 > CF-13. The sequence continues at coordinate 3,943 of DAIPYJ010000076.1, read as the reverse complement.
GAACGGCGGAAAAGAGCCCGTCGCTATTGCTGGGATCGGTGCTCGCGTAGGTGGCGAGCGCCGCCGCCGCATCGCTGCTCGAGAAGCCGACGTGCGCCGCCGCCGAGGTCGAGCTCGAACTGTCGAGCCAATCCTGGTACTGGATGAACGGGATGCTGCCGCCATTGCCCCAGTGGATTGCCGTCTGCCAGCCGCTGGGTTGCGAGGTCAGCGTCGTGTTCCAGTCGGAATAGCCCTGCGCCGGCTTGGTGGTCACGTCCATGCCGAGTGCCTGGAGTTCCTGCGACATCAGCGAGGCGTTCTCCCAGTAATCGGAGAACGGAACCGGGTCGTAGATCGAGAACTTGATGATCTGGCCGCCCTTGGTCCAGCAGTTGGCGGTGCTGCTGCCATCGCAGTTGCCACCCGCCTTGTAGGTGCCGGTGCCGCTGTCGAAGTGCGAGCTTGCCGGCGGCGTCCAGCCAGCGCCGGTCAGGATGTCGTAGACGTCCATTCCGCTCGGGAGATTGGCCGTCTTCGCCGTCGCCGGATCGGGCACGCTGCCGTTGGCCGAGAGGTCGTGGGCCATCGAGCCATCCTTCGGCAGGTACGCCTTCTGGTTGGGCAGGATCAGCCCGGTCGACGAAACAGCAGGCTGCTCATAGCCCGACTCGCCGAGCAGAGCCAGCGCGTTGCGATCGACACCATAACTGACGGCCTTGCGCACCGCCGGATCGTTGATGCCGGTCGCGCCGCCGTTGCCCGGATTGAGGTTGAACCAGAGCACGACCGTGTTGCCCGAAGCAAACCAGGCGTGATTGGTCAGCGGATTCAGGTTGACGTAGTTGGCGTAGACGTTCGGAATGTCATTGCCGGCCCAGTCGAGCTGCCCGCTCACGAGCGCGTCGCTGGCCGCGGCGTTGGTCGCGATCGACGGCGTTTCGATTTCGGATTCGGGCGGCGTTCCGCCCCAGTAATTCGGGTTGGGCTTCCACTTCACCAGCGAGCTCGAGTAGCTGTCGAGCATGAAGGGGCCGGTGCCGACCGGGTTATCGATCGTCATCGACGGGTTCTGCGCCAGCTGGTTGGCGACCGACGCCTTGAGGATGTAGGTCGTGCCCAGGATCGCCCAGAGGCTGGTGTACTGCGGCGCGCTGAAATGCAGCGTGACGTTATTGCCCGAGATGGTCGGATCCGACGCCTGCTGCGGCACGCCGGGGATGTTGGCCTTCGGATTTTCCATCGCCTTGAAGGTCGCCGCGACGTCGTTCGGTCCGAAGGACGACCCGTCGTTGAATTTCACGCCGTTGCGGATGGTGACCTGCAGGTCCTTGCCGCCATTCAAGAACTTGTAGCCGGTCGCCAGCCAGTAGTGCGTGCCCGAGTCGGTCGGATCGAGCTGGTCGAACTCGACCAATGGCTCGTTGACGATGCTCTTGGTCCCCATGCTCGACGAGAACGAGTTGGGGTCGTACGGGTTGAAGTCGCGCGAGAACGTGACACCGGTCGTCGGTTCCGCAATCAGAACCTTGCCGGTCGCTTTCGCCGGGGCGTTGGTGCCGCAGGCGGCCAGCACCACGGCCATACCGGCGAGAAGCCCCGTCGCCGCTCTTCGATTCATGGTTCCGTCATCCTCCCTTTCGCACCGCCCCTTCTGGCTGGTGCGTTCCTTGATTTCGATACGCTTGAGTTCGTAAACGCCTGGCGTGCGCCCTCAGGCCATGGACATCACCTCGCTTTCTCCCTTGTGCAACCAACAGGCGGCAGTGTGGTCGGTGGCCAGGCTGAAGCTTGGCGGCGCCTGGCGTTTACAGATCTCCATCGCGTAGGGGCAGCGCGGGTGAAAGCGGCAGCCGCTGGGCGGGCTGACCAGGTTGGGTGGCGCGCCTGACCCCACGATTGAAGGCTTCGCGATTCGATCCGGGTCGGGCGCAGCCGTGAGCAGCAGCTGCGTGTACGGATGAGCGGGCGCGTCGGTGAGCTGCGCGCTTGGCGCCGTCTCGATCAGCTGGCCGGCGTACATGACCGCGATCGTGTCGGCCAGGTAGCGGGCCGAGGCGATGTCGTGGGTGACATACATGATGGCGAGTTGTTCGCGATCGCGAAGGCCGGCAAGCAAGTTGAGCACGCCGAGGCGAATGGAGACGTCGAGCATGGAGACGGGCTCATCGGCTAGAAGCACGCGCGGTTGGACGGCAAGCGTCCGGGCGATGGCGACGCGCTGCCGCTGACCCCCGGACAGCTCATCGGGAAACTTCGCGGCGTACTTCTCGGGCGGCTCGAGCGCGACCCGACGGAGGAGGTCGGCGATGGCGGCTTCTTCAGTGCCGTGGGCCAGATGGTGGATCTTGAGCGGCCTCATCAGGTGATGCCGGACGCGATGCAGTGGGTTGAGCGAGGAGAACGGGTCCTGGAAGACCATCTGGACCTGCGAGGCGTAGCTGCGGGTGCGGCCAGGCGGAACGGGCTTTCCGTTGAGCAGGACCTCGCCGCTGTCGGGACGGATAATGCGCGCGAGGAGGCGGGCAACGGTGGTCTTTCCCGAGCCGCTCTCCCCCACCACCGCCGTGACCTTGCCCGCGGCGAGGCTGAGGGAGACGTCGTCGACCGCATGCAGGGGAACGCGGCCCGAGAAGAGCCGGCGGTCGCGCCGTACCTTGAAGGTCTTGGTCATATGGCGCCCTTCGAGGACGGGAACGGTTGTCTCGAGCGGGCTCCGCGCCGGCGCGAGCTGAATCATCCGATGCCCCCTGCGACTTGGGCACTTTTCCCCTCCCCCCGCTCGCGGGGAGAGGGCAGGGTGAGGGGCTCGGGCTGCGCCAACTCCGCCGGCACAGCGACATCACCGGTGTGCAGCCAGCACGCAACTTCCCTGGTTACAAACCGCTCCCCGCTCTGGGGGGAGGGTAAGGTGGGGGGCCTCAGCACCGGCACTTCCGTCCGGCAGCGCGGCATCGCCCAGGCACAGCGCGGGTGAAAAGCGCAACCGCGCGGTGGATTGCGAAGGTCAGGCGGCGACCCCGGGATGCCCTCCATCGCCTTCCGTTCGCCGTGCAGCGGCGGAAAGCAATGCAGCAGGCCGTAGGTGTAGGGAAGGCGGGGCGCGCGGAACAGGGCGCCGGCGGGGGCCCGTTCCATGACGCGACCGGCGTACATCACCGCGATCTCGTCGGCCAGCTCGACCAGCAGCGAGAGGTCGTGGGTGATGAAGAGAGCCGCGAAGCCGAAGTCATCGCGCAGGCTAATCAGTTGCTGCAGGACCTCGCGCTGCGTGACCACATCCAGCGCGGTCGTCGGCTCGTCGAGGATGACGATCTCGGGCTCGAGCGCCAGCGCCATCGCGATCATCACCCGCTGGCGCATGCCGCCGGAGAGCTCGTGCGGATAGCTGCGCAGCCGGTCGGCCGTGATGCCGACCATTTCCATCAGCGAGCCGGCCCGCTCGAGACGCTTCTCCGCGTTCAGCTCCGGGCGGTGCACCGCGAGCAGATCGTCGAACTGATCGCCGATGGTGATCACCGGGTTGAGCGCGTTCAGGGCGCTCTGCAGCACGACCGAGATCTGCGACCAGCGTAGCGCCGTAAGTTCGTCGGCATCGGCGGCGAGGATGTCGATCACTTCGTTCCGCAGCCCCCCTCCCCCCCCCCCACCCCCCCC
>DAIPYJ010000076.1:0-297 GCA_036782775.1 Candidatus Dormiibacterota bacterium | reverse complement strand
TCATTGCCCCTCTCCCCGACCCTTCCCCCGGAACCGGGGGGAGGGAGATTTATGGAACAGAACCTGTCCGTCGGTGATCACGGCCGGCGAGCGCAGCAGGCGGATGGCGGCCATGGCGAGTGTGCTCTTACCGCTGCCGCTCTCCCCCGCCAGGCCGAGCACCTCGCCGCGGCGCAGCGCGAGGTCACAATCGATCACGGCGTGGACGGCGTCATCGCCGAAGCCATAGTCGACGCAGAGGCCGCGGATCTCGAGGAGTGGGGACCCCCCTCCCTGACCCTCCCCCCGCAAGCGGGG
>DAIPYJ010000075.1:0-13956 GCA_036782775.1 Candidatus Dormiibacterota bacterium | reverse complement strand
GAGCGCGCCGAGCTGGAAAAGGGCACGCTCGAAATCCGCTCCCAGCCGGGCCGCGGCACCGAAGTCAAAGTCGAGATTCCGCTCAACAAGCGCTAACCGTCCCGCCACCTCCGACCGCCGGCGCACCCTCCGTGCGTGCTCGACCGGCCGCTCTGCTGAGCCGAATGCATTGGTGAACAGCCGGCGTAAACGCCTCTACCGTTTCAGCCCAGAGCCACTTTTAGCCCGCGCCACGTCGTAGCAGAGGCGGTCGGCCGGTCTGCGGCGCGCGCGGAGGGGACCTGCGCCGACGTCCGGTGGTGGCGCGACCACTCGTAACGCCAATTGAAATAAACGAGCTCAGCGTTACCGAGTCGTCAAAAATCTTTCGTCATGTCTTGGCTGATTCCGCGTTGATCAGAACGCGACCCGGAGAGACACTGGGTCCGTTCGAATTGCTCGAAAAGGAGGTGAATCTAGCATGTTGACCAACCTGTATCTGCGCCTCCGTGAGCTCTTCAATCGTGAGGAAGGCCAGGGTATGGTAGAGTACGCCCTCATCCTCGTCTTGATCGCGGTGGTTGTCATCGTAGTCCTGATCGTTCTCGGCAACCAGGTCAAGAACGTGTTCTGCAACATTTCGGGCGGTCTCAGCCAGTAAGGCCACCCATCTGGGAGCTAAACAAAGAGAGCGGGCTTCGGCCCGCTCTCTTGTTTTTTCCTCGACAAATTTCGTCGCCGACTGTGCAAGGAAGCGGGGGCATTTCTAGATACATGACCCGAAAGAGCGTCTCGCCTTAAGGCGTGCACGCCGAATTTCAGGAGGTGAGTCGATTGGCGACTGAGGTAAAGCCGAAGAGCAACCGCATCCTCTTGATCTTCGGTGTTTTCCTCGCCATCGTGGCGTTCGGAGGGGCCTTGCTCGTTGGCAAAACCTCGGGCGGCGGCACATCGATTGGAGGGTCGGCGAAGACAGTGGACGTCGTGGTGGCCACCAAGGACATCGCGGCGTCGACCCAGATCACCGCGGACCTGGTGACCGTGCAGAAGTTCTCGGAGGACCAGACGCCGCCGTTTGCGTTCCACTCCAAGGACCTGGTCATCGGCAAGTATGCGGCGATTCCGATCCACGCGAACTCGGCGATCATCGACTATTTCATCGTGTCGGATGCGGGCAGCGTCCAGCCGGCGAAGCAGGCGTTCCTGCCGATCCCGTCCGGCAGTGTCGCCATGCAGATCCCGACTGGTGAGTTGGTGGGCGTCGGTGGCTACATCCAGCCCGACGACCGGATCGATATCCTCACCACCGCCCAGGTTTGCCCGGTGGATGGCAATCAACAGCCCATCACCGCCAAATGCAAGGCGGAGACCAAGACGACCTTTACCAACCTGCACGTCATCCGGGTCGGGCCCGCCGGTGGCACCAACACCCGGGGCATCTCGTCGAGCCTGACCGTGATCGTGACGCTCAAGCAGGCCGAGGACCTCAAGTTCCTGCTCGACAACACCAACTACAAGTTCGTGCTGAAGTCGGTCAAGGACTACGACCAGGTCGATCCGGGCACGACACCGACCACCGATCTCAGCTTCACGGCAACCTACCAGTTCCGCTAAACCGAATCCGAAAAAACGTTGACAGGCTCCCCCCCGGGAAATCGGAAGATTTCGCGGGGTGCTGTCTTTAACGAGATGACCGAATGAGCGAGCCAATCAAGGTCCTGATCGTCGACGACATCCCGAGCACCCTGGACAACCTCCAGAAGCTGCTGTCGTTCGAACCGGACATCCAGGTGGTTGCCACCGCGGTCAACGGCAAGGACGGCGTCGAGCAGGCCAAGAAGCTGGCCCCGGACATCGTCCTGATGGACGTCAACATGCCGATCATGGACGGCATCCAGGCGACCGAGACGCTGGCCCAGGAGGTGCCGGCCTCGCCGGTGATCATCATGTCGGTCCAGGGGGAGCGCGACTACCTCCGGCGGGCGATGCAGTCCGGAGCCCGCGAGTTCCTGATCAAGCCCTTCAGCGGCGACGAGCTGATCGCCAGCATTCGCCGGGTCTATCAGCTGGAGCAGAAGAAAGAGAGCTTCCTCGCCAAGACGACCGGGACGGCCGCGGCGGCCCCGCCGGAGGGGCCGAGCGATGGCCAGGCACCGCGTCGCGCCGAACAGGGCCAGGTCTACTTCTTCTACTCGGGCAAGGGCGGCGTCGGGAAATCGCTGATCGCTGCCAACCTGGCGGTCTCGATGGCGAACGAGACCAAGGGCAAGGTTGCCCTCGTGGACCTCGACCTGCAGTTCGGCGACATCGGGGTGCTGCTCAACCTCGACCACTCGCAGGGCATCACCGACCTGATCGAGAACATCGAGCACATGGACACCGACTTCATCCGCGAGATCATGGTCGACGGCCCCGGCGGCGTGAAGGTGCTGCTGACGCCGATCAGCCCCGAGCTCGCCGATCTCGTCACCGTCGACCACATTCGGCGGATTTTCGGGGAGCTGCGCAAGATGTTCGACTACATCATCGTCGACAGCAGCGCCCACCTCGGCGAGATCAACCTCGAGGTGCTGGACCACGCCGACAAGGTGGTCGTGGTCACGTCGCTCAGCATCCCGGCGATCAAGAACACCAAGCTGGCGCTCAAGATCTTCGATTCCCTCTCAATCTCGCCCGACCGGGTGGTTCTGCTGCTCAACAAATCGGATGCCCACTCTGAGTTCAACAAGGAGAGCGTCGAGGCGAACCTCCGCTTCCCGATCGCCGGGCAGATTCCTAACGACCCGAAGCTGGTGATCAACTCGATCAACCGGGGAAACCCCTTTGTGACCACCCATCCCGAGTCAGAGATCAGCCAGCGGATCCGGGAGTTGGTCGGGAAACTGATGCCCAGCGCCCCAGCGGCCGCGACTCCCGCAGAGACCGCGGAGAAAAAACCCCGCAAGGGTCTGTTCGCCCGGCGTTAGGAAGGTAGAGATGATCGTGCCTGGCTTCGGCTTCCCATTAATGCCACCCAGCGTGCTCGGCTGGCGTCCTAGCGTGCTCGGGGGGAGGGTCTAGCCCTGTCCCTGCTCGATCGCGTTCAGAAACAGCAGGGGCCGGACCCGAATGCCGTCCCCGAAGGCGCCTTTGTCCCGCAGGCCGGCGCTGGGTCGGCTCCGGCCAGGACGGCGGTCGCGCCCCGGGCGCGGACGCCCTTCGAGATGCAGGCCGAGCGGATCAAGAACCGCCTGCAGGCGCGGCTGATCGAGAACCTGGACGACACCGAAGACGAGGACCGTGAGCAGCGGGAGGCCCGCATCACGGAGGCGCTCAACGGGGTCGTCGCCGAGATGGGCCTGACGCTGACCAAACCGGAGCGGCAACGCCTGCTCGAGTCGGTGCTCAGCGACTTCCTTGGCCTGGGCCCGATCGAGGCGCTCGTCAACGACTCCTCGGTGACCGAGATCATGGTCAATGGCCCCAACCAAATCTTCGTCGAGCACAAGGGCAAGCTGACGCTCTCGACCGTGCAGTTCGAGAGCGAGGACCAGCTGCGCCGGGTGATCGACCGGATCGTGTCCACCATCGGCCGCCGGATCGACGAGAGCTCGCCCATGGTCGACGCGCGCCTCAAGGATGGCTCGCGCGTCAACGTCATCATCCCGCCGCTGGCGCTCAACGGCGCCATCCTCACCATCCGAAAGTTCTCCAAAGACCCGTACAAGATCCACGACCTGATCAAGTTCGGGACGGTGACTGACCCGATGGCCCAGTTCCTGCGGGCCTGCGTCCGCTCGCGGTTGAACATGCTGGTCTCCGGCGGCACCGGCTCGGGCAAGACCACGACGCTCAACGTGCTGTCCAGCTTCATCCCGGAAGAGGAGCGGGTGGTCACGGTCGAAGACGCCGCCGAGCTCCAGCTCAACCAGGAGCACGTTGTAACGCTCGAGTCACGGCCGGCAACGGTCGAGGGACGGGGCCGGATCGCGATCCGGGACCTGGTCGTCAACGCGCTGCGCATGCGGCCCGATCGCATCGTGGTCGGGGAGTGCCGCGGTGGCGAGGCGCTCGACATGTTACAGGCGATGAATACGGGCCATGACGGATCGTTGACGACTATTCACGCCAACTCGCCGCGTGACAGTTTGAACCGCCTGGAAACGTTGGTGTTGATGGCGGGGGCAGAGCTGCCCTCTCGGGCGATCCGGGAGCAGATCTCATCCGCCATAAACGTGATCGTGCAGCAGAGTCGCTTACGGGATGGCGCCCGCAAGATCATCGCCATCAGCGAGGTGCTCGGGCTGCACGGCGACCAGGTAAAAGTGCAAGACATTTTCGTGTTCAAGCAAACCGGCGTCAGTCAGGACGGCAAGGTCCAGGGCTATTTCACGGCCACCGGGATCAAGCCGAAGTATTTCGATCACCTGCAGTCGTCGGGCGAGGGCGTGCCCAAGGAACTCTTCACGCCGGTGCCGGATCCTGCCGGCGAAGGAGGCAACTAAATGTCGCTGCAACTCGTCTTCGCCGCGATGGCCGCGATCGGCGCGCTGATCGTCGTGATGGCCCTGATGTCCAACCGGCAGCAGTCGAGCGAGGTCGAGCTGCACATGGACGGCTACAATCCCGAGGCCAGCCCGAGCGCCAAAAAGGGCGGCATGTTCGAGGGCTTCCTGGAAGGCTTCAACAAGAGCCTGACCCGCAACAAGGGCGGCCGCACCTCGAAGCTGACCGAAGAGCTTGCCAAGGCCGACCTCAAGCTACGGGTCTCGGAGTACGTGATGATCATCATCGGCCTGATCGTCCTGCTCTGCGCCGTGCTCTTCGTGCGTTTCCACAGCCCGATCCTGGCGCTGATCGGCATCCCGATCGGCTACTTCGCTCCGGGTTTTTTCCTCAAGTTCCGGCAGCGGCGACGCCTCAAGGCGTTCAACTACCAGCTGGGCGACACGATCGTGTTGCTCTCCAACGCGCTCAAGGCCGGCTACTCGTTTGCCCAGGCGATGGCCACCATCGCAAAGAGCTCCTCGCCACCGATGGCGGATGAATTCAGCCGGGCGGTGCGCGAGATGAACCTTGGCGTCTCCGTCGATGACGCCCTCCAGCACATGGTCAAACGCATCGAGAGCGAGGACTTCGACCTGATGGTGACCGCGGTCCAGATCCACCGGGTGGTCGGTGGCAACCTCGCTGAGATCCTGGACACCATCGCCTTCACCATCCGCGAGCGCATCCGAATCCAGGGTGAGATCCGGACGCTGACCGCCCAGGCGCGCGCCTCGGGATGGATCATCACCGGGCTACCGTTCGCCCTCGGCTTGATCCTGACCTTTATCTCTCCCACCTACATCACGCCAATGTTCCACGAATGGATTGGCTATGTCCTGATGGGATTAGGCATGGTCTCGATCCTGATCGGCTACGGCATCATCTCGAAAATCACAAACATCCAGGTGTAGCTGAATGAGCATTTTCACCATCGTCTTCGCCTTCCTCGCTTTCAGCGGTGTCTTCATCGCGGTGCAGGCGGTCACGGCCAAGCCGCGGCAGGACCTGATCGCCGAACGGCTCGCGCAGTATCGCGACCACAACCTGACGCTCGACGAGATCGAGCTCTCCTTGCCCTTTAGCGAGCGCTTCATCAAGCCGGCCCTGGAGCGGCTCGGCAGCCTGCTCACCTCCCGCATGGCGAAGAACCGCCAAGTCGTGCTGCAGAACAAGCTGAACCTTGCCGGCCGGCCGTACGGCTTGAGCGTCAACGGCTTCGAAGTCTTCAAGGTGATCGCGGGCATCGTCGTCGCCCTCTTTGCCTTCTGGTTCGGCGGCATCGTCTTTCCGCAGACGTTCATCCTGCGCCTGGTTGCCGCCGGCGCCGGATTTCTGCTGGGCCGGTATCTGCCGGACGTCTGGCTCAACAACAAGATCAAGGGTCGCCAGAAAGAACTGCGGCTTGCACTCCCGAACGCGCTCGACCTGCTGACGATCTCGGTGGAGGCCGGTCTCGGTTTCGACGCCGCCATCGGCCGCCTAGTGGAGAAGTTCCACAACGCGCTCTCCGACGAGTTCGCGCAGGTGCTCAACGAGATTCGTCTCGGGCGCCCCCGCCTCGAGGCCCTCGATGATATGGGCCGTCGCTCCGGCGTTGAGGAGCTGCATACCTTCATCCAGGCGCTGATCCAGTCGGAACAGCTCGGCGTTGGTATCGCCAAGGTGCTCCGCATTCAGTCCGAAGAGATGCGGCGGCGACGCCGGCAGCGGGCAGAGGAGCAGGCGGCGCAAGCGCCGTTGAAGATGTTGTTCCCGATGATCGGATGCATCTTCCCGACCCTGTTCATCGTGCTGATGGGTCCGGCGGTCATCATCATCATCCACACGTTCCAACACAAATAACACGCGACGTGCCGCCGTCCAGCCGTCCCATCGCGCACTCGGGCGAAATTCCACTGCACTCGTGTGCGCGTACAGGACGGCATACGGCGGCGTCGCTTTACGCGCGAAAGCGCGGCTCGGCCTGCGGCCTCGCACTCCGCTCGACGCCTCAGCTGCCGTCTGCCAACGATGCTAAGATTTCTAGCAACACATTGGTGGAGTTTTGCGACTAACTAAACAAGACGGTCGGACCATCGCCGAGCCGCTCGAGGTAGCGGGCAATGTCTTCACCCAGGGCTTGGGACTCATGGGCCGCGCCGCGCTGCCGGAGAACGGCGGGTTGCTGATTCCGCATTGCAACGGCATCCACATGATGTTCATGCGCTTCCCGATCGACGCCGTGTTCGTCGACAAGCAGGGCTTCGTCGTCAAGACCTACCGGCGGCTGCGGCCCTGGATCGGGATGGTGCCCTTCGTCTGGCGCGCTGACAAGGTCGCCGAGCTGCCTGCCGGCGCCATCGACCGGCACGCGATCAAGGTCGGCGACCAGCTGCTCGTCGCCTGAGCGTGGGCCTGCTCGACCTTCTTTTCCCGCCCCACTGCGCGAGCTGTGGCCGAATCGGCACCGCCTGGTGCTCGACCTGCCGGTCAGCGGTCGAGGCGATGGTGACGACCACGCTGGAGGGCGTGCCGCTGCTGTCCGGAGGGCGTTTCGCAGGTTCACTGCAGCGTGCCATCCATACCTATAAGTACGCGGGACACCGGGAGCTGGCCGGCGTGCTGGCGCCGTTGTTGATCCAAGCCGTTGGCGGATCTGGCGTCCAGGCTGCCGCCGTCGCCTTCGTGCCGCTCCACCCGGAGCGTCACCGTGAACGCGGCTTCAACCAGGCGGAACGGCTGGCAACCGAGCTCGCCCGATCGCTCAGCCTGCCGCTGGTTGCAGGCCTGGCCAGGATCCGTGCCACGCCGGCCCAGGTTGGTCTGCGCCAGGCGGAGCGCCGCGTCAACCTCCTGGGAAGCTTTGCCTGGGCTGGCCCGGCGGCGCCAACCGGCGTGATCCTGGTGGACGACGTCTGCACCACCGGCGCCACGCTACAGGCAGCGGCCGCCGCACTGCGCCAGGCGGGCGGCTCGGTCGCTGCGTTTGCGGTGCTGGCCAGGGCGCAAACTTTCGCGCCGCTGGCCGTTACATTCCCGGAACAGTCCGCCTGTTCATAAATCTGCATTTGGGGGATTGGGCTTAGATGGTCAATGCGTCCGAGGTTTCGCAGGACGAACTCGCTCGGTATTACGAGGCGCTGGGCCCGATCCGGGACCTGGTGCTCGACGACAGCCTGACGGAAGTCATGGTCAACGGCCACGAGAACGTCTACGTCGAGCGCAACGGCAAGATCCTCCTCACCGACCGCAAGTTCGACGACGAGAACCATCTGCTGCGCGTCATCGACTTCATCGTCTCGGCGGTTGGCCGCCGGATCGACTTCCGCACGCCGATGGTCGACGCCCGACTGCTCGACGGCTCGCGCGTCAACGCCGTGATCTCGCCGATCGCGCTCGACGGGCCGATGCTGACCATCCGGAAGTTCTCGCGCGATCCCTACCAGTCGGAAGACCTCGTTAACTTTGGAACCATCAGCCACGAGGCGATCGGGTTCCTCAAGGCATGCGTCATGGCCCGCGCCAACATCCTGATCTCGGGTGGAACTGGTACCGGTAAGACGACGCTGCTCAACGTCATGTCCGGCTTCATTCCTCCCGACGAGCGCATCGTCACCATCGAGGACGCTGCCGAACTCCAACTGCATCAGGAGCACGTCTGCCGCATGGAGTCCCGGCCGCCCGACCTCAACGGCGAAAACCGCGTGGCGATCCGCGACCTGGTCATCAACGCGCTGCGCATGCGCCCCGACCGCATCGTCGTCGGCGAGTGCCGTTCCGGCGAGGCGCTCGACATGCTGCAGGCGATGAACACCGGTCACGACGGGTCGCTGACCACCCTGCACGCCAACACCACCCGGGACGCCCTATCGCGGCTCGAGACCATGGTCCTGATGGCCGGCATCGACCTGCCGACCAAGGCGATCAGGCAACAGGTAGCCTCCGCCATCGACCTGATCGTCCAACTCAACCGGACGCGCGATGGTCAGCGCAAGGTGACGAGCATCACCGAGATCACCGGCATGGAAGGCGACACCATCACCATGCAGGAGATCTTCCTCTACGAATCGCATGGCATGGGCAAAGAGGGTCAGATGACCGGCGTCTTCCGGCCGACCGGCATCCGTCCGCACATCATGGACAAGCTCTTCGCGGCCGGCGTGCCAATTCCGCCCGAACTGGCGCGCGTCTTTCCCGACCGTCGAGCCAACGAACGCCCGGGACACTAACCTTAACGGCCGGTTGCATCGGCGCTGCGGCTTTTCAGCGGCTAGCTGGCTATACTCCTGTGCAGAGAGATCTCACAGGAGGCTGCCATGGAGATCTTGATTCAGGCCAAGAAGTCCGCGGCCGATCCCCAGATCAAGGCGTATGCCCAGGCCAAGCTGGAGAAGCTGGCGCGCCATTTCGACCACATCCTCGAAGCGCGCATGGAGCTGGACACCGAGAAGAACAAGAGCCTGGAGAACATGAAGGTGGCGGAGCTGACCGTGCATGTCAGCGGGCGCACCGGCAACATTCTCAAGGCGGTTCAGTCGGCCACCCACATGAACGAGGCAGTCGACCTCGTCATCGACAAAATGGACCGCCAGATCCGCCAGCACAAGGAAAAGCTCAAAGACCATCGGCGGGCAAAACCGGTTGCCACCATCAGCCAGCCCAACCCGCTCCCCGTCGCGGTTCGGCCGAACGGCGTCGCCAGGATCAAACGATTCAAGATGAAGCCGATGTCGGAAGACCAGGCCCGGCAGGAGATGGAGGGTCTGGGCCACGCCTTTTTCCTCTTCCTCAACGAGGACAGTCAGGAGCTCAACGTGCTCTACCGTCGCAACGACGGGAGCCTTGGGCTCGTCGAGGCTGATCTCAGTTAGTCGCCCGTCGTCAACGCCTCAAACGCTCCCATGGCACTAACGCGCCGCTCGCGTGGGCCGGCGGGCCCGGGTTCACTCGGCCTGGTCGAAGCCGACCTCAGCTGATCAGCCGCGGTTTCGCCCGGCTGATGGCGGGTATGCTTACTGGTTGCTGAGAGAGCAGCGAGTCCCATGAGCGTTCTTACCAAGGTCTTAGGCGATCCGAACGCGCGGGAAGTCAAGCGCCACCTCGAGCGGGTCGCCGAGGTCAACGAGCTCGAGCCACTGCTCCAGCAGCTGAGTGACGAGGAGCTCAAGGCGAAGACCGACGAGTTCCGCAAGCAGCTGGCGGAGGGCCATACCATCGACGACCTCCTGGTGGAGGCGTTCGCCGTGGTGCGCGAGGCCGCTCGCCGGACGATCGGCCTGCGGCCGTTTGACGTGCAGCTGGTGGGCGGCATCGTCCTCCACCAGGGAAAGATCGCGGAGATGAAGACCGGCGAAGGCAAGACGCTGGTCGCCGTGCTCCCGCTCTACCTGAATGCGCTCGAGGGCAAGGGCGCCCACCTGATCACGGTCAACGATTACCTGGCCCGCCGCGACGCCGGCTGGAACGCTCCCGTTTATCACGCTCTTGGGATGTCGGTGTCGGTCATCGGCCACGAGATGTCGCTGCTCTATGACCCGGACTTCACCGACGACACGCACCCGGATCCGCGCCTGCAGCATCTTCGACCGATTTCCCGGCCCGAGGCGTATCAGGCGGATATCACCTACGGCACCAACAGCGAGTTCGGGTTCGATTACCTGCGCGACAATATGGCGGTCGATCTCGCGCAGTGCGTCCAGCGAGGCTTGAACTTCGCGATCGTCGACGAGGTCGACAGCATCCTGATCGACGAGGCACGCACGCCACTGATCATCTCGGGCCAGGCGCAGGAATCGACCGAGAAGTATTACCAGTTCGCGCGGCTGATCTCGCGGCTCGAGCCCGAGGATTACACCGTCGACGAGAAGACGAAATCCGCCCACCTCACCGAAGACGGCATCGCCAAGCTCGAGCGCTGGACCGGCATCAAGAACATCTATGAGCTCGATCATGTCGAGGAAGCGCATCAAATCAATCAGGCGCTGAAGGCCTTCACCCTCTACAAGCGCGACCGCGATTACCTGGTCAAGGACGGCGAGGTTATCATCGTCGACGAGTTCACGGGACGCCAGCAGCCCGGCCGCCGCTGGGCCGATGGACTGCACCAGGCGGTCGAGGCGAAGGAAGGCGTCAAGGTCCAGCAGGAGACGCAGACGCTGGCGACCATCACCTACCAGAACTACTTCCGCCTCTACAAGAAGCTGGCCGGCATGACCGGGACGGCGGTCACCGAAGCGGAGGAGTTCGACAAGATCTACAAGCTGCAGGTGGTCGTGATCCCGACCCACAAGCCCATGATCCGCAAGGATCACACCGACCTCATCTACAAGACGGAAGACGCAAAGTTCAACGCCATCGTCGATGAGATCCAGGAGACGGCTGGGCAGGGCAGGCCCGTGCTGGTCGGCACGGTATCCGTCGAGAAGTCCGAACGACTAGCACGACTCCTTCAGAAACGCGGTCTCCCGCACGAGGTCCTGAACGCCAAGCAGCACGAGCGAGAGGCCTTGATCGTGGCGAAGGCCGGACAACCAGGCGCCGTCACCATCGCCACCAACATGGCCGGCCGTGGCACCGACATCGTGCTAGGGCCAGGCGTGGCGGACGCCGGTGGCCTCCATATCGTCGGAACCGAACGCCACGAGAGCCGCCGCATCGACAACCAGCTGCGCGGCCGCTCCGGTCGGCAAGGCGATCCCGGTTCATCCCGCTTCTTCCTCGCGCTGGACGACGACCTGATGCGTATTTTCGGCGGTGAGCGCATCAAGGGGATGATGAACATGCTCCGGGTTGCCGACGCCGAGCCGATCGAAGCCAGGTTCGTCTCGCGGCAAATCGAGGGCGCCCAGACCAAGGTGGAAGGGCATAACTTCGATGCCCGGCGCTACCTCGTCGAGTATGACGACGTCATGAACAAACAGCGCGAAATTATCTACGAGCAGCGTCGGAAAGTGCTCGAGGGCACCGAGCTGCGTCCCCAGATCCGCGAGTGGATCGAGAAGGTGGTCGAAGACGCGGTTAATCAGCATTGCGAGTCTCGGCATCCCGATAACTGGGACCTCGAAGGGCTTGTCGCCCAGGTGAGCAACGTCTTCCCGTTGCCGCCCTTCGAGCAGTTGTCGGCAGACGAGTTCGGCGAGGCGAAAGAGGCGGTTGTCGCCCGCCTCATGGAATATGCCGACGCTGCCTACCAGGCCAAGGAGGCCGAGCTGACCCCCGAGATGATGCGGAAAGTCGAGCAGTTCGTGGTACTGCGGACCATCGACTCCAAATGGATCAGCTACCTGACCGAAATGGAGCATTTCAAGGAAGGCATCGGCTTACGGGCTTTCGGCCAGAAGGACCCGTTGATCGAATACAAGAACGAGGCATACCAGGCTTTTCAGGAGCTGACCGAGGGCATTCAGTTCGACATCGCCTCCACCATCTACCGGGTCCAGCTGGTCAAAGAGCCACCGCAGGCACCGCCACCGCTGGCCATGGCGAGCCGAGGGCCGAAGCCGGCTCCCACTGGCGGCAGTGCCACGACCAGTCCGAACGGGCAGCCGTCGGGTCCGCCAAACACGGCGAAGCTGGGACGCAACGATCCCTGCTGGTGCGGTAGCGGCAAGAAATACAAGAAATGCCACGGTCGCTGAGCGGCTGAGGCCTGCCCGGCTTGAGAAAGCCGGAGTTCGGGTACGATTTCCGGCGATGACGAAGAAGAAGGCCACCTCCGCGACGGCTTCGAAGCGGGATTCCGCCAGCAAGGCCAGCAAGGCACGGGCAGGCGCCGCAGCCAATCCCGTGAAGCCGAAGGATGTCGCCGAGCCACCGAAAGCGCCAAAGGCTGCGACCGCGAGCGCGCCGGGTCAGGTGCGCCCGCCGTTTCAGCGTCCGCTGAACTTCGCGGGAGTCGGCCGCAACGACATCTGTCCTTGCGGCAGCGGCAAGCGTTTCAAGAACTGTCACGGGCACTAAACAATGGATGAGATCCTCGAACGCGCCAAAGAGCTGTTGAACAAGATTCACCAGCTCGAGGAGCATCTTTGACCTCTCGAAGAAGGAGGAGCGCCTTCAGGCGCTCCAAGGCGAGCTAGAAGACCCCGACATCTGGCAGGATCCACCGCGAGCCCAGCGGCTCGCCCAGGAATCCAAGGGCCTGCGCGACGAGGTCCAGACCTGGCGCAAGCTCGAGTCGCGGGCCGGAGACATCATCGGCCTCACCGAGATGGCGATCGCCGAGGATGACCGGCACCTCGAGCAGACGATGGAACATGACCTCCAGGCGTTGGACAAAGACGTCGAAAAGCAGGAAGTCGACCTCCTCTTCGCCAATCCGTACGCGGACCATCCGGCCCTGGTCAGCATTCACGCCGGCGCCGGCGGAGTCGATTCCCAGGACTGGGCGGAGATGCTGCTGCGCATGTACCTACGCTGGGCCGAACGCAACAAGATGCAGGCCGAGATCCTCGACGAGTCACCGGGCGAAGAAGCCGGCTACAAGAGTGTCACCGTGCGGATCTCGGGCCGCCGGGCCTACGGCTGGCTGCGGTCCGAGCACGGCGTCCACCGGCTGGTGCGGCTGTCGCCCTTCGACCAGGCGCATCGTCGCCACACCTCGTTCGCATTGGTTGAGGCGATTCCAGAGATCGAAGACGAGAGCGACATCGAGATTCGTCCCGACGACCTCAAGGTCGATACCTACCGCTCCAGCGGCGCCGGCGGCCAGCACGTGAACAAGACCTCGTCAGCCGTCCGCATGACGCATCTGCCCACCGGCATCATCGTCACCTGCCAGAACGAGCGGTCGCAGATCAAGAACCGCGACATGGCGCTGAAGGTGCTCCGTTCGAGGCTGGTTGCGCTCCGCGAGCAGCAGCGGGCCGAGCAGCGGCAGGAGCTCAAGGGCGAGCGCCAGTCGATGGAATGGGGCAGCCAGATCCGCAGCTACGTGCTGCAGCCGTACACGTTGGTCAAGGATCACCGCACCGGATTCGAGATGGGCAACGTCCAGGCCGTGCTCGATGGCGACCTCGAGCCCTTCATGGAAGCCTTCCTCCGATGGGACGCCGGCCGCGAGGGGCAGGCGGCCTGAATGCGCGCTTAACGGCCCTCGTTCACCTCGACGATCTCGTCGGCCACCAGACCGTGCGCCTCGCGATGCACCGTTGCGGCCGCATCCTTGTTTGGCGCTTCGACCAGGCAGTAGACCCGGCCCTCCGGCTCGTTGAACCAGTACCGCAGGTAGCGCACGCCGTGCTTCTCCTGAACTTCCAGGTCGCGCTGGTGGGCGCCGGCCACGGCATCGGCCGTGAGCCCGTCAACCCTCTCGTGGGTGTCCATGAACAGCGGCATCGCAAGCTCCCTCCTTCTTATGGCGCGATGGCTCGGCAAGGCGAAGCTAGCACCGGCCCCTCGGGGTGTCAAGGCGCGGACCGTCGCACGGTCAGGTGCTCGCTCAGGCGGCGGCCGCGGCCAGGTCGTGCGGCG
>DAIPYJ010000074.1:956-14072 GCA_036782775.1 Candidatus Dormiibacterota bacterium | reverse complement strand
GAGCCGGCCGGGGAGGTCCGCTTTCATCACAATCTCCCCACTTGTGGGGAGAGGGTCAGGGTGAGGGGAGCGGCATAATTCCCTCTCCCCCCTGTGGGGAGAGGGTCAGGGTGAGGGGCGTTTCTTAGAGTGGCATCCTGGACAAAGAACTCGCCTCGATTCGCAAGCTCTATGACGGCATCGCGGATCGGTACGCGCAATTCCAGGGCGGGCGGTTCGCTCGGTGGATCCTGCGCGATGGCCATGCGTGGGCTGCGTCTTACGCCCGAGGTCGTCTCCTAGAAGTCGGCGTCGGCGCAGGTGCGAGCTTCCCCTATTACGCACCCGACGTTGACATCACGGGCATCGACCTCAGCCCGGGCATGCTCAGCCATGCGGAGAAACGGCTGTCAGATCTGGGCCGGAAGGGGACGCTGCGCGTCATGGATGCCCAGCACCTGGATTTCGCGGACCACTCCTTCGACTCAGTTGCCTACAATCTCGTGCTTTGCACGATCCCGAATCCACGCCAAGCCCTCGCGGAAGCTTGTCGGGTTGCCAGGCCGAATGCCCCGATGACCTTCCTCGAGCACGTTGGCAGCGATCGCCTCTGGGTCCGGCTCGCCCAGAATGCTCTCAACCCGCTCGTGGTCCACACCAGCCACGACCGGATCAACCAGGACACGGAAAAATTGATCCGGTCAGCTGGCATCACCGTGCTCAGTACTGAACGGTGGTTTGTGGGCGCCATGACTCTGATCGTTGGTCAGGCACCGTAGAGTAGGTCCATGGCAGAACGTCCTCGGGCGCTCATCACTGGCGCATCGTCCGGAATTGGCGCCGATTTTGCGCGGCAACTTTCGCAGCGTGGCTATGACCTCGTCCTGGTCGCGCGTCGCCGAGAACGCCTTCAGGCGCTCGCGGACGAGGTCCGCACCTCCGGTGGCGCTTCGAGCGAGGTTCTCATCGCCGATCTTGTCGATCAGAAAGGCCTTGACCTCGTGCGGACACGTCTGGATCAAGGCGACATCGATCTGCTGATCAATAACGCCGGCTTCCCCGGCTATATCCGCTTCGTCGAGGTTGATCCTAATGTCGCCGATGACCTGATGCGTCTTCATGTGCGCGTGCCGACCTTGCTGAGCCGCGCGGCCTTACCGCATATGGTGCAGCGGAGGCAGGGCGCGATCATCAACGTCGCGTCACTGCTTTCGCTCTCCGGGACGATTCCCACCAATCCAATGCCCTATCGCGCGGTTT
This sequence comes from Candidatus Dormiibacterota bacterium, assembly GCA_036782775.1. Taxonomy (GTDB): domain Bacteria; phylum Chloroflexota; class Dormibacteria; order CF-121; family CF-121; genus CF-13. The sequence goes on along the minus strand of DAIPYJ010000074.1, from coordinate 12,833 downwards.
ACGCCGGCGCCAAGGCATACTTGCTGACCTTCACCCAGGCGCTTGCCGGCGAACTCAAGGACAGCGGCATCCGGCTGCAGGTGCTCCTGCCGGGCGTGGTCAAGACTGAGTTCCACGACACACTCAACATGGATCGTGGCCGTCTTGCGTCGATGGCGATGCAGTCCGACGAGGTAGTCACCGCATCACTGGCCGCCCTCGATCGTGGCGAGCTCATCTGCGCGCCGGGCCTCGACGACCCTGCGCTCTTTGACGCCGTGGGTAAGGCGCAACGCGCGGTGATGGAAGGGGCGAATCGGCCGCAGCTAGCCGAGCGCTATAAGTCCTCGACCGCCGGAGAAGCCAGCAGGAAGAGCTGACGCCGGACCGTTAACGCCTTGATGCAACCGCGAGGCGGCGCGGACCAGGGCAGCTGGCGCCCGTCCGACGCGATACTGGGACACATCCTCGAAAACCGCGTCGACGAGGCCTACGCCCTGTCGTGGCCGGGTCCGCTGGAAATCTGGGTGCCCGTCCACGACACGGGCGGATTCGACCGGGCGCGAGCGCCGATGGGCAGCTATGACTTTCGCCTCGACCAGATCAAAGGGACGACCAGCCTGCACGCCGGCAACGAAGTCCACATCTCCTTCGACACCCCGGCACTCTACCCGCGCGACAACACGCATTTCACCATCGTCTATTACGACCTGGGCCAGCGGGAGCCGGTCGATCCGGTCTGGAAGTTCAAGAGCACCGACCTCAGGAAGGCCTGCATCCCCGACGCGACGCACGCGAATCGCTGGCTCTTCGTCGGCAGCAGGTCGGGTCTCGCTCGCGACCGCGCCGCGAAGTATCAACTGGCGCTTCGCGACCTGGCCGCCTCCAACGGCTGGTCCACGCAACCGCCCATGCTGCCGGCCGTTTCAACCCAGCCGCTCGAGACCAATACCTTCTTCAAGCGTCACTTCGATTCCGCATTCCTCGAAGCCGCGACCGGCGATCAGGTCCTGATGGCGGCTGATCCCGACGTCTTCGGCCGCCATCGTCTGGTCTTCTCAAAGTCCACCGGCCGCTGGATTTCCCTTTCGATTCACGGCGGAACCTTGACCGGACCGACCAACCTGATCCAGGCGAACATACATCGGGCCACGTTCGTTCCCCATCCGAATCACTTCGTACTCGTCCAGCACTACGACGGAGCGCGACATGCCTGGTATGAGTGGAGCTGGCTCATCCCATCGGAAGAATTCGCCAAGCTCGCCAGCGGCAAGGGCGCGTACCTGCTGTTTACGACCACGCTCAATGCGCGCCACGTCAACCACTGGACGCCGTACCGCACGCCCACCGCGACCGTCGCCGATGGGCTCGTTTCCGCCCTGGGCGGACGTCGTCTAAGGAGAGCCGCATGAGCGTTGCCCAGCCCATCGACGACGGCCAGCCCGGGGCGGATACCTACTCCATGATTCGGACCGCGATCCAGAACCGGCTCCGGGTTCGAGCGACATACAAGGGTCTTTATCGGGAGCTGTGCCCGCACGCTCTGGGGATCAACAAACAACGGCAGGCCGCGGCGCTCTTTTATCAGTACGGCGGCGCAAGCGAGAAGGGGCTCGGCCCACCCGGCTCACCCGAGAACTGGCGCTGCCTCCTTCTCGCCCGCGCCGTCAGACCTGCGTCTTCCAGCGCCTCGACCTCTCGGTCGACTGAGCGGCCGCTTAGGCTTTTGCCTCGGCCGGCACCTTCACCTCAACCAGTTCGCCTTCGATATTGATCTGGATCTCATTCGACACGATGAACTTACCGTCCGCCATGGCGTCGAAGTTCATGCCAAAGTCCTTACGGTTGATCTCGGTCTCGGCCGCGTAGGAGATCCGGTGTCCCATGTTGGCGTCGTTCAGCTCGCCGTACTTGACGACGTTCAGGGTCACCGGCTTCGTGACCCCCTTTATCGTGAGATCGCCCGTCACCTTTCCTTTATCCGTGCCCGCCGGTTCGAACTTCTTGCTCTTCCAGGTGATGGTAGGGAACTGGTCAAGCTGCAGGAAATACGACGAGAGCAAGTCCTTGTCGCGCTGCGCATTGTGCGTGCGCAAGCTGTTGACGTTGATCGTGACCTCTACGTGCGAGGTATTTGGTTGCTCGACGGAAACCTCGCCCGAGATCTTGACATCGGTGAAGGTTCCGCGCACCGTCATCATGCCGAAGTGCTTTGCCGCGAATTCGATCTGGGTGTGCAATGGATCAAGGTTGAAAACTGCCATGAATCGCCTCCTGAAATACAGCTGATTGCTACCCAATCGACGCTACCAGACGCAGCTTACTTTTTGCAAGTTCCTTAGTCAAAGTGGCCCGAATTGGGCTAGACTGAACTGGTGGCTCCGAGGCTTCCAGCAAAGGCGATCGAGTGCGATGCGCGGCTGACCCGCGCCTTCGGGCTGCTTGGAAAGCGCTGGTCCGGCGTGATTCTCAGCCTCTTGCTGCAAGGCCCCATGCGGTTCGCTGTCCTTGCAAGAACCATCCCAGGGATCAGCGAGCGCATGCTCTCGGAACGCCTGTCAGAACTAACGAAGGCCGGCTTGATCACCCGCAAGGTGATCGGCGGCCCGCCGTTGGGCGTCGTCTACCAACTGACCGAAAGCGGCCGCGCGATTGGCCCTGCCATGCTCAAGCTCGGCGAATGGGCGGACAGGTACATGGACCGTCCCATCAAGCATCGTCAGGCTTCCTGAAGCGACCAAACAGAATTCGTTGTTAATGACCGCGCACCCCTTCTCGTTGTAACGCCGCCCGGGCACGCAACGCGGACCACTCAGGCCCGGTGGGCTGCGGCGCCCCCGGCACCCCGCTTACTGCTGCTTCCTTCCGGACCTGACAGGGTTCACGGAACCAGGTCGCGCAGGACCAGGCCATCAACGCAGTCGCACGAAACGCCGCACCGAACAGCGCACCCCTCAAAGGGGAATTCGACCCCGCTGTAGCGGATTGCGGGTACAGGGCACCGCTAACTCCCCGTCTAGCGCGATCCCCGCTATCTTACCGACGCTCGGCGCGACTCCGATCTACCCTCTGGGTTCGCGCGGCGGTCGGAATTGCAGCAAGGACCAGGCGCCGAGCCACCCGATCAAGGCTCCGAACAGGACGGCGAGCGCGAGGTCAAGCCCGAGGTTCACGATCAGCCGGGTCGTGTCCTCGGCCGCCGCCCGGTCGCTCGGACTCAGATGCGCGACGGCCGCCTGGCCGGCGGGGAGATAGGAAAGCACGATGCTGGCGATGATCGTACGGAAGAGCTCGCTGATGCCGCCGGCGAGCGCGCCCATCTGCAGGCCGGCAGTTGTCGCCTTCGTGAAGGCGGCCAGCTTGCGACCGGCGCCGCCGATCACCAGCAGGCCCAGCGCCGAGGTGACGAAGTCGGCGAAGGTCGTTGGCGTCAGGTCATTGGTCGCCATCACCGACACCAGCCGGATGATCAACGCCATGATGCCGGCGATGACGCCGAAGATCAGGCCCTCCCGAAGAATGACACCAATCTTCGCCATCAGTTCAGCCTGCTGACCAGCTCGCCGCGCATCTGCTTGATGCGCGGCGCATCCTCCGGTTCGGGCCGCACGGCGAGATAGCGGTTGAAGTCCTTCAACGCATCGGCGTCGCGGTGCAGCTGAAACAGGATCATGCCGCGATCGCGCCATTCCGACGTCAGGTGCGGATCCGCCAGCATGATCCGGTCGCTGGCCGACAGCGCGCGTTGCAGATCGCCGCGCGACATGTAGAGGCTCTTCAGATTGTTGAGGATGCGGGCCAGGATCTGGCGTTTCGTCGAAGGCTCCAGCAACGCCGGGCGCATCTCGACCGTGCCGCCGTACATCTCCTCGAGCATCTTGCCGCATTCCTCGCGCGTCAGCGTGCGGCCGTTGAAGGCGTCGATAAAAATCTCGCCGCTGGCCGGCGCGTACTTGACCAGGAAATGTCCGGGCATGCCGACGCCCCGAACGGGCAAGCCCGCCCTCTCCCCCACCGCGACGTACAGCACTGCCAGCGTGATCGGAATCCCGACGCGCCGCTCCAGCACCTCATTCAGGAAGCTGTTGCGCGGGTCGTAGTACTCCTCGCGGTTGCCCTTGAAGTGCTGCTCCTCGAAGAAGTACAGATTCGTTCGCTCAACCACCCGGGCGGGCTCGACCTCTCCGCGAATCCTGTGCTTGAGCTCGGTCGCCATCCGCTCGATGCGATTGAGGTAGACGCCGGGCCGCAGGTCGGGATATTCCTCGGCAGCGATAAGCAGCGCGCCTTGAGCCAGGTCGAGTTCCCCTTCCGGCGTTTGCAGCAGGCGCGAAAACGCGTCGCGTGCCTCGGCCGGTGTCACCGGGACATAGTCTAGAGACGTGAGCTTGCCCGCGCGCGTTTTCCTCATCGTGGTTGAAACAGACGGCCCCCGCGACCCCGACCGCATGCCGATCCTGACCCGGGCCGATGGCGACCGCCGAACTGCGCCCGTTTTCAGCTCCATGCAGCATGCGACCACGTTTCTGTCGAAAGCGCAGGAACTCGGCCACTACGTCCGGCTCGATTATGTCTTTCCGGCCGACGGTTCGCGACTCACCGCCGACTTCCCCGGACACGAATTTCGGCTCGATCCAAGCCCAGAATCGTTTTTCTAACCAGTTCCCTCCCCCACTCGTGGGGGGAGGTCAGGGAGAGGGGCCGACCACAAGCTCACCGCCCCGCCGGACGTTACACCCCCGTCACCATGCCCCGCTTCCGGCATCGCCTGGCGCTCAAGATCGTCCTGCCGTTCGCGGCGCTGACGCTGGCGATCGGCGCCATCGGCACGGTGATGGCAACCGGCGAGCTCAGCTCGCGCAGCCAGGAGGCCTTCGACAGCCAACTGATTCACGACGGGTTCGTCGGGCAGTCGATGGTCCAGTCCGCCGAAAGTCAGCGCCGTGCCATTCTCCGACTGCTCAGCAGCGATGCCAGCCTGAGCCAGGACTGGACCAAGGCTCCCGCGTTGCAGAGCTGGCTGGAGCGGGCGCTTGCGATTCATCCCAGCGTGATCGTCGAGACCGTCGACCTCGCCGGCCACGAGATCGTCGGGGTGGTCGGCCACGGCAACCTCGCGGACACAGTCACAGAGAATCGGGACCTCAGCAGTTGGCCAGGCCTGAGCTACATGCTCACCGGCGGAACATCGGACACCGATTTGATCGCCGACGCCCCCAAGCCCGCGATCTTCAGCGCGACCACCGTGCGCTCGGCCAAGGGCTCGTTGCTCGGTGCCCTCCTTGTCGGCGAATACCTCGACGATCGTGCAGCCACCATCAAGGCGTCGTTGCATGACGACATCACCTACTACGACGTCAACGGCCAGGTTCTGAGCAGCACCTTGAGCGTGCCATCATCAAGCTGGTCCTCACTGGCGCTCGACGACGCCACCCGTAATCGGGTGACGCCGACCAGCGTCGTCGAGCTATCCCGATCCGTCAGCGGCCCCGCGACGGAGCTGATCTCGCCCTGGATCGAGCGGGCAAATTTCGGCTATATCGGCGTGGCGGCCTCGACGGCGGGGCTGCTCGCCGATACCAACCAGCTGCGCATCATCCTCGCGGCCCTCTTTCTGGCCGGCGTCCTGGTGACGCTCGCGCTCGGCATCTGGATCGCGCGGCTCATCACGCGGCCGGTGCATCGTCTCGTCGAGGCGACCCGGCTGGTCAGCGCCGGCGACCTCGACCATCAGGCGCCCGTCACCACCGGCGACGAGATCGGCGAGCTCACCGAATCGTTCAACCAGATGACCCGCTCGCTCAAGGACAAGAGCGCATCGCTGAAGCTCGCCATGCTCCAGCTTCAGGACACCTATCTGATGACCATCGAGGCGCTGGCCGCCGCGGTCGAAGCACGCGACCCCTACACGCACGGCCACACCCAGCGCGTCGAGGATTACGCCGTCATCATGGCGAAAGAGCTTGGGTCCAACGAAGAGGAGATCAGCGCCATCCGGCGCGCCAGCGTGTTGCACGATATCGGCAAGATCGGCATCGAGGACGCCATTCTCCGCAAGCAGGGCCGCCTCGAGCCCGATGAGGAAATTCGCATGCAGCGCCACCCGGTGATCGGCGTCGACATGCTCCACGGCATCGACTTCCTCGAGCCGGTTCTTCCTCTGGTGCGCCACCACCACGAGCGCTGGGATGGCAACGGCTATCCCGACCAGTTGCACGCCGATGAGATTCCGCTGGGCGCCCGCATCCTCGCGGTCGCCGACGCGCTCGACGCGATGACATCGGATCGCTCCTATCGCCCGGCGCGGACCTTCGAGTACGCGAAGACCGAGATCCTGAAAGGCTCGGGCACCCACTTCGATCCGGAGGTCGTCACCGCCTTCATCAAGAGCCAGCGCACCATCGAGGATTTGTTGCGGCGCGCCGCTCTCGAGGAGGTCCACCATCCCGAGTCCGACGACCTGGGCGGCTGGCGCCTTCACGTCGTCGGCCGCTGATGCCAGTTATCCGGCTGGAAACGTCAATCACCGCGTCACCCAACGTTGCTTCGATCTCGCGCGTGACGTCGACCTTCATCAGCAGTCAACCGCGCGGTCACGAGAATCAGCGATTGCTGGCGTAACTTCGGGGAAGCTCGGACCAGGCGACACGGTCACCTGGCAGGCGACGCACTTCGGGCTTCGGCTGCGGCTGACGTCCCGCATCACCGAGTTTGAACCGCCCCATCGTTTCGTCGATGCGATGATTCACGGGCCATTCGCTCGCCTTCGCCACATCCACGAGTTCCATCCTCAAACTGGCGGCACCCGCATGGTGGACGTCTTTGACTATGCGTCGCCGCTGGGTCCGCTGGGATGGCTTGCCGATCGTCTTGTCATCCGACGATACATGGAGCGGTTTCTCATCACCCGAAACCGCATTCTGAAAGCGGCTGCGGAGGACCGGGACGCCAGAAGCTAACGAGCCAGCTGAAAGTTGAGTGTCGTCTGATGTCCCGGCTTGACGGTGATCGGCTGTGACTGGCTAAGGTAGCCGGTTGCTGATGCGGTGATGGTGTAGTTGCCATAGAGAACGGCCGCAAAGCTGTAGTTTCCGTTCAGGTCGGTGATCGTGACCAGCCCATTCGACAGCCCAACCGTCGCTCCCGCGATGGCCGCGGCGGTGACGCTATCCATGACGGTCCCTTTGATGCTGCCGGTTGCGGTGAGAGCAACCAGTTTGAAGCTGAGAACCAGGCTCTGGCCACCGCTGACCGTCACCGTCTGGCTGGCGCTGTTGTAACCGACGGCGCTGGCGGTGACGGTGTAGGTGCCCGGGCTGACACCCAGCGAAAAGTTGCCGTTGATGTCCGTTGTGGTCGACGCGCCACTCGGGCTGACCGCAATGCTCGCACCCGCGATCGGGAGGTGACTTACCGTGTCGATGACCTGGCCGCTGATCGTGCTCTTCAGCTTCGGGGTCGGCGTCGGAAGAATCGTGGGCAGCGGCGTGGGGGTGGGCAGCGGGATGATCGTCGGGCTAGGTGCCGGCAGCGGGATCACGGTCGGCGTCGGCGCCGGCGCTCCCTGCGAACTGGCGCTTGGCGATGGCGACTGGGCGTCGGAGCCGGTTGAATAGGTCGTGGAGGTTGCGGCGCCGGATCGAGCTCCGTTCCCGGTTGCGCTCGCGGCATCGATCTGGGCATCGTCGAGCACGCGCAAGGAGAGGGGCGCAGGACGGAACGCGCTCCTCGGATCGTTGATCGTCAGGCCATGCACGTTGATGGCAAATACCGCGATGCCGGGCAGTCCCGAGGTCGCGACCGCGGTCAGCCAGAAGACCGCCGCGATCACGGGCAGGAGTGCCAATAATGCGAGCAAGCTGAGCCGTCGATGCCGGCTCATGCCGCCTCCGGCTCCGCCTGAACGGGACCGTGATCGCCTCGCATGCGCTCGACGATGGCCTCGATCGCGTCCCGCCGCTGCAGAAATGCGGAAACCACATCAGGGTCGAACTGCAGGCCGGCCTCATTGCGAATCGCGGTCGCGGCCGCCTCGAAGCTCAGCCCTTCGCGGTACGGTCGATCGGAGGTGAGCGCCTCGAAGACATCGGCCACCGAGAGAATCCGCACCAGGAGAGGGATCGCGGTGCCGCGGAGCCCGAGCGGGTAGCCGCCGCCGTCCCACCGCTCGGGGTGATAGAGCACGCCCGGCAGGCTCGCCTTCAGGAATGGCAGGCCCTTGAGGACGTCATAGCCGATCTGCGAGTGATCGCGCATTTCTTCCGCCTCGAGCTGATTGAGCGGACCAGGCTTTCGCAGAACTTTGTCGGCAACGCCGATCTTGCCCAGGTCGTGCAGCAGCGCCGCGCGCCGCAGCGCCTCGCGTTCCTTGTCGGGCATGAACATGGCATCGGCGATCTCGAGGCTGATCGCGGCGACGCGCTCGGAATGGCCGAACGTCATGGGGTCGCGCGCGTCGATCGCGCGAGCCAGTGCCTCGATGGCGGCAAAAGCGGTGCGCTCCAACGCCTCCGTCTTGTCCTCGAGGCTCGCCGTCATCTCGTTGAATGTCTTGGCCAGATAGCCAATCTCATCCCGGCCATGGACCCGCGCGCGGTGCTCGAGGTCTCCGCCGGACACGATCCGCATGGACTGCATCAGCGCGTGGATCGGCCGCATCAACACCGTCGCCGTCGCCGAGCCGACCAGAAGGGTCAGGAGCGCGGCCAGCGTGAACAGCCCAGCAAGAATCACCCGGAGTTGGTCGCGCGAGGCAATCAGTGGAGCCTCGCTCGACTCGACGGCGAGATAGCCGATCTTCGTTCCGCGCATCGTCCAGGTGCTGAAGAGCGCCCCGTACGGCTGACCATTCAGAACCTGATCGCTCGCTACCGCCTTGTTGTCGGTGGGAATCGTGCTACGAAGGGCGGCGCTCAGGACCGGTGGATTTGCCAGCGCCGTGCCGAGGCGCGTGCCGTCGAGGCCGTAGAAGGCCACCGAGGGAAGACTCTGCGCGATCTCGGCAACCGATTCACCCAGGATGGCGGCGCCGACCGTTTCCCCGGATAGCCGGATGGGCGCCACCCAATTCAGAGTTGATGCGCCGGCCGTGCCGCTGATGTACGCGGTCCGGTCACTGCCGCCGCCGCCGAGGACCCGTTGCACCGCCGGCTCCGCCGCATAGGTCTCACCGTTTCCGATCGATACCACGGCTGGGCCATGGGCGCCGTTCACGATGCGGAGCCCGACGTCGCCTTCCGCATCGACAACCGTCAGCACCGCACTGGAAGCGGTGAGGTTCCCGACCACCGGCAGCAGCAGCCGTGAGAGCGCCCCCGTTTGATTGTCGGCCAGCGATTCTGAGACGCCCACGGTGTCGGTGGCCAGCCGCAGGTCCGCGGCACGCACGGCATCGAGCTGCGAGAGGCTCTGATTGGCTGTCAGGCTCGACTGCAGCAAGCGGCCGTCAAACTCCAGGCTGGCCGCGTTCGTCCACTCGAAGCTGGCCACGCCGGTCCCGATGATGCCCACGAACAGCAGCAGGACGGCGAAGGGCAGGATGATCTTGGCGCGAACAGAAAGGCGCATAAGCCCTGCAGCCGATGATCCAGCGCCGGGCTTGCAAGCAACCTTGCAACCTGAGTGCGCCGATGGTGGATAGGCCGATTGGACCAGGGCCTGGACGGCCAGCTGGCGGATGGCCCAAGAGCCGTCGTTAGCTCAGTTGTTTGGCAGAGTTCCGACGCTCAGACCAGAACGCAAGCCCGCGGCGCAGTCGGCCGAGCTCGGCTTCGAGGAAGGGGACGTCATGGGCCCCTAGCTCAGGCTTCGTCTCTGGTGCCTGGTGGATATGCGACTTGGTCTGGCCGAGCAGATGCTCCTTGAAGGCGACCAGATCCGAATAGACCATGAACCAGTGCTCGACGTCGTCGGGATGGTTCGAATGCCGGTTCTCGCCATCGAGCAGCCGGTCGAAGTCCATCATGTCGCGGGCGAATTCCGGTGGTTCCACGGACACGATCATAGGCAGTTTGTTTAGCCCCGTGCCCGCTGGGTAGGAGCAGCAGATGATCTCGGATCACAAGCTGCTCGACGCCTATTCCGAGGCGGTGATCGGCGTCGTCGACTCGGTGGGGCCGGCCGTTGTCGGCGTCAGCGGCATCGGGACCGGGATGCTGATCACCCCCGATGGGTATGCGTTGACCAACAGCCATGTGGCCACCGCGGCCAAGGCGTATGAGCTCACCCTGCGCGACGGCTCGACGGTGAAAGCCGAGCTCGTTGGCAAGGATCCGCACACCGATCTTGCCGTCCTGCGAGCTTCGGGCGCTGGACTTCCGCACGCCCGGCTCGGAGACTCGAGCCAGTTGCGGGTCGGCCAGCTCGTGGTCGCCATCGGCCACCCCTTCGGGTTTCAGTCAACCGTGACAACGGGGGTGGTGAGTGCGCTGGGCCGGACGATGCGGGCACAAAGCGGCCGGACCATCGAGAACATCATCCAGACGGATGCGGCGCTGAATCCTGGCAACTCCGGCGGACCGCTGGTCGACTCCCGCGGGCAGGTGGTCGGCATCAACACCGCGATCATCGCCATGGCGCAGGGCATCTGCTTCGCGGTGCCCAGTAACACCGCCCAGCGAGTCGTGTCCCTGCTCATCCGCCAGGGGCGGGTGGTCCGCTCCTATCTGGGCATCGGCGGCGAGACCTGGCCGATTCACCGCCGGGTGAACCGCTATTACCAGCTCGAGCAGGAGCGCGGCGTTCGCGTCGCCCATGTCGATCCGAGTGGGCCGGCGTCCAAGGCCGGTCTCAGGAAGGACGACGTCCTGATCGGGCTTGCGAACCATGCGATGAACGGGGTGGACGACCTGCAGCATTTCCTGACTGATTGGCCGGTCGGCATTCCCGTCGAAGCCCAGGTCTTACGTGGCACCGAGCTCCGAAAAGTCACGATCATCCCCGGCGAGCTGAAGGGTTAAGGGAGCATTCCCTCTCCCCGCGTGCGGGGAGAGGGTCAGGGTGAGGAGCTGGCGGCGGATCCGGTCCGCTCGACCAGGAGATTCCACGAATTCCTGATGGCAATCACGAAAAGAACGATGAACCAGGGAGCCATGCCGATGTCGAGCGCGTTGCGGTCGGTGGTATGCAGTTGCTCGATGCCAGCGAGAATGATGAACCCGTAGGCGACCAGCGGGCCGAGCAGTAGCCAGGCGGTCTGCCAGAGCCGAAACTCGAGCCGACCTTGAAATTTGTATGCCCATACCGGGACCCAGGTCCGGACGGCCCGAAGGATGCCAAACACCCCGGCGGCCAGGACGATCAGGGCTCGCTCGCGGGTGGTCTGAAAGGGCAGAAGCAGGTCCATGGACAGGGCCAGCAGGATGATGAAGATCGCGAACGTCGAGCGTGCCATCGCGTGGCTCCGGCTGATGGCTCCAGAAACGGTGATCGGCGGACCGATCTGCACGGCGACAAACAGTAGCCCGATCAGGGTCGCCGCCGAGCTGGCGCTGACGATGTAGAAGTTGGTCACAGCGATTGAAGCGTAATCAAGCCGCCAAAAGCATTGTCACCCAATAAAAAGGCCGCGCCAGCGGGCGCGGCCTTTTCATTGCATCCGCTATGGGAGCGCCGTGACCGGGTAGGTCCACAGACCGCGGCCGTGCGTGGCGGCGAGGATGCTGGTGCCGCCATTGGCCAGCGTCAGCTGGTCGACGACGACATTCGGCAGGTTGCTGCCAAGCCGGAACCAGGTTGCGCCGTTATCGGCCGACGCAAAGGCTCCGAAATCGGTGCCCACCACCAGCTTGCCGTTGACGACGAGAACGTCATCGGCCGGTGCGTCGAGGGTCTGGGCGAGTGCCTGCGGGGCGAAGAGGGCGATGCCGAGCAGCGGGGTCTGATCCTGAAGGAGCTGTG